>JAXIOV010000221.1:0-17466 GCA_045403245.1 Pyrinomonadaceae bacterium | reverse complement strand
CCGTTGTCGCGACACACAAACTGTTCTAGAAACCAAGCTCTGACAAACTCAAGCTTTTACGATGGACCAAAGACTTGGGATCGTCGCGACAATGACCCGGTCGCTACGGCTCCCGGTTCTGATGCGTTCGTAAGGTTGGTTGAGGCGACAGCGACCCGGTCGCCACGGCTTCCGGTTCTGATGCGGTCGAGGCGAGAACGACCCGGTCGCTACGGCTCCCGGTTCTGATGCGGTCGTAGGTTTGGTTGATGCGACAACGGATCCGGTCGCTACGGCTCCCGGTTCTGATGCAGAAGTTGAGTGATCGAGTTACGTGAAATCCCTGATGTCTTTAAACGGCGTGCGGGGCTCGTTGAAGTCCGGCCGGTAGTAGAAAGAAGCACCGTCAAACTCCTGTAACCAGCCTTCTTCCATCCCCAGCGACTCGAGGGCGTTGACCGCGCGCATCCACTCGCCTTCTGAGATGCGTCGCGAAAGTAAAACGTAGCGATTGTTGGAAGCAGCCTGATGGGTCGGGTAATACTGGGCCATCAGCGAAATAGCCACGCGCGGGCTCAACTCATCTTTGATCCACTCCAGCGATTCCCGGATCCCGCCGAGGTCGTTTGGCAAAACCAGCAGCCGAATAATCAATCCGCGTTTGACGAGCCCATCATCGCCCACCACGAGTTCATCGCCGACCTGTCGATACATTTCCGCAATGGCCCGGCGCGCGTGTTCCTTGTAGCCGCTGACTTTGGAATAAAGATAGCCGGCCTCATCCTCCGCGTATTTCAGATCAGGCAAATAAATGTCGACGACTCCATCAAGCAGTCGCAAGACCTCAACCGAATCGTATGAGTTGGTGTTGTAGACAATCGGGAGATCCAGGCCTTGCTCAGCAGCGAGCAGAATGCTGCGGGCCATCTGGGGCGCAAAGTGAGTTGGCGACACAAAGTTGATGTTGTGGCAACCCTTCGACTTCAGTTCGAGCATGATCTCCGCAAGTCGTTCATGGGTTATTTCGTTCTTAAGTTGTTCTTTGTGGGTCTGCGAGATTTGGTAGTTTTGGCAGTAGGCGCAACGCAGATTGCAATTCCCAAAAAAAATGTTGCCGGCGCCCATGGTGCCGACGAGAGCAGGCTCCTCGCCAAAATGTGCCGTATATGACGAAACAATCGGCAGGCGGCCTGAATAGCATGCAGCGATCTCGTTGTTCAGGCGGTTATTGAAACAGTCGCGGGGACAAACCGTGCAACGTTCCAGCAGGCCCTCCAGCGCGTTCACCCGCTGCTGTAGCTGTCCGGTCTGCAACAATTTTCGGTACGACGGTCTATTCATAAAGACAACTGAATTCAGCCGCGGATTAACGCGGATGCACGCGAATCTGAAAAATAACAAAGCAGGATAAGGAATTTCCAAAACATAAGAGCGCTTGGCCGGTTGCCGGTTGCTACGGCTCCCGGTTCTGAGTCGTAAGTTCGGTTGAGTGATGCGACAACGACCCGGTCGCTACGGCTCCCGGTTCTGATGCAGTGCCTCGGCAGTAACCGAATCCACGACCCATCCTATTGAGTTCTGCGAAAATGCACAAAATGAGGTTTGTGTTGTTCTACCACCTCGGCGGGAGCGACCATGGTGGTTTGCCGCCAGATGAAATCCATCTCCGCATGAATAGTGCTGAGCGCTAAGCGCGCCTCGAAGATCAGTAACATGCTGCCGTAAAAGAGGAAACACGCGCCGATCAGGCCAATCACTACGGGCACGATGTTGTAACGCGCATTTCCCGTGATCGCGACGATGCCAATGGCCACGCTGGTGGCCACAAAAAGGCCGAGCGCCAGGTAAAACGTAACCATCGAGCGTTGCAGAATTCGCGCGCGACTGGTCAGCTTGTCCAGTTGTGCAAAGATCACTGCCTGCCGGTCTTTCACATCCTCCGCTCTCTTCGCGAGCTCTTCCAACTTGTCTGACAGTACCCGGACGCGATCAACTACGCGACCGAGCCGGTGTGAGGTTGAGAGAATCATGCTGCCGCAGGCAGAGATCAAAACTGCCGGCGTGATCATCGCAGTGAGCACCGCCACTGCTGAAGACATTGGATCCATTGCTGATTAGGCTACCCGCGCCGTCGTGTTTTGCGCCTGGGTTTTACCGGTTTTTTTGCGGCTCCGGGGGTAATGTCCACGTCAATCTGCTTCGGCTTAGGCTTCATCATTTCGAGAACCGTCTGCTGCGGGATGCTGGCGTGGAATATCACTTCATCGCCTTCGGCACTAATGGCGATTCTGTTCAGCACCGATTGAACTGTTGGGTCCTTGATCGAACCGCTAGCGCCCTTGAGGAAGGTGAACAGCAGACTGCTGACGATCTTTGCGGTGTCTGGATTATCTTCGTTCATGGCGCCGCGCAGCATGAAGTTGGTCGCGTCCATGGTCAGGGCTGCGTAGAAATCGCCAATCTTCGACTCACACCGCGCGGCGCGCGGGTTTCCTTCGGTGCCAAGTATTCCAAAACTCTTGGCAAACGAGTGCCACGGTGTGCCCGCAGCGCTAATGAGCGCATTAGGATCACGCACGAGCGAATTCAAAGTATCTATGTTGATGCGATCTTTGCCGGCGCTGGCGTCGAGCGCGGCCTTCAAGTATGCAGGACTACCGGCGGCAATTGTGTTTCCATTGACGGAGGCGACCGCCACTTCGGTAAAGGATCTGAGCAACGGGAATTTCTCCGCCTGTTTCACCATCGGATCAATCGTCATCACACCAAGAGTTTTGTCGCCATACTTTTCCTCGCGTAGCTTTCCCTGAGATGCCATTCGTGCCAGGGTCATAAGCGATTCAGCGCTAAAGTCGCCGCCTGAAACAAGAAGGAATTCAGGCGCCTGAAATTGCAAGTCGGCGGTTGGTTTCCTGAAACGCACCGCCAGTACAAAGTATTCAACCCGCTGGGGATCAATGCCGGCATGCTTCTTGACTTCCTCAAACCCTTTCCGCATGCCTTCCAGATCCGTAGGTGACATCAGTTTGGGCGCAACTTCATTGAGGATGCGCTGCGGGTTGACGTAAATCAGCGTGTCAGCTTCGGGCAAAGATGAGAGCGCCGTCATGAGTTCCTGAGCGGCTGGATTGCGTACCGGATTGTGATTGTTGTTTGCCGTCCTTGTGGCAACCAGCGCTGAACTACTTGCCGTCGCCGGACTCGGTGGGTTTTGAGCGCGGACAGTTGTGCCAATGGTCAACACCGCAATCACTAAAGCAAACAGGGGAGTTAAAAGTTTTCGCACGATGGGTGGCCTCCGTTAGAGTTTTGCTTATCTTCACACAAAGCGGCGGTGGACGTCATTACTTTGTTCAGATCCGGTCGAGCTGCGGCCGGGTAAACCCATCCTGCACATTGCCGGTATTCAGCGTGGTTGCTGGTTCAAACAGAATGACTTCACATTCCTCTTCAGCAACCGGACGGTGTTCGATGCCGCGGGGAACAATCACAAACTCGCCTTCCTCCAGCCACAGTTCGCGGTCTGGCGAGGCCGAGCCAGATGCGTTGGCGGCATCGCGATACTCCATGCGAAACCTGCCTTTCACCACCAGAAACATTTCGTCCTCTGTTTCGTGATGATGCCAGGTGAAGGGCCCCTGAAACTTTACGAGCTTTACACATTGACCGTTTAGCTCACCGGCGATGCGGGGATTCCAGTGGTCGTTAATCAGAGAAAGCTTTTCAGAAAGATTGATTTTTTTCATGAGTACCTCATGGTCAAAACGGAGGCTTTAGCTCCAAACGCGTACAAAGAAGCGTGAACCTGTCTACTCGTTGGCTGCCTACTGCCTACTCCTAATTCTGGGCGTAGATCGCGTCGAGCATTTTGGCGAGACGATAACCCGCTTTGGCGATTTGCCGGCGCGCCACTTCGCGACTGGTCTTGTCGTAGTTGGCTGGGCGCGTAATGTCGTAAACAGTTTGCATCTGCTGTTGGCCGTCGCGGATAACCGGCTGACCTCTACTCAGAACCGGAATCGTTCGCTTCCCGACGATACGCACGCCGCCGTAAACATGTTCCCGCGAGATGCGTAGAGAATCGTTGGCCCACTGAACCGCCCACGTATCCAGCGGTCCGCGCGGGTTCCAGGCGGGCTGGGGCCGCACCGTCTCTCTCAATACCTCCCCAAGTGTGTCCGAGGTAATGTCCTGGCCGGTTAAGGTCAACAGGTTTTCGACCAAAGTAAAGTCCCAAAACGAATGCAGGTTTTTCCGGTCGTTATCAATGACCAAATCGTTACCACCGCGGTCATGCGCCAGGTTCCTCTGCCTGATTACCACTGGATCTCTGACAATGACGATGGTGCCGTCGGGTGCGACGTCGATGAATCCACAACCAATATGCAATGGCTGGTGCATGTCGCCCACGAAGTGGACCAACAACTTCAAGGCATTACGCCGGCTCAGCGGATAGTTTGGACTGGGACGTCCCTGTAGCGTGCGAATACAAACGTCCATCATGTGAACGACGTCATTTTCGGGCGTGAAGCCGGTACAAGTTTGATAGCTCTTGCAGTTGAGTGGAAGGTCGTCGTAGTGCCACTCGCGGTTCTTTTCGTTGTGCGCCAAATCCTGCAGGAAAGCATTGGTGTCAGGATCTGGATCGGTTTGGCCCATGCGTTCTTTTACTGAGTCGGCCCAGGTGGAAATGCTGGCCAGCGACTCGCCCGGCTGCAGTATCTGAGCAATTTTCTGTGCGGTTCGGCGCTTGATGCGCAGTGAGGCAATCTTTCCGACGGTCTGGTGCCCATCGCTTCCCCAGGCAAAGGCCGGGCTCGCAGTAGCGATCAGCAATGTGGCGCCAAGGACCACAGAGATCGTTCGTTTCATGTTTGCGGCTCTCCTCGGAAGTCAACCACGCATTGGGAAGATCATTGGAAATCAGGATAGCGCGAGCAGGTATTAAGTCAAATGGATGGCCTTGCCACAAAAAATCTTCGAATATCTCAATGGCCAGAGTTTTTCTTCGCCGCGTAGCGACGGTCGAAGTTAGCCCGGTCCTTTTAAGGCCGGGTAAGAGACACCGATTTCGCGATCGCGTCGCGTCAGCGACGCCTGAGCATTGCTTCAATCGTCGGCTAACGCGACGAGGTTGAGTCTTTGGCTACCCTGCCCTTGAAAGGCCGGGCTAACTTCGACCGTCGCTACGCGGCGAAGAAAAGTAACCGTCTAACCAATCTATTCCAGTCCTAATCGACTTTTTGTGCAAAGCCCAAATGGATTAGTTTTGGACTGCTGGCGGTTCGCGTGAATATCCTTCTGCTATCAGCATGCCTGCCGGAATGAAGTCCAAGGCCCCAAGCCGCACACGCCATCTGCTTCTGATATATTCTGAGACCGGACTTTTCATTCAAAGGCAGGAAGAAGACCCAGGAACTTGCTTAATTTTGCCATTCAAACGGCGCGGGACGCCGGACGCGTCCTTGCCGACCGTCTGGGAAGAGCCCTGCAGGTATCCAACAAAGGGGCTATCGATCTGGTTACCGAAGCCGACCTCGCCGCGGAAGAACTGATCATTGAAAGGATCAAATCGCATTATCCGCGACACGCGATTCTCGCCGAGGAATCCGGAACAACAGAGGGGATTGCGTTCGTGGCAGGTAAAACCGGCTGGAAGTGGATCATTGATCCGCTTGATGGCACCACAAACTATGCGCACGGGTACCCGTGCTTTTGTGTGTCGATTGCGCTCGAACATGCGGGCTCAATCGAGATTGGTGTGATTTACGACCCGACGCGCGACGAACTGTTTGCCGCTGAGCGCGGGCAGGGCGCTACCTTGAATGAGCGACGGATTCGAGTTTCCTCAGTTGATGATCTGAATGCTGCCATGTTGTGCACGGGGTTTCCTTATGACGTTCGCGAGCGACCACACTTCGAACGCGATTTCGCAAACTTCACGATGGCGGCACAGGCAGTCAGGCGCGATGGCTCGGCAGCAATCGATCTCGCTTACATCGCTTGCGGACGCTTTGATGGCTTTTGGGAAGACGGACTAAAAGCCTGGGACGTCGCTGCCGGGGTGCTCTTGATTGAAGAAGCCGGCGGCCGCGTCTCAGACTTCAACGGCGCCCCGCTGGATATCTACTCACCAAAAGTGCTGGCCAGTAATGGTCTGGTTCACGAAGCGATGATGCGGGTCTTGTCTTGACGCTCTTCGCGTCTTGGCGGTAAGACGACTACAAACCTGACTGGATGATTTCCGCGAGGCGCGCAGTTTCCCGTCGAGCACATGCTCGAATCTCTTCGCCCGGAAGTTGTTCGACGTGAATTACCGGATGATAAGTGATCTCAACTTTGCCAAACCGCGGCAGGAAACGCGTCGCGGGCCAAACGCGATTAGCCCCGCGGATTGTCACCGGGAGAATCGGTACGCCTGTCTCCAGAGCCATTCTCACCGCGCCACCCTTCATTCGCACCATTGAACCGTCCGGCATCCCGCGGCCACCCTCGGGGAAAATGACCACGACGCCGCGGTCCCGCAGCCACGTTAATGTGCGACGAATCGTAGCCGGGTCGCTTCCTTCAATCTGGAGTGGCCAGGCGCCCAAGAGCCCGATTGCCTTGCCTACTACCGGCCATGAAAAAGCTTCACTCCATGCCAGGAAACGGATAGGTCGCTTGATTGGTATGGATAGCCAAAAGGGATCGCCATAACTCTGATGATTCGCGGCAATGATTAAACCCGTGTCGTCAGGAATGTTTTCAACGCCTTCGAGTTTGATCCCCCAGCAGAGACGGCTAAACGAAGCGATGATCGGTCGCAGCACGGAAATCAGCCATTCGGGCATCGTCGACTCGCGCTGCCTGAATTTGGCGACGGGCTTTTCTTGTTGTGTTTCGGTAGAGCTCACGTTGGTTTGCGAAGACAAGTTTACCCGAAGAGTGCTCGATCATCAGACTGGCCGGGCAGCCAATCTGCTTAGAGCGGCCACTCCCGGTCAACGAACTCCACATGAATCCTGGGGACGCCGGTTGGTCCAATGCTGCAGCCACGCACGGCTGCATACACTGAGATGTTGTATTGCTTGCTCGACAGGCGGATGAAGCGTCCGATGGTTAAGGGAAAACTCGTGTAAATCGCCGCGCCCTGAACACTAATGTTCTCAGTAACGGTGTCCTCTGTCGCTTCAACTTCGCCCTGGTCGTTGAATGCTTCAATCACCATATCGACGGGTATGTTGTGACGCGTCTGGGATCTCTTGTCTGACGTCGCTGATTCTTCAATCGGCCGGATGTCGGCGAGGCTCATATTGTCCGGTGTAATTCCGCCAACCTCATAGCGACGGGATGGGTCGACCTCGTAACTCCTCGGGGGCCGCTTGCCGATAAAAGCGACTCCAACCTCAAACTGCGCCGGCTTTCCTTCCTCGACTGGATTTGATCTTACGTAACGAACCAGGGCCCAAATCTTATATTGATCTTCGACGTGATCAAATACGCGCAGCTGGCGTGGCATAGGGATAGTCATGTGAAGAAGACGGCCTTTCTCAACCGGCCGCTTCAAGGTGAATCGAGCTCCAAACGGCGTGACGTCGATCAGACGGGTGATTTCATTCCACTGAAATTCGGGCGTCTCGTAGCAGTGAACCCGGACCGGCAGCTTAAGCTCGAGCCGCTCGCGAATGCGCTTCCAGGTGTGCTGTTCAGACATTTGAAGTTCGGTGGTTCAGCTCGCCGCGTTTTTGACCAATTGACCGATCAGTTTCGAGTCGCTGGAGGGCCGGTAAATCTCAGGGCTGAGGCCCCTCAAAGCCATTGATTTTATTAGGGTTTTTAGTCGTTTTCCGATTGCCAAATACCCACTTGCCGGGCTACAATAATACTTACTTTTCTTCGGCCTGATGAGTTACCTATCGCGCGACCAAACAGAGCACAAATCCTGCGCGGAAACAGGGCACTTCAAGCAGCAAACTGAGTGGCTAAACCATGACCGCCGCACGGTTGTGAGAGGTGGGTCGCGGAGCGAAAACCAAAGCCTGCGGCGGCCGGATTGTACTGGAAAGGTCAACGGATGGAAACAACTTCTGAACGCAATCATATAAACATCGAAGACGAAATGCGGCGGTCGTACCTCGACTACGCAATGTCCGTAATCATCGGGCGGGCTTTGCCGGACGTGCGCGACGGCCTCAAGCCGGTGCACCGGCGTGTCTTGTGGGCGATGCATGAACTCGGCAATACCTACAACAAGCCATACAAGAAGAGCGCGCGCATCGTTGGCGATGTAATCGGTAAGTATCATCCTCACGGCGACACCGCCGTCTACGACACGATTGTTCGTCTGGCGCAGGATTTTTCGATGCGCTACCCGCTGATCGATGGGCAGGGAAACTTCGGTTCGGTTGATGGCGACGCAGCGGCCGCAATGCGCTACACGGAAATACGCATGGCCCGCGTGACCAATGTCGTGCTGGCGGATCTCGAGAAGGAAACAGTCGATTTTCAGCCAAACTACGATGAGTCTTTGAACGAGCCGAAGGTTCTGCCGACGCACGTTCCAAACCTGCTGATAAATGGCTCGGATGGAATTGCGGTAGGGATGGCCACAAAGATTCCACCCCACAACCTCACCGAGATCATTGATGCCACCCTGGCGCTGTTGCGCAAACCAGACACCCCAATCGAGGCTTTGACAAAAATCGTAACCGGGCCCGACTTCCCCACGGGTGGGTTTATCTATGGCGGCGAAGAGCTCAAGAGATCGTATCTGACAGGTCGAGGGATCATACAGATGCGCGCGCGTGCCGGAATTGATCGCATTGGGCGCGGCACACAGGAGCGCGACGCGGTTGTGATCACGGAAATACCCTACCAGGTCAACAAGGCCCGCCTGATCGAGCGCATCGCCGAACTCATCAATGAGAAGAAGCTTGACGGTGTAGCCGATCTTCGTGACGAGTCAGATCGTACCGGCATGCGTATTGTGGTTGAACTCAAACGCGATTCGGTACCCCAGGTTGTCCTGAATAAGCTCTACAAGCTGACCCCCATGCAGTCGTCGTTTGGTGTGATTAATCTCGCCATTGTCAACGGCCAGCCCCGGGTCTTAAACCTCAAGCAGATGCTCGAGTGCTTTATTGACTTCCGGCGCGAAGTTGTCCGCCGGCGCACCGAGTATGATCTGCGTAAAGCCAAGGCGCGCGCTCACATTCTGGAAGGTCTTACTAAGGCGATCGACACGCTTGACTACATCGTAACGCTGATACGCAACTCGCGTTCGGTGGATGAAGCGCGGCAATGGCTGACCGGCCAACTGAAGACTACGAGCGAAGTGAAAACCTGGAAGGGCGTCCCTTCCGACGTCCCGCTCAAGACCTATTTGTCCAAACTCCATAAAACGATGGAGCGTCTCGCCTTCTCCGACTTGCAGGCGCAGGCGATCCTCGACCTTCAGTTGCGCCGGCTTTCCGCGCTCGAACGCCAGAAAATTACCGACGAGTATGAAGGCATCATCAAACTGATCGCGGAGCTGGAAGAGATCCTGGCCAATGAACGCTCCCTGCGACGGGTGATTGCCGAGGAACTCGAGCAGGTGAAGAAAGACTTCGGCGACGCGCGGCGGACGGAAATCGTGGAAGAGGGCGTCGAGTTTTCAATTGAAGACTTGATTGCGGACGAAGATGTGGCGATTACCGTCACCAATAGTGGCTATATCAAACGCACGCCAATCACTACCTATCAGCGCCAGGGTCGCGGCGGGAAGGGAAGGTTTGGCGCGGCCGCCAAGAACGGCGACTTTGTCGAGCACTTGTTCGTCGCTTCCACCCATGCCTACATCATGATTTTTACCGACGACGGCATGGTATACAAACTAAAGGTCCATGAAGTACCGGATGCGGCCGCCGCCTCGCGCGGCAAGGCGGTGGTCAATCTGATCAATCTGCCTTCCGACCGCAAACTCGCGGGCGTGGTGCCGGTGCGTGATTTTGCGGCCGGCAGGTTTGTGGTCATGGTGACGCGGAAGGGTGTTATCAAGAAAACTTCGCTGGCAGACTTCCAGAACATTCGTTCAAACGGAATCATCGCCATCAACGTTGACGAAGGCGATCAGTTGCTGGATGTCGTGTTGACTGACGGCACCAAGCGAATCTTCATTGCCACCCACAACGGCCTGGCGATTCGTTTTGATGAAAAGAAAGTGAGACCGATGGGTCGCGCCACCCGCGGCATGCGCGGCATCGAACTCCGTCCTGACGACTATGTAGTGTCAGTTTGTCCGGTGTCCAAGGATGACACCGAACGAATGCTGTCGGTTTCGGAGCTGGGTTACGGCAAGCAGACACCGATTACGACCTATCGTCTGCAGAATCGCGGTGGCAAAGGCGTCATCAACATGAAGACGACCGAAAAGACCGGCAAGGTGGTCGCGGTTTTCCCGGTCGAGGACGACTCGGAGATCATGATCATCACGCAACAGGCCAAGCTGATTCGGATCGAGGCCGCGCACATTCGCAAGACGGGCCGTAGCGCGCAGGGAGTCCGATTAATTAAGACCGACGAGGGTGACAAAGTAACCAGCGCGTCGTTGGTAGAAGCGGCTGCGGAAGAGGAAACTGAAGAGACACCGGCCAGCTAGTTGTCCATCCCAGCTTGTTGATTTGCGCTTTGGGTAATTAACTAGCAAGGACTCTTGTATCGCACGCAAAGATCGAGGGTCTTACGGCAAGGGGTCTCCTGATTCGCCACGCCCTTCGCCGTCTACCCAAATCTCACCATCCTCGAAAACTTCTTTTTTCCAGATAGGCACCGTTCGTTTCAGTTCGCGAATGGCCCACTCGCAAGCTTCAAATGCAGCGCGACGATGTGGCGCGCTGACAGCAATCACCACACTCGTCTCGCCAATCTCAAGCCGACCGGTGCGGTGCACTATGCCAATGTGGGCAATCTCGAAACTCTTGTGCGCTTCTTCCTCGAGTCGCTGCAACTCGCGAAGAGCCATCGGAGCGTAGGCTTCGTAAACGAGATAGAGTGTCCGTCGTCCGTGGGTCCACTCGCGCGCGTAGCCGTCCAACGTGACCGTAGCGCCGCATTCGGGAAGAACGACCCGACGGGCAACGGCGCCGACGTCGATGGGATCGGTGGTGATTTCAAAGAAGTCGCTGGGGTGACTTGAGGCGGGCGAGATGAGCACCTGCTGGGGACCCCGCCCGCCTGATGCGGTCCCGGTAGTTGACGTGTCGTTTTCTCCTTGTGCGGACGGCTGGGGTTCACTTCCACCGCTGACAGGAGGAAACACTGCCAGCTCGTCACCCGGGTTTACCGTGAGATCGTCCGGTGCGTATTGCTGATTGACTGCAAACAGCAAAGAACGTCCAAACCGGCGAAGTTCGGGAAACTCATCCAGCAGTTCCGCAAGCGCCTGCGTCGCATTGGCGCCGTCCCTCAAGTTGAAGTCGACCTCAGCCCTGCCAACCGCATCCCGAGCGGCGCCGAAGAAGAGCACGCGCACCTTGATTTCAGAATTGGCCGGGGGTTCGCTGGTCATTTTGCAAGCCTCGTGTAGGACCGTTATTGGAAGTCTTCGACGCTACGCGTCGAGGACACATGATCAGACTTCTGAAGTTTGTCAGGGCGCCCCATCTCCCCCCGCAACAGGGGTGCCCACGGAGGTGGGGCGCCCCTACAATTCCCTTAACTAAACGCGGACAGACAGGAATGTCTGTCCTACTCCAGTTCGATCCTTCTGCCGCTGTGGCCGTTGCCTTTCGCCAGCTCATGTACCCTTGCCCGTTCCTCGTAGTTCTCGACCGCTCTGAAAAGCATCTCTTTCAAGCGGCGCAGGCGCTCTGAAGTTGAACGCAGCTCAAGTAATTCCTGTTTGGCCTCGGTTGACACTTCCATCGCCGCCGCCACCAGGAACGACAGTCGTTGAGGCTCGGTATCGGAAATGTCCGGCAGGTTGGCTCGCTCGTCATTGATTGTGCGCACGGCGCGGGCAATGCGGGTGAAAGTCTCGGCCACTTCCTGCGAACTTTCTCGCAACAACTCTTTGTCTTCGTCATCATCTTCAAAGAAGCTGACCCGGGCCACGAGATACTGCTCGTCGCGTTGGATGTATTCTTCGATGCGATAACGGATAAGACCGAGAGTCAAAATGTTTGACCGGCCATCAGGCAGCGCCTGCGTTTCCTTGACTTCCGCCACGCAGCCGACATCTCCCACCGGAGGACCGTCTCTATCAGAACTCGACGCGTCGAAATAGGAAACTCCGAAGAGATTATTGGTAGCTCGAATGTTCACAAGCATCTGGCGGTAGCGCGGCTCGAAGATATGCAAGGGCAGGGGCACGCCCGGAAAAAGGACCAATGGAAGTGGAAACACGGGCAGCTCACTGACTCCCTTTACCTTCTCGGTTGATTCACTCATCGACGCTCCGGCTCCGCAACTTCCGGTTTTGACGAAAGTGCGGCGCTGCTGCAGATTTGAAGTTGAATAATGCGAGGGTGCCATTATCGCAGGTTTGGACTGCAAACTGTTAGTTTTGCGCCCGCGGCTGTGATGGGTCGTTTTGAAGTGGTGCCGAAGTAACCGAATATTCAGTCGCGTGAATCCCCAGCTGAATCCGAAAGCGGAACCGCAACCCTCGTGACTGGAAGAACCGACGCAAACTAACAGTTTGCTTTACCGCGGCTCACCTTGGGTTTACCCGCTGGAATGATCTTATGCGAAGTCGAGGGAGCAAGGCGCCATCCGACGCATGGTGGAGAGTAGTAGCTCGATATCGAATGGCTTGTGGAGTAATTCATCAGCTCCCACGGCCTGGCAGGCCTCTCGAGTCTCAGGGCCCTTCGCGCCGGTGATAACCAGAACCTTCGAATCGGGAACGTGCGCTTTAATGTATTCGAGCAGGCGAAGGCCGACTTCGGGTGAGTGAGGATGCGGAGGAAGGTGAAGGTCCACAATGGACACGATGGGCTCAAACAGCGTGGCGCGTCGCACCGCGGTTTGCATGTCGTTTGCGGTCAACACGTCGTAGTCCTCGCTGAGCGTCCACGAGAGCTGTTGAGTTACAGCTTCATCGTCATCGACGATTAATATTCTGGGCTTCATCGGTGGAGGCTTCCTTACTTCAAAAACTCCCCGGATTAGCCTTCACACTAGGCAATGAGCATACCGGGATGCCCCCTGCCCGCTCCGTGCCGGATTGAGAGTAAATGCCGACGCATGCAAGGCGTCTTTCATTGAGTGAATCCAAACTAATCGGATAGGCCGGTGTCTACAACTGTGGTAATTATCCCCTTGATGCAAGGTGGATTATTTGATAGAGTGTCGGACATGGTTAGTTTGTTCCGTTTTGCTCGCAATCAGGGTCGTCGAGGTGGCGAACTTCTTTCTTTAACTCTTGGGTTAGTTCTTCGCCAAAGACGTATTCCAGAGCCTCGTCGGTTGTCATATCAATTGGCTCTTTTGGTTCCGGCTCTTTCTCTTTCTTCTTGCTCATAAGGAGTCTCCAATGCCCCGACCAGTAAACTTCAATTCCGCATACAACCTTGTAGACCTGTTCGAGAAGTTTGGCGATGAAAACCGCTGTCGTCTGTATCTCGAAAAACTACGCTGGCCGCAAGGTGTCGCATGTGTTAGATGCCAGTCAAAGAAGATTTCGCGCATTAAGAAACGTAATCAATATCATTGTGATGCCTGTAACCATATCTTCTCAGTCAAAGCCGGAACCATCTTTCATGATAGTCACTTGTCGCTAGTCAAATGGTTCATGGCGATCTTCATTATCTCAGAAGCTAAAAAGGGCGTTAGCGCCTTGCAACTTAAACGCACGCTTCGAGTGACCTACAAAACCGCTTGGTACATGTGCCACCGAATTAGAGAGGCCGTCAAAGACGTTGACCATGCTGAACTGCTTTCGGGCATCGTTGAATGCGATGAGACCTTTATTGGCGGCAAGGGCAAGAACATGCACGCCGATGTAAAGCTTCGCAAAGGCATTGCCAGTAGCGGATACAGAACCGCCGGAAAAACTATGGTTATGGGTGCGATTCAACGTCGCGGCGATGTGCGCCTTAAGGTTGGCAATAGACCTAGCAAAGAAGAATTGCAGGCGTTTATTCGCGCCAAGATTGCCGATGAATGCCAAGCGATTATGACAGATGAAAACAGAAGCTACATGGGAGTAGCAGACCAAAACACGCGCCATGAGACGGTCGATCACTTCAAGAAAGAATGGGTGCGCGGAGACGTTCATACAAACACGCTGGAGAATGTTTGGAGTCTGTTTAAGCGTTCGATCATCGGCTCTTACCATCAACTCTCAGTTAAGCATCTGGATCGGTATCTCGATGAGTTTGAATTCAGATTCAACAATCGCGGCAATCCTTATCTGTTCCGAGATACCTTGCTGAATCTGTTGACCACTTCAAACATTGAATACAAACAACTCATTGGCAAGAAAGAGAAAATCGCCTAGATTTAGTACCGTTAGACCGCCCCACAACATATGGTGGTGTTTCAAGTCTGAAACCTGTTGCACAAACGGTTTAACTAGGTGTATTTTGTTCGGGATAAATGAGGGAGAGCTTGCTAAGCCGAATCCGTTAGATCGGGCAGATCGTTTTTGATAAAGCTTAGCAAGCCCAATGAGCGTTAACGCGTCCGCAGCATAACACGCCTGTCAACCCCCTCTTGCCCCAAAGTAAACCCGACGATCTGCCCTCCTTAGGAGGAACACATCACCGTGTCAACACAAACAGCGGCAATCCCGCAACAACAACCCGATATTTTCTGGCCGGGCGCATCAGGCCAAAAGTATGGCTATTGGATATGCTCGCTTCCGTTCAAATGCGACCCAAATCAACTCGGGAACTACATCTTTTCCCGGTTCGACCGGAGCCTTAACCTTTGGATTCCAATCTATGTCGGCGAAGGTGACATTAACGAACGCAGCGACGATCAAGTGCATTGCGCTTGCGCAATATCAAAGGGCGCTACACACCTTCACCAACACCTACAAGCCTCAAAGGAGGCTCGTTGCGCGGAGGAGCAGGACATTCTGAGAAAGTTTCCGAATGCCTACGCTCCGATTGGCTGTAATCAGAAGTTGGGGGGCTAATACCCGCTAACGTAACTTCCCGAATCTGGCCGCCGTCAACCAAACTTTGATGGTAGGCCAGAATTCGGCGAGTGATCATCGCGTTAACTTCCGTCTCTAAGATACTATCCATTTCCACTCACCCTCGATGGCAACGATTCTCTGCTAAGAGTCGTTGCCTTACGATTTCCCTAGTTTTTCAACGGAAAGTCTGGGAAGCATTTTGGTAGTCCGGCATCCCATTCTTGATCTGGCGGAAACGCCGGATCGCGGCACTCAATTAAAATCCGCTTAGTTTCCACCTCGGCGACCCGTGTCGCGTAAGCCCAATTCTTTCCAATTTTTTCGATACGAAGGTTCTGTTCTAAGTGACCACCGCGATAGGATATGAACGCAGTGAAGTGCTCATGTTCAGGTTGCAGCGGCGTCCATAGCCAATATTTCGCCGCGCCAAGATTACTGTCAACTTCTGGATGTCTAATAACAGTGTCTATCGGTTCCGACATCTCACCGCTTGCGACAGCAGCGCGTTGTCGGTCCTTGTCCGTGAAGATAATTTCAATGTTATAAACAGGGTCGCTACCCTTCTTCTCAATTTGAAACGTCCAAGTTTTATTGGAGAGCCATAAGCCAGGTTTGATAAATACAAAACTTGGCGTTTGAACTGGCGGCGTTGTTTTCCCCCATAAAGTTGTCAAAGGCTTCTGCCCTTTTTTCTGCCAGATTACCGCTGCGGAGTAAACCGCTATGACCCCAACACCTATAATTAGAAATGTCTTGATTGTCTTAGTTGCTTTCGGGTATTCGTGAATTCCGGCCCATCCGTAAAGCGAAACCAAGCTAAAAACGGCAAATAGTACGACCAATCCCAGAGCTACGCCGTACTCATCTGCCCCTAGCACTTGCCAACTCCAAGTGAGGGAACCGATTGCAAGGCCAAGAGCCAACACGCGCAGGATGCCGTTGAGATGTTTGAAGAAGCTCTTGGTCGATTCAAAGCGCCTGCGCCAACTACCAATGGTCTCTGAAACTTCAGGTGCTTGGGTAGGTTGTGCCATCCCAATACCTTCTTCGGTATCTGGGTCTCTAACCGGCTCGGGCCGATCCGATTCGGCTGCCCAATCCCCAAGGTTGAAAAGCTCAACACGCTCAGATTGAAGCCTTCGATTCCACTCTTCTTCTCGCTCTCGCTGTTTAGCGAGAAAGTCTTCCATTGGGTCTTGTTTAGACACTGGCGTGCTGAGACTTTCAGCAATTCTTTGAGCCACTTCAAGGGGTGACTCCGTTTTAGGCAGTGTGTCCGCGATACTCTTAAGAGTGTCCTTAAGGCTGGGCGGCTTGCCGCGCTCAGTGGCCTCTTCCCCCTCAAAAAGTTTGTTAAGTTCCGATAGCTCCATGCCCCTTTTAGGCTTCGTAGGTTGATCGAGCGGGGGTTCTGTTTCTGCGCGTGGCTCTGGCTTAAGTGGTTCTGCTTCTGCGATTGGTGGCTCTGCTGAGTCAGTCGGCGTGTATCCCGGCCATTGTGGGCTATCAGGCTTTTGCAAATCCCGCCATTCTCGATCAAGCCCTTCCCAGAATTGCGGTGTATCTTCTCGCATCCTAACCAACATGCGATTCGTTTCGTGAGTGGTCTGTAGAAGCTGTTCTTTTGTTGGCTTGAGACTTGCCCGCCAAGCCTCTTTGCGACTTCTAATCTCAGCCATAAGTGACTGCTCGTCGTCGGCTGAGAGGACGCGATTTCGTAAGAGTGTTCTTTCTTCGGGCGACGCAAACGGGAGAAGATCGGGAGTGAGAGGATCGGCCACGCACCGATTTTACAGCACGCCCCACCTTGCATCAAAGACGTAATTACCACAACTGTAGACGGATGCGGGCTACGGCCCCGATGGTTTCGCGGGTTCGATTCGCAGGAAATCTATTCCAGCGGCAGCAGGAGGGACGTCGACGCTGGCCACAATTTTCATGGCGTTGAGCTCAATTATTTCCACGGTGCCGGGTTCCGATCCGATCCCCTCGACTGAAACAAACGCATAGCGATCGTCGGGTGAAACAACTACGCCATGTAGCACTTTTCGCCGAGTGGGAATTCTCGCCAGCTCGTGGCCACTCTTGATCTCGATTATCGAGACTGACTGATCGCGTTTGTTGGTTGAGATCAATCGTGAGCCGTCTCTGGTAACCGCAAGATTGTATACCCCCGAACGCGCCGGAATACGTCGCGCCACCTTCCACGTTCCAGTATCAACTTCGACAATTTCGCTCGACTTGTTGCACGCGACAAAAATGAACGATCCCGTGGTTGAGGGCTGTGCCCAGGTGGGTGAACACGAGTTATCGCCGGCCTTGGGCGGCTCCGTTCCGTGACCACCCATGTCATGTTTCATTCCGCCGGTTTGAGTCGG
>JAXIOV010000082.1:0-10667 GCA_045403245.1 Pyrinomonadaceae bacterium | reverse complement strand
TGGTTGCCATACCTATGATTGCGGAAGAAAAAAGATCTCAAGAACGTCAAAATTGCTCCAGTTCCGATGCAACGCTTCACCGTCTATCGCAAACCGCGAGCCATCCTATTACCCGATACTCCTTCATTAACGTGTACAGCGTCGGTCCTTCGCAAAGAGCCGTGATCGCAACCTTTGTTTGCCTTGAAGCGGACGATCGCGTGCATGGGCCTTGGCGGAAACCAGTACCGACGCGCAAAAGTCCGCAGCCTTGTCCCCACAGTTGCGTAATTTTGCAACTGTTGAACTCTGCGATGGACAAAACCAGCAGCTAATCCGGTGATCTCACTCGGAATGGCTCTTGCTATTTGTTGTGGTGCAAAAAGGAGGGTTCTTATGACTGTCGAACGATATTTACGACTAATCGCCGGTTGTTTCGTGCTGGCCACGCTCTTACTCGGATACTTTTACAGTCCTTACTGGTTTCTGTTTACCGGTTTTGTAGCGATCAATTTGATCCAGTCAGCGTTTACGAACTGGTGCCCCATGATGAGTTTCCTTCGTTGGTTGGGAGCAAGGAGCGACGCGTCGAATCAAAACAAGTTGCGAATTGCAAACTGAAACTGCATAACTCTGGATCTAACATGCTCGTGCGTACTTCGCTAAAACAACCGCTGGCGGTGTTTCTTTGTCTGTTGTTGCTGAACCTGGAAGCAATTCGTTCGGTCCTTGCTCAGTCACAAGACGATAGCCTTATCGCGCCAGCAGTCACAACAGGATCGGGCGAACCGCTGACACTCTCTCAGGCTGTGGAAATAGCGCTTGCAAGAAACCCTTTGACCCGGGCTACAGCGGCGGGTCGAGAGTTGGCCGATGCTCAACTGAGCGCTGCCCGGGCGACCCGCTGGCCGTTATTGCAGGCATCGGAATCCGTGACCACGAGCAACAATCCGGTTTTTGTGTTTGGCTCGCTCCTGGAACAAGGACGATTCGGCCCTAACAATTTTCTAGTCAATTCACTTAACAACCCTGATCCGCTAACTAACTTTCGCGCCGCGTTCTCAGCTCGGGTCCCAGTTTTTGATCAGCGGCAGAGCAAGGTTCGAATTGATCTGGCTAAGCTTGGACAACAAGACGCTGACCAACAGACAGAGCTGGTGGCCCAACGGATTCGGTTTGAAGTGCTCAAGTCTTATTACGGCGTATTGCTGGCACAGTCGAAGGTGGCTGTAGCCGATGAGGCAATAGAGATGGCCACGGCCGATCTGAAGCGGATCAAGGATCGCTTTGAAACGGGATTTGTGGTGCGATCCGATTTGCTCGCATCCGAGGTTCAGTTGGCTGAATTCCGCCAGCAGAAGATTCAGGCTACGAGTGAACTCTACACCGCTCAGGCGGCGTTGAATACCGCGATTGGCGTGCCGGCAATCTTGCCCCATACGATCATCGACCAACTAAGTGAACGACTCTTCAATATCGAAGCTCCGGAAGAGCTCAAGCGCGTTGCGCTTGAGCAGCGGCCCGATTATGCCCGCGCAATGCTGGCCGTGCGCATGAACGTGTGGCAGGTACGCGGAGCCCGCGACGCGGTGCTCCCGCGCGTGGATGCATTCGCCAGTCTCGGGGTAAGTGGCCGCAGTCCCGTAACTGGCAGCTCCGACTACACCGTCGGCGCTTCCGTCACTATCGATGTCTTTAATCCGGGACGCAAAGCCAAAATCAATCAGGCCCGCGCTGCCGAAACTATTGCCCAGGCGGAACAAGAGCATTTGGCCAATCAGATCAGTTTTGAAGTTGTGCGTGCATATCAGCAATTTGTTTCTGCCCGAGAGCGCTTGCACGTCGTCGCTCAAACTACCGCACAGGCAAGTGAAGTTCTGCGCATGGTGCAAGATCGTTATCGTGAAGGTCTCACAACCATCACGGAAGTCCTGCGAGCCGAGTTGGCCCTGGTGCGCGCACGCACCGATGTCCTGACCGCTCGCCATGACCATTACATTGCCTATGCGAACGCCCTGTTAGCCACTGGGAGACTTAAGAATGTTCGGTCATTTACGTTGTGACATTTGTGGGCGCGGTTGCACGCATCCGGCCGGCGAAAAACCAAAGAGGGCAGCCTTGAAATATGTCGTTACTTTTGCCGTAGTCATTCTCACCCTTGCTGGAGCCAGCTCATGCGCCAGAAAACAGGAAGAAGCAACAACTGCAGCTCCGATCGTGCAGGGCGTAACGATTGAGACTGTCGCACAGCAGTCCGTGGATGAGACTTACGACGCGGTCGGCACAGTTCGCCCAAAAAATAGCAGCATAGTTTCATCGAAGGTATTAGGAAACATTGTGACGATGAAGGTCCGCGAAGGCGACACGGTGCGTGCGGGCCAGGTTCTTGTGGAAATCGACAGCCGGGAGGCCCGGATTCAAACGCAGAAGTCGAGCGCCGGATTAGTTGAGACAAGGGCTGCCCTGGATGAAGTGGATCGAAATATCAAAGCCGCCGAGTCCAGCCAGACTGCAGCTATTGCGAATCGCCAGCTTGCCGATTCTACCTTCCGGCGGTACCAACAGTTGCTCGGGCGAGAATCAATCAGTCCGCAGGAATTTCAGGAAGCACGAGCCAGGCATGAGGTCGCCGACGCCGAAGCTGAACTTGCCGGCCGGATGCTGCAATCGCTGCAAGCGAAAAGGCGACAAGTGCTGGCCCGTATCGATCAAGCGAAGGCTGATGTTGCTGACTCTCGGGTTTACTCAAGCTTCTCTCGAATTGCGGCCCCGATTAATGGAATTGTTGTTTCTAGGCAAGCAGAGGTCGGCTACATGGCCCTGCCCGGCGCGCCTTTGCTCACGATCGAAGGTGGCACTGATTACCGGCTGGAAGCCGCTGTTCAGGAATCTCAAATCAACAGAATCCATCTGCGTGATCAGGTGCGCGTTCAAATAGACGCGCTCGGTCCGCAAGAACTTGCGGGCACCGTCGTAGAGATCGTTCCAGCTTCTGATCCGGTTAGCAGAACTTACCTTATCAAGATCAGCATCGCTCTGCCCGGCGGCAATCAACAGGTCATTCGTTCCGGCCTTTATGGTAAAGCCCGCTTCATTACCGGCCAGACACAAGCCCTGACGATTCCTCAAGAAGCTGTCGTCGAGCGCGGGCAACTCACCAGTGTTTACGTCGTGGATCAGTCGGGCATCGCACGCATTAGATTGGTGAAGATCGGCAAGACTTACAGCGACCGGGTGGAAGTGCTCTCGGGGTTAATCGAGGGCGAGCAGATCGTGGTTGCCGGCGTGGAAGCCGTGAATGATGGCAGCCGCGTGCGCCCAGCCGCTCCGGGTTTGCCGCCAGCAACGAAATAGCTGAGGTGCAAGAGTGACCAGAGACGCACTTGGTCCCGCCGGAAAACTGGCTCAGGCCTTCATCAACTCCAAACTGACGCCGCTCGTCATCGTCGCCTCCATCCTGCTGGGTGTTGGCGCAGTGCTGCTCCTCCCACGCGAAGAAGAGCCGCAGATCGTCGTGCCCATGATCGACGTCTTCGTGCAGATGCCGGGCGCGTCTGCCAAAGAAGTCGAAGAGCGTGTGACCAAGCCGATGGAGAAACTGCTCTGGGAAGTTCCCGGCGTTGAGTACATTTATTCGACTTCAGCACCCGGTTATTCGATGGCCGTCGTCCGCTTTTACGTCGGCCAGAATGAAGAGGCGAGCATCGTCCGGCTCAACCAGAAGATGTCCGCCAACTATGATCTGATTCCAGCGGGCGCCAGCCGTCCGCTGATCAAGCCTCGATCGATCGATGACGTGCCCGTTCTGGCCCTAACTCTTACCAGTGACCGTTATGACCACTACACGCTCAGGCGTCTCGCCGCGCAGGTTCACGATCAGATCAAGGAAGTCAGCGATGTCTCGGAAGTCAAGATTATTGGCGGACAACGCCGTCAGATTCGCGTGCTGCTGGATGGCGCGCGCATGGCCGCTTACAGCGTTGCTCCGGCAAGCATTGTCCCCATGCTCGAGCAGGAAAATAAACAGTTACAGTCTGGGAGTTTCTCATCGGGCAACCGCGAGCTGCTCGTCGAAACCGGAGGCTTTCTGCATTCTGCGGAAGAAGTCGGCGAGGTGGTTGTCGCTGTTTCCAACAACCGTCCCGTGTACCTCCGCGACGTGGCGCGCATTGAAGACGGTGCGGAAGAGCCGGCCGATTATGTTCTTTACGGAACGGGACCGGCGGAGAAGGGGAGTACCACCGCTCCGTCGGCAGCAAAACAGAATGTGCTGCCGGCAGTCACGATCTCCGTAGCTAAACGCAAGGGCACTAATGCCATCGCGATAGCTGATCAAGTAATCGAGAAGATCGCGCTGCTGAAAGGCACCGTGATCCCAGGCGATGTCAATGTCGTAGTTACGCGCAACTACGGCGAGACGGCGAGCGAGAAGTCGAATGAACTTCTGCTCCACATGCTGATTGCGATCCTCTCGGTCTCGCTGCTGATCTGGCTTGCCCTCGGCTTGCGTGAAGCAGGCATTGTCGCCACCGCTATTCCGGTGACGCTCGCCCTCACCCTCGCGGTCTTTTATTTCTATGGTTACACGCTCAACCGGATCACACTCTTCGCCCTGATCTTCTCGATCGGCATTCTGGTGGATGACGCTATCGTGGTGGTCGAGAACATGACTCGCCACTATCGCCTGCCTGAGAATCGGGATCGGCCGGTGGTGGACATTGCCCTTGAGGCTGTGAACGAAGTAGGCAATCCGACGATCCTGGCGACGTTTGCCGTGATCGCGGCGATTCTGCCGATGGCCTTTGTCAGCGGGTTGATGGGACCTTACATGAGGCCGATTCCTATCGGCGCATCAGCCGCGATGGTCTTTTCACTTTTGGTGGCCTTCGTGGTGACGCCGTGGGCCAGTCTGCGTTTGCTTAAGCGGGGGAGCGGTCATGATCCCTCGCACAATCGAGAGGGATGGACAACGCGCGGTTATCGCCGGGTGATGGGTGCACTGATTCATGATCGCCGTTGGCGCTACATCTTTCTCTTTAGCGTCGCGCTGTTGCTGGTAGGCGCGCTCGCAATGGTCGCGCTGAAGTTTGTGCGCGTGAAGATGCTCCCGTTTGATAACAAGAGCGAGTTTCAGGTCATCGTTGATATGCCGGAAGGTACGACGCTCGAAGGAACGGCGGCGGTGACGCGTGAGATTGGCGATTACATTCGCACTGTCCCGGAAGTGACTGACTATCAGATGTACGTCGGCACCGCCTCGCCTTATAACTTCAATGGGCTGGTGCGCCACTACTTTCTAAGACGCGGGGCCAACGTGGCGGACATTCAAGTCAACCTGGTGCCTAAGAGTGAGCGGTCGGCGCAGAGCCATGACATCGCCAAACGCGTGCGTCCCGCTCTTCAACAAATCGCAGGAAAGTACAAGGCTCGCGTCAAAGTTTCTGAAACGCCACCTGGTCCACCAGTTCTGCAAACTCTGGTGGCTGAGGTTTACGGTCCAAACTACCAGCGCCAGATTGAAGTTGCCCGACAGATTGAGAGTATTTTCGACAAGACAGAAGGCGTCGTCGACGTTGACTCGTATATCGAAGACCCGCAGCCAAAATTCCGTTTCGTGGTGGACAAAGAGAAAGCGGCGCTGAACGGCGTCTCGGCCGAACAGGTTGCCGCCACTCTACGCATTGCAGTCGGAGGCTTGAATGTTGGTCTAACGCACCAGCCACAGGAAAAGGAGGATGTGCCGATTGTTCTTCGGTTGCCGCGCGCCGAGCGTTCGAGTGTTGATGACCTCAAGCAGATCAAGGTTATTGGTCAGCACGGAAAACCTGTGGCCTTAGGTGAGCTGGTGCGCGTTGATGAGCAGTCGGCGGACCAGAGCATTTACCACAAGAATCTAATGCCGGTCGTCTATGTCACCGGCGATGTGGCGGGACAAGTGGAGAGCCCTGTCTATGCGATCCTGCAACTGAACGAAGCGTTGGATCATTTGCAGCTGCCGGAAGGATATGGGCTTCAACGCTACGTCGCCAGCCAGCCTCTTAGTGCTGATAAACTCGCGATGAAGTGGGATGGCGAGTGGCACATCACTTACGAGGTCTTCCGCGATCTAGGGCTCGCGTTCGCGGCAGTGCTTGTGCTGATCTACATCCTGGTCGTCGGCTGGTTCCAATCATTCAAGACGCCTCTCACCATCATGGCCGCGATTCCATTTTCTCTCATCGGCATATTGCCCGCGCACGCTCTGATGGGTGCTTTCTTCACCGCCACCTCGATGATTGGCTTTATCGCGGGTGCCGGGATCGTCGTGCGCAATTCGATCATCCTCGTCGATTTCGTAGAGCTGAGATTGAGTCAGGGGATGACGCTTGCAGACGCTGTGGTGGATGCCGGAGCGGTTCGTTTCCGTCCAATGATGTTGACGGCGGCGGCCGTTATCGTTGGCTCAGCAGTGATTCTGTTCGATCCAATCTTTCAGGGCCTGGCAATTTCGCTTATGGCCGGAGAGGTTGCATCGCTCCTGCTCTCGCGCATGACCGTCCCTGTCCTCTTTTATATGAGTGAACGGAAGAAACATGACCAGCCTTCAGTCGAGCCTTTGGATCCTCCCGCTGATTCCGTGAATCTGGATGACGTTAGTGCTGCAGAGCCGGTGGCACCCGTAGAGAGCGACCCGTCGGTTGAATCCACGAATCTACCAGCAACAGCCGGCACCAATCCCAGCCCTCCGAATTCAGCACTTGAGGCAACCACTCATGTTGTCGTCAAACAAGACCCCGAGAGTCGGTAAAGGCTGATGCGTTCTATCGGACTCGCCGGTGACATCTGCCGTCAAACGCGAAAGGAACAGGGAGCTTGTTGCTCGCTACTTCGTTTTCCGCCGGGCCCAAACGCCTATTTCTTTTCTATTTGGACAGCAGTGACTTTGTATTCTGGTGTCTTGACGTATCGATCTCGATGAGGACTTGTCAGACGATTGAGGAATACTTCCGCGGTGTGAAAGGTCGCAAACAACTCTCCTGGCTTTACTGTCGACGTAATTCGAATCGGAAGCACCGACTCACCATAACGACTCCGAACTTTTACACGGTCGCCATTTTGGAATTTGAGTCGATCTGCATCCGTCGTAGAAATGTCGAGCAAGTCGCCAGCCCTCAGCTCGGCATTCGCTGTGCGCATCGTCATCGTGCCGGCGTTGAATTGGTAGAGAGTCCTTCCGGTAATCAACAGAAAAGGAAATTCCTCAGTCGTAACTTCTTTGGTCGCCCGGTAAGGAATGCGACGTAGCGCCGCCTTTTTGCCGATAGGAAAACTTTCCGCATGCAGCACTTCCGCACCGGGATCATCTTCGTTCGGACACGGCCACTGCAAGCCGCCATCATCAAGCCGCCGGTACGTGATCCCATTGCCGGCGGGCCAAACGGCGCGAATCTCATTCCAGATCTCTTCGGCCGATGCGTAGGCGAAGAAATCACCTTTGCCCATAGCCTTAGCGAGCGTACAGATAATCTCCCAGTCAGGCTTCGACTGACCGACCGGCTCGATCGCCTTGCGAATCCGCTGAATGCGGCGTTCGGCATTCATGAAGGTGCCGTCTCTTTCGAACGACGAACTTGCGGGCAGAAAAACAGAAGCAAACTGCCGGGCCGTCTCGTTGAGAAACAAGTCCTGGACGATAACTAAATCAAGTGAACGCAACGCCCGCTCAGTTGCGTTTGTATTCGCATTCGTCAGCGCCACGTCGTAACCAATTGCCCATAATGCTCTCAGTTTGCCCGCCTCGGCCGCGTCCATCATGTCCAGCATGTTGAGACCGGGCTCGTGCGGAACTGCCGTGCGCCAAACGCTCTCGAACAGCGGCCGCCCGTCATTCAAAGAAACACTGCCGGTGAGAATTCCCGGGTCGCAGCCCATGTGCGCCGCGCCCTGAACGTTGTTTTGACCGCGCAGTGGATTGATGCCGGTGCCGGGCTTGCCGATATTGCCGGTGAGCAGCGCCAGATTGACCAGACACATCACTCCTTCCGTGCCCTGAGTGTGTTCGGTGACACCCAAACCATGGAAACACATCGAGGGTTTGCTGTTGGCATAGAGTCGAGCAGCCTGACGAATATGATCTGCTTCGACTCCGCAAATAGCCCCGACTGCTTCCGGAGAAAAGTCCTTAATGAACTCGCGAAACTCATCCCACTCGGCCACGCGGTCACTGGTAAAGGGCGCATCGAACAATCGCTCCTCAAGGATCGTGTAAGCCAGGGCATTCAGCAGCGGAATATTCGTACCGGGTCGCGGCTGCAAGTGAACCGTTGCATATTGAGCAAGTTCTATGTAGCGCGCGTCGATGACAATCAAATTCGCACCACGCAATGCCGCTTGCTTGATTCGCGCACCAATTATGGGATGGTTCTCGGTTGCATTCGCCCCGCAAACAAGGATGGTTTGAGCCTTCTCAATGTCGTTATAGGAATTCGTTGACGCACCGGTACCAATCATGAGCCTCATCGCCGCGGCTGTGGGCGTATGGCAAACTCGTGCGCAGCAGTCGACGTTGTTCGTTCCGATTACGACGCGGGCAAATTTCTGCGCGAGGTAGTTCTCTTCGTTAGTACCGCGCGCCGAACCAAGAATGCCTATGTTGTCTGGGCCGTGCTCTTCCAAAGCGCGGAGCAGCCGCTTTGCGGTAAATGAGATAGCTTCATCCCAGGTTACTTGCAGCCATTGGTCATGATTCCGAATCATGGGCTGCGTAACGCGATCGGCCGCGTGGACGAAGTCGTACGCATAGCGCCCTTTCACACAGAGATGTCCATGGCTTACCGGAGCTTCCAGTAGAGGTTTTATGGACACGATCTGATTCTGGTTTGTGCCAACACTCATTTCGCAACCAGTGCCACAATAGGGACAAGTGGTCCTGGTCCAGTTTGTCGGCTTCTTTTGCACGAGCAAGGACTTGTCTTCCAGAGCCCCGCTCGGGCAGGTGTCTACACAGGCTCCACAGCTAACGCAGGAACTTTCTCGTAGCGTTGTCCCTGAGTCTGGAACGATTCGTGTATCGTGTCCTCGACCGAGGACCTGCCAAACAAACTGACCTTGAACCTCAGCACAGATTCGGGCACACCGGTAACAAACAATGCACTGCGACATGTCGACGTGAATATAAGGATGGGAGTCGTCGAGAAGGTGGGTTTGGTGCAATCCGTTGAAGTCGCTTTCGGTTAACCCATATTGCAGCGCGTATTTGTAAAACGGTTTCTCAGGAGCCTCACGCAGACCTTCTCTGGGATGATCCTGGGCCAACATCTTCAGCAACATACGCCGCTCATTTTCGAGCGCGGGCGTATGAGTTGAGATCACCATGCCGTCGGCGAGAGACGTGTTGCAGGCTGTTATGGGATGTGGCTTCCCCTCGACTTTTACGAGGCACATGCGACAACTGCCAATCGGCTTCAGTCGCTCGTCATGACAAAGAGTGGGGATATCTATTCCGACGGCGCGAGACGCCTCCAGAACGGTGACGTCTCCCTGAAACTGGCAAGGACGATTATTGATGACGGCTCTGGCCACTGCTTACCTTCTTGCTCACTTGGGGCAGTTAGCCTGCATACACCAAATCGTCGTACTCCTCTTCGCAGATCTCGCAGCGAAACGGATTGTCGAGTCCGGATTCTATTTCATCGCTACCCGAGCGATATGTATCTTCATTAACATAAACAGGCCTGGCACAGACGCCACAACGGACTTCTCGCTCGTTTCGCTCTGTCATGAATGAAGTCGGCCCGGTCGCAGGTTGTTGGTCTGGGTCAAAATGAGATTGTAGTGTTGTCATAAGTCCTCCGCTTATTGGGGCTGCAATTGCCCCGCTGCACCGGCACTCGGTCAACCTGTTTTGATTGGACGCGCCACGAGCACCGGGCAAGGCGCCTGCCGCAGAACCCGATCCACAGTGGAACCGAAAAGCTTGCCCACGCTCCAGTCGCTGCCGCTTGCTCCGATGCAGACTAGATCAACCTTGTGCTCTTCAGCGTAGCCAACTATCTCGTCAGATGCTTTGCCACACCGTACAGCGTTGACGCAGTTGCACCATAGAAACGCTTCCTTTGGGATAGCTCGCTGGAGTTTTTGGGCGACGAACGTGTAGGCACTACCGGTACCCGATGCGGACCAGGCGAGTTCGGGTTCCTCGCGTCCTGCCGTGGCGAGCACGTGTAACAAGTGCACCTCCGCCTGGTATTCCTGCGCGAGCGAAAGGCCGTAGTTCAATGCAAGCTCCGAGTAGGGTGAGAAGTCATGCGCTACGAGAACACGGTGCAGATCGATCTCACCCGTTGAAAAGCCAACCCACTCCTTTTCCATCGGATGTGTAACCAACACCGGACAAGGAGCGGTGCGACACACAGTTTCCGCAGTCGAGCCAAGCAACACTGCGGCGCGCGGTCTTCGGCGCGAACGCATCACAATCAAGTCGATTTGCCGCTTGCCAGCCTCATCTACGATTGCTTTCCCCACATTGTCCACGTTCTCTACCACCAGGCCTTGCCAATCGAAATCACGAAAATTGTTCAATCCCAGGTGAGGTGCGAGCGATGCCGTGAACAACGGCTCTGCCTCATCATCCGCCGCGGCACCCGCTTTACCGTTGGTGCCTGAATGGCCTTCACCACAGTACAGAAGAAAAAGCTTTGCCTCGTAAG
>JAXIOV010000141.1:0-28417 GCA_045403245.1 Pyrinomonadaceae bacterium | reverse complement strand
AGCTGCGAAGGTCCTTCAGCGGTAATTGGTAATAGTAAAATCGCGCTTCCTCGCAATGATGCCAGTTTTGATTATCAATCGGCCATTTACTCCATTCACCATTTTCTATTCACTCTCCCACGGTCACGCCGCGCCAAAAAGCTATCCGATCCTTGACCACGTGATCTTTATCGCTTCCCTTCCCATTTACCCTTTACCCCTTGCCCTCTTCCCTCTTCCCTGTTGCCCGTTTTACCCGCCGCTCACTGACGGCAGAATCGTAATCTCACAATTCTCGGGCAGCGCGGTATTGAGCATCTCTTTGCGCCGCACGTTTTCGTCGTTGACAAAAATATTGACGTGCGGTCGCAGGGTTCCCCGTTCATTCAACACTCGATCGCGCAAGCCCAGATGCTTTTGCCATAAACTGCCAAGAGCTTCACCAAGAGTGGCGGCCGGGCCGTTAATAACGATCTGGCCCTGCCCCTCGGTGAAGTCAGTCAAGAAACCGGCGACGTTGAAGGTGATCATAGGACTTTTACGGAAGCGCTTCGTCGGGGACGAGCCATGGATGCATCTCAATCGCCAGACGTCCCGCCAGCACCGCCGGGTCAGTTTCGGCCAGTGTGCGCGCTTCATCTATCGAGTCAGCCCGGAACACAAATATTCCACGCAGTTCTCCGTTATCACCAAACGGGCCAGCCACAACGAGTTTCTTCATCGCCACCAAACGATTAATATTTGCCAGATGGGCCTTTTGGATCTCGGCCGTGGCCGGAGTTTTCTCGGGAGTCCACTTCGGGCCGCGCTTGAGGAATCCCAGATAAGCCGTGGTCATCTTGTCTGAGGTAGGTTTTTTCATCACATCTGCTGACCACCATGGATGCATTTCGGCAGCGAGGTACCCGGACTTTACGACCGGACTGGCTTCTGCCCATTCTTTGGCTTCCTCTGCCGACTTCGCTCGGAGAACATAAATACCGCGAATTTGACCGTCGTCAGTCAGCCTTCCAGCGATAACTGCCTTGCCCGAATCGACAAGCGAAGAGACATATGCTCGCTGTTCATCTTCAAGCTTCTTGAGCTCAGGAGTCATATCACCAGTCCACTTCGGCGTGCGCTTCAGGATAGCCATGTGAAACTCGATTAATTTGAATTCGGGGTCCTTCTTTTCCTGTGCCCGAGCAATTCCCGGTACAGTCACAAGAGAAAACAGAAGCATCATTACGGCGAAAAATTGTTTCATCGGTTCTCCTGAGAACAACTAAGGTGTTTCAAGCGACGACCCGGTCGCTACCGCTCCCGGTTCTGATGCAGGCTTGGCGACGACCCGGTCGCTACCGCTCCCGGTTCTGATGCAGGCTTGGCGACGACCCGGTCGCTACCGCTCCCGGTTCTGATACAGGCTTGGCGACGACCCGGTCGCTACCGCTCCCGGTTCTGATACAAATTCCAAGTCTGCTACCCGATCAAAAAGAAAGGCTTCGCGCAGAAGGTGTAACGCCCAGAACGCCAGCTCAGAGTTTATCACTGCACCACTGCCGCTTTCACGCACACAACCGGCGGCAAGCTTTCGAGAATCGCGCTCCACGATTCGCCACCATCTTTAGATCCAAACAGTTTGCCGTTACGAGTGCCGAAGTAAAGACCCGTCGGCTGCAGTGTGTCTGCTGAAAGACCGTCCCGCAGGATAGTTTCCAGCGCATTCTCCTGGGGCAATCCGCTAGTCAGTGGCTCCCAGGATTTTCCGTCGCCACGGGTGCGATAGACCCGGAGCTTGCCCTCAGGCGTGCAACGAAACTCATCCGACTCAAGTGGAATGATGTACACGTTGTTCGGGTCGTTTGGATCGACTTCCATCGCAAACCCGAAATCAGACGGCACCCCATTGGCGACATCGCTCCAGGAGTCGCCTCCATCGTCGCTTCGATACAAACCCCAGTGGTTTTGTAAAAAAAGGCGCTGCGGATTCGAAGGATGACTGACAATCTTGTGAACACACTGTCCCCATTCCGGGTATTGCTGATCCGGCGGCAAAAACTGCGCGCGGACACGATGGTTCCGTGGCTGCCAGCTTTCGCCTCCATCATCGGTGCGGTAGACCCCACCGGTCGAAATCGCGACAAACAACCGTTTCTCGTTTGAAGGATCCGGCAGAATTGTGTGCAGGCACAGCCCGCCGCCACCCGGCTGCCATTGTGAACGATGCGGATGGTCGTGCAAGCCTCTGACGAGTGTCCAGGTAGCACCCGCGTCCACGGATTTGAACAACGCAGCGGGCTCGACTCCGACGTACAGAGTGTCCGTCTCACCGGGATGGCCGAAAGCTATCTGCCAGATTTGTTTCAACGACAGCTCAGTGTCCTCGGGAAACTTGACGCCGTAAGTTTCCGGTTCGGTCCAGGTCTTTCCGAGATCGTCGGAGGAGCTCAAGTATGAGCCCCAGTGGGGACTGTTCACCGCGGCCCACAAGCGCTTACGACCACCGCGATCGTCGTAGGCCATCGCGTAGATCGCGCGCCCCGGGAAGTATGGTCCACCGACGTCCCAGTTTTCGCGCGACTTATCCGACCGAAGCAGAAATGCGCCCTTCATTGTTCCGGCGAGAACCAACACATCGCCCGCGTTCGCATCCACGTGTTTAGCTTTAGGCATTAAGAAGCACTCCGATGAAATGATTAACAAACGTTTCGAGCATTATAAAAAACCGCGAACCGTCTGCAAAGTCGCGTTGCGTCGATACTTTGAAGTTGACCGCAGGCAACAAAGGTCCCTCCGCGGATTACTCCATTTCAGATTCGCGTTCATCCGCGTTTATCCGCGGCAGACATTTCCACAGGTTGGGCCAAGGAGGTGCCTTCTCTTCCTGTACCCCGTTCTTTTCGTCTCAAGAATTCCCGCCGGATTCGTCATATATAAAAGCATTCGGAAAACTGTGAAGCACTGAAGGGTAACGGCGGAGGACGACAGCCCCGGGGTTGTGCCAATCCCCCTCTCATGGCCATCGAAATAACATCTGTTTCCGGCGGTGCAAGTTCATCCCTAAGCCGAATCGTACGAGTTTTCCAGTCATTTCTTCACGTCGCCCCGCTAAGCACACGCCAGATCCTCTTTCGCTCGACCTGCGGCCTCATTGCCTTTCTCCTGGTTATCGGCGGCGACGCGCTCTTGAAGTCTTATAAGTACTATTCCCGAATAGTCGACGCGCGGCTGGCAAGTGGCTACCTGGTGAGCCGCCCCGGCCTCTACGCTGCGCCCCGCATAATTCAAACGGGTCAGAAGTTGTCGCGTCCGGATTTGATCCGGAATCTGCGCCGGGCAGGGTACGTCGAATTGAAAGGAAGCAACGTCTGGAACGGCAGCTTTCGCGAAACCGATTCCGGAGTGGAGGTTCGGCCAAACCACATCTACACAGTCCAACCTTCGCTGGTCCATATCAAGATAGACGGCAACCACCGGATCGCTGAGTTGACAGGCGATGGAGTGTCGCTGGAGTCGTTCAAGCTCGAGCCGGAAGTGCTGTCAAACGATTCTACTTCCAAGGTTGCGAAGAACGAGTCGCTTAGTTATTCGACAATTCCTCCAGTGCTTGTCCACGCCATTCTCTCGATCGAGGATCAGCGTTTTTTCCAACACTCAGGCGTGGACCCGCTGGCAATTGCCCGCGCTTTGCTGCGCAATGCCGACGAGGAACGCATCGGTCAAGGCGGATCGACCATCACGCAACAGTTGGTTAAGAACACTTATCTTTCACCCGAGCGTAGCCTGCGACGCAAGTATGCTGAGGCGATGCTTTCATTCGCGCTTGAGCGCAGACTCTCCAAGCAGGACATCTTCGCGCTCTATTGCAGCGAGGTTTATCTCGGTCAGCGAGGGGCGGTTGCGGTTCGGGGCGTGAAAGAAGGGGCCCGGATCTATTTTGGCAAGGAGATGAAGGACCTTTCGCTCGCCGAAGCGGCGACGCTCGCCGGGATGATCCAGGGACCGGCGCGTTATTCACCGCTGAATCATCCGGAGGAAGCAAAGGCGCGCAGAAACCTCGTGATCGAAGCAATGGCGCGCGAAGGGTATATCAATCTAAACGAGGCAGCGGCCGCGCGTGAAGCCGGAGTCGAATGTGTGGCGCAAGGTGCGGGCCAGTCGCTGGCGCCTTATTTTGTGGACTACGTTAATCGAACTTCCGATTCACAATTCGAAACTTCATCTGCCACGCAGCGAATCTATACAACGATCGATCTGGAATTGCAGCAACTGGCAGAATCGGCAATCAAGCGTCAACTCGACCGGCTCGACGCCAGATACAAGACTAACGCGGCCAGGCCTCAAGCTGCGCTCGTGGCGCTGGATCCGAAGACGGGCAACGTTTTGGCGATGATTGGCGGACGCAATTACGCTGAGTCGCAGCTCAATCGCGCCACGGATGCACGACGCCAGCCTGGTTCCACCTTTAAGCCTTTTGTTTACGCGGCCGCACTTGAAGACGGCATGTCGCCAGTACAAACGTTTGAAGACGCGCCGCGCGAGTTTGTTTACGACCGCAATAAACTTTACCGGCCTGCAAACTTCGGTGGTGGTTACTCGATGCGCGAAGTAACAATGCGCACGGGACTGGTGAATTCACTGAACGTCGTCACGGTTGATGTGGCGCTGCGAACCGGGCTGGCGCGCATTGCGAATCTCGCCCAACAGTTTGGACTACCCCGACCGGAACGCTATCCCGCGCTCGCACTGGGAACGAAGGAAGTCACGCCGCTCGAACTTGCCGCGGCCTATGCAACCTTCGTCAACGGTGGACGACGGGTCCAACCGAAGGTGGTCGAGAGTGTTGGCGAACCGCCTGCTATTCATGAATCCGAAGACAAACAGGCGCAGGTGATTAGTCCCACGACGTCCTACATGATCACCAACATGCTGGCTGCGGTTGTCGATCACGGCACGGCGCGAAGCGCGCGTGATGCGGTCAAAGGCTCGGCTATAGCTGGCAAGACAGGCACGTCTCGCGACGGCTGGTTTGTCGGTTACACGCAGAATCTGGTTTGCGTGGTGTGGATTGGTTTTGACGACAACCGGCAGCTGGGTCTCACCGGTTCAGAGGCTGCCCTCCCCGCGTGGATCGATTTTGTAAAGGGCGCGGTTGAATTACGACCTGAGTTGGGAGGCAGAAACTTTGAATGCCCGGAGGGAATAAAGTTTGTGGAGATCGACGCGGAGAGTGGCGCGATATCCACGCTGACGTGTCCACATCGAGAGCTGATCGCAGTTACCGACCGGCTCGCACCCAATATTGAATGCTTCCTGCACGGGAACCTGCCTTTCCAGGAGGAGCGGCCTGAGGCGAACGAGTTTGCGATTGAACAAGCGGTTGCTACTCATCATTCGCAAGTGCTGAAGCCGCTTCCCAGAAACCCGGTGAGCGCGTCAGCAGAAACCCGAGTGGATATTGATGCCCGCGGCGTCCGCCGACTCGTTAACGACATGCGCTGATCCCCCTTTCCCTGGCAATTAGTCGATAATCAGTCCCCTTCCAGGATCACTTCTGCAATCGCGTGTTCACCCGTGTGAGAGATTGATAGGTGGGAAATTGTTGCGCCTGATTTCTCAAATAGTCTCTTCGCCTCACCGTGAAAGGTCAGCACCGGGGCGCCGCTTTCCAGCGAACCCACTTCCACGTCCTGCCAGCTAATCCCGCCCCGCCAACCAGTTTTCAATGCCTTGAAAGCCGCTTCTTTCGCAGCAAAGCGCGCGGCATAATGCTGCGCAGCGACAGCGCCCCGACTATCGCAGTACGCGCGCTCGGATGGCGTAAACACTCGTTCGCAAAAACGAGGAGTCCGCAACAACACTTCGCGAATTCGACCAACTTCGATAATGTCTATACCGATGGAAACGACCATGAGTGAAACCAAACTCGAGCGTGCCGGGTTTTACTGGCGCGAGCGAGATAACGTGCTGGCTCTGGTTTGCGCACCGCTGGAACAGGCCGGCTTCGCCAACGGATTCTCAACCCGGGCAGGCGGCACCAGCCCGATGCCAGAAAATTCTCTCAACCTCGCCGGCTTTAACGAAGATGCGGCCGAAAACATTCTGGAGAATCGTCGTCGCTTTCTCAAGCTTTTCCCGGGAGAATGGTCGCTCGCCGGCTGCTGGCAGGTCCATGGATCCGATGTGCGGCTGGTGAGAAACAAGATCGAAGCCAAGCCGGCCGAAGACGCGCGCGGCGATACCATTTACTGTGACGCGATCGCCAGTAATGCGCCCGGCGTGCTGGCGGGCGTCAAGACCGCCGATTGCGTGCCAATCTTGATCGGCGATCCAGATACGGGCGCTTTCGCAGCGATACATGCGGGCTGGCGCGGAACGCTGGCGCAAGTTGCCAGTCAAACGCTCGGGCAGATGAAAGCAGAGTACAACACGCAACCCGGCCGGGTTTATGTGGCGATTGGGCCGGCGGTTGGTGCGTGCTGTTACGAAGTTGGTTCGGATGTAATCGAGCCGTTCAAGAGTAAATTTGGCGATTGCAAGGAGCTGTTCGTTGAAACTCGCGAAGATCACGCCTGCATTGATCTGTTGAAGTCAAACCGGGATCAATTGATCGCCACGGGCGTAGACGCCGCGAGAATTTACCTTGCGCCACTATGCACAATGTGCCGGACAGACCTGTTCTTCTCATATCGACGCGAGAAAAATATCTACGGGAAAGTTGGGCGACTGATGTCGGTTGTAGGAAGAAAGGGGAAAGGGTAAGGGGGGAACGGTAATATCAAAGGTGAAGGACATTACCCTTTTCCCTTGACCCCTTCCCATTTACCCCTATCCTCTTCCTTCCTCCCCCTTTTTTATTCTACCCGCAACCAAAGACTGAATTCGCGGGTCAATGGCGGGAAGCAGAGATCGTCACTACAGCTTTGATATCGTAGGCGTCCTTTTAGCTCAGTAGAGTTGCCGGTAAAGCCTCGTGGCACAGTAACCGAAAAGCGTAACGTCGTCTGCCCTTCAAAAACAGCAACCTTGTTCTTTGAGAATTTGAGTGAACGAATAATCGGACGCGGATAAATCGTTGGGCCCACCTTAACGCCTGAGGCGTCGATTTTCAGTGCCGTGGCGATCAAATACTTTTCCAAAGGTCGATTGGAATGGACGTGATAGCCCCCGGGGATAGTCATCGTCACTGTGCCCTTCACGGTGCGCCCTCGCTGCGCGTTGTCCGGCTGGAGCTTTGCCTCCACATTGATCATTGGCGGCGTCTGTGCCAGCGCTGCTGAATTGAGACCGGCAACGACGAACATGAACGCCGCCACCAGGAGAATCTGTCCTGCCGGATGAGTAATTCGTAGTGGTTTCATTAGTTGTTTGCGCCCTACCCTACACTTGATCTGGAAATTGCTTGTATCGTATTAGCCTCACGACGGGCGGCCAGCTGGCCACACGCAGCAAAGATGTCCCTTCCCCGTGGCCTTCGCACGTAGGTGTGGATGCCCTTTGATTCAAGAATCGATTTAAACCGTTGCACTCGTTCCGGCGGAGAGGGCATATAAGGCAACGGATCGGCAGGGTTGTGCGGAATGAGGTTTACCTTAGCGCGTAGCTCGTGCCGGTTAAGGAGGTTCGCAAGTTGTCTCGCTTGTTCGTCGGAATCGTTAACGCCGTCCAGCAGCACATATTCAAATGTGAATCGCTCACCTGCTTTGAGGGTTTTCTCAAACTCTTTGCAAGCAGCTAACAGCTCATCGAGTGGCCACTTTTTGTTGATCGGCATCAACTCGTCGCGCAATTCATCGGTTGGCGCAGCCAGGGAGATCGCGAGATTCGGGCGGTGAGCTATAGTCGCCAATTCCCGGATGCGCGGAACCACTCCGGCGGTTGAGACGGTTATGCGATGTGGCACGATGTGAAGGCCGTTCCGCTCAGACATGATCTCCAGCGCAGTCCGAAGCGATTCGAAATTGAGAAAAGGTTCACCGGCACCCATGCCAACCAGATTTGTTCCCCGCGGTGGTTTCACTCCTGGTCCATACGCGTCGTTGAGCGCGATAATTATTTGCTCAACGATTTCGCCCGGCGTCAATGAACGTAACAAACCAAGTTGGGCTGTCAGACAAAAGGTACATTGCAGCGGGCAGCCCGATTGAGAAGAGAAACAAATAGTGTCCCTGCGTTCTTCCGGGATGAAAACTGTCTCCACCGGAAGATTGTCTTGAGTCTTCATTAGATATCGCCGCGTACCATCCTCGGAAACATAACGCGATTCGATGGAAAGCGTTCCCGCGGTGGCCGTCTCCCCGAGGCGAGCGCGCAGTTCCTTTGGCAAGTCAGTCATCTCGTCAAAACTTCGCAGGCGGCGATGCTGCAACGCGGCAAAGATCTGACGGCCGCGGTATTCCGGCTCACCCAGCGATTTGGCGAACTCGACTGTTTCGTTGAGCGTATTCCCGATGAGACTGACTGGCTTTTTCACGCAGACTCAGTTTATCACCGACGCAAGTTGATAGGCATTGCGCCGGCTTTGAGATTGTCGGAGTGTTCGAGGAAACGGGAGCGCCTGATATGAATCTGCGAACCAAACGCCTCGTGGCCCTGCTCGGCTCGCTGCTTCTGCTCGGAGGCGGTTTTTTTGGTGGCTTGCGATGGGTTGAACGGGCGATTGCCTTCCACCCTGATCCTTACAAATCTGACCGCGCCTGGACCAGACCAGCGGACGCTGAAGACGTTTGGTTCTCCACCACCGACGGCACGCGTTTACACGGCTGGTTTTTTGAGTCCCGTTCGCAAACGGTGCTGGCAACGGTTATTTACTTTCATGGGAACGGCGGCAACATCAGTAATGTGGGCTGGGTGGGAGAACGGCTCGCAACTCGCGGCTTTGATGTTTTAGTTTTTGACTATCGAGGTTATGGCCGCAGCGAAGGAAATCTAAAGGACGAGGATGAGCTGTATGCAGATGCAGACGCTGCTTACGACTATGTCTTGAGTGAGCGAAATGCGCAGGCGGCCTCGGTCGTTTTGTACGGCCAATCGCTGGGCACGACCGCGGTCGTCGACCTCGCATCGCGAAAGAAAAGTGGCGCAATCATTCTCGAATCGGGGCCCAGCTCGGCGAGCGATATGGCAGGCGTGGCGCTGCCCTGGCTACCGCGCAGACTCCATTTCCTGGCCCGAAACCGTTTTGATTCCGCCAGGAAATTGGCTGCTGTGCATTGTCCCGTCCTGATAACGCACGGCGATCCTGATCCGACGATCCCTACCGAGCAGGGCCGGTTACTATTTGCAGCCGCGCACGAGCCAAAGAAACTTCTAATTTTTCCAGGAGCGGGGCACAATGTTTTCGGTAAGAGTGGTAACAAGTATTTGGACATACTCAAGGAGTTCATTAATAACGCTGTGAGCTATTGAGTTCTGAAGCCGGCCAACATGTCCAGTGTCGCGAATGTCGAGAGAAAAATTAAGCGCGTCGAAGGTTTTCGTGTGCGCATCTTGCACCTGAGTGGCGCAGACGTGCGGGGTGACCGTGAGGGCCTACCGCAATACGACTATCATCGGGCTGCGGATAACGACATCACTGTCGAAACCTGGAAAGAGACGCGGTTTCGACCTTCGTTTCCAGGTTTCGAAGTCGATGTAGTAGATGCTCGAGGTAATTCAGTTCAGGGAAACACGAAGCTGGAGACGGTGAGGGCTAAATACCAACGGCGTAAATAGTAAATGGTAAATCGTTAATAGGAGCGGTCGCTTTGCCAGGCGGCCGTTTCTATTCAATATCTACCATTTACTACCAATTATTGCTCTACCGCACGATCGTGAACTTTGTTTCCGGCCTCAGCACCTGGCTGGAAACCTGATCGCGAATGCGAATTTCGAGATCGTAGTCACCGGGCGCGAGTCCCGCTGTATCGATCACCCGGGCCAAAGTCAGCCTTTCACCTGTATCGCTCAAACCGCGCCAGTCTTCAGTTTGCCTGCTGAGTTCCTTTCCATTGCTCAACAAAACGTACTCGATATCGACGGACGGTCGCAGGGTCGTCTGATCGATTCCCGCATTGTAAAGCTGCATGTAAACACCAACCGGCTGACCACGATGAAAAATGCCGCTCAGGTTGGGTACCACCTTCATTCGACCAATAACAAAGGGACCTCCGGCAACACGCCCTTCCATGCTTTCCAGCTTCGCAGCCAACACGATGCTCGAGGTTGCTAATTTGTGGTCGTCATACTTCGGCGCCTTGAACCCAAACTCCCTGCTTCCGGTTGCGCCAGAAACTACATCGCGAACCATCACATTTATTTTGTAGATGCCGGGCGCGAGGATGACCGCTTTCGAGTAAACCGACTTCCTGTTTTTCAAGTCCGCGAGTTCAGCCACGGTCGCACTCGAAGTAACAGAATCTTCAAAGGAGCCCACTCGACGATTGGTTACAGTTACGATTCTGCCGGTGAGGTTGAGACGTGCATTCTGTAGTCCGCCGCTATCCTCGAAGGTCAGATCCCTATTTGCCGCCTGCACGGTGAAAACCGTGTATACACGACCATCTGACATCCTGAAGAAATCGGTTTGAAGGTCGAAGTTGAGCGGGTTGTCGTCAACGATTGGACTGTTAGTCGAAGTGCCGCCCGGCAGGTTGCGTTCAACCAGTGGGGGCTTCTCAAGATCGTTAAGTTGGGTGATCGAAAATGGCCCGTCAGCAAAGTTGGTGAAGCTCGGATCCAGTCTGCCAGGACCAGGCGCCAGACCTGCCACAGTCTTTTCGTCGGGGTCTCGAGCGATGCGATATTCGCCGGTGCCGGTGGGATCGACAAATTCGATCTCTACTCCGCTGCCCACGCCGGGAACATAACGATAGAACCACCGCTGAAAGGGATAGGTTGTAGTTGATCCGCCGCCTTCGTACGGCCTCCGATCATACTGACCACCCGAGTGATAAGATTCAATCTCGTCCGGCTTGCCAAACTTGATGTAGATGCGCCCGCGATCGGTCAGCCAACCGGCTTTGCCTGAGGTGAAATGCTCGTTGGCATACGCGACTCGCTCGTAATGCTGATCACGATATTCGTTTTCTTCAGTATCCGGACTGGGGTCGCGCCTATCCCAGAAGATCTGCGTAAACTGTGCGCGCTCTTCGTCGGTCTTGAGCTTCTCAAATGCGGCCCGCTCTTCCGGGGTAATAATTATCGCAACGTCTTCCTTTAGCCACTCGCGGAACGCGTTGTCGGGCTCAGCTTTGACCTTGCGAGATTTCTCGTCAGCGGGCTGGTTTGTTGTTTTAGTCTGTGAGGCTGTGGGAGTCGGAGAGAAAGTTAGGGTGATGAAGAGAACGGGAAAGGCCAGAAAGAGATTCGACCTGGACATGGCGCGCTCCTTTCACGAAAACGAAACCGCTCGTGGGGAGACGCGGATGTATTTGCTGAATGGAGTGGCGCTTGACCAGCAAGCGCCGGACCTGCCAGGGAGACTTACGGCACTACACTAAACTTTGCGTCAGGCGAGAGCGCCTGGCCGGAAACACGATCGCGAATCCGAATCGCCAGCGTGTACTCACCCGGCGTTAGTCCGCGCGTATCGATTAGCTTGGCCAGTGTCAAACGCTGACCCGCGTCGCTCAACCCGCGCCAGTCTTCTGCCATCTTGCCCAGCTCTTTGCCGTCCTTGAACAGCGCATACTCGACATCGACCGAAGGCCTGAGCGTCGTCTGATCAATTCCGGCGTTATAAACCTGCATGTAGACGCCGACCGGCGCACCGCGGCGGTAGACTCCGGAAACATTCGGAATGACTTTGGTCTGTCCGATTACAAACTGCCCGACAGCAGGTTGATCTATCAGGCTCTCCAGTTTGGTCGCCAGGACCAGAGTGGACGTTGAAAGTTTTGCGGCATCATACTTTGGAACTGTGAACCCAACATGCTTGACACCTGTCGCTCCGGATGCCACATCGCGTACGATCACGTCGACCTTATATGTTCCCGGAGCCAGCGGCACGGCTTTCTGATAGGCGGATTTGCGGTCCTTAGCCTCACTCAATTCCTGGGAAGTCGCCGTCGTGATCACAGGATCTTCGAAGATGCCCGCGCGACGTCCGGCCACCGACGTGATTCGCCCGAAAATATTGATGCGAGCCTGTTGTAATCCACCGCTATCCTGAAATACGAGATCCTTGTTTTCCGTTTGAATTGTGAAGGCAGTGATCACGCGTTCGTCTGACTGGCGGAAAAAGTCGACGCGAAAATCGAAGTTGAGCGGGTTCTCTTCAACTACGCCGGTGTTCACCGCGCTGGCCAGGTCATTAAACTTCACTTGCGGCGGCCGGTTAAGATCGGCGAGAAGTTGGAGCCTCGAGAATGGACTGTCCTGTTCACGGGCACCAAACATGGAGTTTCCAGGTCCTCCAATTCCGGTAATCCGATCGGCTTTACTTGAAAGTCCCAACTGTTCGGAGAGCGTCAAACCAGCTCCGGGAATTGTCAGCAGCGCGTCTTTCTCGTCGGGACTGCGGGCGATCCGATACTCACCTGTGCCCGAAGGATCAACAAACTCGATCTCGATTCCGGAGCCGACTCCGGCGAGGTAGCGATAAAACCATTTCTCAAACGGATAAGTAGTGGTAGAACCGCCGCCTTCATACGAGGGGCGATCATACGAGCCACCGGTGGGGTGCGTTTCCCGTTCATCAGGCTTCCCGTACATGATGTAAATCCGGCCCCGATCGCTCTTCCAACCCGGAATGCCTGAGGCGAAATGCTCGTTTGCATAGGCGATGCGTTCGTAGTACTCCTCCTTGAACTCGTTTTCGTCGGTGTCCGGATCCGGATCGCGTCTGCGCCAAAACTCCTCAATAAACCGTTCACGCTCGTCGTCCGTGGCAAGTTTCTTGAAAGCTTTCCGCTCCTCGTCAGTAATCACATAGGGGACGTCTTTCTCCAGCCAGTCCTTGTACGCCCGCTTGAGTTCCGGCTTCACGTTCCGAGGTTTTTCCATCGGATCGTCGCTTTTACGCGGCTCCTGAGCGAGGCCTAACCCGGCACTGGTCAAAGACAGGGAAAGAATCGCCAGGCGAAGGACGGCTTTCTGATAAGACATAACTAAACTCCTGCTAAGGTTGTACGGTACTCAAACAGACACGGTAGTTAATCGGGACCGATGCGGAAGCAATGGATTCTAAGGTCTCGTTGCGAACACAGTCAAGATGCTGTGAATCAACGGTTTCGTTGCCTTTTGTGGGTCCTAAACAAACCCGAAACTTGCTAAACCGCCGGCTGTTGACCCTGGCCTCAAACGGTGGTCCTCGGACGGTTGAAAATCCACGCCACAAAGATGGAAACGATGTACAGAGCCATCATTGGCGCCGCAAAAAGCAACATGTTGGGTATGTCGGCTGTCGGCGAAAGAACCGCGGCAGAAATCAGGATGACGATCAGCGCAGTCTTCCAGATCTTTATCAAAAACCTTGCGGTCACCAGGCCTATCCGGGCCAGAACGTAAGTAATTGCGGGCATCTGAAAAACCACACCCATCCCCAGCATGACGATAATGATGAAATCAAAGTAATCGTCAGCCTTCAGCAACAGCCGGAAGTCTTGTCCGAGACCGAGTAAATATCTTGCGGCGGGCGGAAAAATTATCTTGTAAGCGAACAGCGCACCAAGCACAAATGAGATTGAAGACAAAGCAATAAACGGAGTGACGTAGGCACGCTCGTGCGGATACAAGCCGGGCGAAACGAAAGCCCAGATCTGGTATAGCAGAAATGGAACTGCCAAACAGATCGCCGCATACAGCGAGACCTTGACGTAAAGTGAGAAAGGCTCAATCGCACTCGTCACAATTAATTTGTCGCTGATTCCGGCGTACGCTTCCGGTAACTGCTTGAAATCTACCGGCAGTCGCACTCCCTTCGGAATAACTGTGTTGCTGGTATACAGCGGCTCTTCGGTGAATAGTGCCAGCTGGCCCTGAGAGTCAACGGCCGCTCGCGCCATCACCGAAGCTCCCGGGGGGATCACACTGGTGCCAAACTTTGTCTCCTCGGGGAAAACATAGCGTCCAGTGTCATTCTCACGAACAGAAGTGAGCGGCAGAATTTGCTCCGTGCCCGTCAATCCATTGAGCGGTACCTGGCGTCGCTGTGCCTCAGCAAGCGCGCGCTCGACCGGAATAGCAAGAAAACCGTAAATGCGATCTGAGACAAACCAGCAAGCCGCGGCGGCGATGAACACAAACAGAACTGCGCGAATCAGACGACTTCGCAACTCGTCCAGGTGCTCCAGAAATGACATCTGGCCGCCGAGTTCTTCCTCGTCACCTTTTCCGGTGGTGATTGCTCTTAGAAAGGCTGACATTGATTATTTTCTGAAAACTAACTTCACAACCAGTCCCGCTTGCGTGAAGGTTCAGGCTGCTCGGCAACTTGTTCAGCTGCACTTTCGGATGTGGCCATGTCCGCGGGCTGCTTCGGCTGGCGCGGTACCACACGATCTGCCGCGACTGCTTCAATCGAAGGAAGTTGTAAGGGCTGGTCCTGATTTTCCTCGGAAAGTATTGAATTCTGGATCCGCGTCAGGGGGTCGACGGAGGACGCGCTATTTGCTTCTTCGAGGCTGACTTCACGGGCCCAGGTCGTTTTGAAATCGTCGGATGCTTTCCGAAATTCGGCGAGACCCTTGCCCAATGAGCGACTGAGTTGAGGTAGCTTGCGCGGGCCGAAGAAGACGAGCGCCATTACCAGAATGAAGAGTAGCTCAGTGCTGCCCAACGACTCGAGAATTAGTAAAAACACTTCTTAGAAATTACCTTTCAGACCCTATATCCGGAAAACGTTCACAAGGGAGGATGATTGTAACCCGTGCTAAGACAAAGCAGAAGGTGACACGATCAACCTCGATCCTTTCGCGGAAGTCCGCAGGCTAATACGAGTTTTTGCGTTACAGCGGTTGAGCCGCCTTCGCTCAACTTGCTACCCGGACTGGAAGTAGCCCAGACTTTAGCGGGTCAAAGCGCTCTCAGACAGTCGCAGAGTTTTTACCAGTGTCCAGGTGAAGTTTTTACCAGTGTCCAGGTGAAATTCATGGTCTCTTCGGTCAAGAACAAATCCGCAACCCCACTTTCCTCCGGTAAAGCCGGTTCGCTCCAGAGGCTGGCCGAAGTCGCGGACCAGGTTGCGTCCACCACAAAGAAGCTCGAAAAAGCCGCCCTTCTCGGCGGGTATCTCAAGCAACTTAATGACGCTGATCTGGCACGCGCGGCCCGCTATTTTGCCGGTCACCAGTTCGCTTCTCACGATTCCCGCACGACGAACGTCGGTGGCAGCATCATCAGCGCCGCCTTAAGTGAAGCGACCGGTCTCAGTCTGCAGGAGCTGGCGCCCATTTACGTCCGCCTTGGCGACGCGGGTGAAACCGCACACGAAGCTATCAAGTCGGCAAAACGTTTTCATGAAGAGTCAACGCTGAGTCTAGCCGCAACCGAGTCACTCATCAGCCGCTTAAGTGAGACTCGCGGCATCAAGAACAAGACCGGACTTCTGGTTACCGTGTTGAGTCGTGCCACACCCCTCGAGGCCAAGTATCTGATCAAGTTACTCGCCGGAGACTTACGCATTGGGCTCAGGGAAGGTTTGGTCGAAGACGCTATCGCGCGAGCGTTCGAACAGCCTCTGGCGCAGGTGTCGCAAGTCAACATGCTGCTTGGCGATATTGGCGAAACAGCCGTTCGCGCCAGAGCGAATGATTTGCAAGGCGTCAACATGCGATTGTTTCATCCAATCAAGTTTATGTTGGCGACGCCAGCTGCGGATCTGGCGGATATCGCCCGTACCATGCCCGAAGAATTTTTTGTTGAAGACAAGTTTGATGGAATCCGCGCACAGGCTCACACGAAAGAGGGGCAAGTGGCGATTTATTCCCGGACCCTGGATGAGATTACGCATCGCTTCCCGGAGCTGGTTCCACCGCTTAGGGACCTTCCGATGGATGCTGTCATTGACGGAGAGATTGTGCCGGCGCGAGGTGGTCGAATTCTGGCTTTCAGTGAACTGCAAAAGCGCTTAGGGAGGAAAACCATTGGCGAGGATCTCCTAAAAGACGTTCCCGTCATCCTGGTTGCCTATGACCTGCTCTATGCAGCGGGGAAGGTTTTGACAGATGAGCCCCTGGAAGCGCGGCGGAAAATCCTGGAACAGCTAATCGCGTCTGAAGGCACATTGCGAGTTTCGCTAGCCAAACGGTTTCAGGACGTGGCGGCCGTCGACGCTGAGTTTGACGAAGCTCGCGGTCGCGGTAATGAGGGGTTGATGGTCAAGAGCCCGTCCTCATCTTACAAACCTGGGAGGCGTGGCCGAGACTGGCTGAAAGTAAAGCGAGCCATTGCGACTCTTGATGTGGTCGTTACCGCTGTCGAGGTTGGTCACGGTAAGCGGCGAACCCTGCTCTCAGATTACACCTTCGCCGTCCGACGGTCTGAGGACGACGATGAATTACTTAACATTGGCAAGGCGTATTCTGGACTTACCGATGCGGAACTAACCGAGATGACCGAGTGGTTTTCCGGACACACCATCCGCGAATTTGCTCACGGACGGGTCCGACTGGTTGAGCCCACGGTGGTTATTGAAGTGACGTTTGATCGGATCCAGGAATCTAAGCGCCACAAGAGCGGCTACGCCTTACGTTTTCCCCGGATCCTCCGATTGCGGCCCGACAAGAAGGCGGATGAGATTGATACGCTCGAAACTGTTCGAAGGCTCGTCGCCGAGAACGCCAATTAAGTTGATCTGGACACGCCAAACCTCCTATGCCTAGTCGGTTGCAGACGAGAAACGCTCGGCACCTTTCTCAGGGGGCAGAGGCAATTGGCTCTTGCTTCGCGGGGCCGATGAAGGTTAGCATGCGGCCTGAAAGACTCCTTGCCGGCTAAAGCAGAACAACCTCCGGCAAGCCGCGCGCTTATCTAACAGCGCGTAACCAAGTCACCGTCAATTGAAATCGATTTCCGCGGCGTGTCGGGCTGTGCCGTCTTAAAACAGGCTAAGCAGCCCCACCAACAAATCTGGGATCCATGACGAACTCGTGTCATCCAGTTCGGTAGCATCGGAATCTGGAGTAATCGGCTCAGTTACTTGGCTTGGACTGGGAGTGGGGCACGGGGATCCTGGCGTATTAATATCGCCCGCGTAAACTGGAACGCTCAGGACCAAGGCAAGTAGCGTTGCCGTGCAGATCGCTTTCAAGGAATTCATCTTCGGTCTCCTATGGTTTTGTCGGGTTAATAAGGGTAGTTGCCACCAAGACGGGAGCCCCAACCAGGCTCTAAACAACGAGGCGCATGATATCCGTCTCGGATTCCTCTTGCAAGGTTTCTTGCATACAAATAAAATGGCGGCCTCACATGAAAATGAAAACAAAAACCACTTTAGAAGCAGCTGAAACCACCGCCAAACCTGGTGACTGGGCTCAGCTCGCCTGCGCACGCGCGAAGGCGTTGGAGGAAGCTGGCGAATTCGAAGCTGCTCGTGAGGCCATAGCCCACTTCTGGGAGCGAATCGGGGAACGTCCGCGATTAGAGGGTCTCGATACTGCATCGCGCGCCGAAGTCCTTTTGCGCGCTGGTACTTTGTCGGGATGGATTGGCAGCGCCCGACAGATACCCGGAGCCCAGGAGATTGCAAAGGACTTGATTTCTGAAGCGGGACGAATGTTTGAAGAGTCAGATCTGGAAGAGCGCGTCGCCGAAACCCGGATTGATCTCGCCATCTGTTATTGGCGCGAAGGCGCAATTGATGAAGCGCGGGTAACTCTTGATGAAGCTTTGAACAGACTGGGAAACTTGCCCAGCGAGCAACGCCTGCGTGCCCTCCTCAACCGAGCCATCATCGAGAAAGTTTCCGACCGTCATGAAGACGCCCTCAAGACCCTTCGTCAGGCTGCGCCGTTGTTCGAAACCTCGGATAACAATACGCTGCGGGGCAAATTTCATAATCAGTTTGCATTAACACTCAAGGATCTCGGTCTTGCCGAAAACAGAGCGGATTACCTCGACCAGTCGCTGGTTGAATATGCCGCGGCAGGTTTTCACTTAGAACTGGCGGGGAATAAGCGTTTTCACGCCATGGTTGAAAACAACGTCGGATATCTTTTCGTGTTTTTGGGGCGATTCCGCGAAGCGAAAACCCATCTGGATCGAGCCCGGTCTCTTTTCACGGCTTTGAAGGACAGGGGCATGGTGGCCCAGGTGGACGATACGCGCGCGCGATCCCTGATCGCGCAAGGGCGGTTCGCCAAAGCTGAGGCCTTAGCACGTGGTTCAGTCCAAATACGGGAAGAAGGCGATGAACTGTGGCTGCTGGCTGAAGCATTGACAACGCACGGCATCGCCCTGGCGCGTTTAGAAAACTTCGGTCGAGCGCGTTCGATCTTTGAAAAAGCAATCAGAACCGCCCACAACGCCGGCAACGTCGAAAGTGGAGGAATAGCCGCACTTTCAATGGTCGAGGAGTTGGCCGGCCACCTTCCATTCAGCGAACTGCTGGTCTATTACCGAATGGCCGAATCAGAGTTAGCCAATTCGGCGCGCGCAGAAATTCGGGAACGACTCGGCAGGTGTGCCCGGTGTCTGCTTGCTTCCAACTCAATTCCAGTCTCGGAGTATTCAGGTTCTACGACGACAAACGGAAGCGGCTCCCAGCAGGCTGTGGAAATGGCAGCAACGGCTGAGACTACGTTTGCAGAAGCTTCACTTGATGAGCAAGTACTTCGATACGAAGGCGAATTGATCAGGCAAGCGTTGGAGGCCTCGGGCGGAAGTATTACGCGCGCTGCACGCATGCTTGGCATTACGCACCAGGGTCTGGCTTTCATACTTAACGGTCGTCACAAAAACTTGCTGGCAGCCCGAAAGCCGGCAAAGCCCCGCAGACGAAGCATTATCCGACATAATTAATCCGTTTTTGGCAGTGCCCGGATAGCAACCCGTTAAATTACGCCTGTCCTATTGTCTTAAGCGCTCGGTGTATTCCTCCTTCCAACCCTTTGCTGGCAACGGTGCCTGGATTTTTGTGCTCTAATTCTTCTTCAAATACTATTCAGGCCGAAGTCGCCCGACCTTCCATGAACATCACAAAGACCCTGCTGATAGTTTTTAGTTTGTTCCTTTTCGCAATTGAAGTGTCTCCTCAAGGAGCCCGCCGGCGACGCACACCGCGTCAACCTGCTGCCATGCCGGCTGATGCTGGTCCAGTTGCCGAACCCACACCAGGCCCGGCTCCCGCCCAACCGTTGGCGCCAGTCCTGTTGGCAACGGTAAACGGACAAAACATTACTACCGCCGACATCGACCCAAGGGTGCGTCAGGAAGTTGAGGGTCTGGGAGCAAAGATTTCTGAGGTCCGCCAGCAGATTCTGGAAACGCAGATCAATACCATGTTGTTGGCGACGGCAGCGGCCAAGCGAGGACTCAGCCCCCAACAACTCTATGATCTGGAAGTCACCAGGAAGGTCCCTCAGCCTCCGGCGGCGGAGGTTAGCAAGTTCATTGAAGACAATCGTCAGGAGACCGACCAAATTGAGCCGTCGGTCCGCCAGCAGCAGGTCACTGCGTTTTTGCGAGCTGAGCGCGAGGCGGTAGTAACAGAACAATTAGTGAAGAAACTTCGAGTTACAAACCCCGTGGTTAAGCGCGCGGATATTAACTCTCCATCGTTGGCGCCGGCCACAGTCGTAGCCACGGTCGGTGGCTATCCGCTTACTGCGGGTCCAATGATCGAACGGCTCAAGCCTGTCATTTACAAGCTGCGCATGAATGCGTACCTGATGGAAAGCGAAGCCCTGGATCGAACGATTAACGATGTGCTTTTGCTGGCGGAGGCTAACAGGCGCAATGTGCCTCCTGAGGAAATTGTGCGCGCGGAGATCACTGACAAATTGCAGCCACCAGCCGAAACCGACGTGGCCAGGTTCTATACAGAGAATAAGGCGCGGCTCAACGGGGAGTTGGATGCTCTTCGTAATTCGATCGCTAACTATTTGGTCGAACAGGGAAGACAACAACTGGAACGAGAGTTTTCGGAACGGCTGCGAAAAGAGGCCAACATCCGAATCTTGCTCTCGGAACCGGCCCAACCGGTTCAGTTAATAAGCGTGGACGATGATCCCGTTCAGGGAAACGCTAACGCCCCGGTAACGATCGTCGAGTTCACCGATTTCCAGTGCTCAAGATGTGCAGCAATGCATCCCGTCATTGATGAACTGTTAAAGTCCTACGCCGGCAAGGTGCGTCTGGTGGTCCGGGATTTTCCGTTGGCCATGCATGCGAATGCTCGCAAAGCCGCGGAAGCGGCGAATGCCGCCAACGCTGAAGGTAAGTTCTTCGAGTACGCGGCGCTGCTTTTCAGTCACCAGAACGAACTCGACGTGCCGTCGCTCAAAAAATATGCGAGCGAGCTTGGTCTAAACCGCGCCCGATTCGATGCTGCACTTGATCGCGGGAAGTATGCGTCTGAGGTAAGCAAAGATGTTGCTGACGGCGAGTTGTATGGAATTGAGGGTACTCCAACGATCTTCGTCAATGGGGTTGCATTGAGGGTTATGAGTGGCGACGCCTTGCGGGCCGCCATCGACAAAGCACTCGCCGCTCCTGGAAACTCGCCCCGCGCAATTTCCAGATAGTCTGCGGGTCCGCCAATTCGGATCCTGTGGACGGCGCTTAGCCCTTCTTCCGATCAAACAAGTTACACACCTGATAGGCTCGGGTAGGATCGATCGCGGTCCGGCCCTCCTCGATGTGTTTTATGATTCCATCTTTGTCGATTACGAAGGTTGCTCGTCTTGAATAACCTGACTTCTCGTCAAGCAGTCCGTAGTCCTTCGTGACGTTTCGCTTCCAATCGCTAAGCAGCGGAAATGTAACCCCGAGGTCCTGCGCAAATCTCTTGTTGGCAGCGAAACTGTCCATGCTGACTCCGAGAATTTGCGTGTTCGTCTCTTCGAATTTGGCGATATCAGCCTGATACGCCTTCAACTCCTTCGTTCAACCACCGGTGAAGGCCAGGACATAGAATGCGAGTAGCACATTTCTCTTTCCTTTGAAGTCACTCAGTCTGACCTCTTTACCTTCGGCGTCGGTGAGAACGAATTCGGGCGCAGGTTGGCCCACCTTCAAATGTGTTTTCGGCGGGGCCGGCTGGGGGGACGGAGACGGCACAGGTTGCTGCGCATAAGCAGCGTTTGCCAAAACGATAAAAAGCAAGAACAAACGTGCGAGTTTTCCAATCATTTGACCAGACTCCTTTGGTCCATAAGACACACGGACCAGCTGCGTGATTGTTACTTAATACTTCCGTCCCAGCTCCGACAAACCCTTCGCTAAGACTTGAGATGCAAGCATAGACTGTTAGTGTTGAGAGCGGCAAGTTTTAGTCAGACTGAAGGCCAGCGCAAATATGGGAATGGTCTCGCTCAAACCGGAACGACTGAAGCGTTACAAGGACGTCGCCCTGCTGCTCGTAAAGTATGGCCGATCCGACCTCGTCAAACAGGCCGGCCTGGAGGACAGCCTCGATCGTCACGAGCAAACGCTCGTGGAAACCCCAAAAGCTGAGGAGTTAGCCGACGATCTTGAAAGGCTTGGCCCAACCTTCATCAAGTTGGGTCAGTTGCTTTCCACCCGCGCCGATCTTTTACCGCCGCCCTACCTTGAGGCTCTTTCACGTTTGCAGGATCAGGTTGAGCCTTTCCCCTTCAAAGAAGTGAAACGAATTGTCTCGGCGGAGTTCGGAGTGCGGATTTCCAAGGCCTTTCTCGATCTTGATCGGAAACCGCTTGCTGCGGCTTCGTTGGCGCAAGTGCACCTCGCACACTTGAAGAGCGGACGCGAGGTTGTGGTTAAAGTGCAGCGACCAGACGTTCGCGAACAGATATTTGAAGATCTCGAAGCCCTGGCTGGGGTGGCCCAGTTTCTTGATGCTCACACAGAACTGGGCAAGCGCTACGAATTCGAGAACATGTTGAATGGCCTGCGGCGAAGCCTGTTGCGTGAACTCGACTTTAAACTCGAGGCCAACAACCTGATTACTTTGAGTGAAAACTTGCTCGAATTTGAGCATCTCATCATCCCGGATCCCGTCGAAGACTTCTGCACCTCACGCGTCCTCACGATGGAGTACATTCCAGGAACCAAAATTACGGAGCTCAGCCCGCTTCGTTTGCTGGACGTTGACGGTCCGGGCCTTGCACGCGAGCTGTTTCATGCCTACCTGAAACAAATCCTGATCGATGGTCTGGTCCATGCCGATCCGCACCCGGGAAATGTGCTTTTAACTGACAACGGGTCCATTGCCTTGTTGGACCTCGGAATGGTTACCCGATTGATGCCTGGCTTCCAGGACAATCTGCTCCGGCTTCTAGTGGCAATCGCTGACGGCAACGGTGAAGAAGCCGCTGAAGTTTCCATTCGAATGGGCGAACCTAAGACTGGTTTTATGAAATCGGAGTTCACGAGACGGGTGGCAGAACTGGTCGCCGAACATGCGGACGCAAATCTGAGCCACCTCGACGCTGGTCACGTCGTGCTGGAGATCACAAAGATCTCGGCTGACTGTTGGTTTCGACTACCCCAGGAATTCACGATGATCGCAAAGACGTTATTGAATCTCGATCGTTCGGTTTTTACTCTTGATCCTGGATTCGAGCCAACCGCCGTGATCCGCCAACGTGCAACTGAAATCCTTCAGCGAAACCTGATGAAGAGCATGACGCCGGCAAACTTGATAAGTGGCGTCGTCGAAGTGAAGGAGTTTGCCGAGAAGCTACCGTCGCGAATCAATAAGATTCTGGACACGGTCGGCAACAATGAACTCAAGCTCAATGTGGACGCGATTGATGAGAAAGCCATCGTTGAAGGCTTTCAGAAGGTCGCCAACAGGATAACGCTGGGTCTGATTCTGGCTGCGTTGATTGTCGGCGCAGCCATGCTGATGAGGGTCGAAACTTCCTTTCGCATTTTCGGCTATCCCGGCTTCCCATTGATTTTCTTTGCAATTGCGGCGATCGCAGGAATCGCTTTGATGATCAGCATCGTCTTCACCGATGTGAAGGCTCGCCGAAATCGCGACCAGCCGTAATTATCGTCGGTTCCGCGCTTCCCCGTCACCCATTCAATCCTGAACAAACCTCGCCGAGTGACCATCCCTGTTTAATTCCTCAAGAATTCCTCAAGGTGATTGCAATAAAACTATCCCGGCGTAAGAAGATGGCTCAAACACTAACAAAACCCCGGTTTTCGGAGCCTCAGAACGAACAAGGCCCACGCCGGCCAGGAAGGGTTTCCTCCAACAATATGTTTCTAATCGACTCCTCGCATTCCACGACCACGAAAGTGGACTTAATCGCGGACAAGATAGTCCGACCCTCTCGATTACCGCGGGTCTCCAGACCACGACTGCTAAACATGCTGACAAAGAGTATGTCTTCGGGGACATCGACCGTCGTATGCGGGCGCGCCGGCGCCGGAAAAACAGCCTTGGTCGTGGATTTCGCCGGCAGGTGCGAACGGTCAGTCGCCTGGTACAAAGTGGATGCGCCGGACGCGGATCTCGAGATCTTTTTCCACTACCTCGTTGGGAGCATTCGACAGTGCAGACCAAACTTTGAAGCGAAATTGCTGAACAAATTACTACCCCGGCTGAAAGATGGTCCGGACAATGGCGATCAGATCAACGCGCTGGCAGACGCATTTGTGTACGAACTCGCAGAGTTCGATTCTGGGCCGCTGCTGATCGTCGTTGAAGACCTGCATCTGGTAAGCGATTCAGAGTGGCTGGTTCCCTTTTTCAGGCGGTTGTTGCCCCTACTGCCATCCGACGTCCACATGCTGATTACGAGCCGGAGTCTACTTCCCGCGCCGCTGTGGCGGATGCGCTCCAAGCAGTCGCTGGTCGTCATTGATGAGGGGACGCTCGCTTTCACTCGGCCTGAAGCCGTGGCTCTATTTGAGAGCTTCGAACTAACCAGCGAGCAGGCAAGCATCGCGCTGGATCACACTCATGGCCGGGCTGTCGCTCTCTATGAATTCGCGGAATTCATGGCAAGAACTGAGGCGACGAAGGTCGGGATAGCCTAGCACTAGCTGCAAAGAGTGGCTTCGCGCGTGGATCACCAGATGAGCGCAAATCCAGCGAACGGACCGCAAAACGCATTTCCGCAACCGGCGCCTGAAGGTTTGGACTACATGTCCAACGGTAGATTGATCACATCTGCCATGCTAATCTGCCCGCCAAGCCAGGCACAGGGCGAGAGGCAGAACTTAATGGCGCTCAGGAACCGTCAAAAACCCTCCCAGGCAACAGAAGCAACGAACACCCAGACTGAACTGACGCGGCCAAGTTTTTTCCTGCGCACGAAGTTGCTTCCACCTCGTCCCGCGCCGGAATTACTCCCGCGCCCGCGACTCACCGACCGGCTGCTGGCAAACCTTAGCTATCCACACACACTAGTAACTGCAAATGCCGGTTCCGGGAAAACTACCCTGGTAGCAGACTTTCTCCGAACTCATCAGCGACAGTTTGTTTGGTATCAGCTCGATCACACGGATGCCGATCCGTCGGTATTCCTGGGCTACCTGACCTTCGGTATTCAGCAGCACATACCCGGTTTCGGCGAGGCCTTGTTTTCCTACATTCAACAAGCGACCGGGGAGCTGGCGCAGCATCCCGAGCGGGCGGTCGACGTTTTCCTGAACGAAGTATTGGAGCGAGTTGAGCAACAGCTCATTTTGGTTTTGGACGACTATCACCATCTGGGGGCAGACACGCCGGTGCATGCGGTGCTAGACCGTTTGTTGGCCTACCTGCCTGATGTCCTCCACATAATCATTATTTCCCGAGAGGTGCCGCCGCTCTCGTTGGGACGGCGTCGCACTCATTCGCCGCTTTCAAACATCGACCGCGCCGACTTGCTTTTCACAGATGATGAGACGCAGGAACTCTTCCGCAAAGTGTTCGATCTGGAGTTAACCTCGGAACAACTCGCCGAATATCGAAAGCGAACCCACGGCTGGATTACCGCGCTGCAATTGGTTCGCCAGGTGGCCCATCGTAGCGTCATCAGCAGTCGCGAAGGCCAGGGTGTGGTTCCAGACCTGGTTGAAGTTTTGCGGCAATCGGAGCGCGACATTTTTGACTATTTCGCCGAGGAAGTATTTGCCGGTGAATCGGAGGAGGTCAGAAACCTGCTGTTGAAGGTCTCCCTGCTTGATCGGATCGAGTTGGATCCCTGCGCGACGCTATACCCAAGTCTGAGTTGTTCGCGTTTGCTACCCAATCTCGTGCGTCGAAACGTTTTTGTTTCAGTAGCCAGCGATCGTCAGGGTGAGGAATACCGCCTCCACCCGTTGTTTCAGAATTTCCTTCGCCGCAGGCTCCGCAGCGAGATTGGACGGACCGGGGTGGCCGCAGAACATCAGCGCTGCGCGGCTTATTTCGTCGGGCGCCAATCCTGGGAGCAAGGGGTTCGTCATCTGCTGGCAGCCGAAGACTTCGTTGGAGCCGCGCGCCTAATCGCGGAACGGGGTTTTGACTGGATTTCCTCCGGTGCGCTGGGTTCGCTTGCGTCGCTGGCGGATTCATTGCCAGACGCCGCACTCGAAGAGAACCCTCGAGCTCTGGCCCATCGCGCCGAAGTTGCTCGTTTACGTGGAGAATATGAGTTTGCGCTTTCGCTTCTGCGACGCGCGGCCTCATTGCTACGAGGGCGAGGCGACAAAGAAGGGGAAGCTAACGCTCTACATTCATTGGCAACCCTGGCCCGGCGTGACGGCGATTTCAATTTGGCATTTAGCTACCTTGACAACGCCATCGAGCTAAGTGAGTCAAACTCAGCTGTGAGGACTAAGTGTGGCAATACGCGCGGATTGTGCCTGGTGGCTATGGGCGAATGGACCGCTGCCGAACGTGAGTTCAGGGCGGCCCTGCAATCCGCCGAGGAACGAAACGACGAGCACTACGTCCGCCTGATTAGTCACAACCTCGGACTCCCGGCTATGACCCGCGGTGATTTCGGCGAAGCCTTGCGTTGGTTGAGCAGGATGTTGCGAAAAGAACGTCAGGCTGCACCGATGCCCCAGGAGGCCGTGGCGCACCTAAACATGGCTCGATGCTACCTCTATCGAGGTGATTTTAAAGCTACCGAAGAACATCTGGACAAGGCGTTGGAACGTTGTCAACTATTCAACCTTGTCGCTGCCCGAGCGGAAACATTTGAGACCTATGGAAACCTTTACCGGGAACGTGGCGAGGCTGAAAGAGCCATTGAATACTACGAACGCGCTGCTCGTACTTACGATGAAGCCGGCGTAAGCCTCGCGCGAATGGAACTGCTGGATGAGCGCGCCCTTCTGAGCCTGAGACTTGGCGACTTTGGCACAGCGCAGGCACAGATTGACCGGCTTATCGAACAGCGACCGATCGAGAAAAACGCGCTGGGGTTTTTCACGGCTTCACTGACCCGTGGACGGATCATGATCGCACGGGGCGAATACGAAGCCGCCCGGGGTGACCTGGAAAAGACGCTCGAATATTTTCACAACCACGGCCTTTACTACTATGAAGCCCAGGCCAGTGTAGTGCTCGCCCTTTGTGATCTTCACGAGGGACGAGAACCTGAGATGCTCGGACATTCGCAGCGCGCAATCGATCTGGCCGTCAGATACGATTACGAATTCTGGCTCGACCGCAAAGTAGCAAAATATCCCGAGTTGTTCTCGATCGAAGAAATATTGGAACTGTTGCCTTTAGACTTGCGCCAACAGGCCGCAGCCACTCCGCCGGGAGTTCCTGAAACTGCCCCAGCGCGGGTCTCCGAGACTGCCCTCGCAGCCAGGCCAGTCACCGATCTCACGATTAACATGCTTGGGCCGGTTGAGATCTTGCGCGATCCAACTCGTCCGCTCGCTGCAGACGCCTGGCCGACACGCCGCGCGCGCGACATATTGTGTTTTATCGTGTCGCGCCGGCACCACCGCGCTTCGAAGGACACCATCATCGACACTTTTTGGGGTGAAACAGATTTTGAAGTCGTCGAGAAGAATTTCCACCCTACCGTGTCACATATTCGTAAAGCGCTAAACAGCAATCAGCCACTCAAACAGAACTTCCTGCTCTATCGAGACGGCGATTACCAACTCAATCCAGAGTTCTCGTACCGAATCGACAGCGAAGAGTTTGACCGTTTGCTGAACCAGGGTGACAACGCTCGTCGTGCGCGTCAATCTGACATATGCATTCAGGCTTACGAAAGCGCGCTCGACCTTTACCGGGGTGAATTCATTCAAGGTAGTTATGACCCGTGGGTCGAAGAGCAGCGCACGTATTACCGCGAGCAGTTCCTGAGACTGCTCGAGGCATTGGCTGGGGTAGCACAGAGCGAAGCCGATTGGCCGAAAACGATGCAGCTAGCGCAACGCATCCTTCGGGAAGATCAGTTTCGAGAGGACATTCACTGCATGATTATGCGAGCACACGCCGCAATAGGAAACCGCGGGGCCGTCAGAGAGCAGTATGAAGCCCTGAAACGGTTGCTGGAGGTGGAATTAGGGGTGGAGCCAAGCGCCGAGACTCGCAAGCTCTACCAGCAGCTTATTGGGTGATCAGCAGTCCCCAAACGAAGTTCTTGTGAAAATCGCAAGACTAACGCAACAACGCGGGCTTTCTCTCAAACTAGAATGAAACCACGCTTTATTGGGAAACAATGGTTGCTCGGCCAGGTGGTGCAGGCGAAAACCGAAACTATGGGTTTGGGGTTCGCCTTTTCCAATCAGAGGCCGCCAACCGCCCCCGCTGGATAGTTAGCATGACTGCGCCGATATACCCGACTGAGGTGATAGTTTGCTAAACATGAGTTTTCGTTCGACTGTAATCCACAAAACTCTAAAGCAATCGATCGCAGTGACCATGATCGTGATGGTCTTGGTGTCGCCGGTAATGGCGGGTCTCAGCATCAGCTCGACCAACGGGATTGTTGCGACCGGCGCCGATGGAGTTGTATTGGTTGATGCCAACGGAATTGTGGCAACCGGTGCTGACGGTTACCTCACGTTTACGCCAAATGGAATCATGGCCACCGGCGCGGACGGCATCATGGCCACCGGCGCGGATGGCATTATGGCCACCGGCGCTGATGGCATCATGGCGACGGGAGCCGACGGCATTATGGCCACTGGCGCCGATTCCCTAACCATCGGCAGAGCCGACGGCATTATGGCCACGGGGGCCGACGGCATCATGGCTACCGGTGCTGACGGCACGACCTACGAGGTCGACTCAATCGACATTCGCTTTCCAACCGGCATCATGGCTACAGGCGCAGACGGAATCATGGCTACTGGGGCAGATGGCATCATGGCCACGGGTGCGGACGGAATCATGGCGACCGGCGCTGATGGCATCATGGCCACGGGTGCGGACGGA
>JAXIOV010000071.1:0-3149 GCA_045403245.1 Pyrinomonadaceae bacterium | reverse complement strand
CCGAGTCGTCGTAACCAAAAACTTGTTTCGTCACGAGATTCGCGCCACTTGGTTCAATGGTAGTGGTGGTTTGAGTTATCCGGGGATCATTTGGTGGCTCCATGGCCGGGTTTACCGAGTGTGCCGAAGCCCAGGCACTCCACCAGGAAACCGGAGCCCTTTGCTGCATAGTGATCTGGGTCCGACGAAGCACCGTCGCGCTGGCGAGCGGACCTGAAGTATCGAGAATCTCGGTCTGTTTTTCGCGACCTTCATTCCAGACCGAATAAGCTTGGGAGTAGCCTATATAAAAAAGCGAGCGAAACGCACTCCCGTCGAAGATGTGCCGCGAGCGTGCGAAAACAACCCCCGACTGGCTCGTGGTTTCGGTTGTCACAGTCGACGACCAGGGATACGGATCATACAGACCGGCATCGCTGGTGACTTCGTAAGTTGTTTTGCTTTCGAAAGTGCTGCCGGACGAGCCATCGGCATAGACTCGGCGTTCGCGCACTCGACGAATGATTTGAGGATCGTCGACGTTAACGACGCCCGAACCGGGCGTCATGTCATTCTCAACCGCGCCGCCAGTAGGTAGTTCCACGCGGGACAGCTCACCGTAGCTGTTGTAGAAGAATTGATAGTATTGATAGTGCTGGCCGGTAGCGTCACTGTTTGGCAACCAGACTTTGGATACCACAGTGGGGTTGTGGGTGGTTGTGGTGCTCGAGTGATTCAGTTCAGGAAAGAGTTGCTGATGCGTTTGTATAGAAAAGCCCGAATTAGGTCGCAACGCATTAGCGAGCGCTGTTTTCGAGATGTGGATTATTCGCTGGGCCCCTCCACTGCCTTTGAAGATGATTTGATCGGAAAGACCATACGGCGCGGGCGCTGAAACATCGTAGTTGAAGGTAATCTGCCGGTTGAGTTGATCGGTAATAGTAGTTGGTCGACCGTTGGCATCGTAGGAGTAGGTGATTTTGTTTCCGTTCCGGTCGCGAATCCAGGTCACTAAGCCATTATCGATCCGGTAGCGTGTTCCGTCGCGAAGGATCACGTAGCCCGATGCAGAGAATCCTTCACATCCTAAAGTGGTGGTGGTGCCATTATCGGTTATTGGAGCGTCTGAAATGAAGGTGGCCGCACTGCCATCAGCCGAAGTAAATACGGTTCCGCGCGCATACCCGCTTGAACAAGCGTATCCCGCCACCGACTTCGGTTCGCCGCCGGAATTTGTATCCCGCATTTCAATTTGCGTTCCGTCTGGCAAGACAAAAGTAACCCGCGACAGCGTCCAACCGTAGCGAGTCCCGCAAGAGGCACTGTACGAACTTAAGAGGCCGGTGCGTCGTCCTGAAAGGAAGCCTGGGTTGTATCCGGTACTTCCTCCACCGCAATTCTGCTGAGTCGGGCTGAACCAATCTATCTCGTTCTCGTCAGGCATGACTTTGTGGTAGTGCTTCACCTTCCAACTCTTTGTATTAAGTGCAATTCCGATCGGAGCTGCCGCATTCCCGCGTCCGCCAACCATCATCAAGGGCAGGCGAAAACTTAGATTGCCATTGTAGAGATTGATATTTTCCAAGCCGCTCAGTGGATAAGAACCTGTTACGGAACCTGCGGCCAATCCGGACGGGGTCATGCCATTTTCGGCGGTAGTAGTGGTTTCCTGACTAGGCGTCGATGTTGCCAGCGACACTATGACCACAAGCGCTCCCAACCAATTCATTGTCTTACGAGCGGTTTTGGTTATGGATGACTTGTGCGATGGTTTCAGTGAGAAGCGAAGATAGTTTTGCAAAGTCATGGCGCGGCTCCTTCAAGAGGATTCAGAGTAGCCTTTCAAAGCCCGCAGAATTGAAATTGTCGGCGCGAGGGTCAGCCCTGGAATGTAACCCGCCCTTAGGATCTCGCAAGGAAAGATGTCGGGCTATTGGTTAAGAGGATTCCGTTGGGTTTCAGGTTGCCCAGATTTTCATATGATCGTGGCTATTGTATTCCTATTTTGGCGCGCCATGATCGATGTGTGTCCTTGCGTTTCTGGAGCGCGTTACATTTCCGGTAAGTTGGGTTGTAAAGGCGCGACGGCCACGCGGTTTCGTCCCTCATTCTTTGCCACATAGAGAGCAGCGTCACTCGCCGCATAAAGCGTCCGCTCCGAATTAGCGTGCGCGGGACAGGCGGCTAGCCCTATGCTCACCGTGACATTGCGTACACCACCCTCGATTGATTCTTCAGACAGAATGGCCAGCAAGCGTCTCGTGGCCAACTCGGCCTTAGCGCTGTCAATCCCCGCCAGCAACAAGGCAAACTCTTCGCCGCCTAGTCGTGCCGCAGTGTCCGTGTCTCGTGAGACCTGCGACAGTTTATTTGCAATCCGGCGAATGACAACATCGCCAGCCGGATGGCCGTAGGTGTCGTTGATGGCCTTCATGTGGTCGATGTCCAGAAGCAGCAGTGCGCACGGTGTGCGGTAACGACGCCATCTTTCGACCTCGCGCCCCAGTGCGGCGCGGAAGCGGCGACGGTTTGCCAGTCCTGTCAAATGATCAATGTCGGCCTCCGCACGAAGCCGATCGATTGATCCTCGGAGCGCCGTCAATTGATTAGCGCGTAGCACGAGCAACTCAATCTCGGCAGGCAATTGGAAGTAGTCGAAGGCGCCCGCGGAGATCACTGCCTGTCGCCGCTGCAAGGTCGACGGTTCCGAACCGACAACAAGGAGCTGAAGACTGTCCTCGTTTTCAGCCAGTCGTCGCGCGAGATCATTGATCGACAGGCCTTTGGTCGCGGAGCTGGCGATCACGAGTTGCGGGCGATCCCGGTGTAACGATACCAACGCGGCGGCGCCGGCAGAAACCGATACGACGTTGAGCCCGTTGGCTTCCAGTAGCGTGCTCTCGAAAGCCTGCTCGTCGGTAATCAGAAGGATACGGCCCTGCGCGCTCCTGGATCTGCTGCTCGACACTTCTCTTTGGGCTTTTGGCTTCAATCGATTTTCCAATGAGAGGAGGAACTGCGTTCAAGGAGGGGGAGATCCGATAAACGTTACGCAGCCGGGGCATCAATAGCATAACCCGCCGTGGTCAACGGCCGTCAACGTTTAACGCGCAGTGATGTACACCCTTTGGCCTTTTCAGCCATTGACTCAGGGTTCGGAAAGGATAGAA
>JAXIOV010000051.1:0-11115 GCA_045403245.1 Pyrinomonadaceae bacterium | reverse complement strand
GTCTGTCGTTGAGGAGCGGGAGCGGATTCAATGCTCCACCGAGCGCGTAAATACCAAAGTGAAGGTGTGGCGGCGTGCCCGCTGCATTTCCGGTGGTGCCAACGTAGCCCAGCACAGTTTGCGTGGTCACGTAGTCACCTTCCTCAATAAACGGCGCGTAAGAATCGAGATGCGCGTAGTAGTACGTCCGGCCGGCGGCTCCCATCACGGAAACAGTCTGGCCTCCCAGATTATTTTCCCCGATCCTGACAACGTAACCTTCGGTAGCTGAAAGAACCGGCGTCCCTTTCGGGGCAAAGATGTCCTGCCCTTCATGAAGTCGATCGCTTCCACGCGGCGCGTGCCAGGTGTTTGCGACCTGTATTTTGGAGACGTCCTTGACGGGCATCGCCAGTCTGCGGTCAGGGTCTTTCGTGTAGAGTTGGGCGACGTGGACATACAAAATCAACTTGTCGGCCACGCGATCGACAATCCTCTCAGCGGCCGCAGAGGCACCCGTGACAGCACTCAGGACGAGAAATACGAATATCAGAAAACCGGCAAGAAATATCTTTTTCACAGCCCTACTAAGATGCGCCAGTTTATGGGCTAGTTGGTAGTCTTTGGCTGGGTTGGGGAGGTTCATTCATTGTTTGAGAACGTGTGTCGGCGGGTGGAAGTTCCGTACAACGCATCAGAATTGTGCACGGAGAGACAGTGTGAAAACTCCGTATCTAATCAGCTTTCATTTTCCGCATTAGAGGGACCTTCCCGGCCTGCGAACTTGCTCTGCAAGGATCCAATCATCAAGCTGCCATTACTTCTCTCGGCACTGCGTTTCTCAGGGTCTTCATCAGATCTGCAAAGCCTCGCAAGTCGAGCGATTGCGGTCCATCCGATAAGGCGCGCTCCGGGCATGGGTGCACCTCGATTATCAGACCATCAGCACCTGCTGCCGCGGCAGCCAGGGACATTGGCGGCACTAGACTGCGTAAGCCGGTACCGTGAGACGGATCCGCGAGCACCGGCAGATGAGTCAGTTCCTTCGCCAACGCGACTGCTGCCAGATCGAGCGTGTTCCGTGTTGATGTCTCAAAGGTCTTGATGCCTCGCTCACATAGCACAACATTCGCATTACCGCCGGCCAGCAAGTATTCAGCGGCCAGCAACCATTCCTTAATCGTTGCTGAAGGTCCTCGCTTCAAAAGGATCGGCCGCGCGATGGTGGCCAGTTTCCGCAGGAGCGAAAAGTTTTGCATATTGCGCGCGCCCACCTGCAGCATGTCGGCATACTCAGCCACGATCTCGACGTCGGCTTCGCTCATCACTTCAGTAACCACCGGCAACCCGGTTTCGTCACTTGCTTCACGCAGCAGGCGCAGTGCCTCAACACCCAGACCCTGGAAATCGTAGGGAGACGTCCGGGGCTTGTACGCTCCGCCGCGCAGCATATTTGCACCCGCAGCTTTCACCGCTCGCGCGGTTTCGAGTAACTGTTCCCTCGACTCCACCGAGCAAGGACCGGCCATCACAGTTAGATACCCGGCGCCGATTCGCACGCCACGGACGTTTACGATGGTGCCGTGTGGTTTTAGTTGACGGCTCACCAATTTAAACGGATGCGTGATCTGGATGACGTCTGCTACGCCAGGCGCCGCGCAAAGCGCTTCAATCTCCGCTCTCCGCCCGTTGCTGCCAACGGCTCCAATAACCGTGCGTTCTGCGCCTTGAATAATGTGCGCCTGATAACCGCACTCTCTGATTCTTTCAGCTACGTGATTTATTTCTTCAGGAGTTGCTGCTGATGACATGTTGACGATCATGATCTGTGTTCCTTGTTGCTGCTGGGTTGTGGTTTCTGGAGAGCAGGAGAAACCTGGTACGGTTTTCCGGATGATCCTCCAGGTTTTCCTTGAGAACCAGGCCGCCATAGATTTCAGCGGCGCGGCGACTTGCAATGGCCGCTCGCCTTCCGTCTCGGCAACCGATAATTCTGGCAACGCTGCCGGCGGTGTCGTCGGCTTCGATTCGCATGATGCGCGGATGTTCGGCAAAGAAACGTTTGCACTGGTCCAGAGCTGCCGGTTGTGACTCCACCGCTTCGATTTCCTCGAAGCGGGATCCCGGACATCCGATCAAATTCTGCTCGATGCGAATGGTCAATTCGTCGATGATGATCAACCCGCTTTCGCAAAGTAGATCAACCGCGGGCTGAACGGGCCCGATGATGCTGTTTTCAATGGGCAACAGAGCGTAGTCTGCGGAGCGCTCCTCGAGACTGTCGACGAGCGCGGCGAAAGTGGAACGCGGCACCAATTCAATGCCGGAACCAAGCAGCTGGATCGCTGCATCTTCGCTAAAGGCGCCGTGCGCGCCCTGAAAAGCGACTCGTAGACGAAAGGCAGATGTGCTCAAAGCAAAACCTCATGAGCTGCGGCCGTCTCACCGGCGGCCTGGTGGGCCGGGCTGACTGACGAGTGTGCCGCCCTCGTTCGCTGTTCGCCCTCTTCCAGACGTCGGGATTCGCGCATGATGCGCCGAAACAATTCGGTTACGGCGTGCCCGGCGAGTGGACCGGTGTTAGCTTGTTGTAACTGGGTGAGCACCACGGCTTCACGTTCCGGGTCGCAGCAGGGCAGCCCGGCGGCTCGTTTCAGGTCTCCGACTTTCATGGCGAGACGGGCCCGCCGGTTCAGGAGTCGCAGAAGTTCGCGGTCTATCTCATCTATTTCCGTGCGCCAGTATTCGATGTTCATGGTAACTATCCTTGTGTGTCCAAAATGCTGTTTGCCCAAAACAAAAAGGCCAGCTGCGACTTCCTCATTTAAGAGTCGCGACTGGCTTGTTTGAAAGCTTCTTGTGCTTGGCTAGGTTAAGTAATCAGCACTTTATGCCCACATTTCGCCAGTCCGCCCTCCTCAGTAAAGAAGAAGCGGTAAGTAAAGGCGAAATAGAAAAATGTGCGCGTGCTGCTCATTTGAACCCAGGCTTCATTAGCGAAGCGAACACTACTACTATAAGAAGCCGCGGAAATGCTGTCAAGACTTTCGGTTGGTAGTGTCCTGGAGTTGTTGCGAGCTGGGGAGTAGCCAACCATCAGGGAGGGCGTGGAATGTAGCCTAAACACGCCCTTCCTGACAGTCGGGCTACTGCCCCGCTCTGCCCCTTCGTGGGCACCCCTTTTCCCCCGAACGGGGCGCCCACGGAGGGACCGCCTACAATCGACTTCTCGTTTCACAACACGCGAAGAAAGGCGACCAGATCTTTCTTCTCCTGGGCGTTGAGATTGAGTTCCATTACAAGATTGAAAAACTCAACCGTGTCTTCCAGGGTCAGCAGGCGGCCATCGTGCAGGTATGGCGGCGACTCTTTGATGCCCCGCAAGGGAAATGTCTTGATCGGGCCCTGTGCTGTTACCAGCATCCCACCTTCCATCCGCGACCTGTAAAACCGCTCGACCTGCAGGTCGTGCATCAGATTGTCGGTGTAAAACGGCGCTTCGTGGCAGGCACTGCAATGAGCCTTGCCGAAGAAAAGTTCTTCACCCCGGATCTCGCTTTCCGTAGCTTTGCTGCGGTTCAACCTGCCCAGAATGTTGAGTTTTGGCGCGGGCGGAAAATCAAACAGCGCCTGCATTTCTCCCATGAAGTGAACTTGTGAGCCGCGCTCCAAAATGTTCACGCCTTTCTTGGTGGCGAGAACAGGATCGCCGTCAAAGTAGGCCGCTCGCTGTTCAAATTCGGTAAAGTCTTCAACCGACTTCAACGCTCGTTGTGAACCAAAGAGACGTTGAATGTTGACGCCTCGCAGTGACGGCGTATCGATCCGGTGCCGGTTCTCCTGCGGTCGAATGTCACCCACCAAATGCGTGGCGGCGGAAGTGTGACCATTAATGTGACAATCCAGACAGGCAACGCCGAGCATGCCGTCGTTGCGCTCAGTCTTGCGGTCCGCAGTAGCGTTGAACTGTTGTTGTGGAAACTGCGTGACCAGCAATCTCAAGCCTTCGAGTTGTTTCGGATTGAGAATGCCGTTGAAGAGTTCGTAAAAATTGTTAACCGTGACTAACTGGCCTTTGGAAACGTCGCCAAGGTCAGGTCGGGTAGTGAGAAAGATTGGCGGCGGAAATTCGGGCAGAAAATGCTCGGGCAAATCGAAGTCGAGGTCAAAGCGCTCGACCCGCGGCAACAACTTGATCTCCATCTGCGGAAAGAGCATTCCCCCTCCCGGATGATTGGGATGTGGCAACGGCAGATAGGGAAAGAGATCCTTCGACTTGATCTCGTCTGGTGTCATCCGGCCGAGTTGTTCCCAGGTCACGCCGCCTTTGAGTTTGGCAGTTGGCCCAACCGGAATCGCCTTGCCCCGCGTCATCTTGACAGTCGGATCCACACGCCGGGTCAAATCGTAACGAGACTCCAAAAGCCGCTGATGCTTCGCCATGATTTCCGGCTTTGCAGCTTTGTCTCGAGCGCGTACAACCTCAAACGGTTCTTCGATCACTGGCGTGAACGAAGTGGGAGCTTGCTTCTGCGCTCCGGCGTGTTCGGTCACCAGCAAGGTTGCTACCACGGTCAAAACCAGAGCTATGGTTATCAGCAATCGCATTCGAATTGTTTTCTTCATCGCAACCCCCTCAGGCTTCAGTCGGGCACAGTGGGCCCGACCATCAGATACAAGGCCGCAGCAGGCGGATTCGACTGTTGCGGGCACCGCTGAATTGTTTTGATCTGTGAGTAACAACCCGCCAGGGTGAGTTTTATTCCCGGTATAGAGGGAGCTTCAGCGGCAAGCCACTGAAGCCCTCCCTGACGGTCGGGCTACTGCCCAGTTCGCACGATCCACCAACAATCTGAACCGCAGGGCCTTTTGCAGGAATGGAATATTCCTGCCGGTGAAGTGTTGTTATAAGATACGAGCTTCATTAGTCAGGACTTAGGGACGAGCGATGAACGAGCTTGGCAACCAACAGGCTGTCTTCAGCCAGGCAGCACTCGAACACCTCGACGCGCTATACGGCTATGCGCTGGCGCTGACGCGCGACAGAGCCGAGGCCGAAGATCTGGTGCAGGAAACCTACCTGCGCGCCTCACGATCTCTCGGTCAGCTGGTGCCTGACAGCAATCTCAAGAGCTGGCTGTTTGTAATCATGCGCAACGCCTGGCTCAATCAATTGCGTCATAAGAGAAGCGGCCCCAGGTTTGTTGAGCTGGACGGCGGCGAAGGTGACGTCCTGGATCTGCCCGACCATTTGGCCGTCGATCCGTATGTGGTCTACCTGAGAAAACTGGAACGAGAGGAGATTCGGTCAGCAATCGAAAGTTTGCCGAATGTTTACCGTGAAATTATTGTGCTGCGGGATATCGAAGGCTTCAGCTACCAGCAGATCGCGGGATTGCTCGAGTGTCCGGCCGGCACTGTGATGTCCCGGCTTGGGCGGGCGAGAGCAAAACTGCGCCGCCTGCTGAGCGGCTGGCGAGCAAGTGAAACTGCACGAGCAAGCTGATTAAGGTATGAGTAATAAATGCGACGACGTGCGTTCCCGGATGATGTTTTACCTGGACGCCGAACTGGAAAGTAATGAACGAGAGCTGGTGGACGCGCATTTGAGCGTCTGCGATCCATGCCGGGGTGTGTTTGCCGGTGAGCAACGGATTCTTGATGCTGTCCGCGCCGCCCGGCCGCTTCAGTCTGCCTCGCCGGAACTTCGAGCACGGGTCGAGAAGGTGATGAACGATGCACCGGTCGCGGTTGCACCATCAGAACTCCGACAGCGCGTGATCCAAACTCTGTCGGCAGCGAACTCGAAGTCAGATTTGATGCGAAGGTCAGGCGCGGTGGGAAGAAATGCCTGGCTGGCAGGGTTGGCCGCCGTGGTGCTTTTGGGCGCTGTGGCCGGGCTCTGGTTAATACTGAAGAACAATCAGCAGAACGTGCTTCCGAATGGTGTTTCGGCGTTCGCGTTGATGGCCGCTGACACCCATCAAAGACACCTGCGAGGACAGCTGCCGCTGGAAATTTCGTCTGACGTTCCGGGGCAAATCTCACAATGGTTCTCCGGGAAGGTCCCGTTTAATGTGAAATTACCGAACTACCAGGAAGTTTCCGGGCAGGAAAAACTCTACAAACTTGAAGGCGCGCGGTTGGTTGGATACAAAGACGATTATGCCGCCTACGTCGCGTATCAGATGCAACGGCGGCCGATCAGCCTGGTCGTTACTTCCGACACGGTGGCCCAGCCTTCAGGCGGCGAAGAGATCGCCGCGCAAGGCCTCACCTTTCATTACAATTCGATCCAGGGATTGAAAGTCATTACCTGGTCTGATCGAGGACTTACCTACGCGCTGGTTTCCGATTTGGAAGAGCGCGGCCAGCAGTCGTGCATCGTTTGTCACCAGGGAACGAAGGACAAGGATCTAATCGAGCCCCTGAAACCCCGCTAAACGGTCGCTTGGCGCGACGAGGCACCAGGACGACATAGTCCGCTTAACAGTCATGTCGAAGAAGAATCGACGAATGTCACCTGTTCATCCCGGAGAGATTCTCAGAGAAGACCTCATGAAGCCTTTGGGACTTACCGTGAAGGGTTTGGCGCGCGAATTGAAAATATCGGCGAACAGGTTGAGCGAGATCGTCAACGGTCGGCGCGGTCTCAATGCGGAGGTGGCGCTACGTTTGTCTCGCTACTTCACTAGCACACCCGAGTTCTGGATCGATCTTCAGGCTGCCTACGACCTCCGCGTCACCATTCATTCCTCAGCCAGTCGGATCGAACGCGAGGTGCAACCACGCAAAGCGGCGTGAATTGTTAGAACTGTGTACCCAGCAACGATTGACGCTTGATGGTACCAGCGTCGGCAATGATGCTTACATAGGCTTTCTAAAGGTTATCTCACCGGTCGCTACCCGTTGCGGTTCTGTAATACTTGGTTCCTCCCTCGCAAAAGGACATCTTCATAATGCTGGAGAATGTAGTTTCCTCTGAGCAGCAACGTGGCCTCGTAGCCAGAAAGAGTAAGCCGGATGAATATAAGAGCGTCCGACATGCACTGGTCAATGTGGTGATGACAGCAATAACTAGGGGATGCGATGAAACATAGAGTGAGGCGCTCTCATAACAACAACAGCAGCAAATCCGATCACTTTCTCTCGAGCGAGGGCCGATCCCAGCCCGCAAGATTCGCTCCTGCGTCGTAAGTCGTCTGGCAAAAATCCATCAGGGCCTGTTCAGGTGATTGCGCCTTGCGCACGTCGTCATACAACAGGAAAAATTCCTTCAACTCGGTACTGTAAAAAGTCTGCCCTGGAGAAATCATTCCCTGTGCAACGGTATCGGCCAGACCCGCCGGCTCTGGAGCGGTGTAAGAATAAAACGCTGCTTCCATGTCCTTATTTCCGGGCCACCAGCCGTGACTAATGACCTCATGCGAATAAGCTTCGCGCGTAATCAGGTCGGCGCCCGGACGCTCGGGAGCGGGACGACCAGAAAACCGCGTGACCGCCATGTCGAAACTCCCCCAGAAGAAGTGCACCGGACTGCTTTTGCCGATGAAGCGTGAACGAAACTCCTGGAACACTTTGTCCATCCTCACCAACGCGTGCCAAAAACGACTCGCATACTCGGCGTCGTACGACTTGTGCTGGTGGTCTTCTGTGAAACGAACCGGGTCGGGCACCTCGACCGGCATGGTCCAAATTTTGACGGTTATTCCCAACCCCCCAAGTGCCGCCATAACTTCCTGATAGAAGTCAGCAACTGATTGCGGCCGCAACCCAAGCGTCGTTTCAGCGCCGTCGCTGCACTCGATACGCAGCAAGTGTTCGATGAAGTCGAATTCAATTTCAAAAGCCCGGCCATCGCGATACTGCATCGCCGTTGTCGTTAGACCGCGGGCGGAAACATAAAGCGGCACGTTCCACCAATGGTTAACGAGCGGCGTTTGCCGCAGACGGATCTTGCCGACGACCTGCGTCCACATGTGCAGCGTCGCCAGCGTGTCTTTCCATTCGGAGAATTTCAGGACGGGCCAATCATTCATGATGTGCAGGATACAACAAAGGGTAACAACTTTGGAGTGCGGCGGCCTGGCGCCGCTTTGGCCACCCGCCGCGTTACCCTTCAACCCGCCTGGTCAGGATCCCGTCGAGAAGCCGCGTTTGGCCGTAACTCCAAAATATTGCCGATTTGAAGAGGCACTAACAAACCGGGTTGGAGGGCAAACGAAGTCGATGCCAAAGCAGCGCCGGGCCGCCCGCTCTCCAGGGAGTTGTCGCAATCCGGGAGTTGCGGCTCGAAAGCAAACAGCAGCCAGCAGTCCGGCTATTGCCGAACTACTGACTGCTGATTACTGGTGGCTAATTGCTGCTGGCGTCAGCCACCGGAGCTCGGGTTCACGCTTTCATCTTCGCGGCCTTCGCACGTATGAAAGCAAGGTTCAACTGTGGCAGGGAATTGAAATCGGCCGCCTTCGTACACGACTCCTTTGCCTTAGCGCTGTCGCCCTTGCCACTGTAGGCAAGGCACATGCGATATAGGTCATAAGGGTTCTGCGAATTGGCCTGCTGCAACTCCGCGACGGCCTTGTCGTAATTCTTTTCTTCGAGGGCGATCGTTCCGAGTAGCGAATGAGCCTGCTTGATTTGGAAAGGGTTCTTCGCGGCTTCGGCACCCTTGCTGAATGCGTCGGCTTCGGTCTTCGCGGTGGCCAGGTCCTTCTTCCCCAGGGCAACCCGCGCGAGGTTGAAGTGGTGAAAGAGCCGGGCGTTGTCCTTGATCTCATGCGATAGACTCGATTCTTCCGTCATCTTCAAACCACGGTCGAAGGCGCTCTTTGCCTCGTCAAACTTGCCTGCCTCCAGAAGTATGTTTCCCTTCAGTTGCAGGTCGCCGGTCATTCCCGGAATGTCATTGGTCTTTTCGCCCAGAGCGTATTGCTTGTCGACTTCCGCCAGCGCCTTATCCATCTTGCCGCTGTCAACGTCAACCACGGTCAGGGCGAACAAGGCTGTGCGGCGTTCGGCGTCGCTGCGCGCTTTGTCAGTAATCTTCTGCAGCTCGGCGGCGGCTTCATCGGGTTTGCCGGAGTACAACTGCGCGGCAGCGATCCCCTGGTGAGCGTTGATAAAGTTTTGATCAATCTCCAGTGCCTTACGATACTGCGCGATCGATTCGTCAAACCTTCCCATCTTCAGCAGCAGCTCGGCGTAAGAGTCGTAAGGATTCGGATCCTTCGGGATCAGCTCGATGTATTTCTTGAAAGCCTGCTCCGCATCTGCGTAGTTTTCATTCTGTCGATAGGCGTAACCGAGGATGTTGAAGGCGGTCGAGAAGGTGGGAGAGAGTTCCGTCGCTTTCTTGTAATGCTCGATCGCTTTCGGATAATCCTGTTGCCCGAAGTAGTAACCTCCGAGGTTAAACTGCGCCCGCTCGTCGTTTGGATAAGCAGCGACGAGTTGATCAAGAAGTTCCTTTTGTTTGGGGACGTTGCCGTTGGCCCCGGCCTCAGTGGACAGGATCAACAACCGCTCGCCGTTTGAAGCTTTGTCGGCGAGACTCACCGCTTTCTTCAGGTGATCGAAAAACTCTTTTCCGGTGGGACTAACGTTCGCGCGACTCAAATGCGCGATGGCGAAGTTTGGATCGAGCGAAATTGCCTTGTCGAAGTGGGCGATTGAATCCTGGATGAGTAACTTCTCCTGTAGTTCGCGGCCCTGGACAAACTCCTTCCGGGCCTCCTCGGACGCCGAGGTTACCGGAATTTTTCCGGCGGTCGAGCTTGCGGTTGAGCTCACTGCAGTCGGGTTCTTCTCCGCTTCTGTATTCGCGCATCCACTCAGGACAACCATGGCGGAAGCGAGCAGCAGAGTCAGAAAAAGGACAAGAGATTTATGGCGGTCCATCGTGTTTCTCCTTCGATTGATTGAAAATGAATGTGATGATCGTAGAGTCGGCGTTTACGACCTGGGGAGACCGTACAACAAGATTCAAAAACTCAATATCAACTACGCCGCGGCCTGCGGATGCGGAATGATTATCGCAATCAGCGATCATCCAGCTTACAAGTCAGTGCATAAAACCTGGTAAGAGTGGGCGGAGGATACTAGGAGAAAACGACGGGGTCAAGCACCGAATACCGATTCCATTTGCCTGGATTTTTGTTCAGAAATTTCGCCGTGAGTTTGATCAGTCGATGCCGCCCGACCGTCTAAAACCGTTGCTGGTATTCCCCGGAAACGATGAAGGCTTTGACCATCTCAGCGTTCACGAAATTGCCATTGAACTCGATCAGCTTGGTCAGCCAGAAGTCATAGCCAGTGTAGTCTGAATCCGGCGAATCGTTAGGGTTGCGCCGCAGGTACCCAAGATATTGCATCAGCACGAAGGCGCGATTTTTGGGCGTCAGATAGCCAGGCCGCCGTCCACTTGAATCACCTGGCCGGTGATGTAGCGGGCGTCGTTGGAGAGAAGGAAGCAAGCAATGCGCGCGACTTCGTCGGGCTCGGCGTAACGGCCGAGTGGAATCATTTCGAGGATCTTTGCCCGGTAGGTTTCATTCAGCTCGCCGGACATTTCAGTGGACACCATGCCCAGCGCCAATGCGTTAACCGTCACCTTCCGGCTCGCAACCTCTTTCGCCAGCGCCTTCGTGAGGCCGACCATTCCTGCTTTTGAGGCGGAGTAGTTTGATTGTCCCGGCATACCAACCTCGCCGCTAATCGAAGAGATGTTGAGGATAGATCCGCCGTCATCCTGACGGAGCATTACTCTGAGAGCAGCTTTGGAAAAATTCCAGGCGCCCTTGAGGTTTGTGTCCATCACCTCGTCCCAGTCGGATTCCTTCATTCGCAGGATCAAATTGTCGCGCGTGATGCCGGCGTTGTTGATCAGGAAATCGATGCGACCAAAAGACTCCTTCACTTGCTTTACCATCTCAGCTGCCGCTTCGGTATTGGCGACATCACATTGCATCGAGAGCGTGCGCACGCCCATCGTTTCGAGTTCTTTAGTCAACGACTCGGCGGCTTCGGCGCTCTTCGCGTAGTTGAAAGCGACGTCGGCGCCGTGGCGCGCCAGTTCAAGAGCGATTGCGCGTCCAATGCCGCGCGTCGCGCCCGTGACGATAGCCAGGCGACCGG
>JAXIOV010000121.1:0-13957 GCA_045403245.1 Pyrinomonadaceae bacterium | reverse complement strand
GTCCTGGCGTCAATTACAGAACCGAGCGCGGTAGCGCCGGGTCCTGGCGTCAATTACAGAACCGAGCGCGGTAGCGCCGGGTCCTGGCGTCAATTACAGAACCGAGCGCGGTTCGCCGGGTCCTGGCGCTACCACTAGCCTATGGACGCGGTTCGCCATCAGGAGTGTTCACTGCCCGGAGTCGAGATGCCAGCCTACGTTGACGAGTTCATTGCCGCGCCGGACAAACATTTCGGTGCCGCGACCGCTGGTCGTAACGCGTTTGCCCTTTTCCTCGGTTTCGAAGAGGTAGCTCGTGTAGATGATTATCGTATTGCCATAAATCTGCATTTCGGTTTTGGGAAATTCCAACCTTATCAATTTGGCGCCGCTATCAGCGAAGCGTTGGGCGCCAGCAAAGATCGTTGCCCGGTCAGACCATTCCTCCGACCCATTGTTGATCGCGATCGCTTCAACTGGAATTAGCCTCTCGAGCGCGGCCCGATCGTTCGCGAACCATGCTCTCCAAACGGCTTCGCGCGCAGTGAGTATTTGTTGTCGAATCTGCGGTGTGGCGACCAACGGTTGTGACATTTGCTCTGAACGCCACAGGGGATCGATCACGGTGTGAGACGCCACCTGAATCCAACTCCCCTTACGCTTGGCGTAAACATCCATTATCCGAAATCGACGCAGGGTGACGGTCGTGTTTCCGGTTTTTCTTTCGAAGCCGCCGAAAAACGAAGCCACCGCCAGTTCAGGACTGTAAAACTTTACATCGAAGTCACTCATGCTGTATCCCGTCCCGGGAGGAAAATATGGACTCGACTTGGGAGCGTTGGCAGGTCTGGGCCACTCGATACCGTTGGCTCTCATATACTCGTCGATACCCTTGATCGGAACGCGAGAACCTTCCAGGAATCCGCGCCAGTCTTCCGAATGCGTCGCGAATATCTTGTCCTCGTCGCCGTCGATGAATGCCTGGAATATGCTCTCAATGTGCGCGCGGATGGCTGCGGCATCGGCAGCGCGATCCTCTTCCGCGATTGCCGGCGTATCGTTTGCGGCAAGACAAATCGCCGGCGGAGCTGCTCCGAATAACATGGCTCCAAGTGCAAACGAGCCAATGGAAGAAATAAGAATACTCAAAGTCATTGCTTTCTACCTCCTCACAAGCTGGTGTTGAATCTGAACCTGAATACTTCAAATCCTACGTAGAGAGCCCGTGAGCAACTACATTTAATACGCGAACGGCGCTTGCAATGACGTGAACGGTCATCGTCATGCGTGATGCACTTGCCGCCGTTGCGCGCAAGCTGCGCCCAAGATAATGTGGGCGGCGTGCGACTCCCTCCACGCTTTCGACCCTGGATGCTTGTCTCGGCCGCCTGGATCTTGCCCGCCGCGTTCGCCGCTATCAATCGAATTGCGCAGGCAACTCTTCAGGGTTGGAGTCCCCCTACCGCACGCGATCTGCTCTGGGAGAGTGGCGATTGGTTTCTCTACGCATTTCTCACACCCGGCGTTTTCGCAATTTCAAGAAGATGGCCCCTGGCCCGGCCGCATCTCGTCCGGCGGGTCGCACTGCATCTCGTATTCTCTTTGTTGTTTTGCGTGGCCTGGGCCACCTGCGGTCAGGTGTTGCGATTGACGCTGGGGTTCATCTTCGACCGGAACACGTTTTACATGGCAATGCAGGCGGGCGCCGGCCAGTTCTGGCGCCACGTTGGTGTGGAATGGTTAAGCTGGATCTTCATCACCTTGCCGTTTGGGGTCGCAGTCTATCTTTGCATGGTCGGCACGGAGCACGCGATTCGGTATTTTATCGAGGCACGCGAGCGCGAAGTTCAGTTGGCGCGGCTCTCCGAACAACTTGCAGGCGCGCGCTTCGCGGCGTTGCAGGCGCAGGTCAACCCGCATTTCCTCTTTAACACGCTTAACACTATTGCCGTGCTGGTACGGGACAATGACCGTCAAGGGGCCGTGAGCATAGTCGAACATCTGAGTGAAGTCCTGAGGCGTACGCTGAGCCATCATCGCGCAAACGAAGTGACGCTCGGCGAAGAACTCGAACTCGTCCACCAGTACGTTGCCATTGAACAGGCGCGGTTCTCTGATCGATTGCGACCTGAATTCATGATAGATGAATCGCTATTGTCTGCCGCGATGCCAAGCTTTGCACTCCAGCACCTGGTAGAAAATGCGATTCGTCATGGCATCGCCAGACATCCTGAAGCCGGGCGGCTGATCGTCGCCGCGCGTAGAGCCGGTGACCAGCTCGAGATTTCCGTATCGGACGATGGGGTGGGCATTGACCCAGCCGCCGTCATACCAAAGGGCCATGGCATCGACAACACGCGGGAGCGACTGCGCGCTTTGTATGGCGAAAAGGCCTCGCTCGAGATAGCCGGACATACCGGAGGCGGTACAATCGCCATGCTGAAACTGCCATATCGTGAGATGGTGCCGGAGTCTAACGGTGAAACAAGCTAAGTGGAGGGCCCTAATTGCGGACGATGAGCCGGCGGCTCGCCGCGGCGTGCAGCAACTGTTGGCGGCATTTCCGGAGTTTGCTGTCGCCGGCGAGTGCCGCAACGGCGCTGAGGTGCTTGCCGCCCTGGATGTATCCTCGCCGGACGTAGTTTTTCTTGATATTCAGATGCCCGGCATTGATGGCTTTGAGGTGATCCGGCGCCGAACTGTGGAGCGAATGCCGGCGGTAGTATTTCTTACCGCCTTCGATCAGTTTGCGATTCGAGCATTTGAAGCTGAAGCGCTCGATTACCTGGTGAAGCCCGTAAGCGAAGCGCGTTTTGACGCTACGATGAAGCGACTGATGAGGCGCTTGCGCTCGGCCGCGCCTTCAACGCGCGACGAAAGCATTGTGGTCACCACAACGCGAGGCGCGACGGTGTTGCATCTAAATGAGATTGACTGGATTGAGGCGGCAGGCAACTATGTTCAATTGTGGATCGGCCCACGCAAGTATTTCCTGCGCGAGTCGCTCCACCAGCTAGAACAGCGAGTGGGTAAACATGGCTTCATTCGTGCCCACCGATGCGCACTGGTTCGACTCGACGGCGTGCGCGAGTTAACACGTACTCGCGCGGGTGCGATGTTTGCAGTGCTCGACCGCGGTGCGCGAATCCCGATCTCCCGGCGCCGGAGTGCCGCGTTCGCGGCGGCGCTGCGGCAGATGGATAGCAGGGACACTGCCTTCGTGCGAACTAGGAAGCACGAGTAAGCCCGTGTTCCCAGGGTAGCCGCGAAGCGCGGCAACCCTGGGCTGTAAGTCGTAACCGCTTTGCGGTTGGAACCAAAACGGGCGTCAATTGTGTTGGTGAGGATTTGGCCTTCAACAAACTCAATTCGATGACAAATGTCAGGTCAAACCCAAAGTGGCGCACGGCGATCCTGCTTTTCGGAGTTTGGACACTGCTCGGTGTCAGCTTTGCAGCTTTGTCTTACGCCTCTGTGGTGGGTGAGAGCAGGAGGTTCAGCTTTTCCGATGCGCTCCGGCTTAACCTGATCCAGTTTTACCTTTGGGGTGGGTTATCGCTACTGATTTTCCGGTTCAGCCAGCGATTCCGCGTTGAATTCAGGCCGCTCAGAATTCGTAATCTGCTGCTTCACATTCCGACGGTCCTGTTGTTTGCCGCTATTCATCAGGGAACTTTGCTTACCATCCTCTGGTTTTCCATGCCGCGCCTTAAATCACAGTTCGTCACCCTGCCCAACTACTACCGCACCTACTTTGGCTTCGGAGTCTACATCGGTCTGATCATAGCGGCGATGATAGTCATGGCGGCGCACGCCTTTATCTACTATCAGGACCTCAAGGCTGGAGAAGCGCGGCAGTCAGAGCTCAAGGTCCAACTCGCGCAAGCACAACTTCAGACTCTGAAGATGCAACTCCATCCGCACTTTCTTTTCAACACGCTTCACTCGATCTCTTCGCTCGTTTTGGAAGACCCACCAAGAGCAAACAGCATGATTGCGAGGCTCGGCGACTTCCTCCGGTTAACACTCGAACATTCAGATCAACAGATGGTCATGCTCAGGAAGGAAATAGAATTCCTGCGTTGTTATCTGGAAATCGAGCAGGTGCGCTTTGAAGACCGGCTCACAGTGGAGTTTAAAATAGAACCGAGAACACTCTCCGCGTATGTGCCGCAGTTGATTCTGCAACCGATCGTAGAAAACGCAATCCAGTATGCCATCGCGCCGGCGGCCACCGCTGGCTGCATCAAAATCGAAGCAACGCGTTTGAACGGCAAGCTTAGGCTCGAAGTGAAGGACAACGGGCCGGGAATAAAGACAAATGGCAATTCGGCTGAAAGACTGGGGGTTGGACTAAGTAACGTGCGCGCCCGACTCAAACAGATCTACGGTCCGGAGTTTTGTTTTGAGATGGCGAATGGCTCCCAGGGAGGGCTGGCCGTGGTTTTGGAAATGCCTTTCCACTCGGAAGTGGCGGACGATTTGATTCCGCGTTAGTCGTGCCGGAACCGAAGAGTCATGAATGAGGCAAAGATCAAGGCTTTGATTGTTGACGACGAGTCGCTGGCTCGTAAGTTTATTCGTCGATTGCTAAAGGAAGATCAGGGGGTTGAGATCGTGGGTGAATGCGCCAATGGCAAAGACGCAGTCGCCATGATCAGGAAGCAAAATCCCGACCTCGTTTTCCTCGATGTGCAGATGCCCGAAATGGATGGCTTTTCGTTATTGGAAACGCTCGGGGTCGATCGGTTGCCGGAGATCGTTTTTACGACCGCGTACGAGCACTACGCGATTCGAGCTTTTGAGCTTCACGCGATCGACTATCTGCTGAAGCCGTTTGACCAGGCGCGATTTCGCGACGCGATCAGACACGCCAAAGAGCGTATCCACTACCGGCAATTTGAAGACGGACGATTGCAGGTTGCAGCATTGCTTGAGAACGTCAAAAGAAAAGCAGAGTATCTTGATCGTCTCATCATCAGGGCCGATGGAAGAATCACCTTTCTCAAAACTCAAGAGATAGATTGGATCGAAGCAGATGACAAATATGTGCACCTTCACACGGGCAAGGTCGTGCGGATGGTGCGGCAAACTTTGAGTTCCATGGAGTCCCAACTTGACCCAAAGAGGTTCCTGCGTATACACCGATCGGCAATCGTAAACGTGGAACGTATCAAAGAGCTGCAACCTATGATCGGCGGGGAGCACGCCGTCGTCATGGAGGACGGCACCAGACTCACTCTCAGTCGCAAACACAAGGACCAGCTGTTTCAGCTTCTTGGAAAGCCGCTTTAGTCTCCCAGGTTCTTACACCCCACGCGTGACGGTTCACGCCGTCCAGGCTACGGTTCACGACATTCTTGTTGGGCACTTCAGCCTCCTGTTCTATCTTTCCTTCGAAAACCGAAAAACAGCGCATGCATGAAAAGAAAAGCAGTGAAATCCAAGCTAAGGACACCGCACATCAGGCGGCAAAGCCGCGTGGATCCAAAGCCCGACACTAACGAACGTCACAATTGTTGGAGAAGACTTTGAACTTGAATGAACCGCTCCTGGCCGAACTTCAAATCGAGGCCGTCACGACCAGGAAGATGCTCGAACGAACGCCACCAGGTTCGCTCAGTTGGAAGCCACAGGCGAAATCCAGAACGTTGGGAGAAATCGCTGCACTTATCGCGAATCTTCCGGGCATCTTTATCGCAACCCTGGATCTGTACAGAGAAGAGTTTAACGAGGTCGCGTGAGATTCGCGGACTCAAACCGATACGGACGGAGGAACCCCGCTGATGGCTATCACCCCCTATCTCTATTATGACGATGTTGGTGGCGCGCTGAAGTTTTTATCGAAGGCGTTCGGATTCCGCAAGGAAGGCCACAAGATGAAGGACAAAAGCGGCAAGATTATGCACGCGGCGATGCGACTTGGCGATGACCTGATCATGATGGGTCGCCCTGGAGCCGGTTATCGCAACCCGAAGCGCCTCGGCCAGGCAACGCAGAGCCTCTACATCAATGTGCCGAACGTTGACAAACATTTCGCACGCGCCAGGAAAGCCGGGGCAAAAATCCTGGAAGAGCCTTTGGACACGGAATATGGTCATCGACGCTATGGCGCCGAAGACCCGGAGGGCCATCAATGGTACTTCGCCCACGAGCTTCGGCGAACGAAGGCGAAGCAGAAGCCCAAGGCGAAAAAGGCATAGAGGCGCAACACCGGCCAACCTGATTTCTGAAAATGATGAGGCCACAGGCGTGAAAGGAAAGGTTGGAGTCGTAAACTTGCGCCACTCGTGGCGTCGGCAAAGGTGTGGCGCTTGAGAAGACTAACGAAGTAGTTGCAGGCCCCGTAGTGTTGCACTTCAAACTTGAATCCACTGTTCGGCGGCGAGGATCGTTTCTCGAAGAGACGAGGGTCGAAGGAGGGGCTAAGGGGATCAAACCCGCCTTCACGTTCAAAATCGCTTCGCTCTAATGACGTTCTATTAACCTTGTTTACTTTGTGAGGAACCTGAGTCTCATCCTCCACTGCATACTCTACAAAGGGAACCTCTTAGCTTCATGGGAAAGTTACGTAGCCTCCCTCGCCTGATGTGCTCTTGACAATTCAATCCTTCGTGGGCAGGCCTTCGAGTCGCATTATCTCCAGCGCATTCGTAGTCGGGCATGGTCCCGGTCGCAGTTTGTAATCGAAGACCATTCTCCCGTCCCGCACCTCTTCGCGGAAGTGCAGGTTGGCAACTCCAGAGATTTCATCGGCTAGCTTCACCAGCTCCAGATCGTGCGTTGCCACCAGACCCAGCGCCTTCCGTTGCGACAGCGTGCGAAGGTAAGCACGACTCCCAATCCGGCGTTCGCGACTGTTGGTACCGCGGAAGATTTCATCGATCAGGAACAGCACCTGCATGGGATGTTCTGGTTCCGTAGCTGCGAGCAGCGCTTTCAATCGCTTCACTTCCGCATAGAAATACGAGAGCCCTTCCTGCACCGAATCGCTCACTTTAATACAGGTGAAAACGCGAAACAGCGAAGTTTCCAACTTAGCGGCACTGACTGGCGCTCCGGTGTAAGCCAGGCAAAGATTCGCTCCAACCGCCCTCAAAAGCGTGCTTTTGCCCGCCATGTTTGAGCCGGTAAGGACCACGATCTTCTGCTGCCGGCCCAATTCAAAGTCGTTACAAACTTTGGTTTCGGGTTTGAGGAGCGGATGACACAGTTCGCGCGCATTGAACGAGCTAACCATGGATGGTTGCTGGTTCTCCAATGCGCCGCCCGCGGCCAGGGGCAGGATTGTCGGAAAGACATAGGCTGGATTCAGATAGGCAAAATTGGCAAGCGAGTTCAACGCTTCAAGTTCGTACCAGGCATTCAACCAACCGGGGAAGAGTTGGGCGAGTTCCTTCCTGATCAGATCCAGCCGGTGCGAAAAATAGAAGTCCCAGGGGACTAAGGCATTGACCAGCAGCCATAGGAACGCATTGGTTCGCAACCCAAGCGCCGCAGCCAGTCGTTCAAGCCGCCTCGCTTCGATCGACGGTGTCTTGTTCTTATCGCGAAACTGAATGCAGACTTCAGCTAAACCCGGCGCATCCCTGAGTCCGCGAGACTCCAGATATTGAAAGACGGTCTTGAACTTGCTCAATGTGTTTTCAAGATCCTGTAACTCTCCCCACGCCGTAGCAATTCTGGACTGGTTGGCAATCATCACGCCCCAGTAAATAAGGAAAACAATGGGCCACAAGTGAGGAATGAGGCCCAGGGAAGCAAGCACAAATAGGCTGATATTCAGGATAGCGAGGACCAATAGCAGCGTAACGATCGGGCGGAGGGACTTTTCATTCACGCCCAACGTTATCCAGTCAACCAGTTTTGCTGATTTCCAACGACTCGATCTGCCCGTTTGATATTTCCGCCCACCGCTGGTTTTTGCTTCTTTGCTGGCTACCGCTGAAAGCAGCTGGAGCTTGTCACGGAAAAGGGCGTGACCGGTCAGTTCCCTGACCCGTGACTGTCTGTTCGCGATAACGAGTGGGTCGGGTGTTGTGTTCAGCAACCACGATCTCAATCTCTGGCTGCCCTCAATGGTGATCGAGCTATCCAGAAGACGGAGCAGCGACCGTTCCCCGGTAATGTCCAGATCGCTTTCAAATGGGTGCGCGGTTTCCGGGTGCGATTCGTGCATCTCCTCATCCGGAGAGTGATCGCTCAACGGCAAGAGATCCCAGTCGAGGCGGATTCTCGCCAGCTGGATTTGTTTGATCTCCAGCATGAGCGCGTTTCTAGCAATGCTGTCCTGCACTTTTCGGTGGTAGAGGGTAACCAACAGAAAGCCGGACAGAAAAACTGTCACCAAAGCTACGCCTGCTTTGTTACCCGAATACCCGCAAGCGAACAGCGCCAGCACCGAACAGCTGACAAAAAGCAGGCGGCGGGCGGTCCAATATTTGCGGCTTATGTTTTCAAGGTAGATCGCACGGTGCTGCAACCGCGCGATCATTCTTTCGATGAGCGTCAGGCGGTGGTTCGGGTTAAATGATTCTGGCATTAGTTCGACGCGACTCGTGGCGGTTATTCGAAGTAATGATAAAGGGCCATAAGCCAAAAACAACAACCCCGAGGCGAGTCTGTCGGAAAATGAACTGTGACACCCCTTACACACTACGCCGAAGTCGTTCGATAATTTAGCCCACCAGCGCGCAGCGCGACACCCTGGGATCGGCAAACCACATCGGATTCCGTTGTGAATCGCAAATCCCATGGTGTCGCGCTGCGCGCTGTACCTTGGCTAAGTTATCGAACGCCTTCGGCGTAGGTGAGATGGCCCATAAATTTGGCGATGGCTTCATCGGCGAGTTGGGGTTGCTCATCCAGAATCATCGCTCGCGCGTCTGCAATCGTCACTCGTTGGACCGTAGGATACTTCGAAAACGCCAGCCAGGCGTCCTGAAAAGAACCCTTGTAAAAACTAAACGCAGGATCGGCCAGAAGCTTCTCGTCGAAGGATGGTATCAGAGCCAGCATTGGGACACTGAGTTTGCCAAAATCGTTCGGCAGATCATAAGCATTGAATTCACAAAGGTAACGAATCTTGACTTCCAACGGCGCGGATTCCACTTGTTGTCGTATCCGCTCGGCTCGAGCCAGATCGTTCGTATACATCTCCACTCGGTAGTTATTGCTGTCCCAGGTTTCCGGAGTCACATACTTGAACCACTTCTGCGCAAACGCATCTACAGAGTCGATGCGCTCCTCAGCAGTACTCGGAGTTTTCCCCGTCGGATCTTTGGGCGACGGAAAGGAACGCGCCGGCATGGCAGCAACGTCAATTACTCCTCCAATTGCATCCGAATGCCGCAGCGCAAGTTCATCGCCGGCTATCGATCCTGGAAAGCCGTGAGTCATAAGCACCGGCTTGTTCAACTTTTCTTTTTTGATCAGGTCGAGAATGTCGCGCTCGAGCCGGCGTGTCCAGGTGAACTCGCCAAAGCTGGTGTTTTCCGGAGGCAGCGCGCGCGCCGGTGTTCCATCCAGACCAGGCGGCGTGACGATATAGAACTTATACCTGGACTGATTTCTGGCAATGAAACTTGCAAACACGTCATTTCCGGAATAGACCCCCGGAATCAGTATGAGCGCGTGCTGACCAGTTCCCTTCTTCAAGACTTGTGGTGGTTTATTGTCGGCCAGGGTTTTGTAGTCCGAAGAAAAATGGAAGTTGTTGTGACTCAGGTCCAACTCTCGGAGCCCCCGGGCCGGCCTGGGCGCCGCTAGATCGATCGTGCTGAATCTGGCGTTTGGCAAATCATCGTTCCAGACCTGGTTCGAGCCCACAGCTGCAATGAGATTGACCTTGTTCTTTTCGGTGATGTCCTTGCGTTTCACTCCAATAACAATGGAGTCACCTTCGATTCGAATCTGCAGATTGTTTTGAAGCAGGTTATTAAAGTTCTTTGCTTGTGCTCCCTCTGCATTACCCACACCAATCGTGCCTTGATAGCCCGCACCCGTTTGCGTCACCCACGCGGTGAGCAATTTATCAAACTTAAAGTCTTTGTTTGCGCCCCACCAATTCATTTTGCCTGGGTCGTCACTTCCGGTATCGAATACGATGTTGACACCGAACACTTTCTCATTCGGTGTGCCGTAGAGACTCACTCGGAACCACAAGAGGTCTCCCTGTTTGTCATAGCGATAGGCAAACTGTGCAGCATCGGCCAACGATGGGTCGCGAGCATCGCCTTTGAAGTCCCCGGCCAGGACGGTCCAAATCTGAGCGGACACGCTGGCAGGTGCAAAGAACGCCAGAAGCAATGCGATCGTTGAAAATGAAAGTAACAGTCGTTGTTTGTTGGGCATATCAATTCCCTCGATCAAGACCTGGTGTAAATTCAAACTCCGCGCTCAGCGGTTGAACTTGCGCGGTCTGCTAAATACTTTGGTGGAAAAATAGATCAAAGCCTGTCAGGCATCAACGAGAATGTCGTGAGCTGACATGATCGCGGCGCGAGCGCACGACATGACGGAGTGAAATTTTGCGAGACTTTTTCTGTTTGGTGCAAGTGTGTGATGGGCTGTGCCCGAGTGAAACGGCGAACGGCCTTGTCACGAAAATTATGGGCCGTTTTTTCTTGCTTCTTGAAAGGTTGTGGCCCGCGAAGAAGATGTTCTCTTGTTTAGTCGTCACGAAGAACAACCTCATAACAAGGAACAAGGGCGCGATAATTGTTGGTGTTATCGGTTCACTAATTAGTGCCGGCTTATCGTTTCTTGGCTGCTTACCTGCAAGGTGGAGTCAAATAAAAGCAGGGCAAAACAAAGAGCCCGATGGCGAAAAAAACGAAAGAGTCCGCCACAAGAACTTCCCTTATCCAACTGCTCAAACGGTCCAAGTTCCTGAATGGATCATTGAAAGGATTTGTGGAGACCGAGCGAAAGCGAGTCAGGGAACACGGCATCATCAGGTGTCTTCCTCAAGCACACCGACTTCAAAGATATCTTCTATCGGGCCAAGTCCCACTAACTTCTTCGCTGCGGCCAAATGATTAGGTACATGCGCCAGAAATCCAATGACGATCTTTCGGATCTGTTTATTGCTTAGCTGATCAACTTTTTCGTAGAGCTCGATAAGCTCTTCTAAATCCTCCTTCCAGTCCGTCATGTGGAACGCTATGTCTTCCACAACCCTTCGTTCCAATTCATTTGCCGCGAAGGCTGCAGCAATTCTCTCCTTGAGGCGCTCTCTGCTCTGCATTTTTTCCACTCCTCAAACAACTGGATCTCTAATGCTGACTGGCTGCTTTCTCGATCTCCTCAATCTGCTTTATTCGTTCCGCTTTATTCTTTCCAGTCAATCTCTCAACGATCCTCTTGGCTCTGTCTAACATCGCCTTAATTTCCTTCTTATGATGATCTCCAGGACCGCCGGGCCCCGGCGGGTCAGACATCAGTTTGCCCAGTTCCTTTCCTGCCCTTTCTATCAACCCGTCGGCCACCTCCTTGTTGTGCTTACTCTGAGAATAGAAGTTGTTATCAACATGAGGTAGGCCTTGTTGTACAGGACTCGTAAGAATCCAGATGGTTACGAGGGTTGCCCCACCGGCCATCAGGATGGGGTGTCTGCTTTTCGCTCCAATGACAATTCCCGCAGCGGCCGCTACGCTGAAATCCGTCTTGTTCTCTCCTACAATTGAAAACCCAAGGTACGCATCCGAGCCTGGTGCGGCATCCGCGTCAGGGCCATTAGCGTTTAACCTGACCCGACCGAAATTCGTGTTGAATTCCATCTCATTAGGGGTTAATGGAGTGTATAAGGCATTTCCATTGGAGTCCTTCAGCTTCGAGATCTCTTCGTCCCAGCGCTCCTGCGAAAACCAAACGATGTTTTCACCTGATCTGACCCAGATTTCGCCAGTTGGATCGGTGTAGGCGAGCGGGTTGTTTAGAACATAGCTGTAGCGGTTCCAGCTTTGCGGCATCGTAAGCTCGGCGCTTTCCGACAGTGGATCCACGCTTGTGAATCTCCCTTGAATCGATGAGAGATATCTTGCGCCGAAGTAATCGAGGTTGGTTTCAACATCCCGTTCTTTTGAAGTGAACTTCTGGCGCACGCCATCCGCAGCGTTGTAGCCCAACGTTGGAGTGCGTGAACCTTGATTGGCGGTCAACTCTTCGCCAAATGGCAGGTAGTCATGCCGCTTCACATTTGCAAGCGAACCGGTCTTGTCAAACACCATTCGCGGCGTGCCAAGCTGGTCCGTCACTAACCACTGCACCTCAGCAGCATTGCCGCCACTGCTCGCCAGCGTCGCTATTTCCCCTACCGTCAACGCGCGATCGTAGATACGCACGTCGTCAATCAGCCCGTTGATGCCCGGGTAGTCAACGCCGTTGAAGCGACACCCGCCAATGGCGGTCTTGTCCGGGGTCGCTGCCGTCGTATTGCCGAACCACTTCCCGGTGTTGCCGTTGCCGAGTTGGTTGGTCATCGTCTCGGCAACCCCATTCACATACAGCTTCCAACTGCTGCCATCCGAGCTCAACGCCAGGTGATACCAGACTCCCGTCTGCACCACCGTGCTGCCGCGAGCACTGTCGGCCGCCCAGGCGCCGTCCGCCGGCACATCGATGACTGAAAAATAGTAGTTGCTGCCTTGCTGCCGCAGCTCCAGACCAAAGACGGCCTGCACGTTGGCCGCAGCACTGCCGCCATAGCCAAGTATCTTCGTCGCATTCGCCAGTGTATTGATCTTTGCCCAGCCGCTGATAGTCCCGCTCGTGGCAGTACTGATCTTCCCGTCTTTGATCTTGACGAAACCACTAACCCCATTGAGATTGACGGCCGCCCCGCTGTGACCTGAGGCCCAGCCGGCACTTGAAATCAGCGTGCCGGTGTTGCCATTCCCTGATGAATCGGCCGCCGTCGTGCCCGTGTTCTCGTCAAACTTCCAGTGGCCCACCAGCGCGGAGTTGGAGACGCCGGCCGTGGCCGTGATCAGCAACTGCCCGTTGCGATAGCCATACTCTTTCTGCGGCGTCGCCGGCGCGGCGCTAGCGGCATACTCAGCCAGCAATTCGCCATCCATGCCGTAAACCTGCCAGGTTTCAACGCTGCCCACTTTGCGGCGCACGCGCTGCCCATCAGCGTTGTAGGTGTAGCTACCTGCTACCACGCTGCCCGCCTGAGTTTCAGAGGTCATGCGGTTTTCTGCATCGTAGGCACGGCTCACCGCCGCTCCACTATAGGTATCGACCGTGAGATTGCCCGCGGCGTCGTAAGTCATCGTCCCGCTTTGACCGCCGGGCACGCCTAGCCGGTTGTTGGCTGTGTTAACCGTGAAGTTCTTCTTGTTAATCGGAGGGGCAGAAGCGGAGTTCCAGGTATTGGTCTGATGAACGGTGCGGTTGCCGTAACGGTCGTAGACATACTCCTGCTGCCAGTCTGCGGGCGTGCTGCTCGTGTATTCGTGCACGCGTTGCAGCCGGTTAAGCGCGTCATAGTCGTATTGCTGCGCCCACATCGTGGAAGTGGTGATCTGATCGTTGCCGGGAATGTAGACCTCCTGCCGCTTCAGATTACCGTTGTTGCCGGGCATGGGCGTGCTGCTGTTGTGGCCGCCACACATGCCCCAGCAGCTGCTGTAGAAGTTTATGATCGCGCCCCGGTTCCACCAGGTGTTGTCCGTGGCGTGGAAAGTGCCAACGCGAATTTCAGCCAGTTGCCCTCGGCTGTTGTAGAACGATTTGTTGTAGAGCGGAGTGTCAGTGCCAAACTTCTCTTTGGTCAGCGAGCCAAACGGCGAATAGAGGAGTTCGGAAGCATAGGTTTTGGGCGCTCCGTCACCCAGATTGCCGGTGAAGGCGAGGTTCTGCGCATCCTTGTCACCCAGGCGGCCGGCGGCATCGTAGTTGTAGGTGACCGCATGACCCGACGGATAGGTTTGCGTCTTGACGTGACCGGCAAGATCGTAGCTGCGCTGTGTTT
>JAXIOV010000147.1:0-3467 GCA_045403245.1 Pyrinomonadaceae bacterium | reverse complement strand
TGCTCACCCAGGGCTTTGCGGATGGCTGACATTTGAACCGTCAGGTTCGACTCTTCCACAATCTGATCGGGCCAGATGCGGCTGAACAATTCATCCTTCTCAATCAACCGACCACCGCCCTCGATTAACACCACCAACATGTCTAAGGCCTTCGCAGGCAGGGCCACAGGCCTGCCCTCGCGCAGCAGTTCCCGGTTCGAAACGTCCAGCCGGAAGTTATCGAACACGTAGATCTGTTGCTTTTGTTCGAGCATCGCCGTTATTCGGCAGATTCGGAAAGAATTCGGATCAGCTTAAGGACTTTCGGAAAGTCTCACGCGCAGGATGGCGGCGTCACAGAGAATTCGTCAAGCGCATGTTCGCAAACTTTGTGGACGATTCTAGCAGAGGGGCTGACCGGCAGCCAACGATCCGAGGGAGACCAAAGAGGACCTATGCCAGACAAAACGACAACCTTAGTGGTCTTTGAAAGTCACGAGCAAACCATCATCCGCCGTTCGCGCCGGGTGATCAGCTCCCAACTTCCGGGGCAAGGGGAAATAGCCGAATCGGGCGGGATTCCTACCACCGCAACCGCGATCGGTTCCTCGATAGGCGGCGCATCTTCTAATGCGACTCCGACCCCGCGCCCGGCCAAAAGGGATCGCCGATGTCTGGCTGCGTGGTGGCGGATAGTCGCTTTGAAGGGTGTCACAGTCTTTGCCCACTGGCCACGCCGGCTGATGCGCGGCGGAATCCACGTAGAAACAAACAACCATGAAGACTCGCGCTCATTCAGTCCATCCCGACGAAAGAGCCGGTGGTCACGTGCTTATCTGCCTTAACTCGTTTAATGGAAATAGACAGAAGAAACTGAAAAGGAGAGAAGATCATGACAATCAAGAAAACACCCCAGTCTCAGAAAAGGAGCATGACAATGAAATATTTTTGGAAGTTTACTGGAGCCGCAATTCTTGCCTGCATGGCCGCCGTTCCCCTGCTCGCTAACGTCCGCACGGCAGTTCCAAGTGAGAATCCGGGACCGCCCTCCTACTCGCACATCCAGCATGCCGCGGGGCCGGACCCGTTCTTTATCCCTCACACCAGTGAGTGGGCTGCTATCCCATTCCTTCGAAACACGGCCTGTATACCGCCGGATTTCAATTTGCTGGACTTCAACGATTTCACGCCGGCCTTTCCGGGCGGACCGCCGCGGCCCTTTGTCTGCCCCCTCACTGTAGAAGGGTTTGCGCTGTGGAAGAACGGTCCCCCACCCATCGATTTTGTGCCGATCTTCTCCGAATTTCACGGAACCGGAAGCGTTCCGGTTTGGTTCGTCCAATGGTCCGAATTGCTCGGTGCCGTCGCCGATGACAATCTCACTCTGGCTGAACTCTCGTCGATGGAATCTCTCCAGATCGGCTTCGCCAGCCTCTATCAAGACACGGTACTCCCAGGTGTCAATCGCCCACTGGGACCAGGTAGCGGGAAGATTGAGATCAACGCCTTTGGAGTTTTGTTGGACGGCCGTTCGTTTCAGTTGTCAGTTCGGGAAATGGGTGACGATGGAATCAGCATACTAAGACACGCCAGCATCGAGTTCCGGTAGATCTCGAGGCGCCGGAGTGTTCTTAATCAAAACTGAAAGGGCGTGCGGCTCTGCCGGCCGATGTGCGGGAGGTCTCTGACCTCCTGCTAGACCTCTCTTATCAGAGTTTCACCCGTTTGAGAATTCAAAGAGTGGGCCAGGGAGGCGATTGCTATTGGCGGCTCTTACTTCTGGACCGACGAGACGATTTTGCTTCGCGTGCTTTTATTAAGAAGGAAGTCCGACGCGCCGCACTAGGTCTGCGAACCGCGGGTCCGAGCGAATCGGATCGAAGACAGGTTGCACTTTCAGATTGACCAGGTGCGAATGACGTTCCTGATACGCCTTCTCCAGCCACTCGAACGCCTGGTCTTTCTCTCCCAAGCCGATATAGATGGCCGCGATGAAAAAGGGCGCCACATACTTTCGCTTTGACAGTTCCGCCAACTGGCCAAGCACCTTTCGCGCTTCGTCACGCCTGCCCGCTAACGCATAGGCGTATCCGAGGATGGCTATCGCTCTGGTATTGCCTTCGAGAGCGAGCGCTTTATTGATTTCGGTGATCGCCTCATCATACATCCCCTTTTGAACGTAGGCGTCCGCGAGCGCGACGTGCCCCCAGGAGTAATTGGGGTTTAACTCGAGCGCCTTTCGATATTGTTCTATCGCCTCGTCATACCGTCGTGCAAAAAGAAGTGTAGCTCCCACATTCGCTATGACGGCGGGATTCATTGGATCCAACTTCTGGGCTAGTCTCTTCTCGGCGAGGGACTCGTCAAACCGCCCCATTCTTTGGAGATACGAGCCATACCTTTCGTGCGCCCCGCTGTTGCTGGGATCGAGCTGGATGGCGCGCTTGAATTCCCGCTCGGCCCCTGACCAATCCCATTCGTAAAACAGTTTATAAGTGGCGAGTAATGCGTGCCCCTCGGCAAGCATTTCGTCAATCTCCAACGCTTTCATCAACGCTTCTTTCGCTTTGGGGAAAGTCTCGTTGGGTGCGAGAAAGCCGCGGGGGCCCCCGAGCTTAATGTATGAGTCAGCCAGTCCGGCGTAAGCCATGGCATACCTTGGGTCCAGCTTGATTGCTCTTTGGAAGAATTCAATATTTTTCTTCAGTCTTTCTTCAGTACCAGAGGAATAATTGCCCTTGAGGTAAAGCTCGTATGCTTGTGGGCTATCAGTGTTTCGTTTCGTCAATAGCGTCTGTTCTTGCTCAGTCAACCGCACAGCCAGCAGCCCAACAACTTTTTCGGACACACGATCCTGGACAGCGAAGATGTCTGTGAAGTTGTCATCGAAATGGTCGGTCCAAAGCACTTGGCCATCCGCGACTCTGAGAAATCGCACTGTTACTCGTAGACGGTCACCCGATCGCTGAAGGCTGCCGTCCAATACCGCGTCCACCTGCTGCTCTCGACCAGCCGCGATCGCATCCTGCTCCAGGCTATTGTATTTGCGCACGGCGCTCGTGGGCCGCACTACGATTTCTTTCAGTCCGCTAAACCGCGTAATCAAAGTGTCGGCCATTCCCAATTCGAGAGACTGGTCCCGGTTGTTAGCGTCCAGTGGTTTGAAGGGAAGCACAGCGATGGATTTGATCGGGACTGCACTGACAGTGGGCGCGACGGACGGGGTCCGGTTTCTCAGCAACAAGAATCCACCAACTATCCCCAGAACGATCAGCAAGGCGCCAGCCAGCAAAAATGGCAGCCGGCTACGCTTCGAGCGGACGTTAACAATTCCCACCTCATCGATTGTGACAGTCTCGCGCGTGCGCTCGTGCATGATGAGGTCGAGGCTCTCGGCATCTGCGGAATTGACCCCGGCCACGAAGCGATAGCCGCGTCGGGGCACTGTTTCGATATAGCGCGCGCCGCCGTTGTTATCTTCCAGCGCT
>JAXIOV010000058.1:0-58220 GCA_045403245.1 Pyrinomonadaceae bacterium | reverse complement strand
GAAAATTGTTCAATCCCAGGTGAGGTGCGAGCGATGCCGTGAACAACGGCTCTGCCTCATCATCCGCCGCGGCACCCGCTTTACCGTTGGTGCCTGAATGGCCTTCACCACAGTACAGAAGAAAAAGCTTTGCCTCGTAAGTAGATGCCAGGGCTACTGCATAACGCAACGCTTCTTCTGATTCCGATGTCAGGTCGGTGGGGCATAGAATCCGGCGAATATTTATCATTGTCAGTTTTGAACTCCTTCCCGTTTCACACGGGCAACGCTTGTGCCGCAAGGGAATGCAGCAAATTCGGCCCGGAAACTGATGGGGATGGTGGAAACGGCTGCTTTCTCTGCGGAAATTTCCTCAGCCACGCTCAGATCGTTGGGCGGTCATTTGGCGAGTATTCGAGCCACTTCCAGAAGGTTCAGATCGAGCTTTTTGCGATTAGAGACCACCTCCACCAGAAGCGTAGCCGAAACCTCACCCTTTAGCAGTCCGATAAGTACGCCGTGCTCTGTCTTTTCCAGTTGGCGAACAGCCGCTACGCCAAATCGCGTTGCCAACAAGCGATCAAAAGCGCCCGGTGCTCCGCCTCGTTGAACGTGGCCCAAAGTGGTTACCCGCAACTCGAAACCCAAACGCTCCCGGTGTTCTTGGAAGTAGGTAGATAGCGCTCGGGCGTTGTAGCGAGCGCCTTCGGCTACCACGGCGATGGCGTGAGCTTTGCCACGTTCATAAGCAGCACGCAGATCCTTCGCGACCTGTTCTGGATGAGTTTCTACTTCAGGGATGACTATGACTTCAGCGCCACCTGTGATTCCGGCCATTAGAGCCAGATATCCGCAATTGCGTCCCATCACTTCGACCAAAAATGCTCGTCTGTGTGAGGACGCAGTGACCTTCAGTCGATCAATAGACTCCAAAGCGATGCTGAGAGCTGTATCAACACCAATTGTGATTTCAGATCCATAAAGGTCGTTATCGATTGTCGAGGCGATTCCTACGATTGGAAAACCAGTTCGTGAAAGTAGACACGACGCGTGCTGGGAGCCATCGCCTCCAATCACGACGAGTGCGTCAATCTCTTTCTGCCTTAGATTGCTAAGAGCGAGAGCGCGTGCTGCTTCGCTTTTGAATTCAAGGCAACGCCCACTGCCCAGCATCGTCCCCCCGAGCTGGATGATCCCGCCGACTTCTCTCGCGCCCAGTGGGACGAAATCACCAGCAATCAGACCAGCGTAGCCTCGTCGAATGCCAAAGACTTCCCATCCAAGATCGAGGCTGGCACGAACAACCGCTCGAATGGCAGCGTTCATGCCGGCAGCGTCGCCACCGCTGGTGAGCACAGAAACCCTTCTCATTTAGTTCCCTTCATGCCCTGATGTATTTGTTCTTTCATACAGCTCCGAATCGCCGCCTGTCTTCCAGGGCGTGACCACCCTTTGCTTCCGTTTTCCAGCGAGCGACTGTCTTAGTCAACTCGACGATCAGGACTGGCGCGATCGCACAAACCCCGATAACGAGCCAGTCAGCTTCTGACGGTCGAACCGTGCCCAGAACCCGCGCCAGCGGCGAGACATATACTGCAAGAAGTTGCAGCGAAATAACGATAACGGCAGCAATCCAGATGAACGGGTTTCTGAAGAGTCCATCGAAAGCGGAACGGGTACGCGAACGACAATTGAACGTGTGGCCCATCTGTCCGCCGATGAGGGCAAGTAAGGCGATAGTGCGGGAGTGTGCCCCACGTCCATAAACCTGTAGGGCCCAGAGGTAAGCCGCGAGGGCGAGGGCGGCGAGCATTGCCGCCTGCCACGCAATCAGGGTTACGAGCTTCGTTGACAGCAGCGACCGTTCGGGATCGCGAGGACGCTGCTTCATGATCTCCGTCGAGGGCGGTTCGACGGCCAGTGCCAAAGCTGGAAACACGTCCGTAACCAGGTTCATCCAGAGAATCTGCAATGGTAGAAGTGGGAGGGCCCAGCCCGCCGCGATCGCCGTGAAGATCATCAGCACTTCTCCCAGGTTGTGCGAAAACATCATGTGCACAAACTTCGTGATATTGGCGTAGATGGTGCGTCCACCTTCAATTGCCCGCACGATCGTCGCGAAGTTGTCGTCGGCCAGGACCACGTCAGCAGCCTCTTTGGCGACTTCCGTTCCTCGCTGTCCCATGGCGATGCCGATGTTTGCGCGCTTCAGCGCCGGCGCATCGTTGACACCATCGCCGGTAACGGCCACAACCTCGCCCGCTTGTTGCAGAGCTTCGACTATTCGCAGTTTGTCTTCGGGCGAAACGCGGGCGAATACATCGGTTGTGCGTGCAAGCTCTGCAAGATGGCAGGGATCTGCGCCAATAAGATCCTGCGCGTGAAGAGCTCTGGGTTCTCCAGTGCCCAGCCGCAGCTCGCGGGCGATTGCGCGCCCGGTGTTGAGTTGATCCCCAGTCAGCATTACGGTTCGAATCCCCGCGACGCGAGCCCGTTGAATTGCTTCAGCCACTCCCGGTCGCGGCGGATCGATCATTCCTACCAAGCCGACAAAGGTATAACCACTCTCAAGCTGTTCATCAGAAAGATTCTCCACCTCATCGTCGAAGTGTTTGACAGCCAGCGCCAGCACACGCAGCGCGCGATCAGCCATCTGTTCATTCGCCGTCGCAAATCGCGCTCGACTTTCGTGATCCATGGGGAACACGTTGTCGGCGTTGGTTGCATAAGTTGAACAGGCGTCGAGCACCACCGCAGGCGCACCTTTCAATGCAGCAAGGTGTTGCCCGTCGATTTTGCGATGAAGTGTCGTCATCCGTTTGGTCGAGGCGTGAAAGGGCTGCTCGGCCAGCTTCGGATGCATTTCGCGCTCATGAGAGACGTCCAGGACTAGTGCATCCGCCACGACCAACAGCGCTGTCTCGGTGGGATCGCCGATGGTTACATCGTCTTCTTTTTCACCTGCCCGAAAGACTGCCTCGTTACACAGCACTCCAATTCGCAATGCTCGCTCAAGCAGTTCGTCGTCTGCCGCGGAGCACTCGCTTCCCGCTACTTCAATCGTGCGTCCATCTGAGAGGTAGTATTCGCGCACGGTCATCCGGTTCTCTGTGAGCGTACCTGTCTTATCCGCGCAGATGACCGTAGTGCTGCCTAAAGTTTCCACAGCCGTGAGGCGTCGCATGATGGCTTGTTGCCGCGCCATACGGAGTACGCCGAGCGCGAGGATCAGAGTTGTAACTGCCGGCAGTCCTTCGGGCACAGCCGCGACGGCCAGACTGATTCCCACCTCAACCATCATCCAGAGTCCATCACCTCGCAACCAGCCGGTAATCATCACCACCGCCGCGATAGCCAGGACAATGTAGACCAGTCGACGACCGAGCATTGCCAACTGCTTTTCAAGTGGCGAGCGTTCTTTGATCGAGGTAGCAACGAGACGTCCAACCCTTCCGAGCTCTGAGTTCGTGCCTGTCCCAACAACAACTGCTACCGCGCGGCCGGCTGCTACCGCGGTCCCGAGATAAAGCATCGACCGTCGTTCAGCTAGAAGAGCTTTAACGGATACAGGTGCAGTCGCTTTTTCGACTGTCGTGCTTTCGCCCGTCAGCGCTGATTCTTCCGTTTGCAGGCAGGCTGCTTCGAGCAATCGCGCGTCGGCAGGCACTCGATCTCCAGCGTTGAGGATGATGATGTCCCCCGGCACCAGGTCTTCGGCATCAACTGTCGATTCAAAACCTTCTCGTCGTACCCGCGCAGTTGTCCGAGCTTGCCGGCGAAGCGCATCGAGCGCCCGACCGGCTTGCCACTCTGTGGCAAAGCCCACCAGGGCATTGATAACAAGCACGACAAGTATCGCTATCGCTTCAAGAAGATCGCTGGTAATCCATGCGACTGCCGCAGCCACACCCAAAAGGGCAATCACGATGCTCGCAAATTGATCGAGTAGAAGGCGCCAGGCTGGGCGAGGCAGAATCTTTTGCAGCGCGTTGGGACCGTAGAGAAGATGTCGATGGTTTACCTCCAATGTGTCGAGACCAGACGACGCATTCGAACCCAGTTGGGTTACCACCACGGCCGTGTCAAGAGCATGCCAGTCGCTCGGACCTGGAGCGTCCCAAACGGACGGGCCGTTGAGTCCGGCTTGCTCTAAAGGTTCAGAAAACGTTCTTGCGACACACATCCACGTCTGTAGGGAGCAATGTATGTGCCGACATCCGGCAGCGGCATTCACTTGGTAAATCAGCGTTTGTCAGGGACTTGGTGCGCGAACTTCCCCACCTGAATGCGAGGAAACTCGCGACTGTTACGCCAGTCCATAAGCACATAGTTGGGATGCGGCTGAAATAGGGCCCGTGACCGTGCCTGGCTGGGTACAAGCCTTGCAATCCAGACTAATGAAGATGCCAGGATTGAAAAGGAGTTGAAATGAAAACACTAACTAAGGCTGAATCCTCGGTCGAACTTTCGCCGGGCGCTAATGGGATCCGAGCTTGCTCATGACGAGAAGCGCATCTTTGCCCGCAACCTCGAAATTCCTGCGGGTGGAGGCGTCGGCACGGCGCGAGCACTCGCGCACGCGTACAGCGTGTTCGCCACCGAAGGAAAGGAACTGGGACTGCACCCTGAAACTCTGCAGGAGTTGATGGCGCCGGCAATTCCGGCAACGCACGGCTTTTTCGACGAGTGTATAAAAGGCGGATATTCGCACACAATCATCCATCAGGCGCGCTCGAGCCAAGTGAATCGGATAAAATACTCACTCAAGATCTTCTTGTTTTAAGAAAAAAGGGCCGGCATTGATTTGCAGAGCCAATAACATCTTTACTTGAAATAATGAAAGCCGACACCTCACTACTCCCAGTTGAGCAGATAGAAAGACTGATTCTCTTGATTCGCGGTCATAAGCTTTTATTGGACTCCGATCTCGCCGATCTTTATGGAGTTGAGACAAAAGTGCTCAACCAAGCAGTGCGTCGAAATCGCGATCGGTTTCCTCCCGATTTCATGTTTCAGCTAACAGCTGATGAGGTTGCGGAATTGAACCGGTCACGAGTTGTGACCGGTTCACAGAAACATCGCGACCCGCGCTTTCGACCCTACGTGTTTACTGAACAAGGCGTCGCCATGTTGTCTAGTGTGTTGCGAAGCAGGCGAGCTGTCGCCGTAAACATTGAAATCATGAGAGCGTTCGTACGCTTAAGGGAGATGCTCGCCTCGAATCGCGAACTCGCTGACAAGCTGAGTGAATTAGAGAAATATATTGCTACTCATGATACGCAGATTCAGGCAATCTTCGAAGCAATCCGCCAACTGATCAGCCCTCCGGAGACGAAGCGCAGGCAGATTGGCTTTCAACCAAAGAAGGATAGAGGCGGGGCGACGAAACAAAAATGACACCAGAGCAAAGAGAAGAACTCGTTCGTATTTTGGAGAGTGGGGATGAGATTTCACCGGAATGGGCGCGAATTCTTTTCCCCCCAGAGAAGCGCGAGTATGAGCTGGTCTATCACGGCAAAGAGCGCGAAGAAGACATCCTCGCGGATACGATGGCCGTCCCTCTGCAACCAGTCCGCACCTTTGGTAAAAATGGTAGTGATGATGAATGGCGCAACTTGCTCATCTTTGGCGACAACCTACAAGTCATGAAATCTCTCGTGGAGTTAAAGCAATCAGGAAAACTAAGCAACAGTGACGGAACTCCTGGCGTGCGCCTCGTGTATATAGATCCCGTTTCGTGGATCGCGCCACCTGGGAAGGATCGTGCCGTCGACATAGTTGCAGCTTCCGATCCGCTTGCCGCTCAAATTCCACGAATCAAGGTACAAGTAAAGCGACTGCGTTCTTTCATGGCAGTCCTAAGTGATGGCGACGTTGGTATTTTTGTTTCGGTAGGTGGGTTCACCAAAGCTGCTGCTAAAGCAGCGCGTACACAGGAAAAAACGCAGGATTACTCTATTGGATAATGAAGCTCTATTCGACCTCTGGATCCGACACTACGACAACTTGGAAGATCCGGCTCGAAGGCTCTTGCCACTGCGAAAAATTTACTTCCTTGCTCCCGAGCCTTAAGTCGGCGTGGACAATTCAACTAGGCGGACGAGCTGGTGTTGTTTCCCACGACTAGGAGAGTCGACCCGAACAACCCCGCCGCCAGTAGCCCGTAGTCCTCTTTCATTCCCAAAGAAACGGCAGCCCAGACGCCAATGACGGACCACGCCAGTGGTACCGGCAAGAGGTAAAGAGGAACTCGTCGGTCGGTCCAGAGCAACATGCCGAAAGTAAAAATCGTTGTGGGACACGGGAGACCAAACGTTGGTGCGGCCGGATACCGATGACCGAGCCAGTATCCGAGGGCTGGATATACTATGAGCGCGTAGAGAAGAAATACGCTTCCAACAATTCCATTAAGATTGAGGGTGAATTGAAATTGAAGCTGATGCTGCAAGACACCCGCGATGAAAAAGAGAGTGCTTTGCAAAACAAAGAGTGCCGCGAAAAACAGAGCTGCCCTGTTTATGGCGCTAAAAAACCACCAGTGGTAGGCCAGCCCCATCCATATCCACAACAGAGACAGAACAAAGCTAATACTCTTGCTAAAGACTTTTCGTTCTTTTCGCTGGAGAGCCAGCGCAATGGACCAAACGGCAAGAGCGTAAAGGAATAATTGCGCCGGCCAGACTGCGATGTTGTATCGCTCAAACACACCGAGGAATTGATCAACTGTGAACGGCATGGCACTGCAAAGGTCGGCAGCATTCAACTCGACATTTTGATGACCGCAAGTTTTTCTATGTTTCGAACGTCCCGCGCGCTTGTGACTCTAAGACGCACGCCTCTCCCTTCGGCGTACTTCTGAGCAGTGTCAACAACCTGCATAATTGCAGCCGGCAAGTCGCTGCTGCGAGCCGTCTGCACAGCTTTCCCGCCCAGGGCAAATGAAGCCAGGAAGTAACTCTCGCACGCCGTCATGTAAAGAATGATTCGCTCCTTGTGTTTGAGGGGCAGTCGCCGGCCAGTTGATTTGCTGGTGAAACCCCACTCGAAAGTCAGAGGAGCGAATCACAACGCGATCCGTTTCTTGAGGTCGTTCCAAAAAACAAACGAACTCTTCGGCGCTTGTGTAACGTCAGCTTCTGTTGGCTGCCTCGACTTGTCGTCAAACCACTCAGAGCCACACTCAGTCTCTCTCCGCTTTGGTATCATTCCATTACCAGCACGCCCGCTCCTTTAATAGAATCGTTCTTCAAAGCAATTAGCGCTTCGTTTGCTTGATCGAAAGAAAACGTCTGCGTGTGGGTTCGCACAGGAATGCGAGCGGCTTCAAGCAGAAAGTCGCGACCGTCCTCACGCGTATTGTTAGCAACGCTGCGGACCATTCGTTCACCGTAGATGAGTGAATAGTCAAAGGACGGGATTGGACTCATGTGGATGCCGCCGAGCACTACGGTTCCGCCTTTACCAATCGCCTTAAGAGCAACGGGGACAAGTTCACCGGCCGGTGCAAAGATGATCGAGGCGTCGAGCGGGACCGGTCGGTCATCAAAAGCATCGCCGACCCACGTTGCTCCTAGTTCCTGCGCGAGCGCTTGATGACGTTCGCGATCGCGGGTGCAGACGTAAACTTCCGCGCCGCGTGAACGAGCTAACTGAATCGCGATATGGCCCGCAGCACCGAAGCCGTATAAGCCCAATCGCGCGCCCTGCCATTCATTTCCTTGAATTCCCGTGAGACTCAAACAGCGATATCCGATGATGCCGGCGCACAGAAGTGGAGCCGCTTGAATGTCGTCGAAGCTTTCCGGTACGTGATAAGTGAAAGCGGCAGGAGAAACGACGTACTCCGCGTAGCCGCCATCAGCGGTCCACCCGGTGAAACTCGCGTCATCGCAAAGATTTTCTCGGCCAGTCAGACAGAATTCGCATTTGCCGCAGGTGCGATTGAGCCAGGCAACACCAACTCGATCACCTATTGAAAACTCCTGAACCCGTGAGCCGACAGAAGTGACTCTTCCCACAATCTGATGGCCCGGGATCACCGGGGAATGTCGGATTGGAAGTTCGCCTTCGACAACATGGAGGTCCGTCCGGCAAATACCACATGCGTGTATCTGTATGGTGACTTGATCGTCACCCGGCACAGGCGTGGGCACCTCGGCGATTGTTAGAGGATTACTGTTAACGGGGGCTGGTTTGTTAAGAAGCCAAGCTCTCATTTAATTGTCCGGTTAGCTTCTGTCATTGCTGCCGCGGGTCTCGAAATGTACCTCCGAGCGATAAATCACTATGGAGTGAGTCGCAGGAACAACGGAGACGCAGACAAAAGCGTCGCCAGAGCTACCGCAATAGCCGTTTTTCGCTGACCTAAGGCGCGCACGACCAATCCTATCCCTAACCCAACCTGGACTAAAGTTGCCCAACGCACCGTGCGAGCCAAATCGAGCCACCATTGATCGGACAAATGTTGAAAGCTCATTATCCGCAGGAACACCGAAATGGTCAGTATGAAAACTAACGGAAGCCACGAAATGGCGAGGTACGCGCGGTTAGCCCCATAAAATGTCGTCAAGTTCACATAGACGAAAAGCATCGAAGGAATGAATACCAGGCCGATCAGTAATCCGGAGGGCATCGCAGGCCGCCTTTCAACTCGTAACGCTTGCGCCGACAGCGTTGCTCACACCGACGAAGGGCAATTCTGTTTCAAATGGCGGCTCGATTCCGAGGCGCTTTTCCTCGTCGGCGATTACGAGTTGAGTCTTAATCGCCACATCCGGGTTGAGTGAAATTGAAGAGATGCTCTGTTTAACCAGCCAGCGTGCAAATTCCGGGTAGTCAGATGGCGCCTGGCCACAGATGCCAATGGGCTTTCCGGCTCGGCGGGCTTCATCAATCACCTGCGCGATTAGGCCGAGAACAGCTCGATCATTCTCGTCAAACAGATGAGACACGGTTCCGGAGTCGCGGTCGATTCCCAACACGAGCTGCGTAAGATCGTTAGAACCGATTGAGTATCCATCGAACACGCGCAGGAACTCATCAGCTCTTGTGACATTGGAGGGGAGTTCACACATTGCATAGATTTCGAGTCCATTGTCACCTTGCTTCAATCCGTTTTGGGCCATCACCTCAATTACGCGCTTTCCTTCCTCGACGGTCCGGCAGAAGGGAATCATGATCTTGACATTAGTTAAGCCCATGTCCTTGCGGACTCGCAGCAGCGCCGCGCACTCGAGCGCGAAGCCCTCGGCATAGCGGCGGTCGTAATACCGGGAAGCGCCTCTAAACCCGAGCATCGGGTTTTCTTCCCGCGGCTCAAACTCATTGCCTCCTAAGAGACGAGCGTACTCATTGGTTTTGAAATCGCTGGTGCGAACGATTACCGGTTTTGGATGAAACGCAGCCGCAATCCGCCCGACGCCTTCGCTAAAACGACGGACGAAGAACTCGCGTGGATCTTCATTGCCAATACGACAGGCAATTTGTTTTACGGCCTCCTTATCCTTGAGGTTTGGATAACGGGCAAGGGCCATCGGATGAACGCCAATATGGTTGGTAACTATGAACTCAGTGCGAGCCAGGCCGACGCCGGCATTGGGGATGAGCGACACCTTAAAGGCTTGCGCCGGATCGCCTATGGTCAGCATCACTTGTGTTCGTGTTTGAGGAACGGCCCCAGCGTCAATCTTCTCAATTTCGAAACTTATGCGACCGGCATAGACGTGGCCCTCTGGTCCCTCTGAACACGCTACGGTGACTTCCTCGCCGTCGTGGAGTATCTCGGTGGCATTACCACAGCCGACAATGCAGGGAATACCAAACTCACGTGAGACGATGGCCGCATGGGCCGTCCGTCCTCCCTGATCGGTGACGATGGCGGCGACGCGTCGCATGACGGGTTCCCAATCCGGATCCGTGAGTCGCGCCACGAGCACATCTCCTGCTTCGACTCTTTGTAGATCCGCGGCCTCCCGAACCACTCGCACGCGACCGGCGCCGATCTTTTCACCTACCGCCTGTCCCTTTACGAGCGGTAATCCGTGTTGGCCCTTCAAGCGATGTGTTTCCGCAATCGCCGTGCGAGGTTTGGTTGAATGAACAGTCTCAGGTCGGGCCTGCACAATGAAGAGCTCACCACTGATTCCATGCTTGGCCCACTCGATGTCCATTGGCTGGTGATGCCCAGCCAGTTCTGAATAATGATCCTCGATGATGCAAGCCCATCTGGCGAGCCTCAGAACCTCATCGTCGGTCAGCGAGAACTTCCGACGCTCTTCTTCTGGAGTGGCTTCGCTCCGCGTAGTGCGGCTGCCGTCTCCGTAGACCAGACGAACTTCCTTTGTGCCCAGTTGTCGCCCGATGATGGGCCGATAGCCGCCTTTCAGAGTTGGTTTGAAAATGGTCCACTCATCGGGCGTGACTACGCCCTGGACCACCGATTCTCCCAATCCATAGGAACTGTTAACGAGCACCACGTCACGGAAACCCGACTCAGTATCGAGAGTGAAGATCACTCCGGCGCTGGCCTTGTCCGAGCGGACCATCGGTTGAACGCCAACCGAAATGGCTACCTTCAATTGGTCGTAACCGAGGCGGGCGCGATAACTGATCGCGCGATCTGTAAAAAGTGAAGCGAAGCATTGGTGGATCGCGCGCTGCAAACCTGCGTGTCCGCGAACATTAAGAAATGTTTCGGCAGCACCTGCGAAGGACGCTTCGGGTAGGTCTTCTGCGGTTGCAGACGAACGGACAGCTAATTCGGGTTCTCGGCCCAAACGCGCACACAGCTTGTCATAAGCACTAGTGATAGCGTCGCGCAATTCCTTGGGCAATGGTGTGTCCAGGACAGCGACGCGTGCGGCGTGTCCACGGGTGCTGAGCTCGTGTACGTCCTCAGTGTCAAAATCCGAAAGTAAAGACCTCAGCTCATATTCAAGTTCACGCTCTGCCAGCAATGCGCGATACGCATCAGCGGTCGTAGCGAACCCATCGAGCACGCCTATGCCTTGAGATTTCAACACGTTGAAGAGTTCACCCAACGACGCGTTTTTGCCACCGACGAGCGGCAAGCTTTTTAAAGTGATTTGAGAGAAATCCAGCGTGAAAACCGGTTGGCTTTTCATATCCTATGCCTCTCCCTACTGGCGCAAACTGTTCAAGTTTGCGTTGCAAAGTAACGGCCATCTGATTTCACAAGAGCAACGCCTATGCCTTTCAGGCGACGCATCAAATTCACCGGCAATTCCCCGGTTCGAACCCAGTTGCCGTCAAAAAACGCGCACGACTGCGGGAATCTGCGCACCTCAATAACCAGTGCCCACAAAAAAAGCGGCAAAAAGAGCTGAAAGAAGCTGGCATGCTGCCTGCACTTGTTTCGGCTGATATTCCAGTCAGGGAGAATTGTGAAAGCAGGCTGCCACTGTGTCGATGCCCTAAAAGGCTGTCCCGAGGAGTTTGAAATGAAGATCCTGTTAGCGGTTGACGGTTCGGAATTTAGCGACGTCGCCGTCGAAGAAGTTGTGCGCCGGCCATGGCCGCCGGAAAGTGAAGTGAAAGTCATTACCGCCTTTGAAACGCCGGTGTTCGTGGGAACGGAAGTGTGGGCCGTGCCGCCGGAGTACTTTGAACAGCTGGACAATTCTGTTCGTGAAACAGCCAAGGGTGTTATTGACGGCGCTCTGAAAAAGTTTGGTGACAAGGCGCTTAAGATTAGCAGCGAGATAATCGGAGGATCGCCCCGACAAGTGATCGTCGACGAGGCGGAACGATGGGGAGCTGATCTCATTGTCATGGGTTCACGTGGGCTGGGCGCCTGGAATCGTCTGCTATTGGGTTCCGTATCCAGTGCGGTCGTTCATCACGCGAAGTGTTCAGTGGAAATCGTCCGCAAGCGGTAGTCGAGCGAAGGAGTTTAGTTTAGAGGACCCGCTAAGTTTGGAATACAACTTTCGGATTGCATCTGGATTGTGCTCTAAGCTAGCGCGATTGCATGTTTTCCAAGGCTCGAGGATGTCGTAGTTTCTCCAACCATCCTCGTTTGACAGAGCATGCAGGAGTAGCGGTTGCTTCGCAGTTGTCCAAGGTTGAACGATGTCCGGTCATTTTTTCAACGTGGATCCGATAGAAAATCGGTGTCAGTGAATGGGGTTGGTCGCGATGCTCTTGGGAGATGTAGGCTGGCTCCCACCACATTATCCGCTTCTGCAGAAAGCTGTGCGCCCGAAGTAGCCTGTTCTGGAATTCCGGCTGATCAGGCAGTTCCTCATATCGGCCGAACACAATAATACTCATCCACTCGTTGTGCCCGACCACTTCGTCAATCTCAAAGCAGACTAATGGATTTGACCGCATCCATTCGATCTTCTGCCCAAGCGTTGTGAATCCGTAGAGATACGTGCCATCAAACGCAAAATTGATGGGAACCAGATAAGGCTGGTTATCGCGCGCACACGCCAGTCTGCCCACGTTCGTCTTTTCTAACGCGGCGCGACATTCATCAGCGGTCATCTCATGAATATACATGGAATGATTCCTTATCCCGACACACACAACGTTTGAGCAAATAAAGAGCAAACAGCGTTCCATCAAGCGACGCCTTTTCGTGTGTCGCGCGGGCCATTTTGGCCTTGATTCTGCGTGATCGAGAGATGTGAATTACCCGATGGGTGCGGAAACTCACGCAGGCATTGCGGCAAAGCGCGCTGTCCTTCCAGAACGCGAAGAACGCCGAAAAACTCGCATTCTGCAACCCCCCTCGATTTCCCAAGTAATTTGCACTTCTTTGAGGTCCCAACATCTCAGCCGTGCGGGCACGGGCGTTGCTAGTTCCATTGTTAGAAAGCGACTAGTCATATGCCTAAGAAGAGAAAATATACAAACACGACATTTACCAAAAGAGTGGATCACGAAGCCGGTCGTCATCGGACCTTGCGCGCTCTGAGCGAACCCGCAGTTTGCGAACTATGTGGTGCGGTCTATGCGAACCGACGTTGGAACGCCGCAGAGTCCGGTTCCGAAAATGAACGGCACAAACATTGGCGGCCTTCACGGCTAACCGTGTGCCCGGCATGTGCACAGATACGCAGTGGCGAACCACGGGGATTTGTTTTCCTGGATGGTCTCTTCTTTGCCGCGCACCGCAAAGAGATTGAACAGCTGCTCCGAAACGAAGCGGAAAGGGCAGCGGAAGACAATCCTCTTGCTCGGATTATGGAGTGGAAGAGTGGCGACAGTCACAAGCTGACGGTTACAACTACGACGGAACATCTGGCCCAGCGCCTGGGGCACGCTCTAAAGGAAGCATTTGACGGCGCCGTACACTACGACTTTTCGCATGAGAACAAACTGGCGCGGGTTAATTGGCAGCGGGAGTGACTGTCTAGGTTCACAAACCAGCGGACTGAAAGCAATGCAGGCTACACCGGCAGCAAGAAGGGAAGTGAAGGCTGGAGAAATTCTGGTGAGGGCTGGTCCGGTTTTGCTTAATGGTGAACTGACCCTGCCGGACAATGCAAACGGCATCGTCCTGTTTGCTCACGGTAGTGGCAGCAGTCGACATAGTCCGCGCAACCAGTATGTGGCGCGTGTGATTCGCGATTCCGGTGTCGGGACCTTGCTTTTTGATCTACTCACGCGCGACGAAGAAAAAATCGACAACTACACGCGTGAATTTCGTTTTGACATCAACCTGCTTGCACGGAGGCTTGTAGCTGCGACCAACTGGCTGGCCGAAGGGCCAGAAACCAGTCACTTACGTCCTGGTTATTTCGGAGCGAGTACGGGTGGCGGCGCCGCGCTCGTTGCCGCTGCCCAGCTGGGGGAAAAGATCGGGGCTGTCGTCTCTCGAGGTGGCCGCCCCGATCTGGCGGGTCCGGCGCTACGTCATGTCAAAGCTCCGACGCTCTTAATAGCCGGAGGTCTCGATGGACCAGTAATTCGAATGAACGAAGATGCCTATGCACAACTTCGCTGCGAGAGGGAGTTGAAAATTATCCCGGGCGCCACACATCTCTTTGAAGAGCCGGGAAAGTTAGAAGAAGTTGCCAGGCTCGCTGCAACGTGGTTTGTGAAGCACCTGCAGCATTACAAGGAATGACCATGCAATTTGCGAACAGAATTAGTGCGGGACGTGCACTGGCAAAAAAGCTTGACACTTACGCTAACCGTTCGGACGTCATTGTGCTTGCTCTTCCCCGGGGTGGTGTGCCGGTGGCTTACGAAGTAGCGGCTGCTCTTAATGCTCCGTTGGACGTGTTTTTGGTCCGAAAGCTCGGAGTTCCCGGATATGAGGAACTTGCAATGGGAGCTATCGCGTCAGGGGGTGTCCGTGTACTTAACGAAAGTGTGTTGCGTTATCTCGATATTTCTGATCGCGTAATCGATTTGGTTGCTGCGGAAGAGCAGAGCGAGCTCGAGCGGCGCGAGAAAGTATATCGGGGCGCCTCTCCACCCCTCGACCTTAGCGGTCGCACCGTCATCATTGTCGACGACGGTTTGGCCACCGGATCGACCATGCGTGCTGCGGTCAATGCTCTTAAGAAAGTGCGGCCCGCCAAGATCATCGTCGCGGCTCCCGTGGCCGCGCGTGAGACGTGCGAGTCTTTCAAGGCCGATGTGGATTCCACGTGTGTTTGCGTTATGAGTCCGGAGCCATTTCAGGGCGTCGGGCTTTGGTACCGGGATTTTTCGCAGACCACCGACGAAGAAGTTGTCTATCTGGTCAAACACGCGAAACGACGCCCGCACCAGCGGGTCGCCTAATTGTCCGGCTTTGTGATTGTCATGCTAAACGAAACCGCCATTCTTCTAACTGACGTCGTACGCGAAGCAGCTCATCCGCTGGTCGGCGAGATCGATGATTTCAATCCACTACTGGAGCTAATCGGTAACGCTCACCTGGTTTTGATTGGCGAAGCGTCGCACGGGACACACGAGTTCTATCGAGAGCGCGCTCAAATCACCAAAAGATTAATTAAGGAAAAAGGTTTCACGGCGGTTGCAGTTGAAGCTGATTGGCCCGATGCCTATCGAGTCAATCGTTATGTTCGCGGCGCAAGCAACGACGCCGATGCGGTTGATGCGTTGTCCGGGTTCAAACGTTTTCCCTCATGGATGTGGCGCAATGCTGACGTGCTTGATTTCGTTGGCTGGCTGCGGACGTACAACGACGACCTCCCTGCAGCCTCGACAAGGGTGGGCTTTTACGGGCTGGATCTTTACAGTCTGCACACCTCGATCGAGGCCGTGCTTGATTATCTCGACCGCATAGATCCCCAAGCGGCTCAACGCGCTCGTGCTCGGTACGCCTGCTTCGATCACTTTGGCAAGGACGAACAGGCCTATGGCTACGCCACCGGTCTGGGGATCTCCGAATCATGCGAAGATGAAGTTGTCAGTCAGCTTCTCGAGTTGTACCAGAACTCGGTGGAGTATGCGTGGCGTGACGGTCGAGTTGCTCCCGATGAGCACTTCTATGCTACGCAGAACGCTCACCTGGTCATGAACGCTGAACGGTATTACCGCTCGATGTTTCGCGGACGAGTTTCCTCCTGGAACCTCCGAGATTCCCACATGGTTGAGACCCTCGAGTCGTTGCTGGGATTTCTCCGGACTCAAGACTCACAGTCAAAGATCGTTGTCTGGGAACACAACTCGCACCTGGGCGACGCGCGGGCTACGCGCATGGGCCAGGAGGGAGAGTGGAACGTCGGACAACTTGTGCGCGAACGGCACCCTGGAGATGCGGTGCTCGTTGGATTCACAACCCATCATGGAACTGTCACCGCAGCCTCAAACTGGGATGCGCCCGCTGAGCGTAAACAAGTAAGGCCGGCGTTGGAAGGCAGTTATGAAGCGCTCTTTCACGACATAAACATCCCGCGGTTCCTGCTCACACTTGGCAAAACAGATCATGCTACTGCCGCGCTTCACCAGCCACTGCTTGAGCGTGCCATCGGCGTGATCTATCGCCCTGAGACTGAGCGGGCCAGCCATTACTTTCAAGCTCGTCTGTCGGCCCAGTTTGATGCAGTACTGCATTTTGACGAAACCCGCGGCGTCGAGCCATTGGAACGCACCGCCGAATGGGACACCGGCGACGTTCCTGAAACTTTTCCTACCGGTATTTAGAAGGAGAGTCCAATTATGAAAACGCAGAGAATTCCAAGAAGTGAATGGTCGAAGTTCTTCGACAGTTTCAGCCGTCAGCATGAAGGTTGGCTGGCCAGTCTCGAGATTTTTGCAACCGACATCGGGGCGCAAGTTGAGGAGCGTGAGTTGGCATTCGAAGGCATTGTCGATGAGTGGGACGAAGCATTAGGCAACAAAATTATCATCATGTTGGGTGCCAAGCCCGACGATCACATCACGCACACGGTTGGCCGTCCAACCAATGTAAGTCTGGAACAGACAGACGAAGGTGCGGATGTCGCGCTGGCAATCACGTCTGAAGCCGGAGCCGTCGCGTTATTGCGTTTTCGTTCCCCGATGTTGCCGGAAATGGTCGATTCCGTGGTGAAGCAACCTTCACGACCGTCGATGTAGTGCAAGGTAAACACCATGCTGTCCAACGAAAGACAAACTGCCTTTCGCCGGTGGCCCAGGCTGCTCTTACTGCTTTGTAGCCTTCTTGGCCTCGTGGTAAGCGCGAACGCTGCTGCTCAGGAGAGACGTTCAAAGCGGACCCAGCGCCAGGAACTCTCCGTCGAAGATAGATTCGAGGCCGAGCAGCTCTTATCGAACCTGGGATATTGGACTGGATCTGTCGACGGCGATCTCGACGTGGGCTCCCGGCATGCTTTGATTGCATTTCAAAAAGTCGAAGGTCGGCAACGAACAAGTGCGTTGACCAGGGACGAACTTCAGGCGCTGCGCGCGGCTACCCGACCACTTCCTCTACGGACCGGTTACGCTCACCTTGAGATTGATCTGAGTCGGCAGGTTCTATTCATTGTGGATGCGACGGGCGCGATTACACACATTCTTCCGGTTTGCACGGGCAATGAAAAACCCTACGTGGACCACGGCCAGACTCATAGGGCCCATACGCCAACGGGAACTTTCAAAGTATTGCGAAAGATCGCTGGATGGCGGCGAAGCTCTCTTGGTTTGCTCTATTACCCTAATTACATCCACGAGGGGATTGCGATTCATGGGAGTCTCGCTATGCCGGCTTATCCGGCCAGCCATGGTTGCATTCGGATCCCGATGTTCGCCGCAAAAGAGTTGAGTGAGATGACAGCAATTGGGACCGAAGTGATCGTTTATGACGATAAGGTTGCCAGACTTTGAGCGGTATTTGTCTGACAGACAGAAACACGCGAATGCGATAGTTCGCTGTGAACGGAGAAGCAATATGCGAAACAAGATTGAAACCTCATCGTGGAAAGCCGATTTGGCTGCCTTCGGTAAGCGCAATTATATGCGTCCAACAAGACTGGAAGTTGTGGGATTGGACAGGAATATTGAATCCGACTTCTGGCTTGAGGATGGGTTGCTACTAGCGGGAATAGACACGGAAATCTACGGCGATCACGGTCCCTACATTGAGATCATGCTTCAAGCCCCAACCGACGCACCGCGAAGCCATATGACGCATACCGTGGCCGCCGTCAAACGCGTTGAGTTGGAAACAACCGCCGGGCGAGATGAAGCCCTCGAGATTGAAGATAAAGAAGGGACAGTCACCATCATGCGTTTCGAGTCTGGAGTCACCAGTCCGGATCACAGTGCGAGGAAGTAGGAGCAATGAGAAGAATGGTAATAAGCGCTCTTATTCATAATTACTTTGAATGTCGGCACGACCGCTCTAGCCCAAACCTTTAGCAGAGAAGGTATCGATTACGCATTAGATCTTCCTTCTACCTCCTGGCTTCCTGTATCACGGGTGGACGTGCACGAAGACATGGAATTCGTTAATGGCGATGACTACAACGAAGGACAAAGGACATCACAAAATGGACTAAGCATCAAATAGCTCTTTTTATGCGTGCACGTTCGTGAAAGGGTTCGCGCGAGGCCTTGGTTACCAGTGGGCGACCAGCTCGTACTCGGCGAAGAGTCCGGGCAGCGCCGTCCGTGACAGTAGCTGTACCCCCGGCACCAGCTCGCCCCGCTCAATCCCGCGCTCGGCAAGGTCCTCGGCGATCACGTACACGGGGATCTTCCGCTTCTCGACTAGGTCCAGGACGTCGCGATCCATCTTTGGAGCTTGCGTCTGTTTCCACTCGCCGACCGTGAGGCCCGGGGCTCCTTGCCCGGCGACCGCGTAGTTCACAGCGTTGCCGCGCAGCACCACGGTGTGCTCGGCACCGGCGACCTGCATGGCGGCCAGCAGCCAGAGGATGGTGTCATCCTGCTCTTCCATCACGGCCCGATAGGCCGACTCCACGATGTTCAACGTCTTCTTGGGCACACGCTCACCTCACTTGGTCGGGATAACGAGAACGTTGTCCGATGCCTCAGCGAAGGCGTGAAAGTCGGCCGGCGAGCCGCGTCGTGTGCCCGGCACGAACTCGTTGACACCTCGCTCGTCGACACACATGCCACAGTTGACCCAGTCCACCTTGCCGCCGCTTTGTTCGGCTGCGGCGAGCAAGGCCGCGACCTGGTCCTTCGTGGTGGGGTGGTTCTCCTCAGCCACGTCCTTGCCGTGCACAGGGTTCGGGTGCGGAGTCTGGCGCACGAACGCCAGGCCCGCGGCCCCCTCGTAGGCGAAGACGTTAATGTGGTAACCGCGCCGGGCGGCGACGTCGAGGATGCGGAACGCCGTGGTCAGATTCTCCGATTCGTAGGGAGGATCCATGAGCGCGATAGTCAGTGTCTTCGACATGCTTCGTCTCCTAGTGCCAGAGGGTCTTGTGGCCAGCGGCGAGATGGTCCACCACCACTTCGATGGGGGCTGCGGCGACACCTTCGGCCAGCTTGGCGATGCCGCGCTCCTGTAACGAGAAGTCATCGGCGAGCACCGTCACTCCGTTCCGCGCCAGCGCGCTGAGCGCGTCCGAGCGCGCCGACGGGCGCGCGGACAGCACCCCGTTCTGGGCGAGGAACAGCGTCACCTGGTTACCACCCTCGACCAGCCCCTTGGCCAAGTCGTAGTAGTAGCCGACGTCATTGGATTCAAACGGATCGCGCGACTCGATGAGCAGATACTGAGCCACCTGCGGTTCCTCCTCTAAGCATTATTGGTCGGGGCGAGAGGATTCGAACCTCCGACCTCTCGGTCCCAAACCGAGCGCACTACCAGGCTGTGCTACGCCCCGAACTGATGCCTAAATGAAACAGGCAGGCGAGCATTCTATTGGCGCGTCTCGTGAACGGTCAAGTTTGACTTCGAAAATGGTCGTAAGCCTTCAGTGGATCTCTGGCAAGCACAAGGGTCATAGGCCGCGGATTAACGCGGACGAACGCGGATCTGAAAGAGTAAATACCAACCAAACGAGATCCGTTAGGGAAGGCTGGCCAGACATGGAGGGTGGCGAGGTTCGTGTGCTCCTCAGATTTGCATTCATTCGCGTTAATCCGCGGCTGAATCTCAAACCAGAATCACTATCCTCGAAACCCGTCCAGGAATTCCCGCATCCTCGCAAGCGCCTTGGCCCGGTGGCTGATCACCGCTTTGGTTTGATCATCCAATTCGCCAAATGATTGGTCGTAACCCTCAGGAATGAATACCGGATCGAAACCAAACCCGTTGATTCCAACAGCCCTATTGCCAATTCTTCCTTCACACGTGCCCTCAGCAACGTGTATCACTTCCGGCTTTTCATTGGACTGACCAGACGCGGCCGGAGGCCAACGGGCAAAGACCATGCTGCAGACGAAGCGGGCGGTCCGGTCGGTGTCCGGTTTCTGAGAAAGCAAGTTGAGGAGTCTATTTATCCGATCTTGATCTGAAGCATCGTCACCCGCGAAGCGGTTTGAACATATTCCGGGGATTCCGCCAAGCGCATCTACCTCTAAACCGGAATCGTCTGCCAACGCGTAGAGGCCAGTCTGCTTTGAGTAACTCAGTGCCTTAAGCTCGGCATTCTCGGCGTAGGTTGCTCCGGTTTCCTCCACATCTGCCACCGCCGGGAACTCGTCCAGGTGACGCAACTGGACCGGTAAGCGGTGCAAGGCTTCCTGGATTTCGCGGACTTTCCCACGATTCCACGTGGCTAGTAGTACTTCAATAGGTGAAGAGGAGCTCATTCCAAGGTTACTGTGACGGACTTGGGCCGGCTGGTCTATCGGGAACCACGAGCGGAAGAAGTGCGCTGAACTGTCCGAGCGGTGACTTCGTGATTCTCTGAAAACCGACGTCGACCAGACTGGTTTCAGTCGCGGCATACGGAAGCGTGCTCAGCAGTTGAGACACTCGATCTGGAGAAACTGGAGAACCGCCTTTTGCCGCAATGGCCGCTGAAACAAAACTCCGCACCCGGTCGCTATCGTCGGTGTAGGTAGTGATCGTCGCTGAACTTGAGGGTGGTGAAAAATACGTGATGCGCCGCAGTCGTTCATCTGTTGAGTTTTCGCTGCCACTCTTAAACGAGTGTTGGTACTGACGGATACTGGCTGATGGCCCAATCAATACGAAATCTCCCTTTAAAACAGCCGCGATTTCGCGTTTCGGGTCTTCGAGAGTCTCGCCCAGGACGTTCTGACCAGGACGCTCTGGAACCATCGCCATGGTAGTGGTTAAGAAATCTACCATCGAGTCACGATCGCGCGCTCTCGCAATCAAAAGCGTATGTTCACCATCCGCCGTCAGTCGAACCGTAACTACGTCGTCCTTGACAAGGGCCAGAAATTTCTCAGGCTGGTCGATCCCGTAATCCAGCAATGCTGATTTCATCAAGGTTGAGAAGAGAACTGCGGATAAAGTGTCGACCTGAGAAGCAACCGCTGTTTTCATGCCTTCCCAAACGGCGTCCGGATTTTTGAACTTGTATCGCGTCAGTGAATATGCATCGCCCGGCAACAGTTGCTGAAGACCCGCATCAGTGTGCGTTGATGAGAAGTTTGGCTTGAGGCGATCTACTACCTCGGGACGAACAGAAATTAGATAGCGGTCTTCCATGCCCGTGGCAAATGGATGAATACTCCAGCCGATACTCCCGAGCACTTTCGCAGCGCCGGTTGTCAGAAGACGTTGAAGATCGGAGTTGCCGGGCGTCCGACCGAGAAGTATCGGGATTCCAAAAGAGAGTAGCTTAGGCGTATTGGCAGGTGGAGCATAACCAAAGGCCAGAGACTGTCCGGCGGCCAGCTGTCGCCGCATTCGCGCCAGCTCAGGATCGTCTTTCAGGTTTGGTTGTAAGCCTCGCGCGGTCGCCAGACATGTCCTTACCGCATGTTCAGTGTTTCCGACTATTACCAGGCTGCCGAGGATCCCAAGCACTATGCGTCGATCACCAGATGGGGCGGTCCACTCAACGAATTCGATCCCGTCCACAGTAGTGCGTTTCAGCGTCGGTTGCCCGTATGTCTTTTCGGCGAGTTGTTTAACGGCGTTCTCAACAGGTGTTCGAATTCTGCCTTCCCAGGTGTGAGTCTCAATAATCACGGCGCCTTCCGACTTGACGCGCAGTGAGTCGCCTTCTTCGGTGGCGGCGAGTTCGGTAATCACCAACGCTATCTGGGACCGCGCCAGAATGACGGAGTTGACGGGGCCAATTCCAGTCCAGCCTACAAATCGTTGAAACCACCCACCGAAACCGGCGCCGGTTTGGCTCCCGGACGAGGCGTCCACAATCTTCCAGGCGTCTGTTTTTGTGATCGACTCGACTGCTTTTGTGGGTTGGTTTGATTCGAGATAAACCAGCGAAGTCGCCGGAGCGTAGGCGGCCATATCGACCTTTTTGGGTTTCACCCACCACAACCAGCCGGTCGCCAAAAGGACTGCCCCGGCAACCAACAGAAGTGACCATTTGGCTTTTGTCATCGCGCCGCATCCTAACTGCCGGCCCCACCCTGTGCAAGCCGCTTGATTTGCGAAGTTGGATTCTGGAATCACAAGGAATTGTTCCAGAAAACCGATTCAAACCTTCCGCATTAGTCGCTAAACCTCAGAAGCGTTCATGTTAAACGAAGCAAAATACCTGTTGACATTGTTTGGCCCGTGGGTTAGTCTGCTTGCGACGGCAGTGAGGATGCTGCCTTTCCTGGGCTCTTGCCTCTTGTCCTCGTTGCCAGTCATCACCCGCCTTCATCGTTTTCGGAAGGCTCAATCCACCAGAGAAATTGGTCGTTCACTTCTCCCAGCTGCGCGAAAGCGCGTCCACTATACACACTCCGAAACTCTTCCGAGTGCACGCCGAGGATCCCCAAGCTTTGAAAAACTATCAGCAACCCACCCCCACAAGAATCGTGAAGGGCCGACTTCCAAGGGCAGTGAAGGCACGCGCCCGCCTGCGTGAACAGCACAGAATTCGTTCTCTCTTTGTCGCGAGGAATAAATAGATCATGTTCAAAAAAAGTATGGGCAAAAAGAATCTGGTTGGCCTCGATATCGGTTCAAGCTCAGTCAAAGCGGTCGAGCTTAAGAGGAAGGGCAACACCCTTCAACTCGTGAATCTCGGTTTCGAGAACCTCCAGACTGACACCATCGTTGACGGGCAAATCATGGAGCTCAACAACGTCTCCGATGTGATCACCAGCATTTTCAACGAGCACCAGATTAAGACTTCGAGAGTCGCCGCCGGCGTCAGCGGACACTCAGTAATCGTCAAAAACATTGTGTTGCCGCAGATGAGCGAGGACGAACTCCAGGAGTCGTTCAGCTGGCACGCGGAAGAGCACATCCCCTTTGACATCTCGGATGTGAATCTCGACTACCAGGTAACCAACAATTCCTCAGACGCTGTCCATGTACTGATGGCCGCTTGCAAGAGCGACAAGATCGCAAACGTAAAGCAGGCGATTCAGCTGGCAGGGAAGCAACCCGTGGTTATCGACGTCGATTCGTTCGCCCTGCAGAATTGCTATGAGGTTAACTACCAGCCGAAAACCGGTGAGGTAGTAGCCCTGCTGAACATCGGGGCCTCCACCATGAACATCAACATCCTCAACGGCACGCGCTCTGTCTTTGCGCGCGACGCATCGGTGGGAGGAAGCCAGTACACGAGTTTGTTGCAGAAAGAACTGGGCCTGACGTTCGAACAAGCGGAAGCGGTCAAGCGTGGTTATCCTTTGCCGGAGGGCATTGAGCCTCGCCCGACCCAGCCGATTATCGAAACCGTCTCTGACATTCTGGCGCTGGAAATTCGAAAGACCATGGATTTCTATCGCGCGACAGCAGAACAACGGGGAGAGGCCATTCAAAAGATTTTAGTAGCCGGCGGCGGTTCGAAGCTGCCAGGTTTGCCGGAGTACTTGGCCAAACGCTTCGAAATAACGGTTGAGATGTTTGACCCGTTTCGACAGATCGAAGTGGACGGCCGGAAGTTTGACCCGGATTACATGAAAGAGATCGTTCCTGAGATGGCAATTGCCGTCGGTCTCGCCTTGAGAGGAGTGGAAGCGGCATGATCAAGATTAACTTACTCGAATCCATTACGGACCGGCCAAGTGGCGCTGCTGCGGTTGAAGCGCGGGTCTCAAGCCCGCGAATCCAAACCCTGCTGATGGCGATCACGGTTTTCGGTCTTCTGATGCTGGGAATCGCGTACGATTACACCAGCTCGAAGTCGGAGCATGCTTCTGCTCAGGTCGAACTCGACAAACAGCGAGCAATCAACCTGCAGATGCTGGCGGTGAACAAAGAGCAGGCCGAGCTGGAGCAGAAGGCTCGCGACATTCAGGGCCGCATCGATGCGATCAAATCGTTGCGCGAGTCGCAGCAAGGCCCCAGCGCCGTGCTACAGGAAATCAAGGTGCGCTTTGACGGAGTCCCAGGTTTGTACCTCAAGAGCGTCGAGCAGAAGGATGGGGAGTTGACTATCAAGGGCCTGTCGCCGAACGAAACTTCGGTAACGCGTTTTGGACAGAGCATGGAATTCTCCTCGGGACTCTTCAGCAACCTGAACATTGAGACTCAACGCGAGTCGGTGACAGGGACTGCAAGTAAGGACAGTGCCACCGAGAGCGAAGCTTCGAAGGCTGAGGTTGTAGCTTTCACCGTGAAGTGCAACTACGGCTCAGCGAAGTCGAAGTCCCAACCAGCCGGAAAAGCACCTGCCAATCAAGTAGCGAAGAAGTAAACCCACGCGCCCATACTCTCCAAAATCGGGGAAGGAACTAAACGATGAAAATAGGTAATCTCAAAGTAATACCCTGGTATCTGCGACTGTTTATATTTGTCGCCGTGGCTGGAGTCATGTATGCCGGCTTCTGGTACCTCGTCAGCCGCCCGGTCCGCAGTCAGACGGAAACTCTCAAGGCCGAGATCGCTACGCTGCTTCCGAAAAATGCCCAGGCCCAAATCGCCTCTCAACGGCTCAACGACTTTCGCGCTGTTTACAAGGCGCGCCAGGAAGAGTACGAAGAGCTGAAAGCCTTGCTCCCCGAACAGCGGGAGATCACGATGGTATTGCAGGGCGTTCAGGATCGGGCTCGAGGGAACGGATTGGTGTTGCGGAAATTCACGCCGAAAGACGACGTGCAGGAAGGCAACTACAGCGGTAAGAAGATTGAAGTCAGCGTCACCAGTTCATTCAAATCGCTGCGAGCTTTCTTTGACCAACTCGCTCATTACCAGCGAATTGTCTCGGTTACAAATTTCCAGCTGAACCAGCTCGATCAGCAGGCGGGTGAGAAAACCGTGGACGCAACATTCGATTTAACTGCGTACTACGTGTCTGCCGAGAAGCTTCAGAAACCGGCCGCCGGCCAACCAGCAGGTGCGGGTCAGGTTCCTCCAGCATCTGCGCAGCCAGCCGCAAAGTAAACCAAACATTTTCCAGGACAACGTTTTTCAGGACTAACCACCATGAAGCATCAATCGACGAAAACCCTCAAATACGGATTCGCAGCATTTGTTCTCGCTGGCAGTTTTGCGGTCGGCAATGCGGTTCCTGCCGCGAACGCCCAGCAGAAGAGTGTCGCCAAACCTTCGGCAAGTCGCACGAATTCAGGCGGACGCGATCCATTCAAGAAATATGAGCCGCCGCGTGTCGCTGCGAAGAAGACCGGCCAGATACTGGCTCCGTCGATTCAGGAACGCATCGAGCAGTACAAGGCCCAAAAGCAGGCCGCGATGATTGCTCGAGTCGCCGCCCCTAAGCCGACCACCGCCTTTCTTCTGAACGAAATCAACGTCGTCGGGATATCCCGTACCCCTCGGGGCTACGCGGCGATAGTCGAAGCTTCACCCATCAAGTTGGCCTACGTGATTTATCCAGGCGAGAAGTTTTACGACGGCCAGCTGGTGGCGATTGAAGATAATCGCCTGGTGTTCCGTCGCGAGGTGGTTTTCGGTGATGGCCGCCGAGACCGGTCCGTGGAAATGAAAGCTCTAAGACAACCGACTACCGTTGAGGCCCTGGCCGCGGTTAAGTCGGCTCCTGCCAATGCTCCGGCTGTAGAAGTCGAAAAGAAATCCGACGAGAAAGCAGCCACTGACAAGCCGTAGTAATTTCGGCTTCGATTTGGGCGATAGTCCAATTCGAAGCCCTTTCCACGCGTAGTTGTTCCACCAAGGTAGGTAACCCCCAACTACGCAGTTTGACAATCAACCCCGGACGTAGCCGCGTTGTGCGGCGCGCGCTTTTGGCTGCAGAGCAATGAGCGTAGCGCGTGGCGGCCACGATTTCGCAATTCCCTAGGAGGGAAACAATGCTTTATCTGTCTCGAATAACCAATGCCACAAAAAGGACTGCGCTCGTCCTGGTATTCATGAGTCTCTGTGGCGCCAATATCCTGGCCACTTCAGGAAACTCAAACGCTATTTCAACCGGCGATTTAGCCGGAACGACCACCACGGATGAGCCGGTAGCCCAGGCGACGCCGTCGGCTGCCCCCGTTTCCCAGTCTCAACAGGGAAAATTGTACGGACAGCCGGGCTTCATTGGCGAACCGATTAATCTGAACGTGGTCAATGCCGACATTCGCGACATACTCAACTATATTACCGAGCAGTATGGCGTGAACTTTGTGATTGATTCTTCAGTTCAGGCAGTGCCGGTGACCGTCAACGTCCAGGACGTTCCATGGAACCTGGCGCTGGATGCGGTTCTCAAAGCCAACCGCTTAGGCGTTGAATCAAACGGTAATATCCTGCGGGTGGCGACTACTGAAGTATTGGCCAAAGAATCGGAGACCCAGAAGGTCATCAATGATTCGCGCCTTGATGCTTCTCCGCTGGTCACCGAATTTCTCCGCCTCAACTACGCTCGTGCATCGGGCACGCTCGCGCAGGCTGCCGGCTCCACTGGCGCTTTCTCGGGTGGCTCGACCAACCTCAGCTTCAGCGGTGGAGCTGGTGGAGACGCGACTGGTGGAAGTGGCGACCAGGGATTATTGCCTATCATCTCTCGCAGACTTTCTCGTCGTGGTTCGATTGAAGTCGATGGACGCAGCAACACGCTGATCATCACCGACGTGAAAGAAAATATCGACGCTATCCGCAAACTGGTTGCCATCCTTGACCAGCCGGAGCCGCAAGTCGAAATCGAGACTCGCATCGTCATTGCTCAGCGCAACTTTAGTCGCGACATGGGCGCCCAGCTTTCGGCGGGGGTTGTGAACCTTGGCCGTGGCAGCCTGGGAAATATCTCGACCTTGCCGGCTACCGGGACGGGAAGCGGTTCGGGTGGCTCAGGCGGATCCGGCGGATCCGGCGGCGGCTCGTCCGGTATAACGAGTGGACCAAATCCATTTGGTGTTTTCGGCGGCCTGGCCGGCACAGCCCAGCCGCTCGGCTCACTTGGCGCAGCCGCCGCCAGCACGGTCATCGGTTTGACGACCGGGCTCTTCGGTACGGCCCAGATCAGCGCGCTTCTTACCCTGGCGGAGACCAGAGGCCAGGCGAAGACAGTCGCCACACCTCGAGTCACCGCTCTTAACAACCGGCCCGCACAGATCGAAAGCGGTTCGCAGATTCCAGTTCAAACAACGCAAGCCGCAAGTGGAACTGCAGTTGTAACCACCACCTTCGTGTCCGTTCCTCTGCGTTTAGCGATCACTCCGCAGATTACGGATGCCGGCACGGTGATCCTTCGCGTGACGATTGAAAACAACACTATCAACACGGGTATCGCTGTCGGTGGTGTTCCAGGAATTGACACGCAGCGCATGCAGTCTGAAGTCCTCGTTCCAGACGGCGGCACAACAGTCATGGGCGGCGTACTCGCCGACACCGAAGGCGAAACTCGCCAGCGCACACCGGGCCTCGCCTCCATTCCCGTGGTTGGCAATCTCTTCAAGCGCAAGCTTGTGACCCGCCAGAACAGCGAGATTCTCTTCTTCATCACGCCCCGTATCTATCGTCCTGATTATCATGGCAAACCGATCACCGCGCCCGTCCAGAGTGGCCCACGCTCGACGACGATCTCGCAGCCGGTTCCACTTGGTAATCCTCCTAGCAACACGCCGACGCCGACGCAATTGCAACAGGCGCCGCAGCCGCAGACGACTCCGGGCGGTCAGCTGCTGCAGGCACCAAGCCCGACAGTGACTCCGGGAACGGCGTCACCCAGCGCTCGTCCTGGTGCAATCGGTGGTCAACGTCCATAAGGAAGGTTGACAATGTTTAAAGAAGTCCTTGAAGCGATTATTGAGCGCACCGAGGGAAGCCTCGGTGCACTCATCATGGGGCTCGACGGAATCGCGGTCGAGCGATCTCTAAAGGAAGCCGGGCAGGAAGCTAATCTGGATGTAGCTGCCGCGGAGTTTACGTCGCTTGTCAGAAGCGCCCAGCGCGCTGGAAAAGACACGGGACTGGGAGACCTGCGCGAATTGGTGGTCTCACTGGACAGCGCCATCCTGTTAATTCGCCTGCTTGGCAGGGATTATTTCGTGGTGCTCGCAATGAAGCCTGACGGCAATTTAGGCCGGGCGCGCTTCGAGCTGCGAAAAGCGGAACTGCAAATCGCTGGTGAGTTTGCTCTTTAGTGGTTTTTGAAACTCAATGAAGGCCGCTTCCTCGGAGGCGGCCTTTTTTTGTTTTCGGTGGCCGGCTATGAAGGCAAACGAATGTAGGGCATTCCGCGCATTATGATCCTTTGACGCCGCGCCACGCGACGGGGATTCACCTCGGGATTAAAGACCGTTCGAGGGTTGGGAATCATCGCCGCTAGAAAGGCAGCCTGGTTAGGAGTGAGTGACAGGGCCGGCTTCTGAAAATAGTGCTGGGCGGCGGCCTCCGCACCGTAAATACCGTCGCCCCATTCGATCACATTCAAATAGATTTCGAGAATTCGGCGCTTCGATAACCTCCGTTCGATAAAAACTGTTAGCACTGCTTCCTGGCCCTTGCGGAAGAAGGATCTTCTCGACGACAGAAAAAGGTTCTTTGCCAGTTGTTGGGAGATCGTGGATGCCCCACGTTTGAATTCCGGCAGGTTAGGTAGCCAATCGTCGTCGTCACCCTCTTTTTTTGCCTCCTTGGCAGCATCAATGAAACCCTGGTCCCACGCTTTCTGGATTGCCTGGTAGTCGAAACCATTGTGCGTCGCGAAATTTGTGTCTTCGCCGGCCAGAACTGCACGTTGCAGGTTGGGTGAAATGCGGTCGAGCGTTAGCCAGTGCTGCTCTCGTTTTGGTTGCTGGCCCCGAGATTCGGATTCGCTTAGGCGGGTTTCGATTAGTGACGTTGTAGTCGGGTTGCCGGACTTTAAACGCGATACGGCGTAGAAGAGGTAGGCATTGTAAATAACCAGGCCCAGCACGATACCGAGGACCACCAGCATCAAAGTCTTCAGAATTCTTCGCATTCGATTCGAAATTCTCTTTCGGAAATTGAAGGGTGGATTAGCGTGCACGTTGCCGCGGATCGAGATATTCGCGCAGTCCATCGCCGATGAAGTTGAAGGCCATTACAGTGAGGGCAATCGCCAAACCAGGAAAAATCAGCGCATGTGGCGCGGCTTGCAACGTCGAAAGGTCACGAGCCTCTTCTATCATCACGCCCCAGGACGGCGCCGGCGGGGGTACACCGAGTCCCAGAAATGAAAGTGCAGCTTCTGACAGCACCGCGCCCGCCATTCCTAGACTCGCCTGCACAATCAAAGGCTGTATGGCGTTTGGCAGGATGTGTTTGAGGAGTATGCGTGAATCGCTTGCCCCCAGCGCGCGCGCGGCTTGCACAAAGTCATACTCGCGCACCTTCAAGACTTGACCTCGAATCAAGCGCGCATAACCCACCCAACCAATAACGCACAACGCGAAGATCAGCTTGTTCAGACCCGCGCCGAGAAAGGCCACCATAGCGATTGCAAGCAACAAGCCAGGGAAAGCCAGAAACACGTTGAACACGTAGCCGGAAATGAAACGGTCAACCCAGCTTCCGTAATAGCCGGCGAGTGCTCCTAATATTGTTCCGACAAACGCAGACACCGACACCACGATGATGCCTACTTGCAGAGAAATGCGGGCGCCGAAGACGACACGCGAAAAGATGTCACGTCCGGTTGAATCGGTGCCAAACCAGTATTCCGGAGAAGGAGGGAGGTAGCGAAGCGAAAGATTTGTGGCGCCGACGTCGTGAGTCGCTATCAACGGCGCGAAGATAGCAACGATCACCAGTATGGCCACGATCAGGCACCCGACTATGGTCAGACGATTCATACAATATCTGGTCAGGACACGCGAATTCGCGGATCGAGCCAGCGATAAACCATATCCGTCAACATGTTGGCGACGATATAGGTCATGCTGATTACCAGTACACAACCCTGGACCACGCGGTAATCGCGTTTCCCAATCCCGTCATCCACCAGGAGCAACCCCAATCCGGGCCAGCCAAAAATCTTTTCAGTAATTATTGCTCCGGCGAGCAGAATGCCCAGCTGGAGACCTAAGATAGTAACCACGGGAATCAATCCGTTTTTCAGAACGTGTTTGTAAACAACGGTTGTTTCGCTGAGCCCTTTGGCTCGGGCTGTCCGCACATAGTCTTCGCCTAATTCCTCGATTACTGACGAGCGGACCATCCGAGTCAAAATCGCTGACAGGGCGGCGCCCAGCGTCAGCGACGGCAGTATGAAATCGGTCCAATCAAAGCGACCGGAGGGTGCGAGCCAACCAAGTTTGACTGCAAACAAGTAGACCAGCATTGGCCCGATAACAAATCCGGGCAGACTGATCCCGATCAGAGCGACGACCGAGGCTACGTTGTCGATCCACGTGCCGCGGTTCTTTCCAGCAATTACGCCCAGAGGGATTGCGATCACGATTGCGATCAGCAGTGCTGAGATCGCCAGTTGCAGCGTTGCGGGATAGCGTTCGGCAATTAACTCGATTACCGGCCGGTCAGTACGAAACGAGCGTCCCATGTCACCCTGGAGTAGTGAAAGCCAATAGTCGGTGTAACGGTTATCGGCGCCGTGCCATTGGAAGTGGCGCTCGCCCAGCGAATTGGCGGGAAACGAAAAGAAGAAAGGCGGACGATCGAGACCGTGCCTTTGACGAAACTGTTCAAACTGCTCGGGCGTTGCCTGTTCCCCCAGCACGGAAACCGCTGGATCGCCGGGAACCAGTTCGATGAGCAGGGTGACCAAAGAAACGACGGTCCAGACTACCAGCAAGAAAATTGCGAAACGCCGCAACCCTCCCAAAAATTTATGCTTGAACACTGAACGCACTCTGGCGAGTCTCTACGAAGAGCAGGAGTTTGAATTCGCGGGGGATAATAGCACAGTGACGGTGAGGTGTGAGCGTTCCGATGGCGGACAAGAACGTAGCCCGTGAGGAAGATCCAAAATGGTTCGCGTGGCCCCGACAACCGCGCGCTCCGCAAGATCAACCTCCGGGCTACGCTCTTATGGTGGCAACCGATTCCCGGTTGCGACCAATACCGGTAATTCACTGAGGGCGCATGCCAACATGCAGCGCCGCAATTCCTCCCGTTAGGTTCCGGAAGGTCACATTCTCAAACCCGGCTTCCTTCATCATGGAAGCCAGCCCAACCTGATCGGGAAATCGCGAAACCGACTCCGGTAAGTACTCGTACGCGCTTCTCGACCCACTTATCAACCCACCAAAAAACGGCAACAGCTTCTGAAAGTAGACTCGGAAGAGTGAACGCAGCACAGGCGTTTTGGGCTTCGAAAACTCCAAAACTGCCACCAGGCCACCAGGCTTAAGCACCCGCAAGAGTTCCTTAAAGCCTGTTTCGACGCCGCTCAGGTTCCGCAATCCGAACGCGATCGTGGCCGCGTCGAATGATCGATCACTAAAAGGCAGCCCCAGAGCATCGCCCTCGATGAACGGAATTGTGATTCCGCGTTTGCCGCTCTTCGCTACGGCAATTTCGAGCATCGGCCGGCAAAAATCTAAACCGACTACTTGTACGGTGTTGCTGTAAGCTGGATCGACACTCGCGTCTGGTTGCGCCCCCAAACTTTCCACAGACGCGAGGGTCTTTCCAAACTCAAACAGCGTCAGCGAGAGATCACCCGTGCCGCAGGCGACATCAAGAATCCGTAGATCATTTGAAGGAAGCCTCGCATAGAGCGTTTTCGCCACCAACCGTCGCCATCTTTTATCGACGTTGCCAGAGAGTAGGTGATTTAAAAGATCGTAACGAACTGCGATGGTCGCGAACATTTCCCGGACGCGACGCGAGTGCTCGTTTTTCGTGATGCTTTCTACGTCAGGCACAGTTAACCGGAACTTAGTGTCGGTATGGTTGCAGCGAGATTGCGAATGATTTGTGATTACTCAGGTTTAACAGCGGGTTTCACTGGAGGCTTCAATGTTCCTTGATTCGTTTGCGCCGGCGACCTGGAATCGATTTCTCCGAGCAATTCGACTTTACCTGAACTTTCAAGTTGAATTTTCACCAATTCGGAATTACCGACGACGAGTGATGCTGCCGCCGCGTCTTTAAAGAGACGAGTTGCTACTCGTTGGAGATCACTTTGCGAGATCGCAGTCAGTCCGGCGAATTGATCGCTGACCGGAGGCAGGTTGTAAGTGTCAACGTCAAGAAAGGCCTCAGCACGGCCATCCAGACTTTCGAGGCTCTTATTCGTACTCAGGATCGCTTCGCTCCGGGCTTGCTCCAGCTCAGACACTGATGGTGGGGAAGAGAGCAGCGAACTCAAAGTCTCCCGTGCCGTGGCCAGCGTTCGGGCTGCCAGCAGGTGATCTACAGTGGCTCCCATGACAAACATCCCCGGTAGGGAAAACGACTCATCTCTGACAAACACCGGACTCTTTGCGAGTTCCGGCAGGGCTTTTTCCCAGCGTTTTCGAGCGACAATGGACAGCAGCGAGGCAGCCGTCGCGTCTTTGTCGTTACGGGCGAGGCCTCGCACGGCGAGTCGGACCTCAACACTTTGGTCACCGGCCGCATTAATGATCAACGTTCGAGCGTCGGGCGCTGGTGGCTGACGAAAAGTGAGCGGAACCAGCCGTTCGCTCATCCTCCAGACCCCGAGCAACTGACGCAACGCTCTTTTCGCCCGACTCGGTTGAACGTTACTAATAATGACCAGAGTTGCGTTGTTCGGATTCAGGAAGCGCTCGCGTGACAACATCAGGTCGGGGCGCTCCACTCGCTCAAGCGACTCGACCGTCCCTGAGTATGGACGACCGTAAGGAAACTCGCCGAAAAGGCGCGCAGCAATTGCCCGGTCAGCCAGCATGGCGGACGAAATACTTGTATCTTTTATGACCTTTATCCGGCCAGCCCTTATCTTTTGTACGTTCTCGGGAGTTAACTGCGTGGTCACCAGTGCGGTCCGCAGAATCTCCACGATTCGTTCAAATTCCTGGGCGCGACCCTGCATCGTTATGGTGATGGAGTCGTAGTTGGTGGAAACGTTAAGACGTCCCTGCATCTCATCGGTGAAATACTCCCGCGTGGTTGGGTCCGGAAATAAGATGTCTCCGAGCAGTGCCATTTGGCCCGCTTTCCCGGCCAGATCAAAAGCACCGCCGCTGTGTATACGCAACTTGATCAAGACTTCGTCGCCCGGACGCGACCAGAGCAGGACGCGAAGTCCGTTGAGAAGCTGGGTCCGATCGGGCTCTGGCGGAAGCTGGCCGTGGGTGAGGGTTTGGAGCGATCCAAGAAGGCAAAGAGCGAGAAATGTTCGGATTGCGAGAGTCTTCATAACTACCAGATTCATGGGTATTGCAGTCCCTTGATTCCAACCAGAGTTTCGTGATTAGTACCGAGGAGTAAAGCATCTTAGATGCGCGATATTTAGTCGTCAACCGTTTGTACTCTAAATGCATCCAACGCTTTGGTTTGAGCGGAACTAGCCATGACCGGGGGTTAAAAGGTTGACCAAAATGACCGGCCACGACAGCAGTATCCCCAGGTTTGGTGTTTGAAATAGGGCCTCCTACAATCAATTTGAGGAAAGGCCGTATCTTTTGGTTGTTTGCCGGGAATAAGTTTTTGGAGAGAGTCCGGCAGAATCGAGTGCCGATTGCCAGATAGAACCACAGACGAACTTTTGCTCGAAATGGCAGGAGCTGGCGACCAGGCGGCTTTTCTGAAGCTCTACGAGAGACATCGCGGCGCCGTTTTCCGCTTTGCTTATCGGCTTTCCGGAACGGTGGAAACGGCAGAGGATATAACTCACGATTGTTTTCTCAGCCTGATTAAGAAGCCGGAAAACTTCAACCCCGACCGGTCAGCATTACGCACTTATCTCTTTGCGGCTGCCCGTAATTTGTGGTTCAAACAGCTCCGCAAACTCGGAAGAGAAGCGGATATTGACGGGTTGGGAGATGACCAATTCGTCTCGGTGGGCAAGCACCCGTTGCATGACTTGCTTGACCATGAACTTTCTCAGAAGGTTCAGGAGGCAGTGGCAAGTTTGCCGCCGCCGCAACGGGAAGCGTTAGTCTTATTTGAGTATGAAGGTTTCGCACTGAGCGAAATCGCCGCCATGGTTGGGGCAGATGTTGGGGCTGTCAAATCTCGCCTGTTTCGGGCGCGCGAGAGGCTAAAAATGGTGCTCCAGCCGTATTTGAATACTGATCGGGAAATTGTTACTTTGGAGAAGGCTTGAGATGAGCAGCACGTTTGATCCAGAAAATCCGGGCGAAAGCTTTGTTTCGGAACAAAAGCTCAGGAGCCTGCTCGAGAGCTGGAGAATCCCAGAACCCCCAAAAACTCTCGATCAGCGCGTCGCAAACAGTTATTATGAGGAGTTGGGAAGCGCCGGTAGGGTTCCTGGCTCAGTACTGTTCCCCCATAGCCAAAACGAGGTAGTTACGATGAAGTTTTGTTCCACCTGTAAAGAAGAATTCGCTGACAAGTTTAGTTTTTGCCCGGTAGACGGGACGCCTCTCGAAGTGCTTGTGGCAGAGCCAGTCGTCCATGAACCGCCTCCTCAGGTAGTTCCACCTCAGGTCGTTAATGCGGCGACGGTTGGCGAGTCTGTGACAAGCCATAAGTCGTATGTCGCTGCCGACGTTGGTGCGAATGGCTCGGCGGCTTTGGTTCCTCGCGGCGAATACCACCTGACGATGATCGACGATGCGGGGCTGGTGGGACGACTGGCTAAAGAATTGTCGGATGTGGCGCACGAGTATCAGTTGACCTGGCCCGAATTTAAGCGTGACCCATTTGGATTTACGAAGAGATCTCTGATTGGTTATGGGCAAATGACGGCGAAGTTTTTCGCCAATCGCAACGTCGTATTGTCGATGATAGTCGCGGTCGTTGCGATGGCTGGGGTGATCGCCCTCGTGGCGGTACTGGATCGCTCTCAATCGAGCGGCACGTCTCGCGCAGGCCTCATCGGATTCGGAGTGTTGTCGGCCGCCGTTCTAATCGTCATCTTTGCAACCTGGCTTCGCAAGAACCAGGGCGGCGCGGTAATGGGAGCGCCTGAGTCGGATTCGAACAACGCCGTAGCGGGTGTGATTGCGGCCTTTGCCGTGCTCCTACTACTCGTTGGCGGTGGTGTTTTCATGAACTTCTGGGAACAGAGAAGGGCTCTGGAGGAGCAGGTTGCCGAGGCAGAAGTTGTTGATCAGTTGATTGATATCCCTTCCGAACAGCCTACTCCCGACGAAGGAACCGCCGGCCTTAATAAAGGCACCGGTGGCGGTAGTAAACCAAAACAGGAGAAGCCGGGCGGCGGTGGCGGTGGTGGTCGCGAAGATCCAAAACCAGCTTCGTTAGGCAAGACGCCTCAGGCATCATTAACAGTTCCGCAGGTGGTCGCGCCCGATCCAAAGCCTCCGACCATTAAGAATCCATCGCTCCCCGTGGCTGCTACCCTGAATGTAGATCCACTCTTGATGCCACCTGATGCGCGAAACCTAAACTATGGTCTCCGCGACTCTAAGAGCCTAGATCCTTCGTCAGGCCCTGGAACAGGGAATGGCATGGGCGTGGGCAAAGGTGGCGGCATGGGCCCCGGTGAAGGCAGCGGTTATGGACCAGGTCGGGGCGGCAACATTGGTGGGGGCGACTATCGCGAGGGCGGTGGGGGGCCCGGCGGTGGCGGTGGTGGCACTGACTACAACAAGATCTTCAACGGCAAGGATGTGACTTCCAAGGCCCGCATTCTTTCCAAACCGGAGCCGACCTACACCGAAGACGCACGAAAGAACCAGATCACTGGAACCGTCGTGCTGAAAGCCGTGTTTTCGTCTTCAGGGCAGGTAACCAGTATCCGCACGATCAACGGACTGCCTTATGGCCTGACTGAGCGGGCTATTGCCGCGGCCAGGAACATCAAGTTTGTTCCCGCGACGAAGGACGGACGCCAGGTTTCGATGTGGTTTCAGCTGGAATACAGTTTCAACCTGTATTAAGAGTTCGCGTGAACCGGAAAAGTCGGGGCGCTGGGTATTATTCCTCAGCGCCCGTTTTCTTTTGAGCTGGAGATCAACGTCGACGTTCGCGCTTGAACCCCGAATGGATGTGATGTTGGTTGGTCCTTTTGTCCGGCAGAGTTCGGATGGATTCTTACTCGTCGGAATTCGCTCAATTTCCCAGGCTGTCTACAAATCGCTTGATCCGCTTGAGGCCCTCACTCAACTGTTCCATTGACGTCGCATAGGAGATGCGAAGGTAACCTTCGGCGCCGAAACCCACACCGTCAGTGACCACCGTCTGTTCATCTTCCAACAGCCGCAAGGCAAAGTCTCCCGATGTTCTGAGATTCTCACTGAGGCACCTGCGCACGCTGGGAAATGCGTAGAATGCGCCTTCAGGCTCGTTGCAGCTAAGTTTGGGAATGTCCCTCATTGCCTCCAGTAACCAGGCCCGTCGCGACGTGTATTCTTTCAACATTTCGGCGACTGGTTCCTGTGGCCCATTCAGCGCTTCGACGGCCGCATACTGCGCTATTGAGTTTGGATTGCTGGTTGAGTGGCTCTGCACCTTCAGCATTGCCTTGGTCCATTCAGGAGGGGCCAGGGCATACCCTATCCGCCAGCCGGTCATGGCGTAGGTCTTCGAAAACGAACCAGCAATGCAAAGCCGACTGCGTACGGCGGCTGGAAGACTGGCGGCGCTAAACACCTCGCCTGGAGGGTAGACGAACCGCAGGTAGCATTCGTCGGAGACAACGTAGATCCCTCGGTCAGCAAGGATTTGCATGATCCGCTCGAATTCGGCCCTCGGTATCACCCGGCCGGAAGGATTGCAAGGAGAGTTAAGAATGATGAGCCTGGTGCGCGGCGTAATAGCCCGCTCCACTTGTTCAGCACTCAAAACGAACCCGGTATCCTCCGTTTCGATAAACACCGGGGTGCCGCGGGCAAATACCACAGCCTCGGGAAACGTTACCCAGTAGGGCTTGGCCATCAGGACTTCATCACCAGGATTGATCAGACTGACCACGGCATTGAAGATCGCCTGCTTCCCGCCTGAGGTGGCCATCACCTGCGAGCGTTCAAAAGTGGTGCCAAACTCGCGTTCGTAAATGTTGATGATCGCGTTTTGAAGTTCGCGAATCCCGCCGGTCGCCGTGTACTTTGTCCGGCCGGCTTGCATCGCCCGCTCCGCAGCTTGCTTGATGTTTTCAGGCGTGTCGAAATCGGGTTCGCCGGCGCCAAAGTCGACGACGTTGACGCCCTGGGCCCGAAGAGATTCCGCGGCTTGCATCGCGGCGAGCGTAGACGACGCCTGCATCCTTGCTACGTTGTCAGATTCTTTAAAGGTTGGGAGCGCGAGTTTTGTTGCCATGATTTTTCTTTAAACCGAACGCTAAGGCTGGGCGGCCCAGCTAACTAACCTTTTCTTTCATGCGCTTTTCAACCAGAGCCGGTATCAGACCATTAAGTTCGCCACCCAGTTGAAAGACTTCCTTGACGAGCCGCGAGCTGACATAGGAATACTTTTCCGCCGGCATCATAAAGACCGTTTCGATTCCTGGTTCCAACCTGCGATTCATCAGGGCCATCTGCAACTCGTACTCATAATCTGAAATGGCCCGGATGCCGCGGACGATGGCCTTAGCCTGTTGGGCCACCGCATAGTGAACCAGGAGCCCCTGGAAGTCGTCTACTCTGACCGAGCACGAGCCTTTGTTGATCTGGCCGAGGACCTCCGAAAGCATCTCACGCCTCTCATCGATCGAGAAGAAGGGTTTCTTCTCCGGATGGACCAGGATGGCAACGATAATTTCATCGAAGAGCTTACAGCCGCGCTCGATGATGTCGAGATGCCCGTTGGTTACCGGATCAAAAGAACCGGGGTAGATGGCGCGTCGCATGGATCAGGATGGTAAATGGTAAATCGTAAATGGTAAATAGGAAACAACGGACCTCCACGGTGGACATGAACCACAGGCAGATACTTCTTCAAGCGCTTCCTGCATCGACGGGTTGTCAAGAGTAAAAACCTTATTGCTATACGCGAGGAAAGGGAGTATGAAGATCACGTCTCACAGGTCTTTTGTTTTTCCGGCAGTGCCTCTTCAGCAAAAGTAAGTTTGTCTGCTGGCTTCCTGCGGAAAGAGCCGTCGGCGCAGCAGCGGGAGAAATCTCACGCCCACCATAGGAGAAATCAGATGACCAAGAAAAAGAAAGGTGTGACTCGCAGGCGCTTTCTCGAGCAAGTTGGATTGGCAGGGGGCTCAGCAGCGCTTTATGAGACGATGACCGCGCTCGGACTGATTAATCTTCCGGAAGCGTGGGCCGGGCCACCAGAACTTCCTCAGGGTTCAGGAACAGGCAAATCTGTCGTCATCCTGGGCGCCGGCATCGGCGGGCTAACTGCTGCCTATGAACTGTCCCGCGCAAATTACAGCTGTCAGATCATCGAATTAACCGATCGGGCCGGTGGGCGAAATCATACCGCACGCCGCGGCACTGTCCTTAAAGAAGTGAATGAGAATGGTGTTGTAACCGAGCAGGTTTGCAACTTCGACGAGGGTCTCTATCTGAATCTGGGCCCGGGGCGTCTCCCTTACCATCACCGCCGGGCGCTTCACTACTGTCGCGAATTAGGTGTAGGCCTCGAAGTCTACGTAATGGAGACGATGGCTAATCTGTTCCAGAGCGACAAGGCTTTTGGCGGCAAGCCACAGATCAAGCGGCGCATCGCCAACGACATTCAGGGCTATATCGCTGAGATGCTGGCGAAGGCTGTGAACCAGAATGCCCTCAACGCAGAACTCGACGCGCAAGACCGCGACAACCTCCTATGTCTCCTAAAAAACTTCGGAGACCTCGGCCAAAACGAGATTTGCAACAAGTGTGGCCAGAACAGGTGCAACAAATGCAATTTGAGTTGTGATGCTTGCATAAGCTGCAGTAAACAATGTCTCACTTGCTTCCAGTATAGCGGTTCAACCCGCGACGGCTGCGAGATAACCGTTTACGAGTCCTGTCAACCAGGAATGAAGCTCGCTCTAAAGGATCTTCTCAGCTCGGAGTTCTGGCGCTTTCGCTTCTACCAGTCTTTTGAATACGAGTGGCAACCGACGCTCTTTCAGCCCGTTGGCGGCATGGACAAGATCGTGGACGGTTTTGTCGGCAAGGTGGGCTCGCTCATCCAGTACAACACCCGGGTGCTGGACATCAAGACACGCGATAACGGCGTTTCAGTCATCGTCGAATACCGGGGAACACGCAGCACGATTGAAGCGGACTACTGCATCAGCAATATCCCGTTACCGCTGCTCAAGACTATCGACAACAATTTCACGCCTGACTTCGACGATGCCGTTAAGCATTGCAAGTATGATCCGACCTGCAAGCTCGGCTGGCAGGCCAACGAGCGCTTCTGGGAATCGAACAAGAACCAGATTTACGGTGGCATAAGCTATACCGACGATCCGATCACGCAAATGTGGTATCCGTCGTATGACTATTTCACCAAAAACGGCACCCTGACTGGCGTCTATAACTACGACGACGATGCGCTGGCCTTCGGCAGAATGAGCCTTGAAGAGCGCATCAAGACTGCACGACAAGGCGCTATCAAATTTCATCCGGAATTTGCGGACACGCGTTTAGTGCCGTCAGACAGGGCAATCTCCATAGCCTGGCAAAATATTCCGAACGAAGGCGGTGGCTGGGCAAACTGGGATCCCAACAGCCCGGCAGCGGCGAGGGCTTACTCGCGATTGCTGGCGCCGGATCGGCGCTTCTTCGTCGTGGGCGATCAGGTATCGCAACTGCCGGGTTGGCAGGAGGGAGCCATGATGTCCGCGCAACATGTCGTGGAGCAAATAGGCGGTAGGAGACTTCTGACCGTGCCCAAGATCAGGCGCGCGCCGAACACACGGCGTCTGATTCATGGGCGTACTTAAGGTAGGTCGATCTCGATAGTTGGCTCTGAGGAATCCGTTCGCGCACGGGTTCATTGAGACAGCCAACCTCGCTGCAGGCCGGCGGGAGGGAAGGACCGGGATGAGATACCTGGCGACTGCCCGGTGTTGTCTTGACTCTTCTAATCGTCAATGTTTCAATAACTCCGAGCGAACGTGGTGAGTTAAGGCGACTTGCGGCCACGTAAAATAACCCGCTAAACAGCTCGGCGAGTCTTCCCAAATGGGAGACCAATCCGAAAAAGGCTTCTCGAAAGCCCCGCGTTGTTTGGCGCGGGGCTTTCTCATTGCCGATTTCCAAATGCCTATTGCCGATTGAAGAAGTCCAAGTCAAGACTTAGTATCAATCAATCATCGGATCACGCAAATTGGCAATCGGCAAGTGGCAATCGAAAATGAAGAGCTTCCTCGACACCCTGAAAGATCGCATCGTCGTATTTGACGGCGCGATGGGTACCAACATTCAGGTACAGAACCTGACCCCGGACGATTTCGGCGGTCTGGATGGGTGCAATGAATACCTCGTGGTCACCAAGCCCGAAGCGGTCGAGAAAGTGCATGCGGCCTTCTTCGAGGTTGGATGTGACGTCGTCGAGACTGACACCTTCGGCGGCGCGTCGATTGTGCTGGCGGAGTATGATATTGCTGAAAAAGCGTACGAACTGAATCTCAAGGCCACACAAATAGCAAAGCGCGTAGCCTCAGATTACTCCACGAAGGATCGTCCTCGTTGGGTTGCCGGCTCGATGGGACCCACCACCAAGCTCCCTTCGCTGGGCCACATCTCTTTTCTCGACATGAAGCGCTCCTACTACGATCAGGTCCGCGGTCTCGTTGATGGAGGTGCCGACCTGCTGATTGTGGAGACGTGCCAGGATTTGCTTCAGACCAAATCAGCGCTGGCTGCTATCTTCGAGTATTTCGAAGAGATAAAGAGACGCGTGCCGGTAATCGCCCAGGTGACGATTGAAGCGTTTGGCACGATGCTGATGGGCACGGAAATCAGTGCAGCGCTCACGGCGCTGGAACCTTTTCCGATCGACGTAATCGGCATGAACTGCGCTACCGGGCCAAAACAGATGAGCGAAAACGTCCGGTACCTTTGCCAGAATTCAACGCTGCCGGTATCGGTGATCCCAAATGCCGGCATTCCCGAAAACGTTGGCGGCCATGCTCACTACAAAGAAACGCCGGAATCGATGGCTGAGGATCTGGGTCACTTCGCCCGCGACCTCGGGGTGAACATCGTTGGAGGATGTTGCGGTACCACCCCGGCACACCTGCGCGCCGTTGTGGAAGCGGTCAAGAATGTCACCCCTGTCAGGCGCAACATCGAGCGCCTGCCCGCCGCCTCCTCAAACTTTATTCAGCAGCCTTATCTACAGGACACTTCTTTTCTAATCGTCGGCGAGAGAGTCAACGCCAGCGGTTCGAAGAAGATGCGAGATCTGCTAAATGCCGAAGATTGGGACGGACTTGTTTCGCTGGCGAAGGAACAGGAGCGCGAAGGGGCACACGTTCTCGATGTCAACGTCGACTTCGTTGGCCGCAACGGCGAGAAGGACATGCATGAATTAGCTTCTCGTCTCGCCACCAACATCAAGATCCCGCTCATGTTTGACTCGACCGAGTGGCAGAAGATGGAAGCCGGACTCCAGCACGCGGGCGGCAAGTGCATTCTCAACTCCACCAATTACGAAGACGGCGAGCCGCGGTTTGCCAAAGTGATTGACCTCGCGAAACGATATGGCGCCAGTGTTGTAATTGGCACGATTGACGAGCAGGGCATGGCGCGAACGGCCGATGGAAAAGTGGACATCGCGAAACGCGCGTTTAAGCAAGCCACTGGCGAATTGGGCCTGCCAGCGTCTGACATTTTCTTTGACGCGCTCGTCCTGCCCATTTCGACAGGCATCGAAGAAGACCGTCGCAACGCGCTGGAGACTATTGCCGGCATTCGCAGAATCAAACAGGAGCTACCCGGCTGTTTTACTGTGCTCGGCGTCTCCAACATTTCTTTCGGTTTGAACCCGGCCTCACGCGTCGTGTTGAATTCAGTGTTCCTGCACGACGCCGTTGAAGCTGGTCTTGATGCAGCCATAGTCAATGCCAGCAAGATTGAGCCGCTGAACCGCATTGGCGAGAGAGCATTACAGGTCGCGCGTGAACTGATCTACGACCAGCGCAAGTTTGCTGGCGACGTTTGCACCTACGATCCGCTAACCGAGTTCACCAAGTTGTTTGAAGGAGTCAAAGCCAAGTCTGCCAAGAAAGCTTCGAAGGGCGAAACCGTAGAAGAGCGACTGAAGAACCACATCATCGATGGTGAAAAGATCGGCTTGGAGGCTGAACTGAACACAGCCCTGGAGAAATATTCTGCTCTGGACATCATCAATAACATCCTGCTCGAAGGTATGAAAGTGGTCGGTGATCTTTTTGGCAGTGGCCAGATGCAGCTGCCGTTTGTTCTCCAGTCCGCGGAAGCGATGAAGGCAGCGGTAAAGTTTCTCGAGCCCTTCATGGAAAAGAAGGGTGGCGCTACAACCAAGGGCACGATGGTGCTGGCAACTGTCAAAGGCGACGTGCACGACATTGGGAAAAACCTCGTCGACATCATCCTGACGAACAACGGTTACAAGGTCATAAACCTCGGGATCAAGCAGCCCATCGAGAATATCCTGCATGCACATGAAGAAAACCGCGCCGACGCGATTGGCATGAGCGGCCTTCTGGTTAAGTCGACGCTGATAATGAAAGAAAACCTGGAGCTGATGAATGAGCGCGGAATTACTGTGCCCGTCGTGTTGGGAGGAGCCGCCCTGAACCGTCGTTATGTTGACGACGATCTAAAGCCGCTTTACAAAGGTCAACTTTTCTATGCCCGCGACGCATTTGCGGGGCTGCACACGATGGACAAGCTAAGCGGCAACGGAGCAAAGGCTGCAGTTGAGGTTTCCGCAGCGCGGACGTCAGGGTCCCTGCCGGAGGTTGAGGACGTCGAAGATCTGGTAGGCGAAGAGGCAAAGCTCGGTATTCGAAAATCTGAGCGGCCGAGAAGCGCAGCCAATAAGTCGGGGGATACGAGTCATACAAAGAGGTCTGCGGTGAGGACCGACGTTGTGATTCCAACCGCGCCATTTTACGGTTCGCGGGTCGTGGATAACATTGACCTGGACGACGTCTTTTCCTTTGTCAACGAGATCGCATTATTCAAAGGACAGTGGCAATTTAAGCAGGGCCCGAGACCAGCCGACGAGTACGCGGCTCTTGTTCGAGAGAAGGTACGACCAATCTACGCAGAACTGAAGGAACGAACCAAACGAGAGAAGCTGCTGCTTGCCCGTGTGGTATATGGGTATTTCCCAGCGCAATCTTCCGGCAATGATCTGATCGTTTACCAGGACGACCAGAAGACCGAAAAGCTGCGGTTCACTTTTCCACGACAGCCCGCGGGTAAAAACCTTTGTCTTGCCGATTTCTTTGCTGCGACGGATTCGGGCAGGATGGACATGGTCGCCTTTCACCTGGTAACGATGGGGCACCGGGCCAGCGAGTATTCACATGAACTCTTTAAGTCTGACAACTATGCCGACTACCTCTATTTTCACGGGCTGAGCGTTGAGGGTGCGGAGGCACTGGCGGAGCTTTGGCATAGACGCATTCGGGAGGAGCTGGGTATCGCGGCCGATGATGCGTCTGAAGTAGTCAAGCTGTTTCGCCAGCAGTATCAGGGTTCACGGTTCAGTTTTGGATATCCTGCTTGTCCAAACCTCGAGGATCAAGCGAAGCTCTTCGAGTTGTTGGAACCGGCGCGCATCGGGGTTGAACTCACCGAAGAGTTTCAGCTCGATCCGGAGCAATCTACTTCCGCAATCATCGTTCATCATCCGGAAGCTAAGTACTTCTCGATTGAATAGCTAGTCCAAACTCCAAACTCCAATGTCCAAAGTCCAAAGTCCTGAGCCGAAAGTCAGTTCACGGCCTCACGCGGATCGCGGGAACCAGGACCTTGGACCTTGGACTTTGGACTTTGGACCTTTCCCCGAACCCGCCGTCGACGAGTTAGCGGTATTGAATCGGTTTGAGCGCCTGGCATTTCGTCTGGTTCGGCGAATGAACCAGGGGAGGTGGAAAAGATTCTGGACCGGGTGCCAGAGAATTCTCGGAGCGGGCTGGATTCACATCTCCACTTACAACTTGATGCGAGTCTACGGTCTCGACCACGTCGAGGCTGCCTCCAGAGAGAGACCGATCCTGCTGGTTGCAAATCATCGATCGTTCTTCGATATGTACACGGTCTCGACCGTGCTCTTCCGCCATACCTCATGGCGTAAACAGTTGTTCTTTCCGGTGCGCGGCCGCTTCTTCTACACGGGACCCCTGGGTTTGTTTGTGAATCTGGTGATGGGATGGTGGTCGATGTATCCGCCTTTTTTCGCGTCCGGAGAGAATCCGCTGCTGGAGAAGCGCGTCTTCGACAAGTATTCGTTTCGGCTGTTAACCGTAATTTGTGGGCAGGGCGCTGGCAACTTAGTCGGTTTTCATCCCGAAGGCACCCGCAATAAGGGAGAAGATCCGTATTCGTTTTTGCCTGCCCAACCTGGTGTTGGAAAACTCATTAAGGATGCGGCGCCACAGGTCATCCCCATTTTCATTGCCGGTCTGGGTAACCAACTGCCAAAACAGGTGCTTGGCAATTGGACCGGGGGCGAAAAGATTCGCATCCACTTTGGCCCCATGCTCGATCTGACGCCTTACCTTTCAAAAAAGGACCACGTAAGAACTTACAAAGAGATTTCTGACTTTGTGATGAAGAAGATCGCCGAGCTGGGTGAGCAGGATCGGAAGATGCAGAGCGCAAACAGCAAATGGAAACGGTCGTGAAAAACTCGGTTGAGGGATGGTTGGCCATCTGCTATCCATGAGACTCGTAAATGAGCACTCCCTTAGTAATTATTAACCCCGAATCCGCCGGCGGAACGACGCGCAAGTCCTGGCCCAGGATAGCAAGTGAACTCGCTCTCCACTTTGGTCCCTTCGAACCAAAATTCACTCAACGAACAGGGGAGGCTACTCAACTTGCGTCGGAGGCTGCCCGGAAGGGAACCAGGTTGATCATTGCGTGCGGAGGTGACGGGACGATCTCTGAGGTTGCAAATGGAATCCTGGCTGCAGGCAGCGATGCTGAATTGGCAATTCTCCCTAGCGGAACTGGTGGAGATTTTCGACGCACGATCGGAATTCCTTCACGGGCCGCTGACGCCGCGCAAATTCTTCACCACGGCAAGACCCGCCAGATCGATGTTGGCCGTGTCAGTTTCACACGGGAAGACGGTGAGACCGAAACACGTTACTTCATCGGTGTAGCTTCTTTTGGAATGAGTGCTCAGGTAATCGCACGCGTCAAGGATGGCGGCCCGGAATGGTTGCCAACCCGCGGGCCTAAATGGTTAACGGGCCGGCTTTCGTTCGGCGTTGCAATGATCCAGACTGCCGCAAAGATGTCGCCGACCCGCATGGTTGTTCAAATCGATGACGATCCCGCACGCCACATGACCGTTGTGAATCTCTGCATTGCAAACGCGCGATATTTCGGCGGCGGCATGAAGATCGCTCCTCAGGCGAAGCTCACCGACGGCAAGTTTGATGTCATCAGTATTGGTGATCTCAGCCCGGCGCGGATCTTCCGCAATGCGCCTCGGCTGTACACAGGCATGCACCTGAAAATGGCTGAGGTTGGGCATGCGCTGGCGAAGAAAGTCTTTGTTCGACCAGTCGACGCGGAGCAACGCGTCGGAATTGAGGTCGACGGTGAACTGCCTGGATACCTGCCGGCGACTTTTCAAATAGTTCCCAAAGCGTTGCGGGTGCGTTGTCCTTAATCGATCAACAGCAGCAAAACTAGAAAATTCTTGCCAGAAAATTGGGAAACAAGGTATAAATACCAGCACCGAGCCCTGATTATAACGTTTTGATTGGCACGGCGCTCTTCATGTATAGACGAATAACTGTTCTTGCGCAGAGAGTGATCCCTGCAATGCGGGGAATTGTATATTTCGCACTCTCTTGCAGCGTTGAAGTGTACCTTCTTCCAAAAACAGCCGACGGAGGATTTGCGTAGTGGATACTCAGGGGAATCCAGACGTATCCGGTAACTCAGTTAATACGACCCTCGCGGGTAGTGGTGGAGCTGCGCCTGATACAGGGTCCGCCAAACCATCCGACCTTCCTGCTGCAAAAGTACCGCCAAAACCTGCCGGCGCACTGGTTGAGAGTACGCCTGATCCGCCGGTCAATAAGATGCGGCGCCGGATTGTCTGGGCGAGCATTACCGGTTTTCTTACGGTTTGCTTTCTGATGTTCTTGAGATTTTTCCTGCCGCGCTCGATTCTGGAACCTTCAAGCGTTTTTCGCATCGGTGCTCCCGGCGACTATGCCCTTGGTGTTGACACCAAATGGCAGCAGCAGTATCGCGTCTGGGTAACGAAAACGTCCGACCGCCTTTTTGTGATCTACGCCCGTTGCACGCACCTCGGGTGTACGCCCGACTGGAAGGCCAGCGAAAACAAGTTCAAATGTCCATGTCACGGCAGCGGTTACGACAGTGAAGGAATCAACTTCGAGGGACCCGCGCCCCGTCCAATGGATCGCGCCCACGTGGCGCTCGATGCTGAAGGCCAGGTTGTTGTGGATGTGGGCCGGCTTTATGACTGGCCAAAGGGCGGCACAAATCGGTTTGAGGAAGCACCAAGGACTGAGGGAGGTCCGTACATTCCGTTGTGATCAGAACCATATTCAAGTTACGGCGCATTAGCCTGGCCGTCAGCCTTTCAAGAGTTTCGCGGATCGACGATTAACGATGGACGAGAATCCTGATAAAAAAGAAACGAAGCAGTTGACCGAAGGCGAGACGTCCGGCAAGAGTTTGCTTGGCAAGGTGAAGGAAGACGCCACCTCTATCAAGCAACGGGCAATCGAGGAGGCCAAGTCTTACAAAGACGTACAGGAGACGCAGCTCTGGAAATCGATCTTTCGCGTCTCGCATGACCGCTCTGACCCGCGCAATCGCTCACTGTCGATTCTTTCAAACGTCTTCCTGCATCTTCACCCGGCAAAAATCAATCGTGACGCGGTGCGTTATCAATTCACCTGGGGCATGGGCGGAATCACGTTTTATCTTTTCATCGTGTTGACGTTCACAGGCGTGTTGCTGATGTTTTATTACCACCCGACCAAGGTTGATGCGTTTCGCGACATCTTGTATCTCGAGCACGACGTCCCCTTCGGCAAGCTATTAAGAAACATGCACCGGTGGGCGGCACACTTGATGGTTATCACTACCTGGCTGCACATGTTTCGGGTGGTGCTGACGGGTTCCTATAAACGGCCACGCGAGTTTAACTGGTGTGTTGGGGTTGTGCTGCTGGTCCTAACCCTGTTGCTTTCGTTCACTGGTTACTTACTGCCGGACGATCAACTTGGCTTCTGGGCGGTCACAGTGGGAACCAACATGGCGCGCGCCACTCCGATGCTCGGTTCGGAAGGGCCTTTTGGCGTGCAACTTGGTATGACTCCTTTTAACGACGTTCGTTTTGGACTGCTGGGCGGTTCGATCGTCGATTCAAACGCGTTGCTGCGATCCTACATCTGGCACTGCATCGGAATACCGTTAGTGGCGTCGATCTTCATGGCCGTTCATTTCTGGAGAATCCGGAAGGACGGCGGCATCTCCGGCCCGGCGCCGATGATGTTGGAATCGGAAATGAAAGCGGCGAAAAAGAAGTAGGTTCGCAAAACAGATAGATGGCTAAAGGCAGATTCAGTTTGAGCAAAGGCAGGTTGATCACAATTGGCGCGATCGCGGCCGTGATAGTGCTGGCCATATTTTTTGTCGAAGACTGGCACCAGCTCTGGAAAATTTCTTCAGCGCCGGACAATGTTCCCATCGTCGCGATGCTGTTTCTGGTTCCGTTCTTCACCTGGCTGGGAATCAGGCAGGCCACTGCGAATGACCGGTTGATAAATGAACTTGAAGCCGATCCCAAACTGGCAAAGTCGCATCATCGGAAAGTCGAGCCGTGGCGGCCGGGATGGGCGCGTGAGATCCACGTCTGGCCTTATCTCGTTCGTATCGAGTTTCTCGTCACCTTGATCGTGACGGTAGTCCTGTTTGTCTGGTCCATAAAATTAAACGCTCCGCTTGAAGAACCCGCCAACCCCAACCTGACAATGAATCCGTCGAAGGCACCCTGGTACTTCCTGGGATTGCAGGAGATGCTGGTTTATTTCGACCCGTGGATTGCGGGCGTGGTAATGCCTTCGATCATCATGGTGGGGCTGATGGTTTTTCCTTACGTCGATTCAAACCCTCTGGGAAACGGGTATTACACGCTCAGGCAACGACGGTTCGCGGTGGGTATGTTTGCGGTTGGGTTCCTGCAATGGATTCTGCTGATTGTCATCGGCACTTTCATCAGAGGGCCGGGTTGGATTTGGTTTTGGCCCGGACAAACGTGGGACCACAACGCGGTTGTCTTCGATAAAAACATCGACCTGCACGACTTTATTGCTACCAGCTCGATCGGAAAAGTTTTGCGTCTGGGATTTCTTCAGAGCAACGCCGGCAAGTTTATCTTCGGGGCACTAGTGGTCGGCGGCTTTTACATTCTGGGGGCGCTTTTCTTCCATTGGTTGATGACAGTGGATTTCAAGAAGCTTTCGCTTCGCCCGCTGCGGTGGTTTCCGAAGGACCCGTTTGAACAAAAGTTGCTGGCAAGGACCAGCGTCCTTCAGTACGCAACGTTTCAGTTTTTCGCAATCAGCGTGCTGCTGGCGATGCCGGTGAAGCTTCTGTTGCGACTGGCGCTGACGATTAAGTACGTCTGGGTAACGCCGTGGTTCAACATCTGACAATATCTATGAGGAGCGCGAAGGGATAATTCCGATTGGCTGACTCTCCTGAACCCAACGAGGCACTGGCAAAGAAGGAGCCTGAAGTTCCGGCAAAAGATCCAATCGTGAGCCGCTCTACGAGCGGCCTGATGCTGATCTCCGCGTTGTTGCTCACCATCTCTTTGGCGTGGTCGCTTTACGATGAAGCGATTGGCCAGCGTCCCTGGAAGGGCATTCAGAAAGAGTTTGTCAGCCGCTACACTACCTACCTGAAGAGTATCAAGCCACAAGCCGGCAAGACCGAGGCGGAAGTTAAGGAGAGCCCGGAGTATCAGACGCTTGAAGCCGAGGCAAAGGGGGCGCGGGAGCGAGTGGCGCCCGAAACCGCTGAAATTGATCAAAAGGTCCGTTACGTCCAGACACAACTCGATGCTGTAACCGAACCGTTCCAGAACCAGCGCGGTCAACTCACGGTTATTAACTACAACGTTGAGGTCGCCCACGGCTCAGCCAAAGCAAAATACCGTCGTGAGGCGCAAGCGCAACGTGCCGAATTGGTCGAGGTGGAACTGCCGGCTGCAGATGGCTCCGGGAAAGTCTCGACTCAGAAGATGAATTACGAGCAACTCGAAAAGTTCTATAACGATTTGCGGGACGAGAAAGCGAGGCTGCTTGGTCAAAAAGCCGAGCTGCTCAAAGAGCCAACTGAACTTGATAAGAAACGCGACGACTATTTGAAAAACCACCTGATCGGACTAGGGCCAAGCCAGATCGACGGGCTGATTCGCAAGATGGATACTTTTGATTATTCCATCCTGCCGCACCAGATCAGCGTTAACCAGTATGGCATCGTCGATCGGTGCGAAGTTTGCCACGCAGGTATTCGTGAACCGCTGGATCTCCGCCCGGCTGATTTGGCGCCGAATGGTCCGGGCAAACAACCCGATAGTCTGGCTCGAGCATTCGTCAGTCACCCGAATAGGGAACTCCTTCAGGTGCACGCTCCCGAGCGCTTCGGATGTTCGAGTTGCCATTGGGGAAATGGTCGCGCGACTACTGGTGAAGCGAAGGGACACGGTCGACACAAATATTGGCTGTGGCCCATGTTTGAGAAAGAAAACATAGAGGCCGGTTGCCAGCAGTGTCACTCAAAGGATCGTGTGACCCAGGGCGCCGAAACCCTCAATCTCGGCCGCGATCTTTTTGCCGAACGTGGCTGCATGGGCTGTCATCGCTACGAAGGGTTTGATCGCGAGAGCGATGCCCTGAATAGCAGTCGGCAGAGCATCACCCAGCTTGAGGAACAGATAACCGGAAACGAGAAGCGGATCAGGCAAAACGAAAGCCCGCCGGATGGAACGACTGACGAAGAAGCGCAGCAGATGTTGCGAGATGCCGAAGCGTTGAAGGTTACCAACAGCATTCTGGCGGCGCGTATCGACCAGTTGAACCTGCAGTCGAAATACTTGATGCAGGACCAGAAGAAGGTTGGACCAAACCTCAAGGACGTCCGTTTGAAGTTGCGCAAGGAATGGGTCCCCGTATGGCTCAGAAACCCGCAAGGTTTCCGTCCGGGCACCAAGATGCCCACGTTCTGGCGCTTCGCTGAACATGCCGACAAGGTGTTGGACGGTGTAGCAGAGGCCAAGAGCCGGCCGGACATGCGAGACAAGGATGGTGAAGAGCAGATTCAGGCCATTGCGGCTTATCTCTGGCAAGACAGTTTTGAAGGGAAGCTTCCGCAGCAGGCACGGGGAAACGCAGGAAACGGCAAAGAGCTATTTGAGACGCGCGGCTGCCTGGGCTGCCATTCGATTGGCGAAGGTGACACCAGGATAGGCGGACACTTTGCAGCCAATCTTCAACGGGTAGGCGAAAAATCAAATTTCGATTACATCGTCCGTTGGATTCACAACCCGCGCGAACGTTGGGCTCCTTACTGTCCTAAGGAACGACGCGATCTGACCTCTGAAGACTACGCGAAGCACAACCTGCCCTTCGTTTTTGATACTGAACTCCATTCACGTTGTCCAAACGATGGCGCGGAGTTACAAGTGCAGAACATGACCGTGATGCCAAACTTCCGTTTATCGGAAGCAGACGCGCGCGACATTGCAACCTACCTGTTTTCTTTGTCCTCGCCGCCGTCATACGCGGACGCGTCGTTCATGGACAGCGCGGAACTAAGAACGAAAGGACACGGACTGATCAAACAGTATGGCTGCGCCGGCTGTCATGAGATTAAGGGCTTCGAAGACGAACAGCGCATTGGCAAGGAACTGACCGTGGAAGGCGCCACCCCAATCGAGCGTCTCGACTTCGCCTTGTTAACGCATGACGCTGAAAAAGGACACGATCCACTCGAGTTGCATACTGATAAAGAGGACAAGCCCTGGTATAACCATAAGGGTTTCTTCGAACACAAGATCTTCGAGCCTTCTATCTACGACGTAGGAAAAGAGAAGGATCCGAAAGATCGCCTGCGTATGCCGGAGCCCTACCTGACACCTGAATGGCGCATTGCGCTCACCACATTCCTTCTGGGGAGCGTTGGATCTGAGGGTGCGAATGTGCCCCGATCGCTTTTCTTTAATCCGGAGGATCAGCGACGACAGGACATTCAAAACGGCTGGTGGGTAATCAAGAAATACAATTGTGTGGGCTGTCATCAGGTGCAAGTTGGCCAACGCTCAGTGGTGATGGATTTGCCTTTGTATCAAACACCCGAGGGCAAAGACCTTCTGCCGCCGCGGTTGAGTAGTGAAGGCGCGCGAGTTGATCCAACCTGGCTCTTAACGTTTCTGAACGATCCTTCGCTGAGCGGAGAGAAAACGCCGGCGCAGAACACGACCATAGCCGACGCAGCCCGAGTTGCTTCGCCAGGCGGAGCGCAGGCTGCCACGCCGGCCGCTGCCCAACCCACAAGTAGCCCCCAGCCTGCAGCGAGCGCCGCTCGCCTGAAACCGCAGCCTGGTCTTGATCGCAACGGCGTGCGTCCGTATCTGAAATTCCGCATGCCCACCTTCAATTTCTCGCCAAACGAATTGCAGGCGCTGGTGCGCTTCTTCATGGCCATGTCGGGTCAGCAGTCACCCTATATCAAAGAGCCGATGAAGCCACTCACCGAAGAAGAGAAATTAGTCGCGCGCCAGATGTTCACCTCAGGCACGCCGTGTTTGAAATGTCACATCACAGGTGACCCCACGCACGATGCGAAAGCGATTGCGCCGAATTTCTTATTAGCCGGGGAACGCCTGAAGCCTGATTGGACGTTCCGTTGGCTGCTGGATCCATCGCAGATTAGCCCCGGGACAGCCATGCCTACTGGACTGTTTAGGAAGGACGGCGAGCGTTGGGTCATTAACCTTCCGAATCCGCCGCCCAGCGCAAACGCTTACCACGACGATCACGCAAGATTGTTGGTGCGTTACATGATGTTGCTAACGCCTGATGAACAGCGGCGCTTGCTCGCAACTGCACCGGTAGCTCCGGCGCCGTCGGCAGCACCGGCACAGGGCGCGCGGAACAATAGCAATAAGAATCGCGGCGAAACCGTTTTGAATCGAGCCCGAAGGGGAAAGCGGCCGTCGCTGGCCTGGGGCCACAAGGCAAGAGTGAATGCCAGAGCGCCGGGTATGTAGCTCCGGCGCTTTCTATTGAGCCGGGTCTACTTCTGGTAGTCACCCGTGCTAAAGTTATTTCGCAAGTTATTACAGTTTGGAGGAATTGATTATGTTTATGAAGCAGACAAGGGTCTGGTTGGTTTTGACGATTGTGCTCTCGCTGCTCGCGATCGCTTCGGCTTGCGGCAGCAAAGGACCGGACAACGAAGGTCCTGCCGCGACCCCAACCGGGAAAGCCTTTGCGGGCGATACCGGAAGCGTAGCGGGTGTCGTTACGTTTGGTGGTACTCCGCCGGCTCCTAAGAAGATCGATACTTCCGCCGATCCGGTTTGTGGTCAAAGCAACCCAAGCCTGTCAACGGAAGACACGGTCGTGAAGGATGGCAAGCTGGCCAATGTGTTCGTCTATGTTAAAGAGGGTGCGGCAACCGACGGCACAAAAATTGGCGACTACGCCTGGCCAACTCCGACGACGGCGGCTACCCTGGATCAAAAAGGTTGTCATTACGTACCGCACGTAATGGGCGTGATGACCAATCAGAAGATCAGCATCTCTAACAGCGACCCAACCCAGCACAACATTCACCCGACTCCGAAGAACAACCCGGAATGGAACCAAACGCAGCCGAATGGCGCCGCGCCAATCGAAAAGAGCTTTGCTCGCGCCGAGGTTCTGGTCCCGGTGAAGTGTAATCAACATCCCTGGATGAAGTCGTACATTGGAGTCTTGAAGCACCCGTTCTTTGCAGTCAGCGCGGAGGATGGAACCTACACCATCAAGGGCGTGCCGCCCGGAACCTATACCGTAGTTGCCTGGAAAGAGGGTGGCCAGACCGGAAGTGAAAAGACGATGAGCGTCACAGTCGCGGCAAACGGAACTGCGAAGGCTGACTTTGCCTTCGGAGAGGCAGCCACAGCTTCCGGTAAACCAAGCCTCGAGATGATGCCGGCGATTGAGCTCCCAATGCTCGGCCGACACTAGGCTGATTTGGAATGCTGATTGCGGATTTCGGATTGGCTACCGGCCAGTTGTTTTTGGCCGTGCTCCAGTCCGGCTGCATTACTTCCGCAATCAGCAGTCCGCAATCTCAAATCGAATGAACCGGGGTCTACATCGTTACACTCTATTGCTGGCCGGTGCCACGTTCTTCCTGATCATCGCGGGCGCCTTGGTGACAAGCCATGACGCGGGCCTGGCGACCTCGGATTGGCCGCTGACTGAAGGGCGCTTCTTACCAAAGGTCTCGTTTCTGGGGATCACCACCACTGGCGTTAATATGGTCGGCAATCTCTTTTGGGAACACGGCCATAGAATGATCGCCACGACCGTGGGCCTGCTGACCATCGGACTGGTCCTTTTGTTGCTCGCAAAAGAGGAGCGGCGTTGGGTGCGGAAATTGGGCTGGCTCGCTCTCGTTGGAGTGATCGCCCAAGGGTTACTGGGCGGTTTGACAGTTAAGCTGATGCTGCCGCTGGCCGTTTCGTCGGCCCACGCGACACTGGCTCAACTCTTCTTTTGTACCACCATAAGCCTGGCGGTTTTTACATCGCGAAGCTGGATTGAAACGGCGCCCACGATTGAAGAGCAGGGAAGTGTGCCAGTTCGGTATCTCTGCGTTGCTGCTGCAGCCACGATTCTTTTGCAGTTGGTAATCGGGGCGACGCTTAGACATTCGGCAACATGGAGCCAGCAGTTGCCGACCGAGCTGTTACTGACTCACATCGGTGGCGCGATCGCTGTGACAGTGTTACTTGGCGCCACCGCGTTACTGATTCTGCGACGTCACGGCGAACAACAGTTTTTGGCGCGACCGGCAAAGGTCGCCCTGGCACTTCTGGTCCTGCAACTGTTTTTGGGGATTGCGGCTTATATCAGCAGATTGAATTCGCCCTTCGATCCGCAGCCACTAAAGCCGATGGTGGTACTAACCGTGACCCACGTCGCCTGCGGCGCTCTGGTGTTTGCCACTACCATCGTTTTGACGTTGCGGGCGTTCAAAGTCCTGCGCGCTCCGGATGTTGTTTATAGTTTGTCGGCATCGCCGCAGCAAACTTAGGTAAAGCAAACTGTTAGTTTGCTTGCGTGCAGCGGAAGCATTCGCGGTACAGGTCAGTCACTAACCAAAGTTGACATGGAAGAGTTCGCAATAGATCTCACTAGTCCCGGAGTGGTTCCGCTCGAGCGTCTGAGTGCGCGCGAACGGGCCTCCGCATACCTCGAACTGACCAAACCACGGATTACATTTCTCATCGTGCTTACAGCGGCTGCCGGCTTCGCTCTGGCGTTGCCCGGCCAGATCGACTACCTGGCGATGGCAAGCGCGATGGTGGGCATAGCGCTCCTGTCATCGGGGATCGCCACGCTTAACCAATACATGGAACGGGATCTCGACGGGCTTATGAGGCGCACGGCCAACCGGCCTCTGCCCTCGGGGAAACTGCTTCCGTGGGAAGCGCTGGCGTTTGGACTGGCACTTACAATACTGGCTGAGGGCTACCTGGCGGTCATGGTAAACCCGCTAACCGCCGTGCTTGGCTTGACCGTAATCGTGGGTTACTTGTTTGGATACACCCCGCTCAAGACCCGAACTTCGCTGTCAACTCTGGTGGGAGCATTTCCGGGGGCCGTGCCTCCATTGATTGGCTGGGCAGCGGCACGCGGTGAAATTGGAATTGAGGCGTGGGTGCTTTTCGCTATTCTCTTCCTGTGGCAGTTTCCGCATTTCCTGGCCATCGCCTGGTTGTATCGGGAAGATTACAGCCGCGCACATATCTTGATGCTTCCAGTGGTTGAACCGGATGGCCGCGTTACGGCCCAACAGATCGTGGTCTACACGGTCATGCTTCTGCCGGTCAGTCTCCTGCCAACGGTACTCGGAATTTCCGGCAAGCTTTATCTGTTAGGTGCAATTATTCTGGGCCTGCTCTTTCTCTATAGCAGCGTGCGCGCAGCTCTATCCAAGTCGAGACAAGAAGCGCGCCGTCTTTTGCTTGCATCTGTCATCTACTTGCCATTGCTCTTTATTTTGATGGTTCTTAACCGGTAAATAGTTAATGGTAAATGGTAAATGGATAAGGGCGATTAGTTTTCACGGCAATACTCTCGGACTGCGTTTTTTAACTATTTACTATTCACCTTTGCCTGAGGAGAGTAACCGATGGGACGAGTTCTTGCGGTTATTATCTGGATCCTGACTCTGGGTTCAGTAAGTCTCTTTTTTGTGAAGAAGTGGTGGTTTCCTGAGGCCATCACCTCCCACGCTGCCGCCCTTGACCGGCAATTCCTTCTGACAATTATTGTGGTTGGAATCGCGTTCACCGCCGCGCAGGTTGGCCTCGGTTACGTCGTTTGGAAGTACCGAGACCATCCTGGCGATGAGCGTGCTGTCTACACCCACGGCAGTAACCGGCTCGAGATTGTATGGACGATTGTTACCGCCGTGATCTTTATTGGGCTGGCGGTGATGGGTCAGAGCGTGTGGGCGTCACTTTACTTTAATAAGGCCCCGGCCAACGCGTTCCAGATTGAAGTCGTTGCGCAGCAGTTTCAATGGAACTTCCATTACACCGGCAAGGACGGCGTCTTCGGACGGACAGATCCGACGCTGATCGAAGATTCAGCGGCCAACTATATTGGTCTGGATCAAACTGATCCAAGTGCCCTTGACGATGTGGTCCACAGCGTGATCGCAGTTCCGGAGGGCCGGCCGGTCGAGCTAATCCTTCGCTCAAGAGACGTAATCCATAACTTCTGGGTGCCCCAGCTCAGATTCAAGCAGGATCTTGTGCCGGGAATGATGATTCGCGTTCACTTTACGGCAAACCGTCCCGGCAAGTATGAACTTGCCTGCGCGGAACTTTGCGGCCAGCTCCATTTCAAGATGCGGAGCTTCATGTTGGTGCTCCCGGCAGATGAGCACCAGGCGTTGATGGCTTTGCCGCAGGACCAGTATCAGACTCGAGTTACCGAACTGCTGGCAAAATATCCGCTGCCGCCAGACAGTTATTAGACCGGCGCCGAGTCATGGTTGCTAATTCGGGAGCTTAACCACGAGGAGATAGAGATGTCAGCCGAAACTCACGAAGCAGTACCCGGGCATCATCCGCCAACGAGCTTCATTCGTAAATACATCTTCAGCCTGGATCACAAAGTAATCGGTATTCAGTACATCATCCTGGCCCTGGTTGCGGTCCTGGTTGGAATGACGATGTCCGTACTGATGCGAATGAACCTGTCGTGGCCCGGCACCAATTGGCCCATCCTGGGCACTTTGTTTCCCCAGGGCGCGCCAGGCGGCGTGATGAGTCCCGACTTCTACCTCTCGTTGGTGACCATGCACGGAACCATCATGGTCTTCTTTGTGCTCACCACCGCACCGCAGGGCGGTTTTGGAAACTATTTTTTACCCATCCAGATTGGCGCCGAGGACATGGCGTTTCCTTTTCTGAACATGATGTCGTTCTGGGTGACCTGTGTCGGCTTCATCGTGATTCTGGCCGCCATCCTGGTGGAAGGTAATCCGACGATTGCAAATTCCGCGCTGGGGCTAGCGCTCGGCGGGGCAAGCGGAGTTACCGTTGGGCCGATTGGAGGCTGGACCGGATACGCACCACTCAGCGCGGTCGGGATCGCCGCCGGGCCGGGCCAGGGCGCCGGCATGAATCTCTGGATCGTAAGCATCGCGATCTTCTGCATCGGTTCCTTGCTCGGCGCGCTCAACTTCATTACCACGTTGCTCAACATGCGCACGCGCGGCATGACGTTGATGCGCATGCCCCTGACTTGCTGGGCCTGGTTTACCACCGCCGTGCTCGCGCTGCTTTCATTCCCAGTACTCCTGGGTGGCGGCATACTGCTGCTCCTCGATCGCACGGTTGGCACCAGCTTTTTCATTCCGGGCGGCCTGGTGTTTGGCTCCTCGGTGCTCACCAGTCACACTGGTGGCTCACCAATCCTATGGCAGCATCTGTTCTGGTTCTTCGGACACCCGGAGGTGTACATCGCGATTCTTCCCGGCATGGGCGCCACCTCGCATATTCTCTCAACCTTCGCGCGCAAGCCGGTTTTTGGATACCGAGCAATGGTGTTTGCGATTTTTGCGATTGGGCTCCTGGGCTTCTTCGTCTGGGGCCATCACATGTTCATCAGCGGCATGAGCCCCTACTCGGCGATGACCTTCTCGATCTTGACCTTATCGATCGGGGTACCGTCGGCGGTTAAGACGTTTAATTGGCTCGGAACGCTGTGGGGAGCAAAGATCCGCTTCACCACGCCGATGCTCTTTTCTATCGGGTTTGTTTCGCTGTTTGTGGCCGGCGGAATCACGGGCCTGGTGCTGGGCCAAACATCACTCGACCTGCCGATGCACGATACTTACTTTGTGCCGGCCCACTTCCACCTGGTGATGGGTGTCGCCTCTATCTTCGGCATGTTTGCCGCGACCTATTTCTGGTTCCCGAAGATGTTTGGCCGCTACTTGAATGAAAGTTGGGGCAAACTCCATTTCTGGGTGACGTTTGTGGGTGTCTACTGCATCTTCGTCCCCATGCACACGATGGGGATGGTCGGGATGCCGCGTCGGTTCGCACAGTTTACCGAGTACCAGTATCTGGCGAAGCTGCACCCACTGGTGGTCTTCGTTTCGATCTCCGCGATCATCACCGTGTTAGTCCAGTGTCTCTTCTACTTCAATTTAGTGTGGAGCATTTTCAAGGGCAAAAAGGCTGAAGCGAATGCCTGGGAGGCGACGACTCTGGAGTGGAGCACCACCAGTCCGCCGCCACATGACAATTTCGCCGGGGTTCTGCCGACTGTGTATCGGGGGCCGTATGAATTCGCTGTACCCGGCGCGCCAAACGACTTCGTGATGCAAACTGAACCCGAAGC
>JAXIOV010000209.1:0-46249 GCA_045403245.1 Pyrinomonadaceae bacterium | reverse complement strand
TTTGGGGCGGCGCATCTTATTCACGTTTATCCGGGGCTGAATTTAGCTAAACCATTACCGACCGCTTGAGCCCGAACGCTCGGAAGAACCAACAGAGGGGTAAGATGACATGGAAAACGGGAAGAAAAAGGCTTTGATAGTTGTGGACGTGCAAAACGATTTCTGCCCGGGCGGCGCCCTCGCAGTCGGCGAAGGCGATAAGGTTGTAGCCCCTTTGAATAAACTAATCGAGGAGTTTTTGAAGCGTGGCGAGCCAGTCTTTAAGAGTCGCGATTGGCATCCGGCGAAGACTAAACACTTTGCCGACTACGGCGGGACTTGGCCGGTGCATTGCGTGCAGGGCACGAAAGGCGCCGAGTTTCATCCGGACCTGCTTGATGACATTCACATTCGGACCATCTCGAAAGGGCTCGGCGACGAAGACTCTTATTCCGCATTTGATGGGACTGACCTGGCGTTGCAACTTCGGCGTCTTGGCGTTGAGGAAGTTTGGGTCGGCGGACTCGCCACGGATTATTGCGTGAAAAATACGGTGCTGGATGCATTGAAGGAAGGCTTCCAGGTGAAAGCGCTCGAGGATGCGATGCGGGCAGTTGATGTGAATCCTGGCGACGGCGAACGCGCAATTAGGGAGATGCGTGAAGCCGGCGCGGAGATCACCAGCTCAGATCCGTTGACCGCAGCGGCATGATTTGTTTTGAGTTGGGAGATACTGACATGGTTAAGCTCTATAAGAAAAACGAAGCTCACCAACGGTCCAGCGCCGACCTGATTGTCGCCGAGTACAAGCGCGATGTTGATCTGACTCTAATCCGCGAAAACCTCCGGCTTTCTGTGGATGAGCGACTCGAAAACTTGATGAGCTTGCAGCGATTTGCTGAAGAGCTGCGGTCTGCCGGCAAGCGCCAACTGAATGACCGATTATCGTGAGCTAATTCGTCTACTGGCTGGGGCTGGTGTCGAATTCATCATTATTGGAGGCGCCGCCGCTACCGCGCATGGTTCTGCTCGCCTTACTGAGGATCTTGATATTGTTTATCGGCGCGAAACGGACAATGTTAAGCGGTTGGTACAGACTCTCGCCCCGCTACAACCTTATCTGCGAGGTGCACAGCCGGGATTACCTTTTTCGTTGGATGAAGAAACCGTCTGGAGCGGTCTAAATTTCACGCTTACTACGGCGTTAGGTTTTCTGGATCTCTTTGGAGAAATCACGCTCGGTGGAAACTATGAAGAGCTTCTTCCCTATTCCGTTAGACTTCCACTTTTCGGGGTAGAAATTCAGTTAATCAGCTTGCAGCGACTAATAGACGTAAAGCGCTCTGCAGGTAGACCGAAGGACTTTGAAGTGATCGCTGAACTGGAGGCCATTTTAGAGCAGAGCAACGAATAGAGATGGGCACACTCAACATCGATCGTTATCACGCTGCAATGGGCGACGCGTCTTACAAAGACGTGACGCGATTGCGCCATAAGAGTTTGAGCGACGCCGAAGCGACGTTCTACGTCACTCAGCGCAAGCTGCCTTTCGCGCCTTGCCTCGGTCACGCGCGTTTAGTTCGGTTGCTCGTTGACAGTCAGATCGATCGACCGCGCCTGAGGTTCCTCGAACAGGATCGCGGCGGCCTGCAGCGTTTTGCCAAAGCCATCGAAGACATTCAGTTTGTCGGTAAGATTCGCACGGTCCGTCCCGGAACGATCGTTTTCGCACAACAACCCTTCGCTGACATCACCGGCGCCTTTGGCCTGACGCAGGCGCAGGAAATCAAGTTTGAGCACGCCTTCGACCTGCCAATGACCACAGCCAGCACCGCGATGCAGTTTCGCATGGCGGCCGGCGAACAGCGCTGGTTGTCCGATTTCTCACTGAGACGAAACGGCGACATCGAACGGGCCGTGGACATCGCGGTCTACGCTTTCATCGGCGGTTTCAACGACACCTCAAACATGGAAGCCGCACACCGTCTGGACATTCCGGCGGTCGGCACCGAAGCGCATTACTGGCAACAGTCGTACATCGAGTACATGTACGAACCCGAAATTGAGCTGCGCACCGGCAAGCCAAAACACTTCGAACAAATTGCTTTCGAACGCTGGCTGGACGCAAATCCAAACGGCACCACGCTGCTGCTCGACACGATTGACGTTTACATGGGTGCGGTCCATGCAGCGATGGCGGCCACTTCAACTGAAGCTCGCCGGCGCGCGTTCAAGGGTTTTCGCGTTGATTCTGGTGATCTCGCTGAGCTGGGCCATTGGTGCCTGCGTTTCTTTGAAGCAAACGGGCTCTACGGTTTGAGACCAAACCTGACCGGAGATCTCGACGTGGAGAAAGTTCGCGGCATCGTGAAAGATTTTCCGGAGGTTGCCGGGTTCGGCATTGGCACTAAACTGTCGAGCGAGGTCCGCTCGGTGGCTGGAGTGATTTTCAAACAGTGTCTGATTGAAGGCTTGCCAACCCTCAAGGCGTCAAACTCCCTGGACAAAACCACGCTGCCCGGGCGGATGCAACTGTTCCGCGGCATTGATAAGGACGGCAACTACGTTGGAGATATAACTGGACTCGATGACGAGGAAATTGAAGTTCCCGGCGCGAAACGCGTCGAACGCTTGCTGGTTCCCTTCTGGGAAAACGGACAGCATGCGTCGATTCCGTCAATTGAAAAGGAAAAGTCATTTGTTGCCGAACAGCGCACGCGGTTCCCTGACATCAACAACTACCCTGTTTTTCTGAGCGACAAATTGCGGACACTCCGCGACGACCTCACTGAACAAATGCGCGCAGACAATTCCGGCTGGCAGGAAGTGGTGAAGATGCCGGAAGAAGTTGTAGATAAAGTTACAGAAGTAAAGTAGGATCGACACGCCACCGAAAGAGGGTCAATAACATCTCGGAACTCGCACCCGAGTTCCATGTAAGTTCCGAAAGATAAATACGAACCGCGGGCAATAGCATGCGGGCGCTAAATTCATAGCTCTGTTCTTCCTGTCTCGAACGTGCAAGTGAGGCGAGTGGCGAGGCCCGTCGGTAGTGATTTGATGTGGCTATTAGTTCATCGTTCGTTTCTCGTGACAGAGACCGAATCATGTACATAGACAGCATTCGGATTGAGAACTTTCGCACCTATCGGCACGCCGAGATTGATCTGCTGCACCCTGATCGGACCTCGGCAGACCTGAAGAAGAGCTTCGGTCTCGATGTGCTCTACCCGAACGTCAACCTGATTCTCGGCAACAACGGGATGGGAAAGAGCGCCTTTCTCAAAGCCATAGCCTTGGGCTGCCTGGGCCCAACCGTGCGTGACTCCGGCATTTTTCCATATCGCTTCGTCCGGAGGGAGCCCGGAAGTGCCGAAGTCTCGACCACGATCAAGCGTCGGCTTAAAGTTCCCGGCAGGCCGCTCACCATTCCGTCCACCCGATCCATCATTAAATCGATATTTGTTGCGCATCCTCAGGACGGCGTACCGAAGGGAACCCGCCGGCTGGTTAGTTCAGTGCGCATCGATCGTCGCGACGACTTTTATCTGGAGACATTAAGGTTTCTGGTTCGGTCCGACAGCAGCGTGTGGGACTCGATCTTTCGAGACGACATCGACGCGTTTTTCTTCGTCGGCTATGGAGCCAGCCGCCGCACCGAGGAACGATCCAACGCTGACGCCAGCGCACGTCGCAAGAGCGGATCCGGGCGCGCGCAACGCGTCCAAAGTTTGTTCGAGGACGATGCCACCCTAATCCGGTTGCCGTTCTGGCTTCCGGCCTACTCGAAAGAGAACCCCGGCCGAGCCAAACAGGTGGTAACGCTGATGAATGCCATCACCGGCGGGGACCATTACACGTTCACCGGGGAGCTGGAGAAGGGAGAGTATCTGTTCCAGAAGCAGGAGCAGCTCGTGCCGTTCCCTGCCTTGTCCGACGGATACAAGGCGTTCTTCGGCTGGATTAGCGATCTCCTCTATCACATCTGCCAGACTGCTCCTTCAGGGAAGCGGCTCGTCGAGAACCGTGGGATCGTCATGATAGACGAAGTCGACCTTCACCTTCACCCGAGCTGGCAAATGGAAATTCTGCCGCGGCTCAGCACGAGCTTGCCCAACATCCAATTCATCGTCACGAGTCACAGCCCCCTCATCGCGGGATCGCTGCAATGGGTCAACCTGATTGCCCTTGGCGCGGGTGAGTCGCAGAGCACTGTACTACTCCGCAGAGAAGTGCCCGTCCACGGTCTCGACGCGGACCAGGTGCTGCTCACACCGTTCTTCGCACTCAACACGACGCGCACAGGCATCCGGGCCGCACGTCTCAACGAGCTGCGCGACCGTGCCCGTCAGGGCGACCGCACCGCGGCCATGCAAGTGATGGACGAACTCAGCCGGGGTTCGGAGCAATCCGGTCTGGCCCAGCCGCTCGCATCACCACGGCATGAAGTGCTGCAAGCCACTCCGCCTGACGTCGAGCCCGCGCCACGCCGAACGAAGACCAGAAAGCCACCCGCCGCACTCAGGAGGAAGAAGTGATTCGGCACAGTATTCCGGCTCCCCCGCTGGTCGAGCGCGTTGACGCGGCCGTCCCCAAATGGCGGGCCAAGGCCGCCAAGCGCACGTGCGGCTTCAAGCAAAAGAAGCGGTACTCCGAGAAGTCGTCCATCTGGAGCGAGGTCAAACCTCTGTACATGACGCTCCAGGGAGAGAACAAGTGTGTCTATTGTGAGCGGAAGTTCGGTAGCGTCGAAGCTAGCACCGTTGAGTACGATCTGGAGCACTTCCGGCCCAAATCACACGTGGACGAGTGGCCTGTTCCGCAAAGCCTACTGCAGGTGGGCGTCATCGTCACCAAACCGAAGGCCACCAACACCGGCTACTATCTCCTGCCGTATCACCTCGAGAACTACTCGTCCTCATGCAAGACCTGCAACACGCGCTACAAGCTCGATCGGTTTCCCATCGGCGGAGCGTACAGCATGCAGGGGACGGACCCGCGCTTGCTCCTGTCGGAGCAGCCGCTGCTCATCTACCCGATGGGCGATTGGGACATTGACCCGGAATCCGTGATCGAGTTTCTCGGTTTCATGCCGCAAGCCAAGTCGGTTTCTCCCGACTACCTGCGCGGCCTGGTTACGATTGCCTTCTTCGGTCTGGACGACATTGACATGCGCTCCGATCTCTTCCGCGAGCGCGCGATTATCATCGTTAGCATGAAGCCGTTCCTTGAGGACGCGAACAACGCGGGCGCGTCAGCTGCGGACAGGGCGGCCGCGCAGCGTCGGGTCGATCGCTTCACGTCGGCTAAGAGCCCTCATGCCAACTGCGCCAGGTCCTTTGAGCGGCTCTACAAGGCAGATCGCGCGGCTGCGGACGCCTGCTACAAGGCGGCGGACGACTACTGGGCTTCTAAGTCCTGAATCCGAGCAGTCAGTATGCTTCGTCGTCATAACACACGCTGAAGTCCCCGCAGCAGGGCGAAGATGGCGCGGAGATTTTCAAGATTAAGAAGCAGAGCTGGGTTAAGTATCGGTTGAAGCCGATATTAGGTGGATGGAGATCGGCGAACTACTGTGGCGCGAGAGCAAAGATGGGACGCAGCCAGTGAAACAGATTGTTTTTTTGAAGGCCAGCGTTTCGATACGTTGAGCGTGCGCGGTTGGCGAGATAGGGCGTTGGGCCAGCCGTGACCTAACAATCTCGATTCGCGATTCGTCTAGGAACAAATGCGCGCAGACAATTCCGGCTGGCAGGAAGTGGTGAAGATGCCGGAAGAAGTTGCCGACAAAGTAGCGGAGCCGCAATAGTCCGCGGCCAAGTCACTAATAACTTGAGTGTCGGCCTAATTCAGTTTCTCGGTGCTTCCTCAGTGCCTCCAGTGTCTTCTTAGGTGAGTGTGTTTGCGGAGAGTTTATTTAACTACAAAAAGTCCAGGTAATTTGTTCTACCCTTTGTTTCAGAATCGCGGAGTCTGAAAGAGTATGTTTGGCGCTGAAACGAATTCTGTTAGAGATTCATTCTACTTAGGAGCGCCGTTTTCGACGAGGACCTCGGGGCAGTCGCTCCGATGCCGGCAACGCAGCGTCCCGGACACGATTCGGAGGACGCAGAGAGAAATTCAAATTAAGCGTACACAAACCTTGACAGTCTGCCCCCAACCGAAAATACTCCTAGTCCTTAGGACTTCACTTTAACCTTCGAGGGTTTCAAAGGCCCAGTTGGCCTCAGTCCCTCACCTTTCCGAGAAGGAGCAACCGATGAGATTCAAATCGCCCAAGTCAAGCACGTTCCAGGTTTTCGCGATCAGCGGAGTGAATACAATTTCGTTTGGCATCCAGGCAAGTGCAAACGCCAAAAAGGGCTTGCTCGGATTTGCAGTCGAAAGGAACGATCCTGCTGCGGACGAGCACTACACCATGCCTGGTTTCAAAGTCTTTCGCTCGCTCATTCCTAAACCGACGGCTGACACTCAAGTCAGCACCTGGGACCATCCTGTTCAGAGCCTGGTGTGGGACGATTTCACCGCCAAGCCGGATCATGAATACGAGTACATCTTCCATCCGATTAAAGGGAAACCAAAGAATCTGGATCGCAGTGAAAAGCCGGTCAGAATCAAAGTGAAGACGGAACCGCTCTTCAGCAAAGAAACGCACGACATTTTCTTTAATCGCGGTGTCGCCAGCAGCCAGGCGTACACGCGTAAGTTCGGCGACCTCAAACCTGACGAGCTGCCGGAGGAGAAAGGAAAACAGGCGTTGCAGTGGCTGACTCGCGAGTTGGATGATGCCATTCTCCTGTTCATCCGGAACGCCAAAAAGGGCGACACCCTGCTCGGTTGTTTCTATGAGTTTCGCTATCAACCGGTGGCCGATGAACTCAAGAAAGCCATCGACCGCGGCGTTGATGTGAAATTGATCATCGACGGCAAGGTCAACGAGCACACAGTGAAAGACAAGAAGACCGGGGAGGAAGAATTTGTGGGGAGCTTCCCGCGCGAGGACAATATCTTGACCCTCAAAGCAGCGAAAATCCCAAAGAAGAACTTTACGCTTCGGGAAGCCCGGCCGAGCAACATCCAGCACAACAAGTTCATGGTCTTGATAAAGGGTGGGAAAAAGCCCGTTGAGGTATGGACTGGTTCAACGAACATCTCTCTCGGCGGGTTCAGCGGCCAAACAAACGTAGGTCACTGGGTGCGCGACGCCGATGTGGCCAAACAGTTTGTCGCTTACTGGAATCTTTTAGAGACGGATCCGGGCGCTACCAAAGGCCTCGCTGCGGCAGAGGCTAAGAAGGCGAACAAAGAACTGCGGGACGCGGTGGCAGCTCTCAATGATGTCCCGTTCACCATCAAGGCTATTGAGGCCGGCACGACGTCGGTTTTCAGCCCCCGCGCAGGCCTCGACATGCTGGAGCTTTACGTGCGTTTGGTTGACTCATCCAAGGCCTGCTCTTGCATTACCCTCGCATTTGGCATCAACGAGGCATTCAAAAACCAGTTACTCGACAATACGGGCCTCAGCCAAATAGTCTTCATGCTGCTCGAAAAGCGGGACGCCCCGAATCCACGCAGTACAAAGCCTTTCGTCGGGATTACGGCGGCCAATAACGTCTATCAGGCCTGGGGTTCATTCATTAAGAACCCGGTCTACCAGTGGGCGAAGGAGACAAATGCAAAACTACTCAAGGTGAACTCTCATGTCGTCTACGTGCATTCGAAGTTTCTGCTGATGGATCCGCTCGGCAAGGACCCCATCGTCGTCACCGGATCAGCAAACTTCAGCAAGGCATCGACAAATGAAAATGACGAGAACATGCTGATCATCCGAGGGGACCAGCGTGTGGCAGATATCTACTTCACCGAGTTTAACCGGCTCTTCAACCACTACTATTTCAGGTCGGTGACGGAAGCAATGGCGAAGACCAGTCCGCCAAAGAACTCAGATGGCAGCCTCTTTCTGGACGAAGACGATAAGTGGCTTGACAAGTACAAACCAGGAAAATTGCGAACCAAACGCCTGAATCTCTATACCCAGATGGAGGGAGCAAAGACGAAATAGGCGGGTGCAGTGGGTTCTTTTCTTGAGAGAGTTTTGACTCCATCGGAGCGATATGTTTATAGCCCGCAAAAGCCAAACTGATTCTTCGCTGCGTAGGAGCGAGACTGAATGCACGTCAATTTCTCGCTCCTGCGAAAAACACTTTTGAGTGCTCGGGACCTCTTTCAGAATTTCTTTTCTTCGTCGCAGCGCGACGGTTGAACTTAGCCCGGCGTTTGAAAGGCCGGGGTGGCGCGTCACAACGGATCGAGTCGCGTTAGCGACGATCGAATCAGGTTTCATGCGTCGCTGTCGTAATCATAATTAGACATTACACAACCAGCCCGCGATAGCGGGCGGTATATCAGTAGCCCACGGCGCTAGCCGTGGGTTGGTCGTCATTGAATCTCAGCCCGCGATAGCGGGCGACATAATGAATTTCCCGCACGCAGACGCTTGAGTGGCTTGCTCGCCTGCTGGCTTTCATAACCCCCAGGCTGCGAATATGTCAGGATTATGCCGCCCGCCTTCGCGGGCTTTCGTTCGATGGATCCCTGCCCACGGCTAGCGCCGTGGGCTACTGATATACCGCCCGCTGTCGCGAGCTGGTTGTGTGGTGTTCAAGATAAGGGCCTGTCCTAACGTGCAAAGGAAGTCATGATAATAAACACACGGAGTGCCGTCCCCTACAAATCGTTACCATTAGACCGTCAAGCCAGTAACTCAACGAGGACAAACGAATGAAAACCACACCATACGTTTACCGATCGGTCGGATTCCTGGTTCTAATGGCGATCGGTTCCCTTCTCTCAACCACGACGCTCAGATCTCAAGCCCAATCCAAAAACGTGAAGGCCCTGGTGGGCGGAACGCTGATCGACGGTCTCGGTAGCACGCCAATTCGCAATAGTGTGATCATCATTGAAGGTGAGCGGATTAAGGCAGTGGGCCAGGTAGGAACTCTCGCGATACCGCCGGGCGCCGAAGTCATATCCACCGAAGGCATGTCCGTTCTGCCCGGCCTGTGGGACATGCACGTTCACCTGATGATTAATGGTCACAGCGACTACGCTCACTGGGACAAGACTTACCCGCCTTTGATGGAATCCGTAATCATGCCTGCCTCGGCAAAACAGTTGCTGATGGCCGGAGTCACCAGCGCCCGTGATTTAGGCGCACCTTTGAAAGCCAGCATTGCCGTCCGTGACCGAATCAGGAAAGGTGAGATTCCTGGTCCGACCCTCTACGTTTCAGGACCATTCATACAGCACGAACCATATCCCGGCACCGAGTATGTTCGGTGGGGCGTGAAAGGTGTGGACGATGCGCGCGCAAAGGTGCGCACTCTGGCCGAGGCCGGGGTCGACACGATCAAACTCATCGACCAGGACCAGATGACGATCGAAGAAGTCCAGGCCGTGGTTGACGAAGCGCACAAACGCAAACTGCCGGTCGTTGCTCACTCTCACCGCCCGGAAGAAATTCGACGCGGGCTTACGGTTGGGGTGGATTGTTTCGAGCACACCGGGTTGGCGACTGCGCCTGAGTATCCGCCGGACGTCATTGCGATGATCCGCGAGCGCACGGCGAAGATGAGTCTTGGTCCATTGTTCTGGACCCCGACGGTACAGGGACTGCTCAATTACGAATACGTTCGCGACAATCCCGAGCAACTCGACGATCCGTCCTGGCAGGTTGGTCTTCCGCAAAGCATCATTGACGACATCAAGACTTCGCTCCGTAGTCCAAAGACTCTCGGTTATTACCAGATCACCCCGCTCCGCCGTCCCACATTGAATCGCAAAATTGCGCAGCTATCCGAATCAGGCGTGGTGCTTCTCATCGGAACTGACAGTGGTATTCCGATGAACTTTCACAGCCAGACCACCTGGCGCGAGCTGGACGCCTGGGTCAACGAATTCAAGATCGATCCCATGGTTGCCATCCGCGCCGCAACTTACTGGCCTTCGGTGGCAATGAAAGTTTCAGATCAGGTTGGCACCGTTAGTGAAGGAAAATACGCCGACATCATCGCGGTACGCGGTGACGTGTTGCGCCATATTAATTTGCTCCAGGACGTTGATATCGTGATCCGGCATGGCAGGCGGTATCGCTAAAACTTGCCTCTGAGGCCATGTTTCCCAAGACCTAACACAAGTGAAGAGTTGTCTCAATAGACGAACAGTCACTTCCCGGTAGACCATTGCATCACACCGAAAGGCCCCCTTCATGAGCAAATCGAGCGCGAAAAAAATTAAGGCAGAGAAGAACAAGATAAGGAAACACTTTGAGCTCAAGCTTCCAAACGACGGCAAGCGTCTCGATTCGGAGTGCTCCTATTACCTGCTGCTGTGCATGGGTGCCGCGGTCTCGATTCGTTCCCAACAGATGCGGGCAATGAGCCTGGTCTGGGCACTCAGTGAACAGCTTAAAGAAGATAAACCCAAATTGCCCGTCATCGGTGGGGGCGCCGCTGGGCTAACGTTCGCGGCCGCCGCCGCCAAACTCGGCGCGCGGGTCCACCTGTTCGAACGTCACAAGCTCATGCACCTTCAGATCGGCAGTTGGCACCGGCCGCTCCACCCCGAGATTTACGCCTGGCCCGAGGCTACGGCTTATCGCCCGGTATCACATCTTCCGGCGCTGGGTTGGACCACAGGCACCGCCCACGAAGTGGCCACTGAGGTCGTAGACAAGTTTCGGGTCCTTGCTGCAAATCAAAAAAACCTCGAGTTTCATGAAGAGGAACGAGCAATATTGACCGCGTCAGGGGAACTGTTGGCGAAGAGCCTGGGCCGCCCAACCAGATTTCAGATCATCGTACTCGCCGTGGGATACGGTGTGGAGGAGACCCCCACCAACCTGCCACTCAATTCTTACTGGCGGGCGGATGCACTTGACCAGTCTTTCCTCGGCGACGACCCGTCGTCTCTCGACAATAAAAAGCCAACAGTGGTTATCTGCGGGTCGGGCGACGGTGGACTGATCGAGATCCTTAGGAGTTGTGTATTAGAGACCGACCAGGGTCCCTTTCTCGACAAGATGCTCGCGCTTACGCTTCGCGATAAGAAGTTACGCAGGGCAATTGGGGATATTGAGAAAAGAACGAAAAACATCACGCAAGGTTATCTGAAGCTGAAAGATTATGAATCGTTGCGGGCGATCGATGGTTTTCTCTATGAGAAACGGAGAAAAGACATCAAAGTCAGGTGGCTTTACACAAGCGCCACACCATTCGAAGGCTATTCTCTACCAATCAACCGCTTTCTCGTCTCGCGACTGATGATGAACGAGTCCAAATTTCATCTCAAGACATGTCCGAACGCCACGAACGTTCAACTATCGCGCATTGAGGGTGGGCGGTATAGGGTTCGTTACGATCAGCAAAACTCGAAGAAGACCATTCTATGCCAACAGGCGGTGTTCCGCTGGGGCCCGAAACGACATGAGGACATGAAGCGGGAGCAACAGAAATACCCTGACTTGCTACGGAGTGTGTCGCGAGTTTTCCAGGACCCCTCTCGGAAGACCCTCAAGCGTCTCAACCAGTGGCTGGTAATGAGCAAAAGCGATAAAAATAAGCATAAGAATTGCAATCAGCCACGAGAGTGGAACTTGCCAGAGCTGGACAAACCAGCCCCGGTCCGACATCCCACTTTGATGGCGGAGTTCATCGAGGCGTTTGACTCTCCAGATCCGAAGCAACCCGGTGCGCCTTTTGTCTACCGCATCCGGATCTGGTTGCGGCCACACCTCTCGGACGACTTACCTGGCATCTCGAAAGACTTGAGGGTGAGATACGACCTCCACGCCTCCGAGAGGAACAGACCGGTCTTCCGAATTGGGATCGGACACAACCATCATGAGCAGTGGATCAACACCAGGAATGATTACGAGATCCGCGTCCGGACGAGTGATGGTTTTGAATGGCCGGTTGGCTCGGTTATCGAAGCCCTTCGCATCCGCTATATGTTGGAGAAGCAAGAGGATAAGACGTACGGCGCCGATAAACGAGCGAGAGCTTTGCTGAAAGTAATGGGGAAGAAGAAGAACGGGGTCTTCGGTGAGACGCGGGTCAGACACTCCTTCCAGAAAGCGATCAATGAACTTGACAAGCAGAGTCGTAAATTGAAGGCTTAGCGGGTGCATTCATCATCGTACAAGTGAGCTGCTTAATGACTAAACAACTTTTTCTCTTTGCGCTAGCCCTAACGCTCCTGCTCGCTGGTCTCACTTCCGTTTCCGCGCAACGAGAACTGGGCGTGCGTGGGGGCGATTCGGGTGGGCCATTGATGCCGGAGCAGGCAGCGTATGACGTGAAGTCTTACGATCTGGATTTGCGCATCTATCCGGACGAACAGTCGATCAAAGGTGTCTTGACTGTCTACGCAACCATCGTGCATCCGACCAAGTGGTTTGTCCTCGATCTCGATTCACCGCTGACGGTCGATTCGGTGGCGATGGTTGACGCTCAGGTTAGCTCGCCACTTCGGGCTGGGTCACTGAGATTTGATCCACGCAACTCCCAGCGTCTCGCGTTTGAGCGGCGCGCGGGAAAATTGTGGATTCAACTGCCAGCAACCCGTCAACCCCGCGAGAATGTTCGCATTGCTGTTTGGTATGGAGGCAAACCGCGGGTTGCTCCACGTCCGCCGTGGGTGGGTGGGTTTGTCTGGTCCAAAACCAAAGACGGCCAACCATGGCTCGGTGTTGCCTGTCAGATGGACGGCGCCGATTTATGGTTTCCGGTGAAGGACCACCCATCAGACGAGGCGGAGACCGTTTCACTTCACATAAGGGTGCCAAAGCCGTTGCAGGTGGCCACAAACGGAACGTTCCGCAGCACGGTTGACCACGGTGACGGAACATTAACCTTTAACTGGTTCATCGCAAATCCGATTAACAATTATGGAATCACGCTGAACGTCGCACCCTACAAAGCAATCGAAGACAAATACAAAAGCGTCTCCGGTCAAGTGGTACCGTTGACCTTCTACGTGCTTCCCGAGGATTTCGACAAGGGCCAGGCGCTGGTAAATGAAACGAAGAAGTACCTGCGCTTCTTTGAAGAATATCTTGGTCCCTACCCATTTCGCGCCGAGAAGATCGGAATCGCCGAAACCAGCTATCTCGGGATGGAGAATCAAAGCATCATCGCTTACGGAAACCAGTTCAGGTTTGACCCGGACGGTTTCGACTGGCTGATGTTTCACGAACTTGGCCACGAGTGGTGGGGCAACCTCGTTACCGCTTCCGATTGGCGCGACTTCTGGCTGCACGAAGGCTTCCAGTCGTTCATGGACTCGTTCTACATGGAAAAACTTCGCGGCAAAGAAGCTTACTTCCGGGCCATGACAAATCGCATGAGGAACCTTCGCAACCTGCAACCCGTGGCTCCACGCGAAGCGCGCTCGGCGGTGCAAATGTATATGGTCGCGCCGGATTACCTCAGCAGCGACGGAGATATCTACGGAAAAGGCGCTGTAATCCTGCACACGCTGCGTTACCTGATCGGCGACAAAGCCTTCTTCACCGCACTCAGGCGAATGGCTTATCCCGACCCAAGAATGGAAAAAGTCACTAATGGATCACAGGTTCGGTTTGCTACTACCGACGACTTCCTGGCTATTGCGGAAGGCGCCTCAGGAATGGAACTCGACTGGTTCTTTGAAGTGTATCTGCGTCAACCAAAACTTCCGACCCTCGTGACCGAGAAGAGTGACAATCAACTGACGCTCCGCTGGGAAACGCCGGAGAATCTCCCGTTTGCGATGCCGTTGGAGGTTCAGATTGGCAATACGACTAAGCGTTATGAGATGCCGAACGGGCAGGCCACGATTCCAATTGAGTCAGGTCAGAATGTCGTCGTCGATCCGCAGAATTGGATTGTGAAGACTCAGCCTGCGATGTGACGATAACAGCTATCCACAGATTACGCAGATTAAAGACTCGACAGATAAGTAGAGTTTCAGTCCAAAGCTAAGTAGGGTTTCGGTCCAACCCTTGAAAAGCGGGACAGCAAGCGGAAGTGTGAAGAGCGGGAAGGCCTGCCAGCAGGCCACCAGGCAATCTGCGTAATCTGCGGACAGAAAAGTTGTGGGGCGGAGGAGAGACGATCAGGCGCTTCGACTTCTCCGGAAATTTCCATTAAATAGCGCACCCTCCTCGACGACCAGAGCAGGGCTCGAAACTTCTCCGGTGACACTGGCAGTTCGACCAAGGATTAGTTCTTTACTGGCCCGGATATCTCCTTCGACGGTTCCATTTATCTTTGCCACCGCAACATCGATCACTGTCTTCGTAAGCAGCGCGCCATCACTAACAATGAGCGTGCCATCGGAGGAGGTAACGCATCCGGAGAAGTGTCCATCGATGCGCAACATCGACTTGAAGCGCACCTCACCGGTAAATTTCAACACGTCGCCGATGAAGCCCAGCCAATTATCTTTTGGAGCATTAGGACGCCGGCTGCGCTCCTCTAGTTTTGCAACTGCCTGAGTAGCCATGACTCATTCTCTCTTTCTATTATTACTGAAACGATTAAGTGGCGCCTGGGACTGGTGCATGCCACGTCTGCCGCTGCGCATCGAGTAGAAAGGAAGAGTTTCCCTAATTCAAACTATAACACCGCCGGAGCGGCTGAGAATGTTACGATTAGATTGCAAGTTCAGAGGCGGCAGAAGACTCAGACTTAGTGATCCAATAGTTCTTAACCTGCTTTGCACAAAAAGTCTTCGAACGGTCAAGGTTCGGAGAGTCTCTTCGCCGCGTAGCGGTGGTTTGAAGTTAGCCCGGTCCTTTTAAGGCCGGGTCAGAGACATCGACTTCGCGTTTGCGTCGCATCAGCGACGCTTGAGCATTGCGACGATCGTCGGCTAACGCGACGAGGTTGTGTCTTGACCTACCCGGCCTTGAAAGGCCGAGCTAACCTCGCCCGTCGCACTGCGACGGCTAAATACACTTTCGGAAGGAGCGAGAGTAATGAAAAAGCAGAAGCTGACTAACCGTCTTTTGGGGTTGATCCTGTCGATCGTTGTCTGCGCCGCCGCAGGCTCAACCGCCTTTCAAACTCAAGCGCAGCAAGCGTCGACTCTACCTTTCGATCCAATGAAATTTGGAGTGTTCGTCGTCAAGTTTGACCCTAGCGGGACCTTTACAATTCGAGGCCAGGGTTGGCCGCCGTTTAGTGGACTCTGGAAGATCTCTGGTGAGGAGATTGAGTTGTCTCGCACTGAGAGCGCGGGTGGATGTGATGCGGCGGGAAGATATCGCTTCAAAACTAGCGGCGATCACGTCATGTTCACTCTGACGGCAGACGACTGTGTGCGACGCCGCATGATTTTCGGGGGTAGCACCTGGGTACCTGTCGGTGAAGCGAAGGTTATACCTCCGCGGAAGATCGTCAGAACTGGCGGTGCGCGGCTAACTGTCTCTGGTAATTCAAATAGCGCAAAAGGGAGCTGGCCGGCGTTCAGAGGGCCGCAGGCGTCCGGCATTGCGGAGAGTCAGAATCTTCCTGACGCGTGGAATGCCAAGACCGGCGAAAACATACTCTGGCGAACTTCCATTCCCGGACTGGCACACTCGAGTCCCGTCGTTTGGGGTAACCAGGTTTTTGTAACCAGCGCGGTTAGCAGTGATCCGAAAGCTACCTTTCGTCCCGGCCTCTATGGCGACGGCGACGCCTCCAAAGATCGATCGACGCATCGCTGGATGGTCTACGCGATTGACAAGCGAAACGGAAAGTTTCTCTGGGAGCGCGTCGCTCGCGAAGGCGAGCCAGTCGACAAGCGCCACATCAAGTCCACCTACGCCAATTCAACCCCGGCTACGGACGGCCGCATCGTGGTGGCCTGGTTTGGCTCCCAGGGAGTTCATGCCTACGACGTCAAAGGCCGTTTTCTTTGGAAGGTCGATCTCGGCAGGCTCGACCTCGGAGCTTACGATATTCCGACCTACGAATGGGGTCCCGCCAGTTCTCCGATCATCTGGAACGGCCTCGTGATTCTTCAGTGTGACACTCAAACTGACTCGTTCATCCTGGCCCTGGATGCAGCGACGGGAAAGACTGTTTGGAAAACTGACCGTGAGGAATTGCCTTCCTGGGGAACTCCAACAATCGCTACTACCCCAACAGGTCCGCAGTTGGTTGCGAACGCTTCCAATTTCATACGCGGTTATGACCCGGTCACCGGCAAGGAGTTGTGGCGAGTAGGCCGCAGCTCGAAGATCACCGCGCCCACGCCGATATTTTCCGACGGCGTCTTTGTAGTTGCGAGCGGCCGTGGGCCGGAGCGACCCATCTTCGTCGTACGACCCAACGCCCGTGGAGATGTCACACTGGCCGAAGGCAAAACCGCCAGTGAATCGATTGTCTGGAGTCGCACTGGACGTGGTTCCTACATGCCCACGCCGTTGATCTACAAGGGCATTCTTTACGTGCTCGCAAACAACGGACTATTCGACGCCTACAACCTGACGACCGGCGACGAGCTCTTTCGACAGCGACTGCCAACTGTGGGCAGCGGGTTCAGCGCATCACCAGTTGCAGCCGACGGCAAGATTTACCTGACGAACGAAGACGGCGAGATCCTGGTCATTGCCGCGGGCGAGAAGTTTAACCACATTGCGACAAACTCGATGGGCGAGTTGTTGATGGCAACACCCGCGTTATCGGACGGCGTGATGTATGTGAGGTCGTCACAGACGCTGTTTGCGGTTGGCCGGAAAAAGTAGAGGACTCAACCATCAAAAAGCGCAGTTCGGGATGGCGCCTTGCCCACCCGTTGAATGCTCTTCAAGCCTGAGCGGAGGTAAGCAGGGCATGAGTTTCGATGTTTTCTCATTTAGGCATTGCCCAAGAAGTACGCTGAACATCATTTCCCGTGGGTTCAAAAATGTCTAAGTTATCTGGGATTTGCTTCCTACCGCAACGCGGTTGCGCAAGCCAGCCCAGGGTTGCCGCGTTTTTTGCGGCTACCTGGGAAACAAAGTTCCAGGAGAAACCAACCCCACAACGGGGTTGCGCCTTTTTGCGATACTCAGAACGCAACCCCGTTGGGGTTGAATATGTAATGTTAACTTGGTCCCAGGGTAGCCGCAAAAAACGCGGCAACCCTGGGCTGGCTTACGCAACCGCGTTGCGGTAAAGAGTAAATCCTAAAAACATTGATCTTCGGAGCTAAGGATGATGTTTGAAATACTCTTTGTGCAAAGCCGCTCATTCACAAATCAAATAGCAAATGATAAAGAAGGCGCTCCTATTTTTGTTCCTCGGTCTCGTGGCCTTGTCGGCGATCCTCTTATTCAACACCTTTCGGTTTCGTTCAAAACAAGTGCAGGTTGAGCCGGTAACCGCGCTCGCGGTCGACAAGGGTGATTCTGTAAAGAGCGTTCTCGATCACGTAACCAGAACGGTCGACGATCCGCGCGTGGCAGTCTCCTTATACGGAGACACCACAACCGAACCCTCGACCGTGTCATCCGTTGATACTGCAGGTTACAAGGTGATCGAACGGACAGTTCGCCAACTATTTCCGGGCACGATTGTGGCGCCTTCGCAAGTTTTGGGAGGAACCGATTCCAGACACTATTCCAGCGTGAGCTCAAACATCTATCGATTCGTTCCCGAAGTGGTAGGACCGGACGACCTAAAGCGGGTTCATGGAACCAATGAAAGAATTTCTATTGAGAACCTCGCGCAGATTGTCCGGTTCTATCACCAGTTGATCCTCAACTCGGCACAGTAAAACTCTCTTTGGAGTGCGGCGGCCTGGCGCCGCTTTGGCCATCGGCGAGGTTGGCGCCACTCTGAACTTAAATAAAGGCAACCAGCAACGCTGCGACAAGTCGCAGCTTTCCGAAGCGGCGCCAGGCCGCTGCACTCCAAAAGTTATTTGAACGGGTTTCGTTCCGGTGGTTCGTCGTGGTGAGAGATGGTATGGAGCAACGCTCGCACCAACACATTGAGCATGGGGATCCGATGTCGAATCCAGATTCGTAGCGGAGCGGGACGCGCGCCCAGCCGCGCCTTCGGTTCCAGGGCAGTACGGCCAAGCGACAGCCGCCGGCACCCCAGTTTGATGGCGTGGTCCACCACTTCCTGGAGCAAACGAAAGTAGATTGGCGCCTCGGCATTCGCCTTCCGATCAAAGCCGACGTAGTATCCAACCGCTGTTTCACCATCGCGCACGGTGGTTACAAAACCCAGCAGCTCGTCGTCTCTCCTGACTACTGAGAAGCGCATGTCCGCGCCGAGTCGCTCAGCGAGCGCGGGAATGAACATGGGCGGAAGCGTCACCAATCTCACCCGCGCATTATGATGCGTCTGAAGGTAGAGTTCGTGAAGCGTCTGACCGCATCGCGAAATCTCGCCTGATTCTATTTCTTCAACCCGACAACCAGCCTCCACAACGTCCTTATCAATTTGCTTTGCCGACTTGCGATATCTGGACGTCAGACTCGCGAGATAGTCTTCATAGGTTCGCCAGGCTGGAGCGATCTCGAGCACCATGTTGGGTTCGGTCTCGAGTGGCCGGTAGGAGAACCTGGAAAGCGCCGTGGCGCCGGCAGCATGCGCGTCCGGAATGTCCTTGACCATGATCAAATCAGAGTTGCCTAAAAGCTTGTCCGCTCGCCGGAGACGATAAAGCGCCTCCGCGACAGCCGGCCATAGAGCTGCGTGATCTTCCTGCTGAGCAAAGGCGACGCCATGCATGCCCCACGAGAGTACGTTGCCGCACACCAGCATCTGTTCTTCGAGTCGCTCAAGTGGCGCCGCAACTGTTTTGTGTTTCGGTGTCTTGCGCAGACGAGCCACAGAAATCGTGATCCGCTGGGCTGCTACCGCCGCTACCGCTTCACGGCCACGAAAGATAAGCGCGTAACGCTGCCGGAGGTTTTCGGGGCCTACTTCCTCGAGCACTTGTAGATATCGACGTGAAAGGAAAAGAGAGTTGTTGGCCGCCAGTTGGTCCCAACGCCCGGTATCGAGATAATCAACGCTGTCAGCCAGCGCAAAGCCAAAACCGGTCGACCGGTGGCGCTCGTGGTGACTGGCGCGCAGGTCACGGGCTTTGTTTACCAGTTTCTTTATGGGTTTCTTTAGAGGTTCGATACTTGGCATAAGCTCATGCTAAGTGACGTGCCCGGACCAGTGTTTGAAACTGGCCCCTCCCTGGGGTGCGGCGACAGGTTGCCGCACTCCAAAGAGAGGCGCTCTCTTTGAATTTGAACCACTATCAGAATACCCCGTAACTTACTTTCCGAGCAGGAATTTGTTGTAATGATGCTCGCGTCAACTTAGATTTCCAAAAGCCGAGGACAACAACATGAACAAGCTGATGATTACCATCGCTGTCTTCCTACTAGCGATCACCGCTGGGGCGCAGCAAGACGTTCCTCCGATCAGGAACTTCATGCAGGTCAACAAAGAATTCTGCACCGGCGGGCAGCCCCGCATGGAACATCTGGAGAAGCTGAAGAGTGAAGGCGTCAAAGCCATCATTAACCTCCGGCAACCGAGTGAGCATCGAGCCGCTGAAGAGGAGGCCAAAGCCAAAGAGCTTGGCCTGCGTTACTTCAACATCCCGGTGATTTACGGTGAGCCCAAAGAAGAGCAGGCAACAGAGTTTTTGAGGATCACTGACGACCCGGAGAACCGGCCGGCCTTTATCCACTGCACCGCAGCAATTCGCGTGGGAGCGTTTTGGATGATTCGCCGTGTGTTGCGTGACGGTTGGAGCATTGAGGCCGCCGAAGAGGAAGCAAAGAAGGTTGGGCTAACCGAAAGTCCTCACCTGAATGCTTTTGCCCGGAAATACATCGAAGGACATCGCAAGAAGTAGCGCGAACTTTGCAGGGGCGGCACTCCGTGACCGCCCCCTCTTACGAATCTCGAGCGTTTGATTCGAAACAGGCTCTTCAATGACGAAGGGGGGCCACGGAGTTGTTAATTGTCATGACATCCTTTACAGATCGTTATCAGGACATCCTTTAGACTCATTACCTACTGACTCTCACCTGGAAATCACACAACCAGCGGGCGATAGCGGGCTGGTTGTGTGATTCAACACACAGAGCGACGCACTGCGATTTTCAAAATCACAGGTCTCAAATTTGATTATTGAGAGAATCTACCGGGGAATCCAAACAAAACTAACGCAAGTCACCAGCGGGCGTGACCGCATACTCCGGAAACGCGGGGTTGGGAAACCGAATGCTGGGCGCATCGATTGGACGCCGCACTTTGCGAGGCTCTGCGCTTCCCTGCTTACGTGCCGGCCGAACTTGTGGGCTTGTCACTCGCACCACTTCTTTTTCGTCCACCGCGCGCTTTTCATGATCAGCGTTATCGGAGTCTTTCGTTTTCTTAACCGGCGCCGGGGCGTTGTTACTCGATCGGACGCGCTCTGGCTTGCGAGTCGGGAGGGGATGTTGAGCAACTGCGGTGGAGGCAGAAGCTGCATCGTCAAGCGCGGGAGACCCCGGCAATAGTTGGGATGCGAAAAGTACGCCTGCCACCAACATCAGAACAACCACAAGCACGGCGGTTATTGCTCCGGGCCCAAAACGTCTGGCCGACGCCACCATCGGCGGGCTCAAAACCGGCGGTTCAGCCGTGAGCAGGGGCATGACTATCGTGTAATCACTGATACGCGCTGGAATCCGTGGTGTCACGGGTTGACTGCGGCCAACGCGTCGCAAGGCTTCCCTGAACTCGCTGGCAGTGCGGTAACGCTCTTCCGAATTCTGCGCCATGGCCTTGCTCAAGATTGCGGCTATCTCGGAACCAACTGCGGCGTGAACTTTGTTGGCGGGCCTAAGTGGATCGGGTTCAGAATTTACCAGGGCGGCGGCACGCACCAGCGCATCGGGCGGTTTCGTCCCTGTAAGTAAATGATAAAGCGTGGCCCCGAGCGCATAAATGTCGATGCGCGGATCGGTTCGCTGATCCTGAATCTGTTCGAGCGGCGCATAGTGGCGCGAGTAGCCGAAGAAAGCACGGGACGAAGTCACCGAGGCGTCTGCCTGCTGAGCTTTGGCCAAGCCGAAATCGAGCAAAGCGATTTGACCGGACGCAGTTAGTTTCAAATTGTGTGGCTTGATATCTCGATGTATTACCTGGCGATCGCGCGAGTGTAAATACATCAGCGCATCAAGCAGCTGGTCTGCCCAGGCGATTACCTGGTCGCGTGGAAGCGGTCCCGGCTGCTGCGCCATAATGCGGGCCAGATCCACTCCGCCGATGAACTGCATCACCAGAAAAGCGCGTTCTCCCTCGACGAAGTGATCGGTTACACGCGGCAACGCCGGGTGCTGCATTCCGGCCAGCAGCTTTGCTTCATGCTCAAACTGTTTGCGCGTCGATTCTTCCGACGAAAAGGTTTCCTTTAGTGCTACGGTGATTCCAAGCCTTTGGTCTATCGCTTCATAAACAGCACCCATGCCGCCGCGCCCAAGTTGGCGCACGATGCAATAGCGATTCTGCAACACGCTTTCTGCCGCCAGCGAAGGGTGGGCTGTGTCGGGGGTTTTTGAAGATGCTGACAACTGGATTACTCCGTTTTGTTGATAAGACAATCGTTTCTCAAACGAGTTGCTGAAAACCTGCAAGGTGATCTTTTAGACTCACTCGCAAAACGAACGCCTGGCGCAAATTAAGATTGACTCGTAGAACTTACTGGGAGGATTTCGGGGCTGCGGCTTTTAGCCACCTGATTGAAGAAGTCGAGGCCCGAGTTTAAACCCTGGCCACGGTTGAAAGTATATGATAGTCAGCAACGTCTACTCAAGAAGAATCCAGGGTTTCTGGAACAAAAACCGGCGTATTCCAATTCTGAACTGCCAGACAGGTACGATTTGAGTACTTATGACCGACGCCTGTGGTCTAATGCGCGGCTGAATCGCCTCAACTCTTCCAGGCCGAGAAACGCAGGGGAGACTTGAAACAACGACGATGACAAATATCGGAGACTCAGCCGGTCGATGGGTTTGGTCAAACCCTCACCGAGCGGCGGTCAAAAACCAGAAGGGATCCCACTACCGCAGATCGGACTTTGAGGATTCGCTATTTGCATGCCTCATCAGAAGGATCAGCTGCCTAATTCTGGAACGGAAACGAACCTTGAGCGTGTCTTGAGCATGAAATCAGGCACACTCCTGGTGCGCGCCGCGATAGGTTGTCTGCTACTTTGCGTCGCTTCAGCTTTTCCATCTACCGCTTCAGCCCACAATCGAAAGTCACCTCGGGTAAATGTGCGACTCGTGACGGACGAAGCCGATGCCGTGCTCCGGATCCTGGCAAAGCGACGATCGAACCTGCCGATTTCGAATGACGAGTGGCAGCAGGTTTTTTCCACCGAGGGCTACGTGCGATTGAAGAAGCGCGAAACCTCGATGAAGCGCTCGTTCGCTGACGACGATTTCAAAGCGTTTGTCCTGGGTGATCAACTCGCCGCGCGGGCCCAACTTCTCGAAAGCACTCTGGCCCGCTGGAAACGCGCCAGTCTAACCGAGGCCGCCCGACTGGCGCTGGCTTACCTACCGCGAGAGGCCCGCATCAACGCAAAAATCTACCCGGTGATCAAACCAAGAGACAACAGCTTCGTTTTTGATCTTGATTCTGACCCGGCTATCTTTCTTTACCTGGACCCGGCTGTTGATAAGCCGAAGTTTGAAAACACCTTAGCGCACGAGCTTCACCACATTGGTTTCGGCACTACTTGCCCGCCAAAGCAAGGTGCGAGTGAATTGACTAAACTGTCTGCCAACGAGCGTAGCGCCGTCAGGATTTTGGGGGCATTTGGAGAGGGCTTTGCGATGTTAGCTGCCGCTGGCGGCCCGGGAATTCATCCACACGCTGTCAGCAGCGTTGAGGAGCGAGCGCGCTGGGACCAGACTATGGCAAACGTCGATGCCGATCTGCGCAAGGTTGAAAAGTTCTTTTTGGATTTGCTTGCGAACCGATTGACCACAGATCAGATTCAGGAAACGGCTTCGTCTTTCTACGGGATCCAGGGTCCCTGGTACACGGTGGGATGGCAGATGGCGGTCACGATCGAAAAGCAATTCGGCCGGCGAAAACTGATTGAGAGTTTCTGTGAACAGCGGACGTTACTGTCAACCTACAACCAGGCGGCAATTAAACACAATCGTCGGGCGCGCCGGCCTTTGGCCCTATGGTCGGATGAACTTGTAACCAGGTTGGGTAAGTGAAGTCTGGATGTGACGCTCATTTGGAGAGTTGGACATCAGTCCAAAGGCTTTAGTCGCCACCCGCACCGGCCCTGATGTGCTCAGGTTTGTCTTCAAGTCCACGCGTCTCTGGGGTAACGCCCTCCACCTGCTCTGACGCCTTCCGCCCTGGTCGGCGGAACGCCGCCACCCGTCGGCGGATGCCAGCCGCCACCGCAGCCATGCTTTGCCAGCGCGCGGTGTGGCGAAGGTCGTCAAGCAGCGAATAAGCCACCGGTGTTGCAATCAACGTCAACAATAACGACAGCGTCTGCCCGCCGATCACCACCACCGCAATCGAACGTCGTTCCTCCGCCCCGGGTCCGGTACCCAAAGCCAGCGGTAACATGCTGGCAACCAAAGCAAGTGTAGTCATCAGGATGGGACGAAGGCGGTCGCGATTTCCCTGCATGATTGCTTCCAGCCGTTCAATGCCACGCTGGCGCAGGTTGTTCATATGATCGATCTGCAGGATGGCGTTCTTCTTCACCACCCCAAACAGCACGAGTATGCCAAGAGCAGAATAGAGATTCAGCGTGTCACCGGTGGCCCAGAGCGAGAGGAAAGCAAAAGGCACCGACAACGGCAAACTAAGAAGGATTGTCACCGGATGGACGGTACTCTCAAACTGTGCGGCAAGGATCATGTACATGAAAATGATTGACAGGATGAACGCCCAGATAAACTCAGTAAAAGTCCTCTCCAATTCACGGGCGCGACCGGAAACGCTGGTGGTGTAGGCGGCGGGCAGGTTCATTTCGGAAACGGCGCTACGCAGTGCTTCGATTCGATCTGCCAGCGCGTAACCGGGCGCGACTGAGGCGCGCATCGACACCAACCGCTCGCGATCCAGTCGATCCACCCGCGAAGGACTGATTTCACGTTTGATCTTCACGAGGTTGTCGAGACGAACCAGGCCACCGCGCGACGACGGAACATACAGTCTCTCAATCATGCCTACATCGCTCCGGTCGCCTTCGGTCAACCTCAATTGAACGTCGTAGTCTTCATTGATCGACTCGTCGCGAAAACGCGAGGCCCGATCCTCACCGCCGACCAGCAGTCGCAGGCTGGTAGCGATGTCTGAGGTTTCGACCCCGAGATCCGCGGCGCGGTCGCGATCAATTTCAACGCGCAACTCAGGCTTGTTGAGTTTGAGCGACGTGTCGGCGTCTACGATCCCGCCCAGTTGTTGCGACCGCTTTACCAGCTCGTCAGCGTAACCTGCCAGCGCCACGATATCCGGCCCGCGCAGGTTGAAATCGATATCAAAACGGCCACCCGCCCCAAAATTGAAGGAGGGCGCGTTGCGTACACCCGCACGCATGGGCGCGTACTTCTGCAGGCGCCGCCTGATTTCCTGCATTACATCCTGCTGCGTGTAGTTTTTCCTGAAAGCATTGAGAGGGTTTCCCTTTTTCGTCTCTCTCCAGATGCGGCCGAATGACAGCGTCCGCTCTTCATGAGGAGCAATCCGAACGTAAGCGCCGCCCTGGTTTACACCGCCCAGGAAGGAACCGCCGACGTTAGCCAGAACCAATCGCACACCGGGTGTGGAAAGAATGTCCTTCTCAATGGCTTGCATCACCTCGTTCATTACGGCGAGGTTGGTGCCTTCCGGCCCGTTGACGTTCACTTCGAATTCCGCTTCGTCAACGTTACTGGGAATAAACTCCTGCTTGACCGTGCGGTAGAGCGGAATGCTGGACAGGATCACGGCGAATGCGATCACGGTGACGGCCAGGCGTTGACGCATGGCAAAGCCGAGCATCACCGTGTAGAACTTATCGATCCAGCGGTAAAACCCCTTTCGCGAAGATGGTGCGTCGTGTCCGCCGCCCGCGTCGGTGACGCGAATCAGACGCGAACTCATCATCGGCGTCAGCGTAAACGACACCAGCAGGCTGACCAGGATCGCGACGGCCGCCGTGATACCGAATTGATAGAGGAAGCGACCCGAAATCGACGACATGAAAGAGACTGGAAGAAAGATCACAACCAGCGAGAGTGTCGTTGCCAGCACCGCCAGGCCGATGTCTTTGGTCGCCTCTCGAGCAGCTTCCTTGGGAGCGATTCGCTTTTCTTCAATAAACCGGAAGATGTTTTCCAAAACGACAATCGCGTCGTCGATTACGACGCCGACCATCAGCACCAACGCCAACATGGTTACGCTGTTGAGCGTGAAGTCCAGCGCCCGCATCATGCCAAACGCGGAGATCAAAGAACACGGAATCGCCACGGCCGCGATGATCGTCGACCGCCATGAGCGCATGAAGAGCAGCACGACCAGGCTTGCCAGGATACTGCCGAGAATCAGGTGCGTTTGAATTTCATTAAGGGCCGATTCGATGTAGCGAGACTGGTCGCGAATAGTCTCGGTCTTCACATCAGAGGGCAGTTGACTGATGACGCGCGGCAGCTCTCGCTTTACTCCATTAATTACCTCGACTGTGTTCGCCCCGGATTGACGCCGTATCTCCAGCGACACCGTCGGCACGCCGTTGAGCCGGGAGAGCGAGCGCTGTTCCTTGGTGCCATCTTCCACCCTGCCCACGTCACGCAAGCGCACCGGTGAACCATTGACGTTGGCGATCACCAAATCCTCAAACGCCCGCGGGTCGGTGTAACGACCCATCGTTCGCAGCACCAGTTCCTCGCGCCCGGTATTCACATTACCGCCCGGCACGTCAGCGTTCTGCCGGGTCAGCGCCGATCGAATGGCGGTGACCGGAATCTGATAGGAAGCCAGACGGTCAGCATCGAGCCAGATGTTGATGGCCCGGCTGAGCGACCCGACGACGCGCACCTCGCCGACACCGCCGACTCGTTCGAGTTGTACCCGGACCGTCTTGTCGGCCAACTCGGTCAACTCGCGGATCGATCGATCGCCTGATAAAGAAATCGTCAGAACCGGGGTGCTGTCGTTGTCAAACTTTTGCACGACGGGCGGAGTGATATCTTCCGGCAGACTCCGACCAAGAGTACTGACGCGATCGCGCACGTCCTGGGCGGCAGTTTCGAGATCGCGATCCAGCTTGAAGGTGGCGATAACGATCGAGGTTCCCTGGCCGGAAATAGATCGCAGCTCGTCAATACCGTCGACGGTGTTGACGACCTCTTCGATCTGCTGCGTGACAAGGGATTCAACTTCTTCGGGAGATGCGCCGGGAAGGTTGGTGCGGATGCTGACCGTGGGAAGATCAACCGACGGAAAGCGATCTACGCCGAGCCTGAAGAAGCTGGCCGCACCAACCACAACCAGCGACAATACGATCATCGTCGCGAAAACGGGCCGGCGAATACAAATTTCAGCTAGCTTCTGCATTGATGCTTACGAGTTCCAGATATTTTGATCCTAGTGCTTGGAACTTGTTCTTTGAACTTTGAGCTTTGAACTTTGAGCTTTGAACTTTGTTCTTTGTGCTTTGTTCTTTGTTCTTTGTTCTTTGATCTTTGATCTTCGAACGCTCGTATTCCCTGTTTTGAGTGTCGATCAGGTCATTTCGCTGTCTTTAGGCCGCAAACTGGAGTTCAAAGCACCAAGTTCAAAGTACAAAATTCGAAATCCGAAATTCTTATCGCACAACCTCAACAGCCATGCCTGACTGCAAATTCCCCGGATCCACAATTACTTCATCGCCTACGTTGACGCCAGCAACAATCTCTGTCCATTCGCCGTTGCGGCGGCCGGTAGTTACCGGCTTCTCAAGGGCCTTCCCGTTTTGCACGACGATGACCTTTTCTATTCCGGCGAAAGTCACTATGGATTTGTTCGGCACAGTCACCGCCATCTTTGCATCGTTGGTCACAATCTCCGCTTTGGCAAACGAACCCGGACGCAGCCGGCCATCGTTCTGCACGTCGGCTTCAACCAGCAGCATACGGCTCTGCTGGGTGATCACCGGGCTAAGCCGTTTTATCTGCCCAATGTAAACATTCCCGTCGCCTTCCACACTCACCCGCACATTCTGACCCGAGCGAACACTGGCGGCGTCCCGTTCCGGAACCTCTGCGCGCAATCGAAGTGGATTCATTCTCACAATCTCAACCACCGGCGCGCCGGCGGCAAGATACTCACCAACACTCGCGTTCTTCTCCTGAACGATTCCATCCAGCGGCGCATGAACTGTCGTGTCCGCAAGCTGCTGTCTTGCCAACGCCAATTCAGAACGGCGTTGCGCTAGCAGCGCCTGGCGATTCCGAATCTCTTCAACAGCATCCTGGTAGCGACTCTGGGCCACCTTAAAATCAGCGTTAGCAGTGTCAAATTCCGACCTTGCGACGATGCCTTGTTCGGCAAGCTTGGCCGCGCGTTCCCGCTGATTGCGAGCCGCATCGAGCACCGCCTTCGCTTCCCGCACCGTGCCGGTCTGTTCGAGGTTGATCCTGTCGTCGTTGCCGCTTGGCGAAAGACCAACCCTGGCCCGCGCCTGCCCCAATGCTGCCTCGGCTTGCTGCACACGTAACCGGTAATCTTCCGGTTCAACCTGCGCGATCGTCTGTCCGCGGCGGACCACGCTGCCGAGGTCAACAGAGATGCTGCGCAGCCGTCCGGCCACTTTTACACTTGCGGTCGTTTGATCAAACGCCGCGAGAGTGCCGTTTGCAGTGACGGTTTCACCGAACGGAGTTTCTTCAACCCTCGCGGTTTTTACCTGTCTGGCCGTACCGCTTTCCCCGGGCCTGGCCTGTCGCGCCTGGCTTGGGTAGTCGCTTTTGCACGCAGCGGAAAGTACGGCCAGGACACAAAACAACAATCCGGCGAAAGACCGGATGTAGTTTGACTTACTGAGACTCAGGGTTCGAGTTGTCATGCTGAAAATCTGTGTCAGCAATCTTAACCCAAGCGGGACTGCGGGGGTAGTAGGCTGTGGAGTAGTGCAATGTTAATTGACGGAGGTATTAGCTGCCGAAGCTTCTCCGGATCAGGTAAGAGGCCTTGATAAAGAAAGTCCTGCTGTTACGGCGAAATCCCGGCACCAGCTGAGTAGTGAAAGGATTCGAACTCGCGTAACTCAGATCGTCGTTGTAGCCGAGATAGAGGGAGGTCCCGGGACTCGGAGTCCAGCCGGCGAGAAGTTGTGCTCGCACGCGGGAATTCAAGGTGTTGTAGTCAACGATGGCGCGGGCGAAAGTAGCCTTACTAAACTGATAGGTAGCGCGTCCGGTCAGAATATTTATGTCAAAGGCGACGAGCCCGGTGTCATATCGAACAAGTCGCTCTTTGGTCAAACTCAGTGAGGTTCGCAGCTCGTTGGTCGGTTGATAGGTGAAAGAGGCGTTCACTTGCCACAAGCTGCCGCGACCAGGATCGAGTGGGGAGAAGCAGACTTCTGGCCGGTCGCTCTCTTTCACGGCATTGCATAGGCCGGCGGCTTTTGCCTCACGCGCGCGGATCGCTACCGGACTTATCCGCGGATATTTCGGCAGGGCGCCGAAGTCCAAATCGAAATGACCGCTCCGGTGCGTGACCTGGGTATTGAACTGCACCTTCTTACTGTAGTTTGAGCCTCCATAAACTGAGAGATGGTGCTTCATTGAGCTTCGCTCGTCGTTGCTCCCAAAGAACGCCGAGCGGCAACGATTCTCAACAACAGAATTCGTAATACAAGGCGCGTTGCGGCTGGTTCCAAACTCGTGTTCAAACAGACGCTCATACCCAGGTTCATACCAAACACCAAACCAGCTATTTCGGGGCAAGGTCAGTTCCACCAGATTCTCTGACTCCCAGATGTACATCCTGCCCTGCCAGTCGTAGTCAACGTCGGTGAGGTTGTGCAGGTGAAAAAACTTAATGGTCTTCTTGGGAGAGTTCTCGGAGTTGTAACGCAAGAGCCCGTAAGTAAAGTTTGAATTCGTGCGGCCCACAAATCCTACATCCGCCCGGTAGTCTCGTGTGGATCCCTCGCTGCCAAACTCCGAACCCCAGTTTCTTCCTGCATTGATGTAGTTGACCGCGTAACCGAAGCCGTTGCCGGTTCGATAGGTGGTCTTCCCTTCGAACGGATTGAAAAACTTGTTTCGCGCCGTAGTTCCGATGGTCTGGAATGTAACCGTAGACTGCTTGTCCAGCCGAAAACGTCCGTCAATAGAGAAGAGGTCGTTGTGCTTCTCGATAAAGTCGTAGCTGGTGGCCAGGATTCCAATGGAGTTTTCCTTGCCGATGTCGCGCTTCAAACGCAGGACTCCGACATATGCGTTCTTGTCCAGAAACGCAGAATTGTCGCGTTTGAGCCGGTCGTCACCAGTAAAGTTACCCGGGCCATTGTCGCTCGCGACCATGATTCCAAAAGTGTTTCGCCCCTTCTTGCCCGTCAGTTTCACCGCGACGTCGGGATCGATGACCGCGCGCGTATGAACGACGGTAACCGGAGTCTGAAAGATGTCGATTCCTTCAAGAAAGAAGGGTCGCTTCTCAGCAAAGAAGATCGGGAACCGTTGATTTGCTGTAACGACCAGCTGATCGGCCTCCACCTGAGCGAAATCCGGGTTCAAAGCAAGATCGAAAGTCATCGCCGGACTGGGAATAAACTTGGCGGTTAGTCCAGCCTCAAAGGCGAGCGGTTGGTTTACGATTCGTCCGGGATCGGTGGAGGCCGCCGCGGTATCCGGGAAAACACCAAATGAGCGTACAAACTTTCCGTCTTGCGACAGTGTCAGGCTCGGGATCAGTTCAATCGTGCGCTCAACCGAAATGCCCTCGAGACCGGTCAGCTTTCCCGCCTGGCTCAGGTTGCTCGAGACGCTACGCGAAAACGGCATCCATGAATCGAGTTCTCGTTGGAAACGCTGGATGCGACGGAAGAAGTGAGCGCCCCAGTGTTTACCCTTCCCGGCTTCATAGCGCAGCGACTTGAAAGGAATCGCCACTTCAACAAAATATCCGTCCGGGCCGATGACGCCTTTAGATTCCAGCAGGAGGTCAACACTGAAGTCTTCACCTCGACCCTCAGTAAGAATGCCGTCGCCCTGAATGCCAAGAGGATTGAAAAACACTTCGAAGGCTTTGCGTTGGTCGTTGAAGGTGTCGAGATAAAACCCGACGTAGTCGTCCTGAAAAATATTATCTCGCTTCGCCACCGTCGAACGGATCTTGTCTGGCTCGTCGTAACAGCGAAACGCAATGTACAAGAATCTGGCGTCGTAGCCGAGGAGAACTTCAGTAGGTTTCGAAGGTGGAAGGTTGTCCCCGGGGTCAATCTGATAAAAGTCCTTCAGCACCGCCGCGCCTTGCCAGACGGAGTCGTCGAGCTTGCCATCAATGACCGGAGGCTTCTCAAACTTTGGAACGTTGACCGGGTTGGCTTTTTCCGGAGGCAGTGCGACCGCACCCCTGGCAGCGGTAGGCTTGACTACCGAAGTCGTCGCCGGAGATGCGCTCGGCGCGGGCGAACCCTCTGGAGCCGGCGTGGAAGAAGCAGGAGAAGCCTCGGGTGTTGGAGTTGAATCCGCTGAGCCGGCGCTTGCGGTGGATTGCGCGATTGTCGCGAACGAGACCACCAGTATCGCAGTGAATGCAAGAATGATAACTTTCATGTTTTTGGGAACACCTGCTCCGGATAGTCCGAAAAGATCCAGAGCAGTTCATTCACTGATAATGACGTAATGATCGGGCGCGGTGTTAACTTATTGATTGGAAATCAGACGGTCACTGGCAAACTGCCACACTCCCACCCCTCGCGAGGCGGGTTTAGACTCATCCACGCACCGAAGGTTTGCTTCATGCTTGACTGATCCGGGTCGTTGACTAATTCTGATTCCTGATCAGAATCTAATGGGCCACGCGAGGGCTGCGAATTTCCAGCCTATGCTACTGTCGCTCGTTACCCGGCAATCTGCTTTAATGTAGTCGGGTTCTTTAACCGGTGCCGCAAATGAAAAGGGCAGGTCAAGGCACACGCCTCGACAGTTCGATAAACGCACCGGCAAAGTGAAAGTTGCATAAATCTAATATGTCTGCAGGAACCGACAATCTGATTCAATCGAAATCCAGATTTGCGGAAGCACTCCGCGACAGCGCCTTCATGCGCGCATGCCGGCGTGAACCGGTTCCCTACACGCCGATTTGGTTAATGCGTCAAGCGGGCAGATACATGAAGGAATATCGCGACGTGCGTTCGCGAGTTGGGTTTCTTGAATTATGTAAATCCCCATCGTTGGCCGCGGAGGTGACGGTGACAGCGGCCGAGCGTTTGGGCGTTGACGCCGCAATCATTTTTGCCGACATCCTCCTGATCCTTGAGCCGATGGGTCTGCGTTTGGAGTTTAACAAAGGTGAGGGACCAGTAATTCACAACCCCGTCCGTACTGCTTCAGATGTTAACCGCCTGCATGATGTTACTGATGTGACTGCTCTTGAGTTTGTTTTTGAGGCTATCAGGCAAACCCGTGCTTCCCTTCCCGCCAATCTTCCGCTGATTGGTTTCTCTGGCGCTCCGTTCACGCTCGCGTCATACATGGTCGAAGGCGGCGCTTCGAAAAATTACGTGCACACGAAGTCGCTCATGTATAACGACAGCGGCGCGTGGCATGCGATGATGAGCCTGATTTCGCGTTCATTGATCAAATACTTGAATGCGCAGATTGATGCCGGCGCGCAGGCGGTCCAGTTGTTTGACTCGTGGGTAGGAACCCTCAATCCGGATGACTACAGACTCTACGTCCTCCCGCATTCGCGAAATGTAATCCAGGGCGTTCGACCGGGCGTGCCGGTGATCCATTTTGGCACCGGCACTTCAGCACTGCTGGAACTGATGAGCGAAGCCGGGGGTGACGTGATTGGGCTTGATTGGCGCACGCGCCTCGATGCAGGCTGGCGCCGTATCGGGTATGACAAGGGCGTGATGGGCAATCTCGATCCAGTCACTCTCTTTGCCCGGCGCGATTATCTGCGCGCTCAGGCTGAGTCAATATTAGAAATGGCGGGCGGACGCCCCGGCCACGTATTCAATTTGGGCCACGGAATACTTCCGGAGACGCCCGTCGAAAACGTTATCGCTCTCATCGATACGGTTCATGAGTTGAGTCAGAAATCCTGAGCCAGGGGGAAACATATGCAGACCGCCTTTCGGACTTTTAACCTTCTTTTGATTCTGATGATCTGCCCGGCGTTTGGATTGGGCGACACGACTTCGACCCAGTCGGCTGATGAGTCAGCGTCGCTACCCGGGATTGAAACCACATATGACCGCGAAAAGAATGTCACGACGATCGGGTTCAAAAAACTCTTAATCCGGAGCAATGAGACTGAGAAAGTGTTTTTGAATATCGAGGCTGAGGTTCCTTCGCAAACACCAACCACAAATCCGGCTGACGTCATTTTCATCATTCAGGTCCTGAATAAGAAAGGTTACCGGTATCCGGAGATCAATGAGTTGAAGATAACCTGCGATGGAAAGCAGCTGGCTCCTGTTGTGCTGCTGAATCTGGATAAGCGCAGTGCTGGCCCGGATTATCTCGAAACCCTGGGCACGCGCATGAAGTTTTCAACATTCATGGCGATGGTGAAAGCCGGCAAAATAGAAATGGGCTTTAGCGACCTGTCTCTTTCACTTGGTGATGAACATCGTCGATTGCTCGGAAAGCTGGCCCTCGCCTTTCCATCACTCGAGCGCGACAAGAATGACTGAACCCTACCAGGCTTTGCTCGTCGTCTCTTTCGGCGGACCTGAAGGGATGGACGACGTGATTCCGTTTCTGGAAAACGTCCTAAGGGGTCGCAACGTGCCACGAGAGCGCATGCTTGAAGTGGCGAAACATTACGAACTGTTCAACGGAATCAGTCCAATAAATGCTCAAAACCGAAACTTGATTGCCGCTCTGAACCAGGAATTCGCCGCAAACGGCCTGCAGCTTCCGGTTTACTTTGGCAACCGCAACTGGCACCCGCTGCTGGCTGACGCACTCAAGCAAATGCGCGATGACGGAATCAGAAACGCGCTGGCTTTTGTTACCTCAGCCTACAGCTCGTATTCAAGTTGCCGGCAGTATCTCGAAAACATCGAGACGGCGCGCGCGCTGGTTGGCATCGGGGCGCCTCAGATCGACAAGCTGCGTGTTTTCTATAATCATCCTGGATTCATCGAAGCAAACGTGGACAATGTACAACGCGCCCTCGCCAAAATTCCCGAGAGCGGGCGCGCCAACACACACCTGGTCTTCACCGCGCACAGTATTCCGATTTCGATGGCCGACAACTGCGAGTACGAAGCTCAACTCCGCGAAACCGCGCGATTAGTTGCCGATGGCGTGTCACAAGGCAATGAGTCCCACCCCTACAAGGTCGTTTACCAGAGTCGCAGCGGGCCGCCCACGCAGCCATGGTTGGAACCCGACGTCGGTAAGTATTTACGCGAGCTGAAAGCCGAAGGCGCGACCGATGTAGTGTTGGCGCCAATTGGTTTCATTTCCGACCACATGGAAGTTGTCTACGAACTTGATACGGAGGCGCAGGCGCTTTGCAGGAACCTCGATCTGAATCTGGTTCGCGCGGCAACAGTGAGCGCTCATCCCACCTTCGTCAAAATGGTTCGCGAGTTGATCATGGAGCGGCTGGATCCTGCGTCGCCTCAACGGTCGCTTGGCGCATTGGGACCCTCTCACGATCGATGCGCGGCTGATTGCTGTGTCCTTTCTCGTTAGCATCATGAAACGAGTGGTAATAATCGGTGGCGGGATAACCGGCCTTGCGGCAGCTCACCGGATTCTCGAGCAGGGGCGCGAGCTTGAACAGCCCCTGGAAATAACTCTCATCGAAGGCAGCGCCGAACTGGGTGGAATCATTCAAACCACGGAGCGCGAAGGCTTCTTACTTGAACGTGGGCCAGACGCTTTTGTTTCCGAAAAGCCGGAGGCACTCGACCTCGCCAGACGAATTGGACTTGAATCCCACCTAATTGAGACCAACCAGCAGAATCGTCGCAGTTTCATCGTTAGAGAAGGAAAACTGTTGCCCGTGCCCGAAGGTTTTCATTTGCTCGCTCCGGCGCGCCTCTGGCCCTTTATGACCAGCAGGATTTTCAGTTGGATTGGCAAAGCGCGAATCGCATTGGACCTGTTACTGCCTCGGCCGGCGAACGGCGAGCGCGATGAGAGTATTGCTGATTTTGTACGCCGCCGGGTTGGTCGTGAAGCTCTCGAGCGCATGGCCCAGCCGATGGTCGCCGGGATCCACACTGCAGATCCTGAACAACTCAGCGTGCGCGCTGCCTTCCCTAAGTTTCTCGAAATGGAACAACAGCACCGAAGTTTGATCCGCGCGTTGCGAAAAAGCAGTAGCCCGACGGTCAGGGAGAGCGCAGGAGTGAGCGGGGCACGTTACGGCTTGTTCTTGTCCTTCGATCGGGGAATGCAGATGCTTGTGGATCAGCTTTCAAAAAGACTTGATGGCGTAGCGATCAATCTTAGAACTCGGGTGACCTCTATCGCTCCAAACGCGCTTCCTGACGGTCGGGCGACTCGCTGGCGTATCCAGCTTGACGATGGCCGGCAGATCGAAGCCGATGCCGTTTGCGTTTCCCTTCCCGCCTACGCTGCAGCCAATCTCCTGCAGGAAACGGATGCCGAACTATCCACTGAGCTAAACGCCATTCCATATGCGTCGAGCGCCACCATCAATCTGGCCTACCGGCGTGAAGACATTCCTCATCCACTGGACGGTTTTGGGTTTGTAGTGCCTTTTGTCGAGAGACGTTCGCTTATGGCGTGCACGTTTTCGAGCGTGAAATTTGAGGGCCGTGCTCCCGAAGGCTTTGTTTTACTGCGAGCCTTTGTTGGCGGCGCGTTACAACCCGAGTTGATGGAGTTGGACAACGACGAGATGAATTCGCGGGTTCGACAAGACCTTCTCGACTTATTGGGAATTGAGAAGGATCCACTGTTCACCGAGGTGTCCAGGTGGCAAAACTCCATGCCTCAGTATCATCTGGGCCACCTCGACCGGGCGAGAAGAATTGAAGCGCGCATCGCGACCCTACCAGGTCTCGCGCTTGCAGGAAATGCTTACTCAGGAATCGGCATCCCCGATTGCATTCGCACGGCCGAGTGCGCCGCAGACGATCTGCTTGAGTACCTGAGCGCAAAGATGAAAAGCTGATCACTGCGGCGCCGTATCAGAACCGGGAGCCGTAGCGACCGGGTTGCTCTCGCCGCCCACAACACACGCTCATAGTCGTGGCTGGTCGGAAGGTCAGAGACCTTCCGCACATCGGGCGGCAGAGCCGCGAAAGCTACTTTAGTTTCGAGATCGTTGACTAGCCCGGCCGTTTGATCTAGAAACGTGGCCGCCAACAATCAAAAGGAGTATTTGCCATGCCAGGTGAGCATTCTCCAGATCACGCTTCGAAGATTGAAATCGAACAGCATCTGCGCCAGCTGAATGATGAGTGGGCCAAGGCGCTGGTACGTCAGGATAGCGGAATTCTAAACCGCATCATGGCTGACGATTTTTTCTTTGCCTATCCCTTCGAAGGTGACGGTAAAGACCAGTTCATCGGTGACGTGGTTTCAGGCGACGTGCGGGTCGAGTATTTAAGCAGAGACAACGTCAGCGTCAGGATCTGGGGCAGCACCGCGGTGCTGACGGCAAAAGATTCAGCCAAATGGTACTACCAGGGACACGACTATAGCGGTCACTACAAAGTCATCCAGGTCTATTCCTACCGCAACTACCTATGGCAACTCGTGTCGGTGCAAGCCTGCCCGATAGCCTGAGAATTGGGGAAAAGGGGAAGGGGTAAAGGGTAAAAATACGGCGCCGTCTTTCTTCACAACGCTAGCCCTTTCCCTTTACCCTTTTCCCTTTACCCTTTTGCTTTAACTATTTTTGCGCCAGCTTTTCGAGCCACGCTGCGTTGGTGTCCAGTAGCGGCCGGAAGGCCTCTTTTGGCACTGTTGTTTCAATGTGCATGTTGTCGTCGGTATTAATGATCGCTCCCGCAACGGCCGGACTGAGTTGCGATTCGTTGCACACGTACCACTGCATCACATCAGCCTCGCTCTTGATGTTAATACGCGCCAGCTCGGCGGCAACTCTTGCATCACTGATGCGCCCGGCGACGAGATCCAGAGTCACCGGAGTCTTACTTCCAATCAGGATCAAGTCTTTTCCCTTCCACGTCCCTTCTACTCTGAACACATTTACGTACGGGAACACCTTCTGATAGGTGGCCAACACAGAACGCAAACTTTCAGTCGAAAGTTGGTAGATTTGCACCCACTGACAAAACACTCCGTCATCGTTTAACCGGTCGCGTCCCAGTTCGAAGAATTCTTGCGTAAAGAGGTTTGCAACTCCCGGCACCCAGGGATGGCTCGGCTCGCTGACGATCACGTCATAACGATTCGGCGTAACGCGAAGATACGTGCGCGCGTCGTCGATCACCAATCGCATGCGTGGATCGCGCAGCGGGTGGTTGTTCACGTGTTCGAAAAATCGCGAGCCTGCAATGGTGGCTGGTTCAAGTTCAATCACTTCCAGCGACTCAATCGGCGACTGCAACATCGATCCCGCGGTTACTCCGGTGGCATACCCTACCACCAGTGCACTTTTGATTTTCGGCGCAACCAGCAAGGGCATCTGACCGATCATTACCTGGGTGGGCATGTCATCTTTGTCGGACGCATTGGTTCGACCATTGATGGCCATTGAGGTCACCTCCCAGTCTTTGCGTACGGAAACTGTCGCGGTCGGCCCTTCTTCGTACATCAGAAGAGTGTGCACTTCCCGTCCAGTTTGCGAGGAAGTTGCTTCGGTGATGCTGCCTCGTGTGTTGGCCAGCACCCGAACCAGACTGTCGTAAGCCCCAATCGACAGTGAACCCAGATCCAGTCGGGGAGAAAAAGCAAACAACAAGAGTATGGACACCACCACCGCGCTCACCCTGAGGCCCAGGCCCAGATCACTTTCGGTCCGCTTGCCTTTGGGACGGTAGGCCATCCCACCCACCACGATGCAAAGTGCGGCCGCGAACAGAATAGTGATCCGGGTGCTGGTCCTCGGAATCAAAACGAAACCGGCGCCGAATGCCCCGGCGATCGCTCCGACCGTGTTGACCGCATAGCTGCGTCCAACCCATTTCACCGTATTCGCAGAGTTCGCTCCGGCCCAAACCAACACGAGCGGCATGACCATTCCCATCAAGAAGGCGGGAAGGAGAACTAACAGAGCGATTGAAAATACTTGCAGCGAGAGCAGACCGAGCCAGCTGCTGATATTCAACTGCGACCCGAGTTTGATTAGGAGACTGGGAATCTTGTTGATGATGTAAAGACTGAAGACAAGGCTTACCGCCGTCAGCAACTGCACCTTGAACATAGTCTCTCGCAGTTTTCCGGAAAGCCTTTTGTGCGCGATAAGGTAGGCGCCACCCGACAGGCCTACCAGAAACAGCGCAACTGCCAAGCTGAAGGCGTAGGTGCTCGAGCCGACAATCATCGTGAGGATTCTGGTCCAGGCGACTTGAGTGCTGATGGTGACAAAGCCGGAGACGAAAGCGCAGAACAACCAGAACCGCAGTCCACCAACAGGTAGTTCGGCGTCTCCATCCGTTGCAAGCTCTGTCCCGCGCAATCCCGCCGAACTGCCCTTCTCCGGAGGCGCAGCTTCAACGGTCTTCCAATCAGCCACAATTGTGGCAATCCCAATGACGATGTTAATCACGGCCGCGACGTAAATAGTGGATCGCACCCCGAGAGATGGCAGCAACAGAAACCCGGCTGCGAGACATCCGCAGATCGCGCCGAGAAGGTTGCGAGTGTAGAGCCTGGTAACCGAAGTTGAAGTCGGTTTAGCGGCCCGAACTATCGCGGCTGAGAGCACGGGTAAGGTCGCGCCCATGAGGGTGGTGGGAATAAGTAACATTAGACAGGAAAGAACGAAGCGCCAGAGACTAAACACAAAGAAGCCAGGCTGGAATTGTTGCCAGACGACCGCGTAGAGATTGTCAATGAACCCAAACAAAAACGGCACCATCAATGCATACACCGCGATGCCGATTTCCAGAACTCCATACACCAGAACCGGACGTTTGATCCCGGTGCCAAATCGCCCGGCCAGCGCGCTTCCCAGCGCCAATCCGCCCATGAACGCGGCCAGGACGGTGCTCACGGCGAGGGTCGTAGCGCCAAACACCAGGCCGAGCATTCGGGCCCAGAGTACTTCGTAGATTAGTCCGGTGGCTCCCGACAAAATGAAGCAAACACCGACTAATCGGAGAGTCCTGGTTGAGTAGCTGGGCATAGAATAAGACGGGGGAAAAGGGTAAGGGGGAAAGGGGAAGACGACTGGATCTATTCGTAAGTTGCCCTTGAAACCAAGAAGTCCGCGACCGGTGTTTTACCCTTTACCCTTTACCCTTTACCCCTTCCCCTTCCCCCCTGTTTTCCGGTTCACCTGTTTTCCGGTTCACCTTTCTAAACGTAGATCACGTGCGACGCTCGCCAGATCTTTGGGGGAATCGAGCCGGGGTCTGCGGTGGTAAGCACAATAGCGTAGTCGTGCTCGAATCTGCTCTCTTCGTTCATCCCTCCCGCATCAATGACCGGGCCTGGGCTTTCGCTGCTAGGGTCTGGTTTTTCAGGAGCAATCAGCGCGAGCCGGCGTAAGCAATCATAGAGATGATTCAAGCCGCTTCCGTACCGCCCCTGTTCATTTCCGAGCAGCAGGCGCACCTCAGTTCGTTCGTCAATGAAGTGTTTAAGCAAAGAGGCGGTCTGGATCACGCCTGACTCAAACCTTTGCGAAAAGTTTTCCGGGTCGGAATCGGCCAGGTCTCTGGTATCCAGGACAATAGTAATTCTGCGCTCGTCTTCAGCAGTGAACTCGCGCACCGTCAAGTTGCGCGAGCGCGCCGTGGCCTTCCAATCGATGTGCCGAAGGTCGTCTTGCGGCTGGTAGTCACGCAGAGAAAACAGGTCCTGCCCCACGCCTCGACGCAGCGAGGCCATGTGGCCAGCGTACATAGGAAGCAGGTGCAGTTCGTCTCCAGTTGGTTCGGGCTTCGGATAGACCACGATGTCGACATCTCGCGCACGGAGTCGACGTCGAAAGCGGAAGAATCCAAAAGGAAAGCGGGTCGAAAGCTCGAACCCGTTGATAAGCACATGCCCGCGTTTGGCGAAAAGCTGCTCGACTCTTTGTTCGGCCGCAGCGCGGTGTGGGACGTAAGTAAAGTAAGCCAGCGGCCGCTTGAGGAATCGCGTCCGCCGGCGTCGCCGCCTGTTTTCAGTGGTTGAGTCCTGTGGCCCGCGGGCCTCGACCAGGATGGAGAACGACGGCAGCACGCGCTTCGCATTTCGCAAGGTCACGATTACCGGCGCCACTTCGCCGGCAAAGATGTGATCGGGAAAGCGCGCGGAGACTATCAAATCGCGCAGCGACGCCCTGGCTGCGACGCCACCTACGAAAAGCGTTGAACACAGCAAAGAGAAAATAAGAAAGAGCAAATTGTTTCCAGTGTTCCAGGCCGCGAAGCCCACCACCAGCACAATGATTAGAAAGATCCCGCCGCCGCTGGTGACTTCAATCGGAAAATCCAAACCCTTTACCTCGAGACGAGCCGACCGGGCCAACGGCGGTACGATGAAAATCAACATCAGAACCGCGATCACGAGCGACAGGGCTGCGGCCGAGGCCGCGACAAAGTAATTGTCTGAATTACGGGCCAGGACTGTGACCAACGCGGCAGCCAGACCAGCTGCTACCAGGAGAGTTCCCAGAATGGCGTTACGCCATTTTGATAAAGATGAGGATGAAAAAAGACGGTCGCCGCGACCGCCTTTGGTTGCCTCTTTCGTATCGCCACTAACGCTCATCTTCTCTATTCGGCTTCATCCTTCCGCCTTCATCCTTCTAGAGCGGCACACTGACTGTTTTCATGATTTCCTTGAGGACTGCTTCTGCCTCTTCGCTGCGACGCATCGAGGAAGCAAAACGCGTACTGACAAGGATGCGGTGGGCGAATACTGGCACCACCAGACGCTTGAAGTCATCCGGAATGCAATACGAGCGTCGCTCGGTGAGGGCCAGTGCCTGAGCGGCGCGAAACAGCGCCAGAGTTCCCCTGGGGCTCACTCCGAGGTCGAGCATTTCGGAATCGCGTGTAGCTGCAACGATGCGCATCAAGTATTCGACCAGGGCGTCGTCGACTGAGACTTCCGAAACGCTTCGCTGAAGCTCGACAATTTCGCCGGCCGTCATCACCGGACGCAGATCGTCGAGCGGGTCGCTATATTCACGATCGCGAAGGATTTGCTTTTCGTCTTCGGTTGCCGGATAACCAATACGCAGCCGAAGCATGAACCGATCGAGCTGTGATTCGGGCAAGGGATACGTGCCGTGATGTTCGATGGGATTCTGAGTAGCCAACACAATAAAGGGCGACGGCAGCGGATGGGTGATGCCTTCGGCGGTCACATGGCGTTCTGCCATCGCCTCGAGGAGCGCGGACTGGGTCTTGGGAGTGGTACGGTTGATCTCATCAGCCAGCACCACATTTGCGAATACTGGGCCTGGCTTCCATTCAAAAACGCCCGTGTGCTGGTTGTAAACTGAAAGCCCAATCACATCAGACGGCAGCAAATCCGAGGTGAACTGGATTCGCTGAAAGCTGCAATGAAGGGCACGGGCCAGGGCATGGGCCAGAGTCGTCTTGCCGACCCCGGGTACGTCTTCCACGAGCAAGTGCCCGCCGGCAATCAGGGCTATGATCCCGAGGCGAACCGCCTCAGGCTTGCCCTTAATAACGGTCTCAACGGCGGCTTGCAGACGCTCGATTTTCTCGAGTGCATCCGAAACCATCAGCGCTCTTTCGTCGGCTACCGTTTCGAGTCGTCTCATTGGCTTGTGCCCTGTTTCGTCATGGTCGTTTTCATTCTACATGCTAAAAGGGGTGGTCGCACGTTGATTTTGGGGACCAGATGCCTCAGCCTCCAGTTAGCGATTTAGCGCCGACAACTAAGTTGCCGAGGGATTGCCGGGGGTTCGCCGCCACGGTCGAAAGCAAACTAACAGTTGCTTTACGGCACCCGCCAGCCATCTGGTTAGTGCCTTTAAGGCACAACCGAGACATGACGTTGTCAGGGTCATGTAGTAAACTTAGGCCAAGCTCGAGCTCACAGGTACAAGTCAAAACCAACTAATCAGGAACCCCGAGCTGAAAGAAACGTGTAATCGAGCGAGGAGATGTTATGAATTCGGAGCGCACTTATCGAAAAAATCAAGAGGGGTTTTCCCTCATCGAGTTGATGATCGTCATCGCGATCATTGGCATTCTGATCGCTGTCGGCGTGACTGGCTGGCGCGCAGCGGTTAAGTCGGCTAACGAGGCCGCAGCCATCAAGACTTTGCGAACCATAGCCGAGCAGCAGATGCTCTACTACAACGCTCACCAGCGCAGCTCCTTCGGATCGTTTGACGAGATGTTGAAGGAAGGTTTGCTCGACACGCGTTTCACGGGAAGCACACCGGTGGTTGAAGGCTATTTATTTACGATGCGAGTGATTCCAAAATCCACCACTTCACCGGCCGGTTATGCGGTTAATGCCGACCCGCAGATCACCGAAGGCGTGGGCGCTACGGGGAAGAATCGCTTCTTTCTCGATTCCAACAGCAACACGATCCACGTCAACTCAACTCAGCAAGCAACAGTTAGCGATCCACCCATCGGCCAGTAGTTTTTAATTCCGGGAAAACACTGCGGCCCTCTTCGCCACGTGAAGAGGCCCCTTCGTTTGTGGAGATAGAAGCGGCAGGCCAGACTGGTGACTTCAGTATGTAATACGCTTATCTTTCTCTAGGTGTTATCTGATCTACCGACCTCTTCGCTCGGTGAAGTGTTGCAAGGCAGTTGGTGAATATATATACCTTTAGTAGATTTTGGACTAAAGAAGATGCTGCCAGGCCCACGCGGACTAATGTGACGTCCATCTTCTTTACCTTCGGCGTGTGCAAGAAGAAGATTCCCCAGAAACTCCAACCCTTCCGATGTACCCTCAATCAGCACATCATCATCATGCAGTAGTCTGACAGTTAACTTGACGTTTCTTTTCGCATAACTTTCACACACTTCATCTGACTTCATGGCTTCCTTCCCTTTCAGCAATCAAATTCCTTCTACTCCGGCGTTACAAGTCTCATAAAGGTTTCGGCCTTCCGTCGGACCATACAGCACGGGTTCGTGTGCCTCGCTCGAATTTTCTCAAATTCTTGTAAACCTCATGGTGGTCGTTGTGTAATCTGTCTCTCACCCATATTTCTTTGGTTTTCTTGTTCCTTTTGGCGTTATGTATGTTGATCCTGATCATCGAGGAAAGGGAGTAAGTAAGAAGATCATTGAAGCCCTGAAACAATGGTCTCTCACGCGAAACATAACGGAGATGAGGCTCGAGGTTTATTACGATAACCTGCCAGCCGTCAGAGCTTACGAGAAAGCAGGTTTCATAAAGCATGTATTAGAAATGAGAATAGGAGATTGATCTAGTCTTGCATTGTGCGTCCGTCGGAAAGGCAGCGATGCCCGTAATTCGGTCCGCCAAACAAACCCGCTTCATGCCTGCCAAACTTCCGCTTTTATTGACAATCATCCGCGGGGAGCCTAAATGATCTGCAACTAATCAAAAGGTTTCGCGATAGAGCGTTCCTGCCAACTCATAGAACGGACCGCAGGTGGCAAACGCGTTAAGATCATTTTGCCGACCCTGGCCCACAGTCGCCTGCCCTGACCAAAAGCCGAGTCCTCCAGCGTCAGGGCCGCGCTGCAGAAATGCCTCATAGAGATTCGTCACAAACTGCGTATTGCTCAAGCCCGCATTATTGACCTGCGCTGCTAACAGCGAGCGGCCAAAGCTTTCCGCCTGCGCCTTCACCTGTGTGACTCCTAATCCCGCGGCAGCATTCAGCGCATCACGCTGCTGTTGCATCTCTGTCGAGGTTGCATTTCTTCCATAAGCACCGAGGTAGAAGTTGTTCACAAAATGTTCGGTGCGCTCACTGTCGGATGCAGCAGTGCCGTAGAGCGTGCTCACTAAGGTCGCAAATTCAGAGCTGGCTTCAAAAGCATTGCAGACATTGATGCGGCTGGAGGCAGCTTGTCCCGCCCACCAACTGAGCCCGCCATCGTCCGGCCCACGTTGGAGATATGCGTAATAGAGATCGCTGACGTATTGGATGTCGGTTCGCGGCGTGGGTGGCAACGTCTCGTAGTTAGTTTGTACAAACAGTGAGCGCGCGATTTGACTGGCGGTGGTAAGCAATTGCGATTGACTCTGCGCGCCCGAGGCCGCGAGCTGATTCATCTTGTCTTGCAACTCCTGTGAGGATGGATCTCTTTGCAACGCGCCGTAGTAAAGATTGGTAACAAACCGCGCCAAGCGCACGTCGTCGCCCGATGCCATTGAGACGACCAATTGACCATTGCGATATCCATATTCCTTGGTCGGAATAAAGGTTGCGGCGCCGCTCTTGTACTCGGCAAGCAGCTCTCCATCCATTCCGTAAACTTGCAACGTCTCGACGCCGTAAGCCTTGCGTCTCACTCGTTGCCCGTCCGCATTGTAGCCATAGCCGCTCACTACCTGCTGGTTACCGTCCCTGGCTTCAGTCAAACGGTTTTCCGCGTCATACGTGCGAGTAGCAGTGCCATTGCTGCTTCCAAATGATTGCGGCGAGTAGTTGTCATTTGTAAGGTTCCCGGCGGCGTCGTAGGTCATATTGCCGGACTGACCGGCAGGAACGGCTAATCGATTATTCGCTTCAGTCACAGCAAACCAAGGCTTGGGTGCTCCATAGCCCTGGGTCAGGGTCTGGTTGATGGTTCGCTTCCCCCAGCGGTCGTAATCGTAAAACTGAGTGAAGTCCATCCCACTAAGACCCGTGCTTGAGGAGCCGTGGTATTCAGCCACTGACTTGAGCCGATTCAGTGAATCATAGGTGAAGCGATCCTCGGTCCAGTTGTAGATAGTCATTTGTTCATTCGCGGGGATCCAATGCTGGGACCGAATGATGTTGCCATTGTTGTCGGGACCGCTGTTCGCCCGGAACCAGAAGACCATAATCGCCAACCGGAAATCCGTAAAAATAGTGCCTGGACCTGGCTATGCGATTCCCGGCTGGATCGAACACCTCCATGTCTCGTACGGTGCCACCCCTGTTTGGGGGTATCACTCCCCCTGTGTAAGTAGTGGGCGTCGAAAATTTTGCCTTGCTCAAAAGAACATTGTTGATGTCATAAACTCTCTTTTCCTTGATCTGATTCGTGACACCGTTGCCCCCGGTGTTGGGAGGACTTTCATAGGGCACTTGAGAAACATCGTAGAAGTCATATTCGATAGCGCCGCCGGTAGGCAGCACTACCCTCGCTAACTGGCTGAGCACGTTGTAACGAAACTGATAACTACGACCATCCGGTAGCCACACCGCCTTAACATAATCTGGCGTGGAACCGCTCAATTCCGGAATCACGTTGTCGTTAGGGTCGTCATAAAAAATGTTCACTGGCGCCGTTTGATCGCCGGGCTGGGTGGTTCGAAGCACATTGGCCAAATTACTGTCGTGGCTGTAACGAATCACCCGATCCTGGTTGTCGAATCCCTTGAAGATCAGTTTGGTGCAGCGGCCGTAGGGCGCCACCTCGTTTACGTTGTACTGGATTTGAACTACGCGACCGATGGAATCTGTAATTGCTGTTAATCTCTTGAGGCCCGTGGTTTCATAGGTGTAGTCAATCTTGTTTCCGTTCCGGTCCTGCATCCACCTGATTTGACCTCCCAGCACTCGAGATTTCGTGCCGTTTGGAAAGTAGAGGTAGCCATCAACGTTGTTTGTACAGCCTGGCACGCCGTAACAGCTCGCATAAATGTTTGTGTCATTTACGTAGGTAACGAAATCTCCCGCAGTGCTCTCAAAAATTCTTCCGTAGTTTTGCGTTCCTCCGCTACAGATTTGAACCGGCTTTCCATGCACTACGCTGTCACGTAGCGAGTATTCGGTTCCGTTGGCTTCCACGTAAGTCATCGTCGTCCGGTATTCAAGCAAATCATTCGATCCCGCGCAGTTTCCCCAGTGGGCGAGAATGAAATCTCGAGCCTCATCGAACCAACCAGCGAGACTGGCTGTGGATAACCAAATGAATATTCATGTCGAACGTAGCCGTTAGGAATCTCTGTCTGGACCATGTCCCACTGACCTTCGAGCACAAGGCCCAACATGGCTTGCGCTTCACCTCGACCGCCCATGGATAGTAAAGGAAGTGAATAGTTGAGGTTGCCTGTAAACAGATTGATGGTGTCAGCATCTCCAAGCTTATAGGAGCCCGCAGGCGCCCCGGGCGTTCTTGCCGTTGTTGTCGAGCTTTGTGCCCGAACAATTGAAGGTAATAAGGCTAAAGAGACTATGAGCGGTAGCAAACCTTTCCTCAAGCCTTGAGGGGATGGCGGATGGCGAGATTCAGCATTGGTTTATCTCCCGGTTCAGAGGTTAATTTAGGTGGAGGCGAGGGGTTCGAGGTAACCCGTCCTCAGAAGGTGAAACACCCACAAGAGAATTGGCGTCACCAAAGAAATTTGCTGGGAAGCGCGAGCAGAATATCTGTTCACATAAGAAATTGCTATCCCTTCTGACTTAGTGCCTTATGTGCTTCCATGCAAGAATTCTTGCATCCCTGACTTTCAAAGATGATTCGCATTCAGGGTATTGGATAAATCAATTCTCTGCGTTTAACTTGCTGCCTTCACATCTCTAAATGCAAGTTGAATTGGAGCCAACCCAACACAGTTAGCGATCCACCCACTCGGCCAGGAGTCTTCGGTTGTCGAAAACGCGGAAGGCCTCTTCGCGAAAAAGCGGCTCTGCCGCATTCCATAGGGGTAGGGAGAACGGTTGTTCCCCCTCCCTCCGAACCGGACGGGCGGTTCTCCCGCATCCGGCTCTCCAGTTGGTGGTTCACCTCCGAGAGGATTGACCACACTGCGCCCGAGCAGCAGACAAAGAAAACAGCCCTT
>JAXIOV010000180.1:0-11525 GCA_045403245.1 Pyrinomonadaceae bacterium | reverse complement strand
CCCAGGGTAGCCGCGAAGCGCGGCAACCCTGGGCTGTAAGGCGTAACCGCTTCGCGGTAGAGACCAACGCCGACTCCAGACTCTCGACTCCAGACTCTCGACTCCAGACTCTCGACTCCAGACTCTCGACTCCTTTTTGTTCGGTTTCGCCCGGGCACCGTCCGCTTATAGTGCAAGCCTCATACTGAAGGTGAGGCTTTCGCCCCCGCCCTGACGTGCGTGTCCTCCCGAATTCTGTGGGAATGCCTGTTGCTGCAAATCGGCCAGGAAGCGAGTATCGGCTTGCTTTTCAATCTTGCTCGAACGAGGCAAAAATCATGAGCCATCAAAACATAAATTTCATAAGTCGCACCGCGCTTTTGCTTCTAACTGTCGTCTCGCTCCTGTTTGCAGCAGGCTGCACGGCAGAATCAACCAACAACTCAAACACGCCAGGCGCGAGCCCATCGCCATCAAGCTCGCCTTCGCCCTCGGCAAACATCAGCGCCGTCCCGGTCACCCTGCCGGTACTAGACGCTCTGTTTTCCGACGAGGCGTTTAAGACCAAACTGAAGGCGAAGGTCGAACTGACCGACGATCAGATCGCGCAGCTAAAGAAGATCGCGGCTGACGCGGTCGACAAACTTCGCCAATCCAATCTCGAAGAGCTGACCATCGAACAATCGCGCCAGGCTGAAGAGTCGCGACGCAACGCCACCGAAGCCATTCGTGGCGTGGTCGGAGAACAGAAAGCCGATCAGTTGTTTGCATTTGTTCGCGACTACTGGGGCAAGGGCGGCGAAGACCTGCCGGCCGACCACGCCAGTGCGCCGATAGAGACTATGCTGCCGGGTCCGAATGCGGTGCCGAAAGACACGCGCGTCGTGGTCAATATTCCGGCATACCGCATGGACGTCTTCCGGGACGGTTCGCTCGTCAAGTCGTACAAAATCGGGATTGGTTATCCTGAATTTCCTCTACCGACTGGGTTGAGGAAAGCCCAGACCATCATCTTCAATCCAACCTGGACCCCGCCCGACGAGCCCTGGGTGGCAAAGATGAAAAATGTAAGCGTGGGCGAGAAAGTGGCCGCGGGCAGCAAACTCAACCCACTTGGCCCAATCAAGATCCCGATCGGAATGCCATCGCTAATTCACGGTGGGAAGTCGCCGGCGAAGTTGGGGACCTTTGCTTCGCATGGGTGCGTCGGTCTAACGTCGGCGCAGGTGCGGGACTTTTCGAAACTGCTGGCCCAGGCTGCCGGGACGGAGCTTTCCGACACCACGATCCAGTCTCACCTGAAGAACAAGTCTCAGACGAAGGCAGTAAAGCTCGACAAGCCTGTCCCGGTCGAACTTCGTTACGAAACGATTGTGGTTGAAGACGGGAAGCTGCACATCTATCGAGACGTTTACGATCAAGACACAAACACTGAAGCAAATCTGCGCGCGGTTCTTGAGGCGAATGACGTTAAGTTTGACGAACTGCAGGAAGCCGAACGCGCTGAAGTGCTCCAGGCGCTCAACGCCATGTCACCTCATCCGCGCAAGGACGTGACCAGCAAGACGGTGGCTGAAGCCTCGCCGGTCGCCAGGCTCACACCGGCAAACACTACCGCTGGCAAAACCGAAAAGAAGGCGCCTGCGGTAGCGAAAAAGCCCATCGGCAAAAACCAAAAGGAAGTTGTGATTGAGTTGACCGCGCTGAGTGGGAAAGGTTACCCGGCCGCAGTTAATCTCGACACGGGAAAAGGCAAGCCAGCGCCGCCAACGCCGACCGCGGTTGCAACCCCGACTGCGGTCGCAACTAAATCTGGGCTGTAAGCACCAGGTTTCGAGCGTCTACCGCGAAGCGGTTGCGTAACAAAGCCCAGGGTTGCCGCGCTTCGCGGCTACCCTGGGATATTAAGTCAGCAACGAAACAACGGTAAAAGCTTACCACCAACTAACCTCGACTAAGATCTCTTGCGCTTCTTTGTGCTTTTGGATTTTTTCGCCGCGGTTCTCTTCGGAGGTTTCACTCGATAGCTTACCAGCACACAACCATTTTTGAGTGTCTTGCACTCGATGAGTTCCAGATCAATCTGATGGTTCATCTCATGAAAGAGCGGTATTCCCGAACCAAGCAAGACCGGGTGAATGTTGAAACCAATCTCATCAATCAAGTTTGCCTCGAACAACGGTTTGGCCAGCAGCCCGCCTCCCATGATGCAGATGTCCTTCCCTTCCTGCTGCTTTAACCGGCCAACAACTTCGGCAACGTCTTCGGAAGTAATTTCGAGGTTCCTGGTTGAACGAGGTTTCAGCGTGCGTGAAAAGACATATGTCTTCATGCCGGGATATGAGCCGACACCGTGACCGCTGGCCATCGCAACTTCATACGTGCGCCGTCCCATCACGATCGTGTCAAACGTCTTGAAATAGTCGGCCATGATTTTGCCGACTTCATCGCTCCACAAAAGCCAATCGACAGCATCATCTTTGCGAGCGAAATAGTTGTCGAGACTATTGGCGCCACCAAAAACAACCTTGCGCATCTCTGATCTCCTGATGATTTGGGATCTTGTTTCGGGGATCGAGCTAGCTTGCTACTGGGGCCGCGGGCGTCCCGCCCGCCGAGCGCACGGCAGTGCGCTCTGGGTTAGGCACATCCAACGTTGACTCTAATCAGCGACCTCGCGCCTGACGGCGCTCAGTGCGGACGAGACGCGGTCCCAGTAGTTGACGTGCTCGTAATCACTGAACAAGCCGCCTATGATGAACTTTTTTGCTTTCATTGAGATCGCTGCGATGAGTGCAGCACCTAAACCATCGTCGCCGCTTCGCAGGAATCAAGCGCAGGCGCCTCTTCAACCGGAACTCCCGCCTCACCGTAGTAAGGTTTACCTGTTTCGATGGCTTCGAAGTACTCCTCAATGCGGTTGAGGACTTCGTCGACCGAGTGCGAATGATAGATAGAAGTGCGAAAGAGCGCGCCACCCTGCAAACCGCGCGTGAATTGGCCGGCGAGCTGCTTCATGCGATTAATCGCCGGTGTCTCAGGCATGTCTTCGCGAAGCATATCGAAATACTCGTGCAGGATGGCTCGTTTGTCGGCCAGGGTCGGCTCAAAAATTTCACGGCCGTGGATCGCGTCTTCAATCTGGCGAAAGATCCACGGGTTGGCCATCGCGCCGCGGCCAATCAAAACCCCATCACACCCAGTCTCGCGAAAACGTGCAAACGCCTGCTCGATCGTCGTGACATCTCCACTACCCGATACCGGAACACTCACTGCTTCTTTTATTTGTTTGACCAGATCCCAGTTGGCGAGACCACGATAGCCCTGCTCCTTCGTGCGACCGTGAAGGGCGATATGCTCAACCCCGCAGTCTTCGGCTAGCCGCGCCGTCTCGATCGCGTTGATCGCGTGGTCGTAGAAGCCCGCGCGAATCTTGATCGTCAACGGGATCTTGATCGCCTTCCGAATGTCTCTGAGAATCGTTTCCAGACGCGAGTGATCTTTCAACAGTCCGGAGCCGCCGCCATGCTTCACCACTTTTGGCGCCGGGCAGCCGCAGTTCACATCGAGCATATCGGCCCCTATTTCCTCGGCCATTTCCGCGGCCATGCGCATGCGTTCGGGTTGGCCGCCAAAAATCTGGACCGCGAACGGCCGCTCATCTTCGTAAAACCGCATCTGCCGTTTTGACTTTGGATTACTGCGCGTCAGTCCCTCAACCGAAATAAACTCAGACACACTAAGACCCACGCCGCCCCGTCTCTTCAACAAACGACGAAAGGAAACGTCAGTCACTCCCGCCATTGGAGACAGCACCAGTGGTGGATTGATCTCGATATTGCGAATTTTGAACGGCTTGATTTCCATTTCAGAGCTTGATGGTTGCCGGCATTCCAACCGCTAACGCGTCAACCACTTTCTTTACACTTCATTTTCCAACGCGACCCATCGACATGTCCAATCCCACAGCCCCACGTCCAATCGCTCGACGCGCCATTCCCGTGAATGTAAATGGTTCCGCCAAGTCGTGTGTTTTGCGGCGGCGTTCGTTTGTTTCTGGTGGCCCTAACAATTGCATCGTGCTGACCCCGCGTGATCATTCCGTCCCGAAGACCGCGTTCGGCGTCTTCAATGTTGGGATAGCTGACGCCCAGAGACAGGTAAAAAGCGCTCTTGTCGTTTTTTGTAAAGATGTAAAACTCACCTTCAGGCGTGCGCCGATCACCCTGCCGCACTTTGTCTCGAAACGTTGCATATTGTGGCTCCAACTTTAGGATGGGTCAAAAGGTTCCAATTGAACATCGCTCAAAAGCTCATAGAGATTGCCGGCTTCCTTGCGCGAGGTCTGACGCGTACCGGGAACCGAAAGCACTCTGACTGTAGTTATCTGATCGTAGCGATGAATCGAGATTTCGTCGCCGGGTTTGACCGCGTGGGCCGGTTTGGCGGCTTTGCCATTGATTGAAACTCGCCCCGCGTCGCAAAGAGTTTGGGCCAGCGTTCGCCGGGAACAAAGACGACTCGCTTTGAGGAAGAGGTCGAGGCGCAAATCAAAAACGGTTCTCAGTTCTGAGTTGTGAGTTCTGAGTCTCTGAATTTCGTGAACCCCTGACCGCAAACTCCGAGCTCAGTACTCAGGACTTCTATTTACGGTTTCGGAAAGATTCCGAGAAATCTTCCCTTTTTCTTTTTTTCTTCTGGAGCTCCCGTTCCGGAATTCTGCGCGGTCTTCTCCGGCGGTAACTTCAATATCGGCGCCACTGCCGCACGATAGCTTTCCGAAACCTTGATGTAAGCGTCATCACGCAACCCCTGCAGATACTCGTCTCGCGCTTTCTCACCCTTTTCCATAGTTATCGCTTCGCGCACGCGATTTTCATTGAAGGTTGCCGTGGTACTTCCAGGGGTCCGTTCATCCACTCGCAAAATCTGGTAACCTTCACTCGTATGAAGCGGCTCACTGACGCCACCAACTGACACTGTCTTGATCGCGGCCGCGATATCATCGCGAAGACTGGGCACTTCAAACGTTCCCACTTTGCCCTGATTTTGCTGTCCCGTCCGCACTCCATTTATTTCGCGATCGGAGTTTGTGGCCGCCAACTGGCCAAAGTTTGCTCCGGCGCGTAGTTGTCTGACCAACTCCAGCGCTCTCGCCTTTACTTCCGCCTCGTTCTTGCCGACGGTACTCAGAACAATCTCCGAAAGGGCCACGCTTTCCGGTTTGCGAAACTTTTCCTGATGCGCCTGAAAATAGGTCTTTAGTTCATCCATCGTCGGTCCGAAGAAAAGTTTGCGATCAACTTCCTGCTGGAGAACGGCCTGCTTCATCAGCTCCGTGCGCATGGTTTGTCGCATTGCGACCGGGTCAACGCCACTCTCGCGCATCGCCGCTTCTAGCTTTTCCATGCTGGCAATGCCTTGCTCTTTCGCCACGTCGAGCATGCGCCGGTTAACCTCGGCTTCGACGTCGCTGGTCAGGTCGAGCTCTTTGCCTTTTTGCAGCAACAAGGCCTCATTTATCAGCGTGGCTATCAATTCTGCCTGCCGCTTGTTGACCTCGTCGGTAGCCTGCTGTTCAGACATGCCTTTTTGCTTCATCGCCTCAATGCGTTCTTTGGCGTCTCGCCGGATCATTGAAAGGGTGATCACATCGTCGTTGACTTGAGCAATTACCTCGTCGACAACGCGCAATTCGCCTTCCTGGGCAAGCACGGGTGACGCAATAAACAGGCTGAGCAGGAAGATGCTCAACGTCGCGAGCGGGCCGATTTTGAATTTCACGAAAATACTCCTAAATATCGGGGTGGTCAGTAGTTAGTAGTCAGTTGTTTGTTGTCAGTTGCAGATCGATAGTTGTCTAAGGCCGTAGATTTGACCACAAAGCTGCCGGAAATAACAAATTGGGTTGGCCGAGCCATTACCATTGTAGGGGCGGCACTCCGTCCGCCGCGGTCGGGCGATATACCAACGGGACGATCAGAGACGCCTGTATCGTGATCCCGTCGAAATGGCGCGCCCACGGAGGGACGCGCCTACAAAGTACTCACTTGGCCGCCCCAACCTATCCTCGAAGTTCCAACAAAGCGCCACGGATCACGTCGAGCACCTGGTCTTGTTCATCTTCACTCAGTTGCAGCTTCAAGACGCCGGCGGGCGTAAAAACGCGATCCTCGCGATCTCTCACGTAGTTCGCCAGTTTCTCCGGCAATATCCGAGCTTTTTCGCTGAATTTTATCGCGGCGCCTTCCGGCGTCTTGTCGATTGAGATAACTCCGATGTCCTCGGCTAATCGCCGGAGCAATGCGTATCCCAAAAGTTGCTCCACCGATTCCGGCAGCCGGCCATAGCGATCGCGAATCTCCTCACGAATGACGGCAAGCGTTTCTTCATCGCGGGCCGACGAAACGCGCTTGTAAGTCCTTAACCGGTGGCCCATGTCGTTGATGTACTCATCAGGGATGGCGACATCAACCCCCAGATTGATTGAGACGCTGGTCTCGTCTTCGACTGTATCGCCGCGCAACTCCGCCACCGTACGCTCGAGCATCTGCGTATAAAGATCGAAGCCGAGCGCGTCCATGTGACCGGATTGTTGACCACCCAGAAGATTCCCGGCGCCCCGGAGTTCCAGATCCAGAGCGGCGATCCGGAAGCCCGCGCCCAGGTCGGAGAATTCGCGAATCGCAGCCAACCGGCGTTTGGCGATTGGCGTTAACTCCTGCTCTCCCGGGATCAGCAAGTAGGCGTAGGCGCGGCGGTTTGAACGGCCCACGCGGCCGCGCAATTGATAGAGTTGAGAAAGACCGTAATGATCGGCGCGGTTTATGATGATCGTGTTCGCGCGCGGGATGTCTATTCCATTCTCGATGATGGTAGTTGCGACCAGGACGTCGTACTTGAATTCGATGAAATCGAGCATCACTCGTTCCATCTCCTTCTCGTTCATCTGCCCGTGGCCCACCGCCAGGCGCGCCTGCGGCACCAGGCGCTGGACCAGGGCCGCAATTGTCTCAATGGTCTCGACGCGATTGTGAATAAAGAAAATCTGACCGCCACGACCGAGCTCCAGCTCGATCGCCGATTTGATAACGTTCTCCGAAAACTGCACTACCTGCGTTTGAATTGCCAGCCGGTCCCGTGGCGGCGTTTCTATCAACGACATATCGCGCAAACCGCTCAGCGACATGTTAAGAGTGCGCGGAATCGGCGTGGCAGAAAGCGTGAGCACGTCAACCCGCTTCTTCAGTTGTTTCAATCTCTCCTTGTGGGCCACTCCGAAGCGTTGTTCCTCGTCGACCACTACCAGGCCCAGCTCTTTGAAGCGAACGTCTTTCGACAACAGTCGATGGGTGCCGATGACCACGTCGACTTCACCAGTCTCGACCCGCTTCGCAACCTCCTTCTGTTCCTTCGCCGAACGAAATCGGGAGAGTAATTCAACCTTCACCGGAAACGGCGCGAAGCGGCTACGGAAGGTGTCGTAATGTTGATACGCGAGCACGGTCGTGGGTGTTAAGACCGCCGCTTGCTTTCCTTCCATCACCGCTTTAAACGCAGCGCGCATGGCCACTTCTGTTTTTCCATAGCCAACGTCGCCGCAGAGCAAACGATCCATCGGAGTGGTTTCTTCCATGTCATGCTTCACGTCTTCAATTGCCGTTTCCTGATCGGGCGTCAGGACGTATTCAAAGCCATCCTCAAACTCGCGTTGCCAGGGTGTGTCGGCCGCGAAGGCAAAACCACCGACGAGCTTGCGCTCGGCATAAAGACGCAGCAGCTCATCAGCCATGTCGCGCATCGCGCGCTTGGCCCTGGCTTTGGTCTTCTGCCAGCCAAGCCCGCCGAGACGGTCGAGTTGTGGCTGATGGCCCTCGGCGCTCGAATAACGCTGGACCAGATCCAGTCGTTCGACCGGCACGTAAAGCTTCGACTCTTCGGCATAATAGAGCAGCATAAACTCGCCGGAGCGCGTGCCGAGGTCGAGTGTTTGCAAACCACCAAAGCGTCCAACCCCGTGATCGATATGAACGACAAAGTCTCCGGGTCTCAAATCTCGGAAGTCAGACAGGAACGCCGCCGTCCGGGACTTTTTCTTTCTGCCGTCTGCCGTCTGCCTTCTGCCTTCCGGTCCCTGGCGTCGCTCCAGCGCCTGCGCACCCGCTTCGTCAAACAGATCAGCTTCAATGTGGACGGATAGCCGCGCCGGGGGTATTTCAAAACCAGTGCTGAGACGTCCGATGGTGACGATGATTTGCGCCGCTGAGGATGCTGTCGTTTCCGTTGACTCGCCAACCAGCGCAAGCCGAGCGTCGATTTCGTATTCGGCAAGAATTTCCGTGATGCGTTCAGCAACTCCAGAACTGGGCATAACGAAAAGCGTGCTTATTCCGTTGTCGCGCGCGTTAGCGAGATCTGCAGCGAGGTTAGCCAGTCGCCCGTGGTACTTCAGCGCCGACTGTGTCTTCCACTCAACTTCAGGCGCGTGTTCTAGCACCGGGAAAAGAAACAATACCGCGCGCACACTGCGCGTCCGGCCGAGCTGGACCCTGGGCGCCTCGGCTTCGAGCGCCATGTTTTGATCCAATTCGGCTGCCGCCCGGCCGAGAACACGCAGTTCAATTCGCTGTCTCTCGTCCAGCTTCGCTCGCAGCTCCTCGGCCGAGAGATAAAGCTCGTCAGGTTGTAAGGCAATGTCGTCAGCTGCGTCTGTTTCTTCGAACCGATCGGCAAGCGTTTGGTAGACCTCTCCCAGATAAGACTCCACGCCCGAGGGTTCGTCCACAACCAGGATTGCGTCCTTCAAGTAATCAAATACCGTCGCGTTTCTCGGGAGTACAATTGGCATCAACCATTCCCAGCCATTGAAACTCTCTCTTTCATCGGCAAAGACCGTTCGATCTTTGAGCGCGCGCGCATAACGTTCATCGTTCCAGCGCTCACGCGCGGCCTCTGCCCATTCACTAAAGTCGCGGCTATGCACCACGAGTTCGCGCATGGGAACGAGCTCAATCTGGTCCAGCTGATTGGTTGAAAGTTGGGTCTCCGGGTCGAACATTCGCATCGAGTCAATTTCGTCGCCGAAAAACTCGATGCGCACGGGCCCATCCTGGCCCGGCGACCAAACGTCGAGAATGCCGCCACGCATGGAAAACTCGCCCACCGCACCTACTGGATCTTCGCGGACGTAACCGGCGGCGACGAGGTCCTGAACGAGATCGTCCGGCGAATGCTCTTCGCCGCGGGCGAGTCTCGCGCCAGCGTCGCTGATGTCATCCGGCGTTACCGTTCGGCGGGCCAAGGCGCGAGCTGTGAGCAAAACAAAGTCCGGACTGTGGTGCCGGAGACGCCACAGCGTCAGTGCCCGGCGTTCCAGGGTCTCGGGATGTGGCGAGGAGCCGGCGTAAGGATCGCTTTCCGAGGCGGGCAGGAGCAGCACTTCGTTATCACACTCATTTTTCCCGGCGAGCGCGCAATACCAGAATCGCAAGTCTTCTTCCCACGGCTCGAGATCGCGGTTTGACTGAGTGACGACGGCAAATAGTTTTCCAGTTTCGCGCTGGAGCGCCGCGAGGACCAAGGCGCGGGCCGAGGCGGCTACCAATCCGCTAACGGAAATCACCCTCGCGCCGGCACGAATCTCCGCGAGTGCTTTCTTGAACTCCGCGGTTTCGGTTACTCGTTGTAGCGAGGTGTGCAAAGTGCTGGTTGTTTGAATCGAACTACTCATACACTGTTACTAAGATACGAAAGCTAGTCAGCACCGACCGTGCGGAAGTCAATAATCAGGTGGAAGCGCGAAACGCGCGAAATGTAGTAGCCGGCAGGTCATTTCATGCGGACGAAACCCTGGCTATTAAATTTCGCGCCTTCGGTGCTTTTACTCATCACCCATCACTCTTTTCATTCGCTCGATCATGGCGCTAGTCGAGGCGCCTTCGACAAACGGCAATGAAACAACACTTCCTCCCGCGGCCTCCACCTCTTCCCGTCCATGAATCTCATCGAGGTTGTAATCACCGCCCTTGACAAGTACGTCGGGAAGCAACTGCGCAATCAACGTGCGCGGCGAAATGTCGTCGAAAATCGTCACGTAATCCACTTGCCGGAGCGCGCTAAGAATCTCGGCGCGCTCGGCTTCGTTTACGATTGGGCGTCCGTCGCCCTTGAGTTGGCGCACCGAGCGGTCGCTGTTTATCGCCACCACCAGGACATCACCCAGACCGCGCGCTTCGGCGAGATATCGCACGTGACCAACGTGAAGCAGATCAAAAACGCCGTTAGTAAAAACCAGGCGTTTGCCGCCGGCGCGCAGACTCTGGCGCACTCCGAGCAGTTTCTCCAGGCTCAGAATTTTCTCTTTCATCGCTCGGAAACAATCTAGCATGAGAAGCAAACAGGTAAGTACCGTCCGCGGTAGCGGAAGGGTGATTAACTGGGGCGTCACAACCAGTCGATACCCGTCTGCTACCGCGGACGGTACTGACTTGCATCTGGCCGCGGCTCGATTTGCGATTTACGATTTTCCATTTACCATTTACGATGCTCCTCATGTCCATTCCCTTCATCGAAGAGAACGATCAAACTCGCGCGCGCCAGGAGCACCTTGGGGCGCTGCGCCAGTTGGTCGGCAACGTCTATCCAAACAAATTCGAGCGCAGTCAAACAGTAGAAGCCGGACGGGAAGACACTATCAGCGCAGTCGTAACCAGGTTTCGAGATTTTGAACCTCAGACTGAACATGGCACCCGGCCCGCGCCGGAAGCGATTGAACTCGCCAACCAGCAACTAAATGCAATTCAGGTCAGACTCGCCGGCCGCATTGCCTCACCGCCGCGCGTGATGGGCAAGGCGGCGTTTGTGCATTTGTCAGACGGTGTGACTCGCTTACAGATTTATGTGAAGCGCGCCGATGTTGTGGGCGTACGAAACGACGCCGCGGGCGGCGAGGTTGACGGTTGGGAACTGTTCAACCTGCTGGATCATGGCGATTTCATTGGCGTCGGTGGCTATCTTTTCATAACCAAAACCGGCGAACTTTCCGTGCACGTGCAGAAGTTGCAGTTCCTGGCAAAGGCTCTTTTGCCGCTACCCGACAAGATGCACGGCATACATGACGCGGAAATCCGCCAGCGACAACGCTACGCAGATTTGATCGCCGGAAGTCTGAAACTGGAACGCGAGGAGGGTGAGCTAACGCCGCGCGAAGTGTTTGAACGCCGATCGAAAGTCATCTCCGAGATGCGCCACTTCCTGGAAGACCACGGCTATGTCGAGGTTGAAACTCCGATGTTGACGCCGCTTGCGACCGGAGCCGCTGCCCGGCCGTTTGAGACCTATCACAACGCGCTCGGCATCCCGCTCTACGCGCGGATCGCGCCGGAGTTGTATTTGAAGCGTCTGCTGGTCGGCGGTTTTGAGAAGGTCTACGAACTAAACCGCAACTTCCGCAACGAAGGGATCGACCGCACCCACAACCCTGAGTTTACGATGCTGGAGTTTTACTGGGCCTATGCCGACGTTAACCAGATGATGGATTTCTGCGA
>JAXIOV010000211.1:0-9973 GCA_045403245.1 Pyrinomonadaceae bacterium | reverse complement strand
TGTCTCCTGGCCGACGCGCTCATCACTCACAGCATCGCACTCGCCCGTCTCAAACAAACCGAGCGGGCGCGGTTTACTTTTCAACGAGCCATTGAAGTCGCGCATCAGGTTGGCGCTCTCAACAAAGCCGGACTAGCAGCGCTGACCATGATTGAAGAACTCGACGGTCTACCGCCAGAACACCTGAACGCCGCCTACGATCGGGCCAGTGAGTGGCTGGCAAAAACGCAAAGTCCAGACCTGCTCATGAGGCTAAACGCGGCTGCCAGAAAAGTGGTGGGAACCTTGCGCAGTGAAATGACGCCCGAGGAAGCTACCGAAGCAATTCTCAACAAACCTCGCGACTTGCAAGGTGAAGTTCTAAAACATGAAGCGAACCTGGTCCGACAAGCCCTGGCGAAGGCAAACGGCAGTGTCACCCGCGCTGCCTCACTTCTCAGCATGAGTTACCAGGCTTTGGCTTACGTGATTCAGTCAAGGCATCCCGACTTGCTCAAGGAGCGCTCGCCGATTCGACGCCGAGCGCGCAAGGATCATGACAAAACGCAGGAACCGAAAAAACCGCTGAACACTTGAGTTGCCGGGGCGCACGAAGCGGCGTGTACCCCGGCTTGCCGGCACTTTGGTTTCGACGGAGACTAAAGTGTCGCGTTGCGCCACACACGAGGGTGAGTGTTGGCGCACAGGACCGGCACGAGGCCAGGTGCCGGTCTTGATTTCAAACCCTACTCTGCTGACAACCGCCTACTCACTGCCCGCCCGTTTCACATCCACAATTTCGCCGCGAAAAGTGCGCAGCATTTGCTGAGTGACCGGATCCCTTTCCGCCTCTTCACGCAGACTCTGCTTCTCACGCCGCTTAACTTCGTCCTGCGAAAGCGGCGCGTCGCCGGAGTCCTGATCCGCAATCACAAACCGTAATCCCAACTCCTTGCCGGTAACCTCCTTGCCAACCTCCCGCAGGATCTTTATGTTGTCGCTCTTTGCCAGCGTGTCGCGGAGGTGCTTCGACTGCGGAGCAAACTCGAGACACAATTCATTTCCTTCAACCGACGCGTGACTGGCTCCGTCGAGCAAAGTCACCAGAAACATCTTGCGTTTCTTTTCCAGCCCCGCCTTGATTTGCTCAATCTCTGAGCCCACGCCACCTTCCAGGCGAGTTTCAGATGAAACCGCCGGACTTGCACGCTCAGTTTCCGTCGACGCTTTCATGTCGGTTTCCAACGCAGTCCTGGTGGCGGCGGCGGTAAATGATCCAGCGGCAGCGGCGCTCGAACTCAGCGCTCCGGTGGTGCGGCTGGAGGCAGAAATCGGGGAGCCCACCGGTGCAGATTTGGACCCGGGAACAGACACTGGCGACGAGCTTCTTCGCGATGTTCCATCCAGCGGCTTGCCCGTGCGCACCGATTCTTCAAGCACGCCGAGACGGTCCATGAGTTGGCCCAAAGGCTCCAGGCGCCGCATCTCCATCAGCTTCACCAACCCAACTTCAACCTGATAACGGGGATGGGCGGCGGTCCGCAACAGCGTTTCCGTTTCCGCCAGTGAATGGAAAAACCTGACCAGGTCAGTTTCCGAAAACAGCGCCGCCTGTCGCTTTAACTCTGCCGGTTCGCAAATGGCCGATTCCAATAATTCATCGTTTCCGGCGACCTTCGTCACCAGCAGATCGCGAAAGTGAGCCAGCAAGTCGCGACAGAAGTTTCGCAGGTCGTGGCCGCGCATCACTACATCGTCAACCACGGCGAGCGCCTCGGCCGGTTGATTGTTCGCAATGCCGTTGACCACGCGCATGAGGATGTCCGCGCCGGCGATTCCCAGCGCGGTTTCAACGTCTTCCTTCTTAATGTTCGAGCCGGCGAAACTTATCACCTGATCAAATGCCGACTGCGCATCGCGCATTGAGCCCTCGCCCGAGCGGGCAATCTCCCGCAGCGCATCGTCAGAAACGGAAATTTTCTCTGCTTCGGCAATCAATCGCAGGCGGTCGAAAATCCTGACGGTGGCGATCGTGCGACATTCGAATAGTTGACACCGCGATAAAACCGTTTCAGGGACCTTGTGGCGCTCGGTGGTAGCCAGAATGAAAACCACGCGCGCAGGTGGTTCTTCGATCGTTTTCAGCAGCGCGTTGAAAGAGTTGGTGGACAACATGTGCACTTCATCAATAACGAAGATCTTGAAACGGTCGCGCGCGGGTGCAAAACCAATGGTTCCGATGATCGTTTCTCTAACGTTATCAACTCCAGTATGCGAAGCTGCGTCGATTTCCTGGACATCGATCGAGCGACTGTCAGAGATTTCACGGCAGGAAGGGCAGGCATCAGGGTCGTCCGTGCGACAGGGCGTGGCCGTCGGCAGTTGAGACTTATGGCAGTTGAGCGCCTTGGCTAGCAAACGCGCGGTGGTTGTTTTACCGACCCCACGCGCCCCGGAAAAAAGGTAGGCGTGATGAAGCCTCTGATGCTCGATGGAGTTGCGCAGAGTGCGGGTAATGGGTTCCTGCCCGGTAACTTCATCGAAAGTTTGCGGGCGCCACTTGCGTGCGATTACCTGGTAGGTCATAAAAAGGATGAAGGATGAAGGCAGAAGGATGAAAGCGAAACCGGTTGGAAGGATTTTGAAATCAAGGAAGATGCGTCAGCTTGCACCTTCATCCTTCCGCCTTCATCCTTCGATATGGCCAGACTCCGGACTTACCCGCAACACACGCGCGCTTGGCTACCGTTGCTCCGTTCCCGGTCTGGCGGGGTTCACCGGCGCTGCGTTGTGCGGAGCCCGAAGTCTGATAACTTGTCAAAAAAACGATATCGATTTCAGAAACTAGATAATAACAGATGCTCAGATGTTAGCTCTTAAACCGAGCGACGTCTAATGGACATCTGACCGTCCAACGTTCGACGTGTTTCTCTTACTTCTCCTGATAGGGCTGTCCTACTTAAACCTGTGTCTTACGATGCGCCAGCATGCGCAGGAGTCCGTTGATGGCCAGGTGCAGCAGGAGATAGGCGATTATCGCGATGACTATCGGCAGCAGCAACGTATGGCCCTGATCCGTACTTGGGCTGGCAACGATCCCTCGAAACGGCAGGTAGAACGGGTTCGTTACGGTAACAATAAACTGCACGAAACCGGCAGAACTGCGCGCCGCCATCAAGGCCAGAAGAAACCGCATCCCCAACAGGGCATAGATCACGTAGAAGATGTAATCGACAACCTGCGAAACTCTGGCGGCGCCGCGCCCACGCTCAACTTCACGCTCGGTAGCAACTACTTCGTTAACCGCTTTTGAGCGAAAATCTCCGGCGACCTGCTGAATCTTTTGCGACTCACCCGCCGCCGGGGCCTGCGCCTGTTCCGCAATCTCAGACTGCACTTCGCCCTCAACTTGCGCCTTTACTGACTCATGCTGCACCGATCGCCTGGCTTCGTCAGCCGCTAATTTGTCGTCCATAAGACACTCCAGTCCGACAAGCAATTACTGCCCGTCTTGATTCGTGATTAGAACAAGCACGATCGCTTGTCTCATGGGGGCAAGGATATCTGTCGTATAAACTACGTGCCGTTAAAGCCCGTGCGCATCCGGCGAATGTATGCGCCACGGAATTTACCCGTCGCCTTAACAGTCTCCAACACCCGCTTCGCTTGACCAAGCGTAGTGCCGGCATAGACCGCCATGATCCGGTGATTGGGATCTATGTTTGTATAGAACAGGTTTTCGATGTCGTAGCATCTTGAAGTGAAAACCTTGCGCTCTGGAAATAACGCCTGGGTTTCCAGGCGCACGGTTTCCGGAACAAATGTCTCGCAGTCTTCTTCCCTGGCCGGCACGCTTTTGAGAATGACTGCGTAAAACAACTCGGTGTCAAAAATGACTGAGTTGGCGGGGACCCGAAATGGAAGATCGTTTGGCTTAAAAGTCGCAGTCGTCCTGCAAGCCGTTGTCGGGTTACCGCATATGGATCCTCGTGGACGTCCACGGCGAGCACCTGTTTGACCCGGGGCAACGTCCGCGGCCGCGAGTGCGCACATCGCAACCAAAGCAACCAGCAACGTGTAGTGTTTTGACTTCAACATCGTATTTGCTCGAACGGAGCCAACCACGGAAAGTTCATCCATCCGCCTTCATCCTTCATCCTTTCAAACTGGCGGAGAGGGTGGGATTCGAACCCACGGAACGGTTTCCCGCTCACAGCATTTCCAGTGCTGCCAATTCAACCACTCTTGCACCTCTCCCACGGAATTTCGGATTTCGAATTTCGGATTGCGGATTTCAGGTTGCGGAGTGCGGATTGACTCTTGGAATCCCACTATTCCGATTCAGTTAGCCCCTTATCGTTAAGACCAATATAATCTGCAATCTAACTTCCGAAATCCGAAATCTGATGGCGGAGAGGGTGGGATTCGAACCCACGGTGGGCGTTAACCCACTCCGGTTTTCGAGACCGGTGCACTAATCCACTATGCGACCTCTCCGAGAGTAAGGATGAAGGCGGATGGATGAAGGATGAAAACCACCGCAACTACCTTCAAGCTCTCAAAAGCCGATTCATCCTTCCGCCTTCATCCCTCATCCTTGCTTTTCCCGCCGCGCGCGAAAAAACTCCTGCATGATTTCCCGGCACTCTTCCTCAAGCACGCCGGCAGTAATTTCAACCCGGTGGTTCAGGAAATCTGTGTCGCAAATGCCGAAGTGAGACTCAACCGCTCCAGCCCGTTCGTCGCGCGCTCCATACACAAGCCGCTTCACTCTCGCCTGGATTAGCGCACCGGCACACATAGCGCAGGGCTCAATCGTCGAATAGACAACAGCGTCTGCCAGTCGATAGTTGCCGGTGCGTTGCGCCACTTCCCGCAAAGCCAGGATCTCAGCGTGCGCAGTAGGATCGTTGGCAGTGCGGGTCCTGTTTCCGGCGACGACCACCGTCTCAGCATTCAGCACGCAAGCGCCGATTGGCACCTCTCCCAGCCGTTCCGCTTCTCGTGCTGCTGCCAGAGCCTGGCGCATCCAATGAGCGTCCGTTTCTCTTTGCTGGGCCGCAGTCATAGTGAAAACATTCGCCTCAAACAACGGAAATTCAACTATAGGTGGCGCGCTCAAACACTGTCAAGCCACTTGAAATTCCATGACCGAAGCTCGTCCACGAGCGCACAAACTGCCATTTTGTTCTCCAAAATCAACTATCGAATCTGAGTGATGCGAATGAACTTAACTACGAACGAGTGTTAACCGCGTGCTATATTAATGACAGAGTCGGGATGCTCCGCTCTTCCTGCCTGGCTCCACTCGAACAGGTTCATGACCACCGAAACCCAGCAAAAAGGATCAGGTCCGTTATCTGCAGATCGGTTGCAGAGTCGTTTGCGACCGCCTGAAGCTGCCAGCCCGGAAAGAATTGGATTGACGCCCTCCGCCATGATGCGCCGCATGTCGGTCGGCGAATTCAACAGCGCGATGATCCATTTCTATCGCGGTGAAGTGCAACGATCAAACACCTGGCGCAACCGGCTGGACACAACCACAAACTGGGCCGTGCTGACCGCCGGCGCCACTCTGTCGTTTGTATTCAGCTCGCCGTTTAATCCGCACTTCGTTATTCCGATCAACTCGATCCTGGTGGCAATCTTCCTGCTCATGGAGGCGCGCCGCTATCGTTATTACGAAATCTGGTCCAGCCGCGTCCGGGTGATCGAAACGGGATATTTTGCGCAGATGCTGGCGCCCGAAGGTGCTCCTCCGGACGAAGCCTGGGCAGAACACCTGGCCGCCGATCTAATTACGCCCCATTTCACGATCACTGAATGGGAGGCGGTAGGAAGGCGCCTACGTCGAAACTATCTCTGGATCTTTGCGTTGCTGGCGCTGAGCTGGAACCTCAAGGTTTATTTGCACCCGCAGCCCGCCATCGACTTTAACGCTTTCATCACCCGGGCAACGGTCGGAGTCGTTCCGGGCTGGTTGGTATTTGTAATCGGAGTTCTGTTCAACGCTGCGATTGCGATTTTCGCGATCGGAACGGTTCGGCTGCGGGAAGCGACGGGTGAAGTATTGCCACAACACCAATTTTCATTGCGCCCCTTGCGAAGGATGACCAGCTGGACCCGAAGCGCCGCCGGCGTGAGCCGTACGACACTGCGCGCACGACGTGCCAGGCAGCGGGTCCGCAGTGGTGGCGCGACCGGCGAGTTCAAGAAAATCGATATTTCCGAAACGCCCGATAGAGATCGCAGGCGCATCGACATTTCCGAAACCCCAGAACGAGACGCAACGGTAAAGGCCTGAGAAACAGGAAAGTTCAGAGGTCAGAAGTCAGAGGTCGGGAGTGCGCCCACGTCTGATCGCTGACCTCTGATTTCTGAACTCTTTAACTCATGATTCAGCTAAGCGGACAAAAACTAACGCTCGAACAAATCGCAGCTGTAGCTTACGGCCGGGAACACGTCGCCCTTGGTGACGACGCGCGACTCAGAATTGAGCAGTCCCATCGCGTGGTCGAGAAAATCGTCGCTCGGAACCAAACTGTCTACGGAATCAACACCGGCTTCGGCAAGCTTTCCGACGTTCGCATCGAGACGCACCAACTCGAAGAACTCCAGTTGAATCTCGTGCGCAGTCATTCGTGCGGTTTGGGAAACCCACTCTCAGAGGCGGAAGCTCGCGCGATGTTGTTGTTGCGCGCCAACGTGCTCGCCTGCGGGTTTAGCGGTGCTCGTCCGATCGTAGTCGACACTTTGATTTCCATGCTCGAGCAAGGTGTCACGCCTGTGATCCCTGAAAAAGGATCAGTCGGCGCCAGCGGAGACCTTGCGCCATTGGCGCATCTTGCCCTCGCCACTATCGGCGAAGGCGAAGCGTTCTACCACGGGAAGCGTTTAGCAAGCGCAGAGGCCTTAAAGCAGGCCGGCATCCACCCGCTCAAACTGGAGGTTAAAGAGGGGCTGGCGCTCCTCAATGGAACGCAGGCGATGGGTGCTGTCGGCGGATTGGCCCTGCATCGCGCATTGAAATTGGCGCATCTCGCCGATGTGGCTGGTGCGATGTCGCTCGAAGCGGTGCGCGGGACTCCAGTTGCCTTTGATGAACGCATCCACGCGGCCCGCCCGCACACGGGGCAGGTCGAAGTTGCACGACATCTCCGCGAACTACTCGCAGGCAGTGAGATCCGGCAGTCGCACCTGGAAAACGATCCCCGAGTACAGGACGCCTACAGTTTGCGCTGCATGCCGCAAGTCCACGGCGCAATTCGCGATGCGCTCGCGCACACGCGCGGCGTGGTTGAAACGGAAAGTGGCAGCGCTACCGATAACCCGTTGGTTTTTGCCGACACGAATGAAGTGCTTTCGGGTGGAAATTTTCATGGCGCGCCGCTGGCACTGGCATTCGATTACGCGGCGATTGCGATGACTGACCTGATGAGCATCACTGAACGACGAATCGATCGTCTCGTTAATCCCGATGCCAACGAAGACTTGCCGCCATTTCTTACCCGGCAAGCCGGGACTGCTTCCGGGTTCATGATGTTGCAGGTGACCGCAGTGGCCCTTTTGAGCGAGGCCAAGGTGTTGGCTCATCCCGCGAGTGTCGATAACGTGCCGACCGATGGAGGCAAGGAGGATCACGTCTCCATGGGCATGACCGCGGCAACTAAACTGCGTGGCATAGTTGATCTCGCCGAAAAAGTTGCCGCGATTGAGCTGATCACTGCGGCGCAGGGATTGGATTATCGCGCTCCGCTGTCTCCGGGCAACGGGGCAAAGCGAGCGCACGAGATTGTTCGCGCACGAGTCGCATCGCTAACAGCCGATCGATCGATGTCGGCGGACATCGAAAACATTGTCGAAACGATCCGGCAGGGAGCGTTTGATCCCTTGCTTGACTAGTTGACACAGATTTCTTACTGGGAGGAAAACACATGCCTGACGCTTTTGATGAACGACGAAAAGGTTTGGAAGACGAATATTTTCACCGCAAGAACAAGGAAGCAATTGAAAAGCTTCGCGAGAAAATGAAAGTAGCCGAGCAGGCCAAAGCTGAAGGCACTTCAACGATGCGCTGTCCGCGTTGTGACGGTACTTTGCACGAGAGCCAGGTTGAAGAAGTAAACATCGACAGCTGTGACAAGTGTGGCGGCGTCTGGCTAGATTCCGGCGAATTGGAACAATTGACCAAAAGGGAGACCGGCGGCTGGTTTAAGCGCCTCCTCGGTGGCTCGGAATAGGTAGTTGACGTACAGCAGACTGTCAGCTTTAGTATGAAGTAACGCTAACCGTTAGTTTGCGTCTCAGTCGAATCGTTTCACAGTTTGTGGATCAGTAGGAAACGAGCGATCGCAAACTTACATTCCGCGTTACAAGTGATTGAAACTCAGCCATGTCGTTCAAGAACAGTTAGCACCTGAGTCAGTCGTTAATGAATGTTCGAGCAATGCCGGTGATATTTAGGTCAAACCCGCGAATCGCGGCGGGTTGGTGAATAGGAAGGTGATGACAACCTAGATGAGTTGCGATATTAGTTAGTAGCCTTTCGTCACTTTTCCTCATTAGTGGCCTTGGTCACTTTTCCTCAAAGGAGTTCCTCTCACAATGCAACGCGACATTCGAGACGTCATCGAAACCCTAAACAAAGCAAAGGGCCGGGGAAAGGCTTGTACCCTGCTCATTGGAGCAGGTTGTTCAGTGAAGGCAGGCATTCCTTTAGCGGGTGAGTTTGTTGAAATCATCGGTCAAGAATATCCCTACAAGTACAGTCAAGTAAAAGAGAAGACCTATCCTAACTGTATGGCAGAACTCTCAATGGGTGAGCGCCGCGATCTAATTAGTAATTACATCGACAACGCAAAAATCAACTGGGCCCATATCGGAATCGCACAGTTAATAAAACACGACTTTGTTGATCGTGTTCTTACCGTTAATTTCGATCCTCTCGTGCAAAGGGCCTGTGCAATGGTCGGAGTGTTTCCAGCAGTCTACGACTTCGCGGCGTCGCAGTATTTCAATGCGAGTTTCATTGCTGACCAATCCATCTTTCACCTTCACGGACAACGGTCTGGATTAGTGGTGCTGAACACTGTTGAGGAGGTTGACAAGTTATCCCGGCACCTTAAACCCGTTTTTGACGATGCACTTCGAGGCCGTGTGTGCATAGTCGTGGGTTACAGCGGAGAGAACGACCCCGTTTTCACAAATCTTGCGGGAATAGACAGATTCGATAACAACCTATATTGGGTCTGTTATCAAGATTCGGAGCCAGCGGAGCACGTGCGCCACAAACTTCTCGTTCCGGGAAAAGACGCATTTCATGTCAAAGGATTTGACGCTGATGATTTCTTCGTAACTCTGGCGCAAAAGCTTGAATGCTTCCCTCCCGACTTTGTCGGTAAGCCTTTCTCACACCTCAGGACTCTCATCGGCAACGTAACTTCCTACTCGGTTCCAGGACAAACGGTTAGTGTCGCTGATAGTGCTACAAGTTTAGTTCAGGAAGCAATTGAACGTTTCGAAACGGGCACCAGCAAGTTGGCTGAAGAACAATCTCTTGCGTTAAGGGCGAATGATCTTCTCCTGGCAGGAAACTATGACCAAGTAATCGCTATGGAGTCGGACTACGCCAGAGCTCCTAGCCCTGAATTGGCCGACATAATCGCCTGGGCGTACATCGCTGTAGCCGACGACGAATCAGCTCAGGCGATGACAAAGAGTGACGAAGAAGCGGACCGGCTGTTTGCTCAGTCCTATGAAAGGTACCAAGCCGCAACGAAAATTAAGCCTGACAGGTACGAAGCATTCTACGATTGGGGGACCACCTTAACGGACCAGGCTAAAACAAAGAGTGGCGAGGAAGCTGACGGGTTGTTTGCACAGTCTTATGAAAAGTTCGCCGCGGCGCTGAAAATCAACCCTGACGATTCCGATTCATTCCACAACTGGGGTAACGCCTTATCCTCCCAAGCTAAGACAAAGAGTGGCGAGGAAG
>JAXIOV010000120.1:0-1421 GCA_045403245.1 Pyrinomonadaceae bacterium | reverse complement strand
TGATCCAGGGCGCGCCGACCGCGGCGCCGAGTGCCGGTGCACTGGCGCTAAAGGACTGGGATATGGCTGCCGAGTCGAAGCGCATCATCGATGGAATGGTCGCGGCGAATATGGAGTACATGACCAAGGCCAAAGACGATGACGAGGCCGCCGCGCTGCTGGAGGCGGAGATGGCCTGGGCCAAGCGGCTCGGCAGGGAGGCGAGGCGGGCTGATGATGTGACGACCAAGTCCGCAGAGCCTACGCCGATTCTCTTTGCGCCGAATATTACGGTTAATGCACCAGAGCAGCCTGCGCCAGTGATAAACTATACACCACCAGCAATAAACAACACGTATATTTTACCAAAACAAGATCCGCCAGTGGTGAACAATACTACTATCCTGCCTGAGCAGTTGGCGCCAGTAGTGAACAATACCGTCAATAATATCATGCCAGAACTTAAGGAACCGGATCCATCCTCTGAGGAGGCAGCGCCCAAAGTAGAGGAGGAGGCGAAGAGCGATGAGCCAGCAGAAGAGCCGCTATGAACTGTTCCTTGAGGAGGAGGCGCGCAAGGCGCAGCCGACGAAGCGGTGTCCGAAGTGTAAAGAAATTAAAGCACTAGGTGAATTTCATAAGAATCGAAATAATCCACTGGGAGTAGTTGCATACTGTAAAGTTTGCGTATTAACACCGCGCCGAAAGTACAAAAACTTAATTGATCGGTTTTGGAAGGTATATCACGAAAATACGCATAAGGTAGGGGATTGCGTAGAGTGGATTGGGCAGTATTCCCATGGGAAACCAGTCTATAGCCGCAAGTCGGTTAGACGGAGAGTTTACAATTTGTCGTATGGCGATTTACCAGACGATATGTTGGTTACAAATACATGCAACAACATTCGGTGTGTTCGGCATTCTCATCTGAAAAAGGTAACACAGAATGAAATGAATGTTATTCTTGCTAACCACTTGCATCAAGACGGTAAGCACTGGACACACATTAAGCCTGAACGATTGAATCCAGTAAGGGGAGAGCATCATTGGGCACGTCAATGCCCCGATAGGTTTAGGGAGAAAGTGACAGAAGCTCGTGAGCGTTCTGATACTGCAAGAGGGGCGCGGCATGGCGGTGCAAAACTGACAGAAGCTGAGGTTCGACTGCTTCGCCGTATGTATGAAACTGGGGATTTTTCACAACATGAATTATCAAGACGGTTTGGGGTAAGTGTACGGCAAATTGGTAGAATTATTCGCGGCGAAAAGTGGGCACACGTCCAATGACACCCGCACTACAATGGCTCCTCGAACGCCTCACGCGCCTGGTGCGCGCTGCGACCGACAGCCTTGAGCAGTCCTACCCGCAAGGCGTGGACGCGTGGCAGCGGGAGATCAGCCGCCAGCTCGCGCGCTATCACGCGGCGTCGATCATGGCCGGC
>JAXIOV010000181.1:0-2930 GCA_045403245.1 Pyrinomonadaceae bacterium | reverse complement strand
CTCGCCATCGGGACGGAGAGTCTCCCAATCTGAGGTATTGCTGGATGATTGCGCCGCCGCCACGGTCAACAAGCCGGAGCCGATTAGAGCGGCGAGCGTCAGGAATTTGAAGCGAATGGATTGCATGATTTCTACGCTCCTGTGCGCCGGGCTAAACCGGCAGGTTGTATTGAATGAAAGTTTCAAACGTTAAAGGTCTAGCCAACCATGACGACCCTGAGTCATGCGTCGGGTGGAGCAATCCACCAGGCGAAGCGTTGACAGGGGAAAGTGCAGGCTGGGTATTGAGCCGCGAAATAGAATCAGTACGGGATGCCGACCCTGTAGGAGTAAGGAGAAGGCCACAACCAACGTTCCGCTTTGGCAAGGAGCGTTGGTATCCCGCGAGGTCAGAGGCCCCAGGCATGCACGGAAGCAACCTGCGCGAGAACCGGGAGATCCTGCGTTCACCCCAGCCGGCACGCTGGGGACGCATCGAGAAGTCTAAGGACGTACGCCGATGATGAACGGACGCAGGAAGTCGGACAGACCAGTAGTAGCGACGAAGCCCGCGAACAAAGTCGGCTCTGCGACGAACGATGTCGAAGTGCCGATGGCGGAGCGAGTGGAGCGAAGGGGTTTGGCCAAAGGGAAGCCGCCGCGGCAAAACACGAACCGGGCACTGGACCGGGCTAACGTGCAAAGTGCGCTGGGGCGGATACGGCAAGCTGCCGTGAGTGATAAGAAGGTGAAGTTCACCAGCCTCATGCACCACATCTACAACTTGAGCACTTTGCGCGAAGCCTATTACGGGTTGAAGCGCGATGCGGCTCCGGGAGTAGATGGAGAAACGTGGCGGCAATACGGAGAGAAGCTGGAGAGCAATCTCGCAGACCTCTCTGCGCGGCTGCGGCGCGGGGCTTACCGAGCAAAGGCAGTGCTCAGAAGATTCATCACCAAAGACGACGGGCGGCAAAGGCCACTCGGGGTCACTGCGTTGGAAGATAAGATAGCCCAACGCGCGACGGTCGCGGTGCTGAATGGAATCTATGAGACTGACTTCCTTGGGTTCTCGTATGGCTACCGGCCAGGCAAGAGTCCGCACCATGCGCTGGACGCCTTGTACACCGCGTTGCTGACGAGAAAGGTGGAATGGGTGCTGGACGGAGACATCAGCTCGTTCTTTGATGGTTTGGACCATGAATGGCTGGTGAAGTTCATCGAGCACCGAGTAGCTGACCAGCGCGTGGTGCGGCTCATCCGTAAGTGGCTGAACGCGGGCGTGCTGGAAGAAGGACAGTGGTCGTGCAGTGAAGAAGGAACGCCACAAGGCGGCAGTGCCTCGCCTCAGTTGGCTAACATCTACCTGCACTACGTGTTCGACCTCTGGGTGCAGCACTGGCGTAAGACAAAAGCCAAAGGCGACGTGATTGTCGTCCGTTGGGCTGATGACTTCGTCGTGGGCTTTCAGCACCAGTCGGACGCCGAGCGGTTCCACAAGGAGTTGGCGGAGCGATTCGCCAAGTTCAAATTGAAACTGCATCCCGAGAAAACGCGCGTAATCGAGTTCGGCTTCCACGCAGCGAACAATCGAAAACGGCGGGGACAAGGGAAGCCCGAGACATTCAACTTTCTTGGCTTCACCCACATCTGTGGCCAGAAGCGAAGCAACGGAATGTTCACGGTGCTGCGGCGGACGATGAGTAAGAGGAAGCGCGCTAAGCTGAAGGAAATCAAAACGGAACTTCGCAAACGAATGCATCATCGGGTGACCGAAGTCGGTAAGTGGCTGCGGTCGGTGGTCGGGGGACACAACCGCTATTACGGGGTGCCTTCGAACCAGAACTCGCTGTCTTCGTTTCGCTTTCATGTTGCCCGTCACTGGTACTGGACGCTGCGGCGTCGCAGTCAGACGCGGCGGCTGACCTGGGAGCAGATGTACCGTTTGGTTAACCGCTGGCTGCCACCGCCCACGCTGCATCACCCTTATCCGCTCAGGCGACTTGGCGTCATCACCTAAGGCAAGAGCCGGATGCGTTAGCAGCGCTCGTCCGGATCTGTGGAGGGGGTGATTAGTAATGGTCATTCCTACTCCGACTAAATGCAGTTCAGGATCGGGAAACGTTCCACGGAAAATAGAGTATTTACTAAGAACCGAAGGGTTGACGCAAGCTATTACGCACGCGCAGCGCCAATATTTCGCACCCTGTTGCGCAACCAAACGCTGCGCGAAGTGCGCGCCATAAGAGTTTCTATTCAATGGTATCAGAGCCTCTAATTGACCATTGCCACGAAACAAACTCCTTGACTTTGACCATTATTGGGAATAGGTTTTCGCACCTAATTCGTTCTCGGTTCCCCCCAAAGAGTTTTAGCCTTTACTCCCGGCCCAGCTTTGAGAGATAAACCTCTCTGTTACGCAACTGCGGAGATGCTTCGCCTTCCAGTTTTCGATCAGCCGTCTCGCAATCTGGTTTACGAAAACCGCCGCCTTACACCGTTCCAGGGAAATCAAGCCTCGCTGTGTGTCTCGCGGGCGCACTAAAAGGAGAGAATCCAGATGACCACCAGCGGTCACGAACAGCGATTTCCAATGGTAGATCTTAATCGTTAACTCTACCTTCAAAAGGCAGCCATCAAGCTCACCACCCAGCCTGGCGTCAGCATTTTGCCAGGCTATCAAAGGAGAAATTCCCCATGGCCAACATCTCGAAAAGAAACAGGAGGCGCGAGAAGGAGATCATGAATGCGGCGAAGAACCGGCGCGAGATAATCGCAGCGCGCTTGAGCCGCCGCGACATGATAAAGGCAGGTCTCCTAACCAGCGCCGGTTACTTAATTCAAAAGAACGGCTTAAGCGCTCGTGCGCAGTTCAGCGGAGGCGGCAGCTTCGGAGACGACTGCGATCGTAGATGGTGGGACGGCTCCGGCGGAAACGGCACGCCGGTAAG
>JAXIOV010000087.1:0-4591 GCA_045403245.1 Pyrinomonadaceae bacterium | reverse complement strand
CTCGCCATCGGGACGGAGAGTCTCCCAATCTGAGGTATTGCTGGATGATTGCGCCGCCGCCACGGTCAACAAGCCGGAGCCGATTAGAGCGGCGAGCGTCAGGAATTTGAAGCGAATGGATTGCATGATTTCTACGCTCCTTTTTGAAGAACTATCCGCAGATTACGCAGATTTAGACAGAAAACGGGCTGGGGAGAGAAGAAGGCAACCTGAAAGTTTAAGTATCGCTGCTGTTTCACCGGTTTCTCTGAATCTGTGTGATCTGCGTAATCTGCAGATTACTGTTTGGCGACCCAAATATACCCCAGTTGAATCGAGCGCTAAAGCTGCGCCACCATCTCGGCGGGGTTCCAGTAAGCTTCGAGTCTCTCAATCTTGCCGTCTTCATTAACGGTAAAAACGTCGATGCCTTCGAAGTGCACCTTGCGGCCCTGCTTGCTGACGCATCGACCGGTCCATTTCACCGCAGCCCCATTGCCGGCAATGAAAACTTCATCTTCAGTCAGGTCAACCTCCTTAAAAGCAGCCGTAATTGTCTGAAAAAACTCGCGAAGTTTTTGATGTCCTTTCGTTGGCGATGCCCCCACCGGATCGTAAGTAACTGCGTCTTCAGCAAAGGTCCGCACCCACGCTTCCTCATCGATGGCCCGAAAGGCTGCGAAATAAGCTTTGACTGCTTTCGACACAATCTCAGGCGACACTCTTATTCCTTTCTCGTTCAGCCTGTACTAAAACGCGGCGCAGTATCTTGCCCGAAGGTGACTTAGGTATTTTGTCAGTAAACTCAACCATGCGAATCTTCTTGAAGGGCGCTACTTGCGTGGCCACGTATTCCATCAGCTCGCCGGCGCTGCATTCTCCTTTTAATACTACGTAAGCCTTCGGCACCTCTCCGGCTTCATCGTCGGGGCAGGGAATAACGGCCGCGTCGGCGACCTGCTCGTGCGTGAGTAGGATGGCCTCCAGTTCAGCGGGCGCGATCTGAAAACCCTTGTACTTGATCAGTTCTTTGGCCCGGTCAACGATGAAGAAGTGGCCGTCAACGTCGACATAACCAATGTCACCCGTATGGAGCCAGTTGTCGGCATCGATCGTTGCCGCCGTCGCCTCGGGACGATTTAGATAGCCTTTCATTATTTGAGGACCGCGCACACAAACTTCACCCTCCTTGTTTGGGCCCAGCGCTTCGCCAGTTTCAAGATCAACTATCTTGCATTCGGTGCTCGGAGCCGGAACGCCAACTGAACCAAACTTCACTTTGGCGGGATCAGAGGGCGATGAGTGGGTGACGGGACTCGTCTCCGTCATTCCATATCCCTGTCGAATGGAAACGCCGAGGCGTTCCATGCACGCTCGCGTCAGCCTCTCATCGAGTGGTGCTGCGCCGGAGAAAATAGTCTTGAGTTTTGGAAGACGATAATTGTCGACCATCGGGCTTTTGCTGAGCGCCAACACAATCGGCGGTACCAGATGGGCCATCGTGACGTCATACTTCTGCACAATTTGCAGAAAGGGCTCCAGTTCAAATCTGGGCATCGTGACGACGGTGGCGCCGCGGTTAAGTCCCATATTCAACACCACCACCAATCCATAGATGTGAAAAAGCGGAAGCAGGCAAATCAGGGTGTCTTCTTCGAAGAAATAGTCGAGCCCTTCCATCTGGCACATGTTCGCCACGAGATTGTGGTGGGTCAGCATGACGCCTTTTGGCAGGCCAGTCGTGCCGCTTGAATAGGGAAGCGCCACCAGGTCTTCCCGCGGATTAATCGAGACTTCCGGGGGCTTCTCGTCCCTCTCGAGCAGCGAGGCAAAAGGCGTAGCTCCTTCTGCTTCTCCGAAAACAAAGATTTCCTCAATGCCCGCACCCTTGGCGGCTTCCCGCGCCTTATCTATACATCCGGGAACTGTTGCAAGAAACCTAGCACCAGCATCCTTCAATTGATGCCCTATTTCGTGTTCGGTGTAGAGGGGGTTGACCGTGGTGCAGATACCGCCAATCGAGGCCACGGCATGAAAGGCAATCGCATATTCAGGGACGTTAGGGCTCAGTATTGCGAACACCTCGCCTTTCTTAAGACCGCGCCGCGCCAGACTGGCTGCTGCCCGGCGGATCGAATCGGAGAGTTGGCCGTAGGTAATGACACGTCCGGTGGGTCCTTCGATAAGCGCCGGCTTGTCGGCCAGTTCGGCGGCCCTTTGCAAAACAAAAGGGGTCAGGGCGATATCGGGTACGGTGGCTTCGGGATATGGTCCGCGAAATATCATGTTCCTGGGTATTGTCCGCAAACTGTCGGTTTGGGGAGCAAGCCGAACGCTTGCACGTTTGAGATGTCAGGGCGCGGTTACAGTATCAGGTGTCAATGAATTCGTAAAAGGTTAATATTTGTTAGCTGTCAGTAGTCAGTAGTCAGTAGTCAGTAGTCAGTTGTTAGTTGTCAGTTGTTAGTTGCATCATTATGGTAGATTGAGCGGCCGCATTACCGAGCTCGACGTCGCAACTAACAACTAACAACTGACTACTGACTACTGACTAACAGTTCATGTCTGAATCCGCACCACGCCCCCTCAATATCATCTGTCTGGCGACCTACTTCAAAGGCGGCGACTTCATCCGCGAGTGTAAACGCCTGGGTTGTAATGTTGTTCTAATAACTAAAGAAAAAATGCTGCAGGAGGATTGGCCGCGCGATAGCCTCGACGACCTGATCGCCGTACCCAACGATGCCGGACCTCCGCTCTTGATCGACCTCACCGCTTATATCGCGCGAAAGTTGAAACCGGATCGTGTGGTGGCCCTGGAGGAGTTTGACGTCGTTACCGCAGCGCTGATACGCGAGCACTTTAGTCTGCCCGGGATGAGCAGCTCGACCGCCAAAGGGTTTCGCGACAAGTTGATGATGGCTGCGGGCGCAAAGTCCGCCGGCGTCGACGTCCCCGATTTTGTGCCGCTGACCAATCCCGACGACACCAATGCGTTTATGGAACGCGTGCCTGCTCCGTGGATCATCAAACCACGTTCCGACGTTTCGGCGATCGGGATTCGTAAAGTTGAAAATGCGGAAGAAGTGCAGCGCACCGTCGAGGAAATGAACGAACGGGAAAACCTGCGCGAGCGTGGTTCCTACTATCTGCTGGCACAGTTTATTCCGGGCGAAGTTTTTCACGTCGATTCGATGGTCAACAACGGCCGGGTCGTTTTTGCCGGCACCAACAAGTATGGTCGACCGCCGATGCAGGTCGCCCATCTCGGTGGGACCTATATTTCACGCACCATCCCGCGCGGCTCACCCGATGAGAAGTTGCTGCTGGCGACCAATCGGAAGCTGGTTAAGGCGTTAGGTTTGAAAAAAGGCGCGACCCATGCCGAGTTCATCAAGAGCGAAGCAGATGGCCGCTTCTACTTTCTGGAAATTGCCGCGCGGGTTGGCGGCGCGTACATCGCCGAAGTGTTGGAGGCTGCTTCAGGACTAAACCTTTGGCGCGAGTGGGCGAGGATGGAAGTTACTGACATCAGCGGGCCGCTGAAGCCGTTGCGGAAGGAGTATGCGGGGATAGTTTTGTCGCTGGCGAAGCAGGAACATCCAGACACTTCTGCGTACGACGATCCGGAGATCGCGTACCGGGTGAAGAAACGTCACCACGCGGGATTAATCGTTCGCTCAACGAAGTTGGAAAGAGTCGAAGAGCTGCTTGGGCAGTATGCCGAACGCTTCGCCGAGGATTTTGTGGCGGTGGTGCCGCCGCTCGAGAAGGCGGAGTGAACCTGTAGGGCCGTCACTCCTTGGGCGCCCCTTGTTTCGGCGGCACGCCCGGTTAAAACCAAATGTCTTCTCACGCAAAGGGGGCGCCCACGGAGTGGCGCGCCCCTACAGTTTTTTCAGCGGCCAAATCTCTACCCTGATCTCTTCTGCATAACGGAGATGTGGCTTACCTCCGGGAGTTGCTAATCCCAGACACTCAATCATTGTGGACTCGTAATCCGAGCTCGTGGCCGAATGCAACGGCCAGGGTTGGTGATGAATGCGCGCGATGTAAACCTCACCTTTGTGCGCACTGAAGAGGCAGTACCGCTCGGTCAGGAAAAACTCGAGCGAGTCTGGCGTTGAGGTTGGCAGCGCCGCGCCGGTGGTCCAAACAGCATCAAAGCTCGCTGCTGGTCCGTGCTTGTCAAGACGTTTTGACGAATACGAAATTGTATGGCCGCTTTGATCGAGCGACATGCGCGCAAAGAAATAGGGCAGATGATAGAAGCGACGCGCGCCCCACACCGCCAACCTGCTCGCCGCATCGAGTGAAAAGAACCAAACACCGGGAACTCCATTGACGTGAACGTAAGTCCTAACGTTCAACTCATGAAATGCGCTGGTGCCGGGGATGGGTGGAAGGAAACTCGCGCGAATCCCCCACATGGTGAAGGGAATTACGCCGATCCATGCCGACCCATCGAAAACATCGATCTCTAATTGTTTGGGAATAAGCGGGCGAAGCAAATTGGCATCGATCCGCCAGTGCATGAACAGCAACTTGCCCCACGTCTGGAGCATGATGGGGCGACCTGCAGGGCGCCGGCGAATCGAGAGGCGATCGATGT
>JAXIOV010000016.1:0-3248 GCA_045403245.1 Pyrinomonadaceae bacterium | reverse complement strand
GTCCGAGAGTTTGACGCTGCGAGGAAGATTCGTGGTCGCGACTATCGGCTGGAGCAACCGCCGCGAACGCTGCCGTTGTTCGTTGCCAGCTGGTTTCTAAGGTTGAGGCGATGATAAACCATTGCACGTGCGGTTTGAAGGAGCAATCAGCATTCGGCAAACTGAGCCCGCCATTGCTTGTCAGCACGCTCTTATGACCGTATCCTGAAAGTTAGCCGCACAATTGCAGATTTGGAAGGTTCTGGCGAAATCCGCTCCTGGCAACGGGGCTGAAGCGGTTGGTTACCGTCAGTTGATCGGGGGCCAAAGTATTGTTGCGGCTGGGGAAATTGAATATCTTTTGGGCCGGGTAAGGCAACGACGCGCTCAAGGCGCCGCATCACAGCCGCGTTGAGGTTACTTCGTTCTCCTCGCAAAACCCTTTGGGGACGCCGGGACGAGGTTGACGCTCTTTTTGAAATAGGGATTGAAACCCGCGGATCCGTGAGGTTGGTGGCGCACAGGCGAAGATCGAGGGATTTAGGTCGCTTGCCCTAATTCGAACACGTGACCGCAGCCGAAATCGAGACGCCGCAAGATACAGATTACGCGCTGGCTCAAAGAGCGGCTCAAGGCGACATGGTGGCCTTCGAACAGCTCTATCAACGGCATAATCGCCGGGTTTACTCACTCTGTTTGAGGATGACCAGCAACGTGTCGGAGGCTGAAGACCTTGCACAGGAGGTCTTCATACAGCTCTTTAGAAAAATTGGAAGCTTTCGTGGTGAGTCAGCCTTCACCACCTGGCTGCATCGGCTAACCGTCAACCAGGTCTTGATGCACTTCCGCAAGCGCGGCGTCAAGATGGAACAGACTACCGAGGATGGCGAAACGCCGATCCAGATCGTCAAAGGTACGGAAAACCCCAATGCGATGCCGGTTGTGGATCGCATAGCACTTGATAAGGCCATTGCCCAACTGCCTCCCGGCTACCGCACGGTCTTTACCCTTCACGACATTGAAGGACACGAACACGAAGAAATAGCCAGGATGCTGGGCTGCTCGGTTGGGACCTCAAAGTCGCAACTGCACAAGGCCCGAATGAAATTGCGCGGTCTGTTGAGGCAACAGAAGTCGAAGGACTAGCTTCCAACCTAGCTTGGCAGGTTTCGTTCCCCATGAAACCGAGAGGTAGGAGTTAATTCTTCGAAAAAGGGCCAACAAAGTTAGATTTTTTACGCAGTCTCCCCTTGATTGCTTGACTAAAAGGCCACACCAAATCGTCGAACACGGCGGGTGAGGCGGTTTAGAGGTTTGAGGTTCCAAGACAATGAACTGCGAGAAATGTCAGGTTCTTATTAGTGATTTTCTTGATGGCGCCCTGAGTCAGAAAGATCACTCATTGCTCAATTCGCATCTTGAGGAGTGTCTCGGCTGCGCCGGCGTGCGTGACGATCTCCAATCGATCGTCGCTTTTTCACGGACCCAACGTGGTGAGTACAGCGCGCCGCCAAACGAGCGGGCGCTCTGGCTCCGAATTCGAAACACGATCGAGGCTGAGGCGACGGCTGCTGCCGCGGCCGCGCAGAACCGGGGTCCGGGTTTCTGGAAAAACTGGATTGGACGAAGTTGGGAACTTTCGTTTCCGCAACTGGTTGCTTCAGCAGCGGCCCTGGTGTTGATAGTTTCGCTTTCGACGGCCGTGGGTTTGCGCCGGTTCGGCAGTGGCTCGGAAACGAGTCAACAGTCTGTAAACCAGCAAAACCTTAGTCTGGCAGCCGCAAACTTGCGCAACCGGATCGCGCAGCAACAGCGAACGATCGACTATTGGAACCAGCGCGTGGAGTACAATAAGGAGCGCTGGAATCCTGAGATGCGCGAGACCTTCGATCGAAACTTGAAGGTGATCGATCAGGCGGTGACTGATTCGCTTAACGCCCTAACGCAGAATCCCCACGATGAAGTTTCCGAAGAAATGCTCAACGCTGCCCTTAACGAAAAGCTTTCATTGTTGAAAGAATTTGCCGAGCTTTAGTCGGTTTGCTGTTCAAGCTTTTGAAACTTGTGAGAAGAGAGTATTAGAAATACTTGCCCACGCCGATGAAAACTCGATTGTCCTCCGTGTTACTTGAAATCCCCAGGCTTCCCAAATCTCGGGTGATTGCGCTCCTGCTTCTGGTTTGCGCACTCAGCGTCAGCACCACCTATGCCCAACAGCAGATGTCCAAGCGGTTTCAGGCCGGGAAAAAAGTTCGAGTCATCCTGAGAAACATTTCTGGAACCATCACGGTGGAATCATGGAACCGCGAGGAGATCAAACTTTCAGCCACCCTTGAAGCTCCAAAAGCGAATATTGCCCCGCGCCAGAGCGGCGAGGCTTTGATTGTGGATGTCATGGCCGACAATCGCGGACGCGATATCGGCAGCGTGAATTTCAAACTCCAGGTGCCGGCCCACTCTTCGGTTGATCTGGAAACGAAGCGTGGTCAGATTACTGTGGACAACATCCATGGCGACTCAGTGCGCGCGCACGTGTCGCTGGAAGGTGACATCGAGCTCAGAGGCATCACTGCGGTGGAAGTCTTCGCCAAAAACTCGATCGGAAATATCTACTTTGACGGAGAGTTTTCTCGCGGCGGCAATTATCAGTTCCAGTCTACCAAGGGTGACATCACTATCCGAATCCCCGCCGACTCTGCTTTTAACCTTACCGCCTCAACGCCGACCAGAAGGATTACGTTGGGTGAGTTTTGGAACAAGGATTTCAAAAATCTGGGTGACGGGCGGAAAATTACCGGTGGCGTCGGCGACGGCCGCTCGCTGGTTTCAGTCACTAACTTCCAGGGCAGCATTACCTTCCTGCGCCGGTAAGCACCAACGTCAACCGACTTCAACGCGGGCGCTTCGATCTTAATCGATTGAAGCGCCCGGTCTTTTGGTGGAGAGAGAAGCGCGAAACCTTTGTTGCCGGGAGCGGTAGCGACGGGGTCGTTATCGCGACAACTCAACCAGGTGACTCGGGTCGACCCGGTCGCTACCGCTCCCGGTTCTGATGCGACGACCCGGTCGCTACCGCTCCCGGTTCTGATGCGACGGCCCGGTCGCTGCTGCTCCCGGTTCTGGTGCGACGGCCCGGTCGCTGCTGCTCCCGGTTTCTGATGCGACGGCCCGGTCGCTACCGCTCCCGGTTCTGATGCACCGACCCGGTCGCTACTGCTCCCGGGTTCTGATGCGACGACCCGGTCGCTACCGCTCCCGGTTCTGATGCG
>JAXIOV010000062.1:0-4564 GCA_045403245.1 Pyrinomonadaceae bacterium | reverse complement strand
TTTCTTAGCGGCACTTAACCGGACGAAGCATTGACTTTGACGGCTGGAAGTCCGGTAAATGCTGGTTTATCTCGTTTCGTAGATCAGGTAAGATGCCTTCGAATGGTCTTAAAATCCGTTGTCCGTAAGGATGTGCGGGTTCCGACTCACGACCTCGGCACCAATCGTTTCAATCACTTAGAGACCACCACGATGTAACGATGGATCAGCCACAATGGATTTAACTGTGATGCCAAGGCGAAAATGGCACGCACCACAAAGACAGAAAGAGAGAAAAACACATGGCAGACGACACGCCAGAGATTAATTTCGCCGGCATTGTAGATTCGACTGTTCAGGATTACATGAAAGGGACCAACACGCCCGGAATGTCGGCGGCGATTGTTTTTACGGGAGAAACTTGTGCTCCCTTTAGCTTCGGTTTTATTGACAAGAAGCATTCTGCCGCCGTGACGGATACCACGATCTTCGGTATGGGTTCGGTCACGAAAGTCTTCACATCGATCCTGCTTCAGTCGGCGGTGAATGCCAAAACGATGAATCTTACCGACTTCGTAACAAAATATCTGCCAACGGAAGTTGGTGAGAAGGGTACAGATATTTCGTCGGTGACTCTCCAGGATTTGGCCACACACACCGCCGGGATGCCGGACGAGGGCGGGTCCCAACCGGGTGTCACTCTTTTTGCCGACGAGCCGCCGTCACAGGACCTCATCCAATGGTGGGAGGCATTCCGTGCCCAGCCAGCGATCGGCACTTGCTGGCGTTACTCGAGCATTGGTTTCGTCACACTCGGCTATGCCGTCGGGGGTTACCAACCCAATCAATACAATCAACAGCTCGCCGACGTCATCACCACTCCTTTAAATATGCCGCATACCGCGTCGTCAGTGTCCGGAGAGACCGTCGCACAGGGTTACGAGGGCAACCCGGAGAATACGAAAATAGTCCACCAGATGCCGGCCGACCTGAAGTCGAATGCGGCGGACATGCAGACCTTTCTTAACGCCTGCGTTTTTCCAGATCAATCGAACTCATTAGGAGCTGCGATCCTGGATACGCAGAAGTCTCTCTACAAGGGTAATAATTGTGACGGTAACCAGTCGCCGCTGAAATTCCAGATGGGCCTGGCATGGCAGATTTTTGAGATGACTTCGGGCGGCAACAATTATCAGCTTCTGGCTAAAGACGGCGCGGCCGGCGGTTATGACGCATGGATTGGTGTAATCCCTAGTCTGACCGGCGTGGTGCTGTTAAGCAATAAACAAATGGTAAAAACGCCTACGCCGAACATCGGAGGGACCGGTCGGTCGATCTTGCAACAGATCCTGGATGCCGTGAATGGTTAATGAAACGCTGCCTCAATGAATGGCGTTGAGACTGATGATGTGCTCGCGTTTTGTCGGGCATAAGAGACCTCACACCTGGGGCTAAGATGGTGGCGGGACGTGTTGAAACGAAGTCAGTCGACGCGATACCTTGACGACCGCCGGGCCCGTAAATACTGGTTCGTAGCGTTTGGTAAGACCCAGGTGATGCCGGTTCCTACGGACTTTAAATCCGTTGAGGGTAACCTCGTGCGGGTTCGACTCCCGCCCTCGGCACCAATCAACGTGCCGTTAACACTTTGGATGCCGCTTCGCGGTAAGCGGAATTGCCGGTTAGATCTTGAGCTTCTCTGGTCCTTCAAGGTCATACGCCCGCCGGCTAACCACCAGATTCTTACCCACCCACCGCCGTCTACGGAACCCCAACAGGTGGAAGATCTGCAACGGCATGATCCTCGCAATACGCGTGTTGATTACGAAGAAGTCCTTGTTTTGCGAATCGCGTCGAACTCCGGGAAGCACATGAATGTAATGCCCGACTCCCAACCTGCGGAGCAACGCTGAAATCGTGAGCCAGAACCGTTTAACTTCACGTCCCAGGAAAAAGCCATCGTCACCTAATGCCTGATACAAAGGCAGCAGGATCAGACCGGTTTCGAGTGCGGTGATCTCACCGTTTCGATCTGTCGCCAGTGTCTGTCCACGTTTTACCGTCTGAAAATTCTTGAACCCCGGTCTCATCCTGAAGCGATCCTCAACTACGATCGCCTGACGATGCCGTACCTCAATCACGCGCCTGCCTCCACTGGCGATCTCAAGTAAGCGTCGAGACTGATCAAACGCTGCCAGCTCCTCGCGCCGTAAATTTCCCGTGGCTACGACGGCGTTCCAAATCAATGCCTCATGATGGTCTACGGAGCTGCTCGCATCATGCTGTCCGGCTTCAAAGCCCATGGTCACAGCGCCCAGGTTGTTGATGTATTCGAGCAGCGTTCCATCAATTTGCTCCTCCAGCCCCAAAACAATCGTTACCGGAAACTCGAGGGCAAAGCGTCGATTACGCAGAGTATCGCCGACGGTCGCAAATGGCCTTCCGTGCGCGGAAGTGGTATGCAAATCCAGAAAGTAAACCTCTCCACGCGCCCGGTTGTTTGCTTGCTTGAGGAGCTCCAACAACTCGCCCAACTCAAGGAGCTCCGAGGTCTCCGGACGACTACTATTGCCTGATTCACTAATCCGCACATTGTTAGCCGTCCATTGCCGATTCAAATCAGCATCGATGTAACGAACTTTTTGTCTTAGCGCCCTCGTGTTTCCTCGCAGCAGCACTACCTCGCCCCGCAGGTCAGCCCGAAGCTCGTCGAGTCGCGGCAGCACTCGCTCGGCGGCGCGCACGCCAGCCGGTTCGTTACCGTGAATGCTCCCGAGGATTACGAGCGTAGGACCAGGGAGCGCCCCGCGAACAGAGGCGATCAGATGTTCCCCTTCTTCTCGAAGTTGATTCGCAGATTCCTGATTCGGGTTGGATAAGATCGCAGGACCGTTCATAGGTGTTGCCCCGGTGTTTCTTCTGGCGGAGCGACGGCAGTGAACTCTTCAATGAAACGGCTAGCGTAATCCCCCAACAAACTTGTCACCCGCTCATAATCGGGGGAGCGAACGATGAGGCCGACATGCCAGGGTTTGTCTACCCGATAAACGATTTCGCCATCGGTATAACCGGAAGTACACGGATGTTCCTGGCGCGCCAGTGAAACGGCAATGCCGGCGTAGTCCCGGCGCACTGATGGCAAAACGTAAGGCTGCTCGGCCGTAGCCATCTCGATTCTGGCCCACTCGCGCCAGGGATTAATGCCACTTGCTGCCGCGATCGTATCCGCCGTGTAGGCGCCACCGACGCGTGCCGCCACCTCGAGAAAATGGAATTGATCGCTCTCAGCAGCGCGAGTTGCACTCGACCCAGGCGGTGACGCATCTGAGCACGAAGGCTTTTGGGAGACTGCACCACGGATGAACTCAGCGTGGGTCACCCCAGCCTCGAAACCAAAACCACGCAATAACTTCCGGTTCAGCGCGAGGAGGGCACGCTGATCTTTGGAACCATGCTTAACGATGTGCGACAGGTTCACGCCGCCAAATTGCGAAACGTCGAAGGGTGGCGCGCCGTAATGCTCGACGCTCGCGAAAAGTATCTTGCCTCCAGCGACCAAAGAATCGACGTGATAGACCTCGCCTGGAATGTATTGTTCGAGCAGATGAAAGCCGGAGGTTTCGTGGAACGCTTCACGCGCATCGACGTCCGCGATTCCACGCCATACCTCTTCGGGCGCATGAAACTTCCTGATACCCATCGAAGACGCACCGATACGGGGTTTCATCATCCACGGTCCGCGATTTCGCTTCATGAATTCAGCGATCGCTTCATCGTTAACCAAAGGAACAAACTCCGGCTGCGGAATACCGAAACCGCTAGCTTTGGCGCGCATCGCCAGCTTGTCCTGGAAGCAACGCGCGGTGGTACTGCCCATGCCGGGCACAGAAAGGTGCTCGCGGAGGTGCGCCGCCGTGACGATGTCATACTCCTCGAGCGCGACCACGCGCGACACGCGATGCTTCCGGGCGACGTGACTTGCGGCCGCGAGATACGACTGCACACTTGTCTTCCCTGGTATGGCGATGAGATCGGCGAGCGACTCTCGCGCCCAGTCTGCCGCCAGCAGCTTCTCCCTCGTCAACAGGACAACTCTGGCGCCTTGTCTCCTACACTCGCGGATGAAATCGTTGCCCCTGAAGAAACTGGCAATGCAGAGGATGGTCTGCTGATTTGAGTTAGTCATGACGCAACTGTTTCCGCGACGCGGGCCACGTCGACACCTGTCTCTTTAGTTTTCGTATTCGCTGATGGCCCAGGATCGCGGCTCCGAGAGCTATGAAATCCACTCATGGCCCAGATTGCGCAGAAGTTACTTTGAGGTGCGCTCTTCTGTGTCTCCCTGGTGGATTTATTCCAACAAACAACAACCACGGAGACACGGAGGTGGGAAACTCAGAGAAGTCCCGAATTAGCCCCGGACTGCCGCTTTCCGGACCCTTCACTTTATCCCGGGGGATTCTCGGGCATTTTGCTCCCTATCGACATTATCCCCAACTGCGTAGTCGTAATGTTCTGCGCCGTGCTGGCATCGTAGCCGTAAGCCTGCAACGACTCCATGTCCTGAAACTGACGCAACTGGTTG
>JAXIOV010000011.1:0-103687 GCA_045403245.1 Pyrinomonadaceae bacterium | reverse complement strand
AAAAACGTTTGGCGTGATCAGCGTGCCCGAACAGATTGGAAAAATCTGTCCCGTGGTGGGCGACTTAACAATGAACGCGCCCACGTTGCTGTACGTGCCGTTGGTATCGACGAACCCATACGTGATGGCGCGACTGCGAGGTGGCGCGATGAGCAATGCAGCGCCAAACGTAATGAGTAAAAGGGTGAAGAGGTAGCGTGAATGTCGCATGGCAATTTCTCCTTGTGAGTCGGGAAAGTTGTTTGGCGGATTATAGCGCGATAATGAAGCAGTTGGCAGCCGGCAGGGGGCAGAAGGCGGGAGGCAGGAGCAGGAGGCAGGAGGCAGATGGGCCAACCAGGATTCGTCAGTCAGCATGCCCCACAAAAGTTTTTGTCCCTGAAATCACAAAAAGCAGCTAAAATCCGTGGCGTTATGTAGAAGGAGGCGGCCAATACTCTTATCTCTATTAGGAGAATCTGGACTTTGGTCCGTCGAACAGGACATCAGGCTAGATGACTCGTTAGGTTTTGATGAGTAGTCAACCGTCAACGAATAGTCAGTCTTCGATGAGTGCTCAATCTTCTACGCTCCCTTCAGTCGACGCTGTTCGTGAGATGAGAGATTTTCTCGCCAGCCGCCCTGGGAACCCTGTCGTCGAATCCCCCATCGTCGAAAACTCCGTAGTCGAATTCCCCGAACCTGAGACCCGGCATGCTGTGGCCGCGGAATTGTTGGCTGCCATGACAAGCCCTGATATCAACAGCCAGGAACGAGCGCGGGAAACCTTCATCGACCGGGGCTTTCTGGAAGAGACCATACGTGGCCTGCGCAGCGGTAAGTCTGCCGCAGAACGGGCCGCCGACGCTCACACGCTTGGATTGGTCGGCAGCAAACTCACAACCCCCCACTTAATCGCCGCTCTCTTCGACAGTTCACCGGAAGTTTGCCGCGCTGCGGCTGAAGCTCTCAATCGCATTGGCGACCCGGCCGTGAGGGTGGGTCCGCTAAATGCGATGCTTGCTTCGGAGAGTGAGCGCCTCGATCACCTCAAGGCCGCCCTCGAACGAATACGAACCACCGAAGAAACGCTGCGTGAGGTTGCGGAGGAGCGCGTGCGGCTCGAAGCTGAGGTCCAACAACTAGCCGCCGATGAACAAAACCTTTTTGAAGAACTCATTCGTCTGATTCGAGATGAACAGCGGTGCCTGGAAGAGAAACCCGCGGCGCCCAACGCCGACCACGAAGTCCGATTGGCGGAGTTCGAAGCATTGCGCACCCGGCTAGAGCTGGAGATGCAGGAGCGAGCGACCGGTCAACCCGACAGCCAATCCGGTGATCCCAATCAAGCGACACTCCCTTTTGATCACAGTTCTGCGGGTGAGCGAAGAACCGGAGACCGTAGGTCAGGAAATGAAGCCGCCGGCTCATCCCCGGACTTTAACTCTGGCGTTCCGATCAGCACGCAACAAAGTCTGATGGTGATTCGAAATGATTATGCGGAAGCGGCTTTCGGGATCCCGGTGCCGCCCGAGGTCTCGGATCCGGCAAAACGCGTCGAGGCGGTGGCTGGGCTGGCCATGTCAGGCGAGCAAGAGGCCTTCAGTTTGATAACCGAGTTTTTCGATGATGACTCGCCGGAAGTTTGCAACGCGGCCGCGCGCGCACTTTATGATCTTGAACCTCAACGCTGCGCAGAGTTTTTCAGTCGCGCCATTGAGGACGGCTCACCGGATCATTGTCAAAAAATCGGAGGAGCGATGGTTGGATCGGGCCTGGCGAGCCGAGCGGTAGAGGACTTGGCAAGCCACGATCGAGAAAGCACTCACCAGGCATTGGGACTCCTGTTTATCTTGGCCAAGACCGGCGAGGTAACGCCCCTGGTGCAAGCAATCGAGAAACACGAGAACGTCAAAGTCCGCCAGGCGGCCGTAAGGCTTCTCACGCTTAACGGTCAATCAGAAATTGCGTTGGCCGCCGCGAACCGGCGCCTTATGGGGTCATCGTCACGATTCATGTTCTAACGTTACAAAACTCTGGGCTTCCCTCCAGGATCTCATGAAAACGATCTGTAAGGATCACTTGATAATCAACACCCGATTTGTTCACACAAACGTCGTCGAACGGGATTACACAACCGTGCCGCCTTCAAGGCGGCAGGCCCCGCGGGGCCGTTAGGCCAGCCGTTTGAAGGGCTGGTTCACCAGCCAAGATTATTTTGGTCGAGGCCGCTTCAGCGGCCTTTTTCATAGACGGCGATCAATGTGACAGGCCGGTGAAACGGCCTCTCAAAAAAGCTACCGTGGCGCTCACTCACCAGCCGTAAAACGACTGGCCTAATAGGCCCTTCGGGCCAGCCTCCTAAACGAGGCATTTCCGAATCCCCCTTCGATTCTCTATCGACAACAACACCGGTCACTAACTGATCGTGTGGAAGGTCGCGACGTATGTTTGGGGTTAATTATTGCCGCCGCGGGCTGGTTGTGTGTGTGTTCAAGATAAGTCCTGTCCAAACGTGCGAAGGATGTCACCAATAATGACGCCCCTACAGATTGGACAGGAAAAGGGGCGCCCCACCACCGAGGGACGCCCCTTTTGAATGAGGACACGGCAAATACTCTGCTAGTTGATCAGTTGCAGATTCAAGATCTGCCCCAGGATCGCAGCAAGGATGCCGACCGTGCCGTTTGAATTACGTCCGTACTGATAGCGGCCGTAGTAACCGTCTTCATAGCCACGACGGAAACCCTCACGGAAGTAGTATTGATACTCGCTCAGGTCAACGTAGTAGCCATCATACCCGTAGCTGCTGTCCTGATAGCCGATGGCGTCTTCAGGAGAATATCTCCAGCCATCCTCGCGATCGGCCTGGCCCGCACGGAAACCCTCTTCGTAACCGTCGTTGACCGCGCGCCTAAGCATCTCTGCTCCATAACGGTTGGTTTCGTAATAACTGCCGCCACGATTGTAGCGATAGTTGTATGGTCCATAGTCGCTGTAGCGCCAGCTTTGCAGACGCAATTGGTCTCGTCTCAAGCGCTCGAAATAGTGCTGCTGGTAGCGCAGTTGCGCCAGGCGTCGCTGCTGCTCGAGCAAGCGCTGCCGCTGCAAGGCGTAACCCTGCCGGCGATATATTTCCTGGCGATACTGGTTAGCACGACGCTCCTGATAGGCGCGCCAATCTCGCTGATTGTTGTTTGAGCGATTGGACCAGTCGCGACCTTGCTGTTCACGCTGACGACGTTCGGAGCGCTGCCAATCCGGGCTCTGTTGAGTCTGTTGCTGACGGCGTTGCTGCTCCAGTCGTTGCTGTTCCAGGCGTCGTTGTTCCACGCGCTGTTGTTCCTGATTCTGTTGAACACGCTGTCTGTTCTGTTCCCAACGCTGTTGCTGCTCTCCCTGATTTTGCTGGACGCGCTGGCGATTCTGTTCCCAACGCCGTTGCTGCTCTTGCTGATTCTGCTGGACGCGCTGGCGATTTTGTTCCCAGCGCCGTTGCTGCTCTTCCTGATTCTGCTGGACACGCTGGCGATTCTGTTCCCAGCGCTGATTTGACTCAGCCGGCTGAGCGGCGCGTTGTGCATCACGCTGACGCTGCTGCTCGGCGCGCTGCTGGGCGGCTTGCTGCTGCTCAGCCTGGCGCTGATTTTGTCTCGACTGTTGAGCTTGCTGGTGCTGTTCCTGCTGTTGCTGCCGCTCTCGGCGACGAGCATCCTGCTGGTCCTTTTTTTCTTGTTTTTCTTGATTGGATTGTGCTTGATTTTCCTGACTCTCTTGAGGGCGTTCCTGTCCTCGGCCGCGACGTCCCTGCGCGAGCGAAACGTCCGTCACTCCGATAAACACGGCAACGGCGAGCGCCCCGGAAGTAACCAGGCCCTTATAGCTTAGTTTCATTGATATTCCCCTTACTGGATATTTGCTGTCCCCGGGAAGAGCTTGTTCTTCTCTGGGTTGTGCAACTCCTGTTCCAGCATGGAATTTGCTTGCGCAAGCCGGATTCCGGGAAGTAATGCGACGATATGATTCACGAATGAACGTTATGGAATAGAACATGGGACGGGATTGTAGGGGAGGCACACGGAGTGCGACCCCGACGAAAGTCTGGCTACGCTTTTTCCAAGCCAGCGTATTTTTCTATCAGCTTCTTTTGGCCGTAGCCGGGAAAGGTAACCGTCAGCTTGAGAGAATCGCCTGCACCTTCGCGCCTCAGGACTAAACCTCGGCCATACTTGGCATGCTTGACGTAAGAGCCGGGAACGAAGTCGGACGAATTAACAGCCGGCGAGGATGGTTCTGACTTGGAAGGGGAAGGGGAAGCGGAAGGGGAAGCGGAAGGGGTAAAGGGTAAAGGGGAAGACGAACGCGCTTGAGACGACGCATTACTTCGCCCGGGGTTGTGGTCATCGCCAACGTTCTTGCTGATGGTTGGGCTACTACCTAAGCCCTTCCTGATGGTTGGGCTACTGCCCCTCGGGCTACTGCCCCTGCTCGAGCTACTGCCCCGGTTCGGGCTACTGCCCCTGGAGGTAAAACTGCCACCGGTGTTGCCGAGCTGCGCGGCGCGCTGTTTGAAAAACTCGGCGATTGAGTCAACGCTGTCATAGGTCTTGCCGGTGTACTTGTTCTTCTCTTTTCGATGGCCGCTCTGTTCCTCATCTTCCCGTTCAACGGCTGATGGGCCGCGCGCGAAAGAGAGCCACGACTTGCCCAGTGACAAATCTTCCATCAGATCGAGCGGCATCTCATTTAGAAACTGTGACGGCTCCGACGCCAATTCTTCACCGTAGACTCGACGCTTCATCGCGTGGGTGACATAAAGGTACTTCTCCGCCCGAGTCATCGCGACGTAACAAAGACGGCGCTCTTCTTCCAGCTCGGCCAGATCGGCAGCGGAGCGGGAGTGTGGGAGCAGGCCATCTTCGAGCCCAACAATAAACACCACAGGGAACTCGAGACCTTTGGCGGAGTGTGCGGTCATGAGGGTGACCGGAGCGTCGCGCTTGTATTGATCCTGATCGGAGACTAAGGCGGAGTGATCTATAAAGTCGCGCAGGCCTTCGATGCCCTGGTCGTCGTAGTCGACTGCGGCGTTAACAAGTTCCTGCAAGTTTTCCAAACGCGCTTCCGCTTCGTCGGTCTTCTCGCTCTTGAGGGCGTGTTCGTAGCCGGTTTCGATGATCGCGGCCTTGACGATATCCGAAGGAAGGTCGGGAAGAATTTCGGGAAGAATTTCGGATTGCGAATTTCGGATTTCGGATTTTGTCTTACCAACGCCCAAGTCGTTTCCGCTGCCATTGTTGTTGAAGCTCTGAGTCTGGACATCGGACGCTTGACTTTGGACGTTGGACGTTGGACTTTGGACAACTCCAGCCATCTCCCCAAGCTTGACAATAATCCTGCGGAAGCTCTTGAGCGCCGACACGGCGCGCAGGCTTAGGCCGTCCGGCTTTTCAATAACCAGCGAGATCGTTTCCCAGAGTGAAAGACCGTGATCATTTGCCCGTCGCGTGAGCACGTCGAGAGTTTGTTTGCCAATCCCGCGCGGGGGACTGTTTATTACTCGCTGTAAGGCAATCGAATCAGTCGGGTTCAGCGCCAGCTTCAGATAGGCGATGATGTCACGCACTTCCATGCGTTCGTAAAACGAGAAGCCACCCACGATGTTGTACGGCAGGGTGGCGCGGCGCATCGCTTCTTCGAACACGCGTGACTGGGAATTCGTCCGGTATAACACCGCGGCGCGCAAGTCATATTCGTCGCGACGATGCTCCAGGATCTTCGACGCTACCCAACGCGCTTCTGCATCGGCGTCAAAGGCCTGGTAGTAGCGCACCCGTTCGCCCCGCGGATTCGAGGTCCAGAGGTTCTTTCCCTTGCGTTCGATATTGTTCTTAACCACTGCGCCGGCCACGTCCAGAATCGTCTGGGTGGAACGATAGTTTTGCTCGAGTCGAATTGTCTTGGTGTTGGGAAAATGCTGCTCAAAGTTGAGGATGTTGGTAATGTCAGCGCCGCGCCATTTGTAGATTGACTGATCTTCGTCGCCCACCACGGCAATGTTTTGTTGCTTCTCAGTCAACAGGCTTATCAGGGCAAACTGGAGTGAATTTGTGTCCTGGTATTCATCGACCAGAATGTAGCGAAACTTGTTGTTGTATTTCTGGCGAACTTCCGGAACGTTGCGCAGTAAGCGCACGGTCTTGATGAGCAGATCGTCGAAGTCGAGGGCGTTGTTAGCGTGAAGGCGCTCTTCGTAGGTCTGGTAGACGCGGGCCATGGCCGCGCGACGCTCGTCCTGGTAGTCTGCGCGCGCCGCAAATGCTTCGACGTCTTCACCACGGTTCTTAGCGGCACTGATGGCGCTCTGAGTCGCGCGGACTCCGAGTTGCTTTTCGTCATGGCCCAGATCCTTGATGCAGTTCTTGATCAGCCGTTGCGAATCGTCCTGATCGTAGATGGTGAACGTCCGCGTGTAGTTCTCATTTAACTTTTCAATGTCCTGACGGAGGATGCGTACACACAGACTGTGAAACGTTGAAACCAGCGGTGCACTGGGCAGTTCCTGCCCGCGCAGGAGCTTTTGCACTCGCAGTCTCATCTCTTCAGCAGCTTTGTTGGTAAACGTGACTGCCACGATGTTCCACGGCGCTATGCCTTTCTCAGCGATGAGGTAGGCGATGCGATGAGCAATCACACGCGTTTTCCCCGAGCCGGCGCCGGCGAGAATCAAGAGGGGGCCGTCGGTGTGTTGAACCGCGATGCGTTGTTCAGGATTTAAGTCAGCCAGGAAATCCATGATCAGGAAAAGAACATTTAATCACACCAATAGACGCGTGCCCTAACTGGTCCATGGTTCCGGTGGTGGTGTAATTGTGTGTTGCGGTCAAACACAGAGTAGTTCGTGAAATTCGAAAATGCCTCGTTTACGAGGCTGGCCCAAAGGGCGAATAGGCCAGTCGTTTTACGGCTCCGGCATGAAACCCGTAATTGTGAGGGAAGTAAGATCGGCGAGACATCCGAACTTCGATCGCGTGGTATTTGAGTTTGAAGGTGCGTTTATACCCGGTTACCGCGTCGAATACCTCAAAAACCCGGCCAGAGATTGTGGCGCTGGCGAGGTTGTTTCGATTTCGGGTGATCGATTTATATTGATTGAGATTCAACCCGCGCATGCGCATTCAGAATCAGGAGCGGCCACAATAACCAATCGCCATCAGAAACTCGGATTCCCGTTGATCAAGGAACTTAAGATCATCTGCGATTTTGAAGCGGAAGTTCAATGGCTAATGGGCGTGGGCTCACCAAGTCAATACCGGGTTCTGGAGTTATCTAATCCAGCCAGACTGGTCATCGACGTGGCGCCTAAAACGGTTGGGAATTGAACGACTTCTGAAGACCGCTGAAAGGCTCAGTTTGACCGCAATATCCGGATAGAACCCTTCGAGCGCTTTTACTAGTATTCCCCTGTACAAAATGACTTCAAGCTCGGAGGTGTTATTGTGAGTGCTGTGCTGAATAAACAAATGACAATGCTGCCAGGCAGAGACGAAGAATTTTGGGACGCAGTTGCGGCCAGAGACAGCCGCTTTGACGGGCGGTTCGTATTCGCCGTCAGCTCGACCAAGATCTACTGTCGCCCGTCCTGTCCTGCCCGGCGACCGCGCCGCGATCGGGTTTCGTTTTTCCTGTTGCCGGAGGCAGCCGAACAGGCGGGCTTTCGCGCCTGTCTTCGTTGTCATCCTCGCAAAGTACGGGTCGCCGATCCACAGGTGGAAATGACGCAGCAAGTTTGTCGTTTGATTGAAAACAACCAGGGTGAGGCTCTCACGCTCGCAGCTTTGAGTGAACAGGTCGGCGTCAGCTCTTTCCATCTTCAGCGGACTTTCAAGAACATCATGGGAATTACCCCGAGTCAGTATGCTGAAGCCAGTCGCATCAGCAGATTCAAACAGGGCGTTCGCGCGGGGGACGGAATCACCAGCGCAATCTATGACGCAGGATATGGCTCCAGCAGCAGACTCTACGAGCGCGCGTCGTCTCAACTCGGGATGACGCCCGCGACCTATGGCAAGGGCGGGCGCGGCGCCGTGATTAACTACACAATTGTTAAGTGCCCGTTGGGATTTCTGCTGGTGGCGGCAACGAACAAGGGAGTCTGTTCGGTGAAGCTCGGTGATTCTGAGGCTCGGCTTACTGATGATTTGTTGAGTGAGTTTTTCGCTGCGGAGGTTCGCCGCGATGAGAAACCACTGGCCTCAGCGGTGAAAGCCATTATCGACAGTTTGAGCAACAAGAGTCCGCATATTGATCTTCCACTTGATATCCAGGCTACCGCCTTTCAGAAGCAGGTGTGGGAACAGTTGCGCGCGATTCCCGCCGGCGAGACGTATTCGTATGGCGAGGTTGCGAAGGCGATCGGACAGCCGAAGGCGGTGAGAGCAGTGGCGCGCGCATGTGCGACAAATCCGGTTGCGCTGGTGATTCCTTGTCACCGCGTGATTCGCGAGGATAAGAGTCTTGGTGGTTATCGCTGGGGATTGGAACGCAAGAAAAGGCTGCTGGAGGAAGAGAGAAGACGGGCTAAGTAGGGTTTACCCCGGGTGAGCCTATTCGAGAAAGTCGTTCAGCCCTCCGGGCTGAATTCGCGGTACTCCTGATCGCTCTTTTTCCGACAGGCTCTCCCGGGTGCAATTCTCTTTTCTATCGAGATCCGGTGCTCTCCACTTCGTTCCGACCACCGGCTACTACCTGCGAGGGCTGAACGTGACCCTTTTGGCGGTCGGACTGCGCGTTAACAGGTGAGGGACAGCTAACGGACAAGGGGAGTTAGGGCTTTTGCCCGGTTTAAGCAAACAAACACCTCGCAGAGTGAGGTTATCAAGATGAAACTCCAATTAACTTTGATTCTTTTTGTGGCTTTGATTTCAGTTTCGGCATCGAGCGCCGTAGCACAGTCAGACAGTGCCGCACAGGCTGCGGAAGATTTGCGCGCCAGGCTGTTCGACGTTCAGGCGAAGGAAGCCGGCTTGCAGAATCGCGCGCGTCAACTTGACGAGGATTTGAAACCGGAAAACATCGAACGTTCGTTAGCCGGCATTGGTTCAACCAGACCAGAGGATCTGAGAGAGTTTCGTCGTCGTCAACTTACCATCGAAAGAGACGGTGTGCGTGCCCAGCTGAAAATACTTGCGACGAGCCGCGAACGGTTGGAGTCTGCCATCCGCACTGCCGACGGCGAAGCCTATCAACAAAGTGCTGAAGGACCATTGACTGAGTTCCTGCGAGCGCCGGAGAGGATAAGTCCCGTCGGAGCGGCCGCAATGCTGGTTGGCCTCCTCGCCATCTTCGGAACGCTGGTGGTGACGGGTCTGGTTCGCAGATTCGGGCTGCCCGTTAGAGAAACAAATCGCCAGGAAACGTAACGAACTGTTAGTTTGCGGGGGTTCGGAATGTCAACGCGGCTTCCACCGGACGCAAACGCAAACTAACAACAGTTTTGCGCTACATTGTTTTTATTCAACCGTTACTGACTTTGCCAGGTTGCGAGGCTGGTCAACGTCGCAACCGCGGCGCACGGCAATGTGATAGGCCAGTAGCTGAAGTGGAATGATCGACAGGATTGGAGAAAGCAGATCGCTCGATGGTGGAATTTCGATGACGTAGTTCGATTCTTCCGCCGACATAGTGTCGCCTTCAGTAAGAACCGAAATTACAATACCCTCACGCGCTTTTACTTCAACAATATTTGAATGCGTCTTTTCGTACCGGAGCTCCGATGAGCGATTACCCTCTTCGCGAGTGTTGATAAACATCACCGGGAGACGTTCATCAATCAACGCGTTGGGGCCGTGCTTCATCTCGCCCGCCGGATAACCCTCCGCGTGAATGTAAGAAATCTCCTTCAATTTTAGGGCCCCTTCCAACGCCACCGGGAAATTGATGCCACGGCCGAGATAGAGGAAGTCGGTAACTCGGAAAAACTCCTTCGACAGTTCTTCAATGTTGTCGGAATCGTTTAGCAGATGTTCGAGCTTGACCGGCAATTCAGCCAGTTGTTGCGCATGGTGCTTTGCTTCGGTTTCCGACAGGGCGCCACGCAACTCGCCAAGGTAGAGTCCGAGCAGGTAGAGCGCCACCATCTGAGATGTGAAGGCCTTGGTGGAGGCGACGCCAATTTCGGGCCCCGCATGCGTCAGGATCGTGCCGTCGGCTTCGCGCGTAATCATTGAACCCTGCACATTGCAGATCGCCAGCACTTTGGAACCGATTTGTTGAGCTTCTCTGAGTGCGGCGATGGTGTCGGCTGTCTCGCCCGATTGGGAGATCACCAGCAGTAACGTGCTTTCGTCCATCACCGGATCGCGATAACGAAACTCGGATGCGTAGTCCACATCTACTGGAACACGAGCGAGCTGCTCGATCATGTACTTGCCCGCCAGTCCTGCGTGCCAGGAGGTGCCGCAGGCGGCGATCTTGATTGAGCTGAATCGCTTGAAGTCGGCCTCGGTGATGTTTTTCATCTCATCGAGAAAGACTTTCCCGGTGTCCAGCGAAATCCGGCCCTGCAGAGTGTCACGCACGGAACGCGGCTGCTCGTAAATTTCCTTCAGCATGAAATGCTTGAAGCCGCCTTTTTCCGCCATGATTGGATCCCAGGTAATGCGCTGGATCGACGGTTGCACTGAGTTTGCTTCGAAATCAGTAACGCGTACGGCATCCTTGTTGATGATGGCCATTTCACCATCGCCCAGGAAGAACACGTCGCGAGTGTGCTGAAGAATTGGTGGAATGTCGGACGCAACAAAAAATTCGCCGTCGCCGAGACCTATGACGACGGGAGGGCCCTGCCTCACCGCAATGATCGTATCCGGCTCGTCAGCGTTGATGATTGAGAGGGCGAAGATGCCGCGAAGGTCCTGCATTGCACGCCGCACGGCCTTCTCAAAGTTGCTATCTTCTTTAAGGTATTCCTCGATTAAGTGCGCGATGATCTCGGTATCAGTTTCAGTCACAAACTGGTGGTCGGTCTGTCGCAGCCGTTCTTTGAGCTGCAGGTAATTTTCGATGATACCGTTGTGAACGACCACGACCCGTCCGGTGCAATCACGGTGCGGGTGGGCGTTCTCTTCGGTGGGGCGTCCGTGCGTGGCCCAGCGCGTGTGACCAATGCCGTAGGTGCCGTCAAGTGGACTCAGACGAATCGCTTCCTCGAGGTTGCGCAGTTTTCCTTCGGCGCGGCGAATCTCGAGATCGTGACCTTCATTGACCACGGCAATTCCAGCCGAGTCGTAGCCGCGATACTCGAGCTTGCGCAGGCCGTCAATAATTAACGGCACAACCTGCTTGTTTCCGACGTAACCAACGATTCCGCACATAAATCAAAGGATGAAGGATGAGGGATGAAGGATGAATCAACCTTCGCGCTTCATCGTCCCTTTCTACTTTTCCGTCCCGCGCCCCCGCCACCGGCCGCAGCGGGTCTCGCGATAGTTGGTGCTTTCTCTTTGAGATGTTTCTTAACAACCGCCGGAACGCCCGCCACGAGCGTGTCGGGCGGAACGTCTTTAGTAACCACCGAACCGGCTGCAGTTACCGAGCCCTTGCCAACTCTGACCGGCGCCACCAGCATGGTGTCAGATCCGATTCTTACATTATCTTCAATCACGGTCGGATGCTTGTCCTTGCCGTCATAGTTACAAGTGATCGTTCCGGCGCCGATGTTGGTGTTTTCTCCGATTGTCGCATCGCCCAGATAAGTCAGATGCATCGACTTGGAGCCTCGACCGAGTCGCGACTTCTTAACTTCCACGAAATTGCCGACGACGGATTCTTCTTCAAGCCAGGCGTTCATCCGCAAATGCGCGAATGGTCCAACCGCACAACCCGATCCAATCTCCGAATCGATGATGACACAATGGTCCTTTACCACGACGTCGTTTCCGAGGCGAGAATTGGTTATGCGCGTGCCCGATCGAATCTCGCAACCCTCGCCGACGACTGACTTGCCCTCGATCGAAACATCCGGATAGATAACTGAATCACGTCCGACCTTCGCCTCTGCGCCAATGTACGCATGCGACGGGTCGATAAAAGTCACGCCACCGTCGACCATGAGTCGGCGAATCGTATTGCGACGCAAAAGATTTTCGAATTCGGCCAGTTCCGCGCGGGTGTTGACACCATAAACTTCACGCGCATCGGAGTGAAGAAAGACATCCACTTTCGCATCGTCAGACAAGAGTATCCCGGGCACGTCGGTTAAATAAAACTCGCCTTGATTATTCGCCGGTTTGACTCGCTCGAGCGCGCCGAACAGTTGAGTGCCGTCGAAGCAATATATTCCCGAGTTGATTTCCTTAATTTGCTGCTCTGCCGGTGTTGCGTCCTTTTGCTCGACAATTCGAGTGAAGTTGTCATTAACGTCGCGAACAATCCGGCCATAGCCGGTGGGATTGTCCAGACGCACACTCAGTATGGAACAAGCGGCGCCACCAGCCTTGTGATGGTCAATGAACGCTCGCAGCGTCTCCGGCTTCAGCAGAGGAACGTCGCCGGAAAGCACGACTACCAGTGAGCCGGCGTTCTCGAGTCTACTGCGCGCGGCCATGACCGCATCACCAGTTCCGCGTTGTTCAGTTTGCTTTACGAATTCAATCGAACTCGCCGCCGCATCTCTAACCGCAGTTTCAACTTCCGCGGCCTGATGTCCAACAATCACATAGATCTTTCGAGGGTTGAGTGAATCCGCGGTGCGCACAACGTAAGTAATCAATGGCAGGCCCCCTAACTTGTGGAGGACCTTGGCCCGGCCGGATTTCATTCTGGTTCCCAGTCCGGCTGCAAGAACGAGCACATCGAGCGGTTGATCGGTTTTCAGCGACAAAGGCGGGTCTTTCTTGATGGGTTCCATGGTTATGCGGGCACGGCAGGCTGCTTGATAGCTTGCCGCTTGCAGGCTAGCACAACACGAGCTAAGTGGGCGGAATCGTGACGCACCTTCTCACCATCCTCGAGCAAATGGGCGCGGACAATCTGCGCCGAGTGCTCGAGCGCGTTGTCGAGCGAGTCGTCATCAACGCCTATCTGGTGGGCGCCTTCCAGAGCGTAGCGCTCCGATTGATCCGGAGTAATGCGCTTGTCGTTGACGATCACGTATTCGAAGTGGATCTCCGGGGCATAACGCTTGACTGTCTCCAGATGCTGGCGAGCCGAATAGTTGTCCGTCTCACCGGGCTGGGTCATCAGGTTGCAGATGAAGATCTTGGTTGCTCCGCTTTCGCCGATTGCCTGTGACACTCGGGCTACCAGCAAGTTTGGCAAGATGCTGGTGTAGAGCGAACCGGGACCCACCGTGATTACGTCAGCCGCCCGAATCGCTTTCAATACCTGGGGCAGAGGCAAACATTCCTCAGGCTCCAGTCGCAGCCGGTGAATCGGGGTCCGGGAGGCCGAAATCTGAGTCTCGCCGCGAACGATGTTACCGTCTTCAAGTTCCGCAACCAGCCGGACATCGCTAATCGTAGCCGGATAAATGTGCCCTTTGCTGGCAAGAATGTCCGACGACAATCTGACGGCTTCGATGAAATCACCGGTAACTTCGGTTAGCGCCGCCAGAAAAAGGTTGCCGAAGCTGTGCCCACCCAATTCTCCCTCGCCGCGAAATCGATGACGGAACAGACGCGAGAGGAGAGTCGAGTCCTCAGATAGCGCGATCATGCAGTTGCGAATGTCTCCCGGCGGGAGCATTTGCAACTCCTCTCTTAGGCGGCCAGAGCTCCCTCCGTCGTCGGAGACAGTCACGACGGCTGAGAGGCTTTCAATCCATAGCTCGTCTGAAGGGCGGTCACCAACCATTCGCTTAAGACCACCGAGCAGTGTTGAAAGCCCGGTGCCTCCCCCGAGTGCTACGAGGTTAAGACCGCGATTTCTTATTGATGAATTTGCTGCTGAATAAGACAAACTCAAGATTCTCCCTGGCCTGACGCGCAATCGCGCTTCGCAGAATCATACCTAAAAGGTGAAGCCTTTGAAACTGAATAGTCTATTGAAGTCGGGGTTGAAACGAGTTGGATTGACGCAGACACTAGATGCGCGGTTGGAAAACAAGCCGGTCGAAGTCCGGGTCGTTTCGCAACGAGGTGAGATCGTGATCGTGTTGAGCTCGAACCCGTAGCGTGGGTTGCAGATCCAACGCGCGTTGGAGCGATTGAATTGCAAGATCGAGCGAACCAAGCCGTGCCCGAGTCGCTGCAAGACCATAATGGATGTGCGCAGCTTCAGGTTCTCGTTTCAGCGCGCGCTCAAACATCTCCTGGGCGGCGACATACTCACCACGGTTTAACTCAATGACTCCACGGTCATAGAGTGAGTCTGCATCGCGAGGCAGCATGCTCTCAGTTCTGAGACGGGCATCAGCAACCGCCAGGTAGGTTCGCGACCGGGCCGCTACTTCAGAGACCTTCGAATACTTCTCCAGGAGCGCGCGAAATTGAGTCCGTGCCTCGCCGAAGCGACCGTGGGTAAACTCCTTGTGTGCCCGCTCAAAAGCCTTAAGCGCCGCCGACTCGTCAACGGTCGGTTGACGTGGCGGTGGCGGAGCGACGGGTGCGGGTCGATGTGCGCGGACAGCCGCCAACTTTTGAGTCGTTTTGACTCTCGGCAGCACGGACTTCTTCTGTGTGCTTAAGGTTGACTTGCGTGGAGCGACCTTCTTAGCGGCAGTCTTCTTCGCGGCGCGTTGTTTTGGTGCAGGCGACCGTTTCGGCGCGGTCTTCTTGACAGACTTGCTCTTTGACGCAGCTTTGACAGTCTTCCTGGCCGGAGCTTTATGAGCGACCGCTCGCCTGGCCTTTGGGCGCTCAGCTTTCTTCGCACGGCTCTTGGAGCCAGACTTCGCTGTTACGCGACGAGCTCCGCCACGTGACGTCGAACGTCTCAAACCTTTTGTTACTGCGCTCATGGAAGCTTCAAGATGATAAGGGTAGATGCGGCCGTAAACGCTGCGAAGTTAGTGTGGGAGAGTAACATAGCCTGCCCGTCCTAATCAATGCAAAAGGAAAATTTGCCCCGCTTTACCGGCTTCCGAGAGCCAAATTGACCAACATAGAAAAACACTTGAAGCACATTGTTGGCTGTGCTACATTGCTTTCTGGCTTCGTTGGCCATTAAATTTTGCCGTTCCAGGGCGGCACGGTCACGAAGAAACCGCTTTGCATTCAGCGGCTTGACCCGAATGAGCAGCTGAATAATCGAATCAGCGCCCGCCAGTTGTTTCTTTCCTCCCGAACCTTTTCACAGAGACCGTATCAATGGCAGACACGCCTATTCTGCTCCGTGAGCGTCAGTACCACGAGATAAAAGCCGTCCTCGCCAGACTCCGTCTGGACGCGGCGGCACGGGTCGTTTTTCTCGTGGACAAGGATGGCCAGGAAATCGCCGTTCAGGGTGAAATCGGAAATCTCGACACAACCAGCCTGGCGTCGCTAGCAGCTGGAAATGTCGCCGCCACCGGCGGCATGGCTCAGCTGATTGGGGAGAAGGAGTTTCCGACTCTGTCCCATGAGGGCGAGCGAGAGAGCATTCATATCTCCGTCATCGGCCGGTTGTTGCTGGTTGTGGTATTCGACGAACGCTCAAGCCTCGGGCTCGTCAAACTCAGAAGCAAGCAAGTGGCGATGCAGTTAGCGGCGATGATCCATGAGATCACCCATGCCGAATTCGACATTTCTGACTCGCCGTTCGCCGAAATCACGGACGAAGACATCGATAGTCTCTTCAAATAGCAAGAGTATCTTATGACCTTTATCAACTACGCCTCCAGAGAGATTAATTGCAAGATCGTTTATTACGGTCCCGGGCTCTGCGGCAAGACCACAAACTTGCAGCACATTTTTGAGGCCACCGCCCCACAGGCGCGTGGAAAGCTAATCAGCCTCGCAACAGAAACTGACCGGACACTATTTTTCGACTTTATGCCCCTTGAGTTAGGGACGGTGCGTGGTTTCAAGACGCGGTTTCATCTTTACACGGTTCCCGGCCAGGTGTTTTATGACGCCTCTCGCAAGCTAATCCTGAAGGGTGTGGACGGGGTCGTTTTCGTTGCCGACTCCCAGGAAGAGAGAATGGACGCGAATGTGGAGTCGCTCTATAACTTGGAAGAGAATCTCAAGACTCAGGGTTACGACCTGATGAAGATTCCTTACGTGCTTCAACTCAACAAGCGCGACCTGCCAAATGTGATTCCGGTCGCCGATCTCACCGCAGAGCTGCAAAGAAAGCAAGAACCTGTGGTTGAAGCCGTCGCCTCCACGGGCGCAGGGGTATTTGACACTTTGAAGGCAGTTGCGAAACAGGTGTTGACGGAATTGCGTAAGGGCTGAGCGGGATTTCAGGTCTAAGATCTCAAATTTCTCAGATCTCAGATTTCAAATTTCAAATCTCAAATCTCAGATCTCAGATCTCAGATCTAGATCCCAGTCCTAGTCCAGGGACTTCAGCATTAACAATCCATCCCCGCCATTTGAATAGTATTTTGGTAAGCGCTGAGTAACAGAATAACCCAGCCGTTCATAGAGCTTTTGCGCCGGGATATTCAAAGACCTTACTTCCAGCCGGACAATTCGCACATTTCGCTTCCGGAAGCCCCTCTCTACTTCGGCCATTAGACGCTTGGCCAACTGTCTGCGACGATGTTCGGGAGCAACTCCGACGGTAGTGACGTGCCCGGTGTGATCGGGTTCAACCAGGCCGATGACAAAACCCACCATCACGCCACCAGCAGTGGCCACGCGGTAGGAAACAGATTCCGGCGCCGTCAGCAGGTATTCGAAGGTTTCCCGGCTGTAGGCTTCGCCATCGACAAAGCAGCGCTGGTCGAGTCGCCAGCATTCGTCGAGGTGCGAGATTGTGAGCGGACGAATGTCGTAAGGCGTCCCGACCGCCGCCGGTGCGGTTCGCTCTTCCTCAAGCGGGTATGGGTCCGAAGGTGGTGACCACCACCGCGAGCGAATTTTCTTGAGTACAGCCATGTCGATTCAGTTCGGTTAAGGCACGCTGGCGTGTTTGCTAGTTTAGCATCTTCGATTTACTAATAACTAGATCACAAGCATGCAATCCCCATAACTGTAGAAACGATAGCGCTCTGCAACGGCATGCCGGTAGGCGTTTAGCGTAAAAGCATGGCCCGCAAACGCCGACACAAGCATCAACAGCGACGAACGGGGAAGGTGGAAGTTTGTCAGCAGTCCATCGACCGCGCGAAACTCGTAACCCGGAGTAATCGTTAGACCAGTTTCCCCGTCCCGCCGCTCGACCTTCCCCTCGCTGTCTGCGGCAGACTCAAGTGCGCGGGTGGTGGTAGTGCCTACCGCGATTACGCGCCCGCCGCTGGCCCGACCGGCGTTGATTGTGGACGCTGCGTCGGCGCCAATTTGAAATCTTTCCTCAGCCACTGTGTGGTCTTTGATCTCATCGACTCGTACCGGCTCGAACGTTCCGTACCCGACATGAAGCGTGACCTCCTCGATGCGAATCTGACGCTCGAGGAGCGCTTGAATTGTTGCCTCAGTGAAATGGAGTCCGGCTGTCGGCGCCGCAATGGCCCCTTTGTTTCGGGCATACACCGTTTGATACCGCTCCCGATCTGCAAATGAACTTCCTGCAGGCCGCTTGATGTAAGGTGGAAGCGGAGTTTGACCAACGCCTTCCAGCAAAGCCGCATTTTCAAATCTGAGAAGCTTCATTCCTTTTTCTGAACTCTCAAGTACTTCTGCCCGCAATTGTGAATCACCGAAACGGAGTCGATCTCCATTCTTCAGCCGCTGCGCCGGTCGCACCAGTGCTTCCCAATTCGCAGGTTCAATTTCACGCGTTAGCAACACCTCTACCCGACCGCCGGATGGGTCGCGTTGCCCGATCAAACGCGCCGGAAAGACCCGGGTATTGTTCAGGACCATCACGTCGCCCGGCTGGAGGTACTCCGGAAGCTTCTCAAACACAGAATCTTCCAGAGTTTGTCTCTCACGATCTAAAACCAGCATTCGGGATGCATCACGCCGCTCCAGCGGTTGCTGCGCTATCAGTTCCGTAGGCAGGTCGTAGTCAAAGTCAGAGATTTGCATTGCAACGATGGAGGGAAAGACAGTTCTACTCGAGAGACGGCAAGTGGGGATGTTCGCGGTGAAACACCGCAGTCAGCTGTGCTCCAAACAACAATATCAAACTGGAAACATAGCTCCAGGTCAGTACCGCTACCACAGCGCCAACCGAGCCATAAATCTGGTCGTAGTGAAAATAGCTGAGGCTCCAGGCAAAAAGGTACTTCGCTGCTTCCCACAAGAGGCCGGCCACAATCGCACCCGGCAACGTGTCGCGCAATGTGACCTCAGCCTTGGGCATGAAGCGATAAACGATGACAAAGAGTACGACCGTGAACAGGAAACTCAGGACTGCATAAACTCCCTGCCAGAACACGCTGCCCATCGACAACAAGAAGGGATATCGGGCGATCTGCCGGGGTGAGAGCCGGTTTGCCACTTCACGCAAAGCGATCACAAACGAAGTTAAGAGCACCGACGCGGACAGCAGCAGCCCAACGATTCCGATCATCCCGATGGTAATTGCCCGACCGTGCCAGAAAGTTCGCGAAGTCGCGCCCCAGATCCGATTCAAAGCGCGCTCGATAACCGAGAATACCCACGACCCGGCCCATAGCGTGACGATGAAGCAGGTAACAATCACTCCTTTGTCCAAGGATGACAGCGAACGCACCGTGTCGCGGAGGAAGTTGCTGGATCCAGGGTAGACATTGACGGCACGTCGAAGCATTTCCGCGCCGGCGTCGATCTGGTTGCTAATTGCCAGCAGGAGGAGGAGCGACGGAAAGAGTGCCATCAGGCCGAAGTAGCTCATGGCGGCGGCGGAAGTGAAAAGATCGTTCTCGTGAAACTGATGGAACGAATGGCTCACGATGGATCGCCAGGGACCGGCATTTCGGACGCCGAAAGTCTGTCGCGAGAATGACGAAAGCCTTCTCATTAAAACCTCGAGCAATTAGGGAAAAACAATGAATGGACACACCCTAGCAAATCCTTCACCGAGAATCGAACAGGCCAGGCTTGATGGAGTTGGGAGGCTGCAGGCGGAAATGATCGTAGGCCAGCCGGGTGGCCTGACGGCCACGTGGCGTGCGGTCAAGAAATCCAATCTGAATCAGATAAGGCTCAATGATCTCTTCGATGGAATCCTTTTCTTCATGGATTGAGGCAGATAGAGTGCCCAACCCTACCGGCCCACCACTGAATTTCTCGATAATGGTGAACAGGAGCTTTCGGTCCATCTCGTCGAGTCCAAACGTATCCACTTCCATTCGGTTCAGTGCATGATTCGCGACTTCCCGGGTGATCCGACCGTCGTAATCCACTTCGGCGTAGTCGCGGACGCGCCGGAGCAAACGGTTAACTATGCGTGGCGTGCCCCTTGACCGGCGGGCGATTTCGCGCGCACCTTCCCCATCTATTTGTACACCCAGGATTTCAGCGGAACGCTTGCAAATGACTTCCAGATCTTCATGTGGGTAAAAGTCCAGGTGAAAAATGATTCCGAAGCGGCCCCGCAGCGGTGCGGTAAGCAGCCCCGCACGAGTGGTAGCCCCGACTAGAGTAAACTTGGGCAGTTCGAGTTTGATTGATCGCGCGCCCGCTCCCTGTCCGATCAGCAGATCGAGCTGGTAGTCCTCCATGGCCGGATAAAGTTTTTCTTCCAGGGCCGGCAGCAAACGGTGAATTTCATCTATGAAAAGCACATCGCCTTCCTGAAGATTCGTCAGGAGCGCAGCAATATCGCCGGCTTTTTCGATCGCGGGTCCGGCGGTGGAACGTAATTCTGCGCCCATCTCGTTGGCGATGATATGGGCGAGCGTCGTTTTACCGAGACCCGGTGGGCCGGTAAGCAGAACATGGTCCAGCGCTTCTTTTCGTTGCCTCGCGGCTTTCATATAGACGCGCAGGTTCTCTTTTACCTGGCTCTGGCCGATGTATTCCGCGAGCTTGTTTGGGCGAACAGTCAACTCAAACTGTCGTTCTTCATCGCTAAGCGGTGCGCGTGCTGGTCCTGATTCGGTAGACATAACTTTTGTAAAGCAAACGGTTAGTTTGCTGAGACGAAACACTGAAGGCGACGCTAATAGCTTGCGTTACTTTGGCGCCACGGCTGCAAACAAAACAGTTTGCTTGACTTTAAGCCTTGGCGAGCTTGCGCAGGCTGCGTCGCAGGATCAACTCAACCGTAATGTCGCCGCCTTCGTCCATAGCTGAGGTAACAGCCTTTTCCGCGGCATTTCGCTGATACCCCAGATTCAATAGTGCTGACAACACATCAGCGCGCATCGAGTCTTCCGTCAACACTGGGGCGCCCGCCGGCGTCCTGGCTCCCAGTTCTTCTTCCAGTTCGGCAGAAGAAAGCGAAGCAACTTTATCACGCAGTTCCATCACCAGACGCTCTGCAGTTTTTCTCCCGACGCCGGGAATCAATGTTAATCGAGCGAGATTATTAGTCCGAATTGAAGCAATCATTTCGTCGGCGCTCATACCTGACAGCAACGTGATCCCGAGTTTGGGTCCAATACCGCTTACCGAGATTAGCCGGAGGAAGAGTTCGCGTTCGCGCGCCGTTTTAAAGCCGTATAGCTGAAGAGCATCCTCGCGGACGTGTGTGTAGATCCGCAGCTGAACGCTGGCGCCGGGCTCTTCGAGTTCGTAAAACGTAGAAACCGGAATCGTCACCTCATAACCCACGCCACCGACATCAAGAATCACAGACGTTGCTTGCTTGGAAAGGAGTTTGCCGGACAAGTGTGCAATCATTGGCGCAGGTAGAAGCCCGGGGCTTTGGATGGCCGCGATTGTAGTTGATGAATCGGTTACTTCCAAGTTTCGCGTTCTGGCTACCGCGGATTGACTCTACAGCAATGACCCACCCGCTATCCCGACGCGTCGGGATACGTGACCCCATTACATCCAAAGCGCTGGTAACTCGGAACCCGAAATCCGAAACTCGAAACCCAACTGTTACCATTCACACCGCGTTGGGTCTATACTAACAACGGGCCCTCAAGATGAAGTTAGAGAAGATTTCCGAATTGACGACCAACCGGTTGAGCGTTTACCTGCGCTGTCTTAACACGCTTTCCGCCGCAGGAATCAAGACCATTTCGTCGCAGGCGCTGGCAGAGCAGTTCAACCTGAATTCTGCCCAGATCAGGAAAGACCTTGGATACTTCGGCGAATTTGGCGTGCGGGGCGTGGGCTACTACGTCGCCGACTTGAGCGAGCACATCACGAGGATTCTGGGTCTCAACCATCCACACCGTGTTGGCATCGCTGGTGCAGGCAGGTTGGGTACGGCGCTGGCCAACTACAAGGGTTTTAGCCGATCGAATTTCAGCGTGGTAGCGCTCTTTGATAACGACGCTGAGAAGATCGGCCGTCCGGTTGGCGAAGAACAAATTGTAATTCAGGACGTTAAGAAAATGCCGGGGATGGTCAAGGAGAAAGCCATCGATGTGATGGTGATCGCCGTGCCGGCACGCTCCGCGCAAAAGGTCTTGAACCAAATAATGGCGGCCGGCGTTAAGGCCGTTCTAAACTTTGCACCCGCTTCCTTAAACTCGCGGCTGGACGTGAAGGTTAAGACTGTTGATCTAACCACCTCGCTGGAGTCGTTGTCTTATTTTCTCGCCCGACCACCGGCCGGCGCGGTCACCAACGCGAAAGTCAATGCTCGAACGGAAGAACTGGTCGAGCTTAACGAGCGCGAATTGTAGTCACCCTATGGACGAGCAAACCGCACGACGAGAGATAGTACGCATCGGACAGTTGTTGTACGAGCGCAGCTACGTGGTCTCGTCGGATGGCAACGTGAGTGTGAAGCTTGACGACGGCCGGATAGTCGCGACGCCGACAATGATCTGCAAGGGTCGGATGACGGAGGAATCGCTGGCGGTGACTGATTCCTCAGGCAAACCATTGACGGATCGCAGGCCGTCCAGTGAGCTCGCGATGCATCTTCTGATTTACGAGGAACGCGCGGACGTCCGTGCGGTTTGTCACGCCCATCCGCCACACGGCACCGCCTTCGCAGTAGCGGGACTTCCAATTGACCAACCAATTCTTTCGGAGGTCATTCTGACTCTGGGATGCGTGCCACTCGCCGCCTATGGAACTCCTTCGACGGACGAACTAACCGAGGCAATGCGTCCGTTGGTCAAACATCACAATGCACTGTTAATGGCCAACCACGGCGCGGTCGCTTATGGTTCGGACCTGTGGCAGGCGTTTGATCGCTTGGAAACACTGGAGCATACAGCCCGAATTGCGATCCTCGCGCGAATGCTGGGCGGCTCGAAAAATCTACCGGCGGAAGCGATCGAGAAACTCATTAACGTGCGTGAAGCTGCCGGCTATCTCGGCGAAGGCGCGCGTTGCCAGGCGTGCGGATATCTTCATGAGACGCAACTTGCATGTCCTTCCGGCGATCGACCCGCAGCCACTGGCTTTCAAACCTCGACCAATGGCTCAGGAAGGATCTCGCTTACCAGGGACGAATTGGTTGAACTCCTGGCGCAGGCCGCGCATCTGGACAACTGAATCTAACGGTAACCGCCACCTGTAACGATGGGACAATGTCGCGTTGCGCTTTTCATACATTATCGAATACCGTATCAGCGATAGCGACAGATACATCGAGCGGTTTGATTTGCACAGTGCTTTCAACTACACGGTTGAAGCCGAGCAATTGCTGCACAGTTTGACGCAAGTGTATTTGCGTGAGTTGATTGCCGGAATTCCCAGCGAACAGCTCAACGAGAAACGCGATGACCTGCTGACCAGCGTGCCCGAGAAATTAGTAGGTGAGTTGAAGGAGTATGGACTGGAGGTCGTGCGATTGCTGTTGCGCGATGTCACTTTTCGGAAAGCGATCCAGGACTTGTTTGCCCGTCAACTCGAGTCGAAAGTTCGGGCGAAAGCAGATCTGGAAAATGCTCGTACAGCGGTTGCAACCGCGCGGACTCTCAAGAATGCAAGTGAATTGAAGAAGGATGACGACAACATCAGATTCTTTCAATTACTCGAAGCGATCACGAAGATTGCTGAAAAAGGCAAGCATACCTTCGTGGTCGGCGACCTTCAGGCAGGCGGTCTGATCTCAAAGAAGTAGAATACCCACGTTCCCATAACAGCTTTTGAAGGAGCAACTGAATGCAAGAAGCACTCGGTATGGTTGAAACCAAAGGTTTGGTAGCGATGATTGAAGCGGCAGATGCCATGGTCAAAGCCGCTAACGTCACTTTGATTGGTTACGAGAAGATTGGTGCAGGCTTCGTCACCGCAATTGTTCGTGGTGATGTGGCCGCGGTAAAAGCGGCCACTGATGCCGGCGCCGCCGCTGCCCGCCGCGTCGGCGAGCTGGTCAGCGTTCATGTGATTCCGCGTCCGCACGGCAGTGTGGATGATGCGCTTCCTATCGGTAACCGCGGCTAGCATGATCATCGCCCGAATTATCGGCACCGTCGTCTCCACGCAGAAAGACGAACGGCTGCTCGGAAAAAAGCTGCTGATAGTGCGTCCCATCAACGTGGACGGCAGTGACACATCCGGCTATGTGGTTGCGGTTGACACTGTCGGCGCGGGTTTTCATGAAAGAGTGCTGGTTGTCGCCGGTTCGAGCGCGCGACTGGCGCAGGGGATGAAGGACACACCAGTGGATGCAGCCATTGTGGGCGTGATTGATACGGTGGACATCACGAAAGACTAGTCCAAAAGTCCAACGTCCAGGGTCCAAAGCCTGTGGACTTTGGACATTCGGACTTTGAAAGAACACATGCAACTGGCTCGCGTCATCGGCACCGTGGTTGCGACTGTCAAGAATGAATCGCTGGAAGGGCGAAAGCTTCTGGTCGTGCAGACGTTGAATCGCGATCTGGAGCCTTCCGGCAAACCGATGGTGGCGATTGACGCTGTGGGCGCCGGCGTCGGTGAGTTAGTTTTCTGGTGCCGCGGCAAGGAAGCGAGTTTTCCGTTCAAGCGTGAAGACACGCCGACCGATTGCACGATTATCGCCATCGTTGATTCGGACGCGCACGTATCACAAGTGAAACGGGAAAGCTGATCTCCAGTCAGCACTGGGAAGAGAAGCCACGGGTCGGCAGTAACGCAAAAGCTCTCAAAGATATGATTCTTGCAAAAGTCGTTGGCAACGTGGTGGCCACAAAGAAGAACCAGCGCTACGAGAACGCCAAGGTGATGCTCTGCCAGCAAATAACTCCCGAAGGCAATGAGACGGCTTATTCGGTCTTGGCGCTGGACGCTGTGGACGCCGGCGTTGGTGATACGGTTTTGATTGTACAGGAAGGTTGGAGCGCCTCAACGGCAGCGACCGGCAAACCACAAGCGGCGATTGATTCAGCCATCGTAGGAGTGGTCGACTACGTCGATTTGCTGTAGGACAGACATTCCTGTCTGTCCGTTTAGGTAGAGGAACGCTGCGATTCCAAAAAGGCGGACAGGCACGAATGCCTGTCCTACAAAACATGAGCACGGAATTGGATCAGGCACGTGAGATTGCGGAACGAGTGGCTCGTCGCATGGCGGCCGAGCAGTCCTCAAAACCTGATCGCCGCCAACCCAAAGCGGAAGTCAGCTCAGAGCTAGCTGCGGTGCGTGCCGGTCTCAACGATCTCCAACGAAAGATTGCGCAGCTCGAAGCCAAAGTCAGCTCAGGCTCAATCGAACCGGCCCGGCGAACATTCGATACGCCACCGGAGACCAGCGCGCAGCCACCGGGACTCGCCACACATTCCCCATGGCTCGCCGGCATCAACACCACCTACTCACATCCCAGCCAGGAAAAATTCGGTGTTGAGGAAGCGACAGTTTCTGAACTTGTGGACTTTTTCGAGAAGGAGAAGTTGTGCAGTGTCGAACCCGGAGGCAAGCCTTGCGATCATTGTGCAATGTGCAGCTCGCGCGGCTTCTGATCCCTCGGAACACAGCCCGGTTTGTCGAGCCGTGATCGATTACATTGCCTTAGAAACGGAAGAGGCCGCCTTGAAGCGGCCTCTTTCACGTTCCCTTAACCCGCAAAGCGAAACTCCGTCGGCGTTACCTCGAAGGTGCCGGCGCTGGAGTTTGATTCGGGCGGAGAGTGTTTGAATCAATCCTCGGCACCTGCGTCGCGCCCTCTTCCGCTTTGAAGTAAGGCTGCTCTTTAAATCCAAACAACTTGGCTGAGATCACGGTTGGGAAGCTGGCGCGTGTGGTGTTGTAGTCCTGGACCGCGTCGTTGTAATCCTTCCGCGCGGTTGCAATGCGGTTCTCCGTTCCCGCCACTTCGTCCTGCGCCTTCAGGAAGTTTTCGTTTGACCTCAATTGCGGATACTGTTCCTGCAAGACTAACAACCTGCCAATCGTGCCGCCAAAGCTATTTGCCGCATCAATGACCGCCTGTTTTTGTTCAGGTGTCTTATCACCACCCTCGCCTTGAGGCGCTTGTTGCGCCGCATTGAGCAGCCTCGACCGGGCTTCGGCAATCTTGCCAAAGACTTCTTGTTCCTGGACACCTGCCAGCTTGGCCGTCTCAATAAGATTGACCAGTAGATCAGCGCGACGCTGTAGCTGCGTTTCGACGTTGGCCCACTTGCCTTTTACATTCTCATTCTTCGCTGTCAGTGTGTTGTAGCTGCATCCGCTGGCCGTCAGCGTCACGAAAACAAGCAGCGCGAGTAAAGATATTCGTCCTCGGTTCATTTCACTTCTCCTGAGTTTCGACGATCAAATTCATCCACCGTTTCGACTACGTGCTGGAGTTGCGTCAGATAGCTGGCAAAGATGTCATTCGCCTCCTTTTCGGACGAGGGCAGGTCATCGCTCGCGCGAAACGCGAAAATCCTTTCAAACGGCTCTGATTCCAGCCCGAATCGCAACGCTGTCGCGCGAACACAATCAGGTTTAGCCACCGGCGCCTCTTCACCATATAGCAGCAACACGGCACGAAACAGTGCCGCAAAACTGGCAAGACTGTCGCTCATCAGATCGCACAGCTTCTCAATCGAGATTGACGCAGGAATATACATGCGACGGAGCTGAATCAGTTTGCTTCTCAACTCGTATTCAGTTTGATGGCGAAGGTTGTGGTCAGAAAGTTTGACAAACTCGAAGGGGTCTCGACCGAACAGTATCACGCGGGCGTTGGCCATCTGATGAAACTCAATTGGAAATACGTCGGCGGCGTCCGATAGTTCCTCGGTCGTGAAATAAACCGGAAGCGGGTGGCCCAAACGCTGCCACTCGCGCATCGCCGGCTGGGCCAGTCGCAGATCTTCTGGCGTGATGCGATTCAAAGCGATGAGCAGGTTATAGTCCGAACGCAATTCGTTATGGTCGCCCGCCGCCGCTGATCCATACAGGACCACCGAGGCAAGATTATCACCGTGAGTCGCCTGCAGGTCTTTGATTAGACCACCTAGAGCTTCCTGGACCACTGTCTTGATCATAGATTGTTCCGGTGCCCTGATCCTATCAGACTTCCTACCAAATAGTTGAAGTTGCTACCAACCTCCTCCGGCGCCGCCGCCGCCGGCACTTCCGCCACCAAAGCCCCCGCCGAATCCGCCACCGCCACCACCAAAGCCGCCACCACCGAAACCTCCACCGCTCCAGCCACTACTCGAGCCGCCCCAACCGCTCGAGCGACCACCTCCACTCAAGAGTGAACTCAGCAGGAAAAGACCCCACCAACCCCCTCCGCCGCGACCGCCACCTCCCCCTCTTCTTGCCGCTGAAAGCAGGAGGATGATGACGCCCAGGATTATTAGGAGTGTGCAGCAGCCGGAGATTCCCGGAACCCTGCTGCCGCGTTCCGGAGCCTCACGATAAGCATAGCGTTGGTCGATTCCTTCGACAGTAAAACCACGCTTTTCAGCCAGCGTCGCCACATACGCCTGCACGGTATCGTAAATGCCCTGACTGTAATTCCCCTTCTTGAATTGCGGCACCAGGTAAGTGCGTTGGATCTCGCCGACCAGGCCGTCATTCAGATCGCCCTCAAGATGATAGCCAACCTGAGTGTGATATTTACGGTCCTTCACGGCGACCAGCAACAGAAAGCCATCGTTGGTCTTTGTCCCTATCCCCCAGCCCCGATACACGTCCAACGAGTATTCGAAAATATCCCGGTCTCCAGTGGTATCAACTGTGACCACCGCAAACTCAGTATCAGCGCGCTGTTTGAGATTCAGATAAATCGACTCAAGCTTGAGTTTGGTTTCAGGATCGATGACGCCCGCCGTGTCGACGACTGGAGTGAAAGGCGACGGCAGTGGAATTGGAGATGTGGCGGTTTGCGCGGTTGCGATCGCCTGAAACGCTGAAAGCAGAATGCACCAAACAAATGCCAGGCGTACTAACACGCCGAGCGGCTTGCACGGAGCGAATCGCCGGACTTGCGAACCGGAGGTGGGAGTCGATGTTATCAATAAATGCCGTACGAACATTTCTTAAGCTGTGATGTAAATCGCCGGCCCGGACTGGCCCGCGTTCTAAACATCAATCCTGATCCCGCTACCCTTCGATCAACTTGTGCAGCGCATAAAAAAGCGCCACTCCCACAAAAACGACAATGGACACCATCGGGTTTCTTTCTTCTTTGTGGTTCACTTCGGGAATCAAATCGCTGGCGGCCACGTAAAGCGTGACTCCTGCCGAGAAGGGAAGTGCATACCCGACGGCCGTTTGAATCCTGGAGCTGAGCACTGCGACACCGATAACGCCGGCCAGCGTTGCCGCGCCTATGGCGACCGTCGCCAGTAGGGCAGTGCGCTGCGAGCGGCCCGAAGCCAGCATGATCGATGCGACCGTGAACCCTTCCGGCATCTTGTGTAACAGAATGGCGATGAACACCAACAGCCCGACCCGGAAGTTAACCAGAAAGGCTGCCGCGATCGATACGCCGTCGAAAAATGTATGAATCCAGAGTCCGCCGACCGCAGCATAGGCCGCTGAAGGTTTCATGAACGATTCGGGGTGGGTTTCCGCGCCAAAGTGGAAGTGTGGCGCAATGGTGTGTTCGAAAAGTTGAATCAGCAGGTATCCGGCGAGCAACAGCGTCATTGCACCGACGACCGCTTCAGCAGCTGCTTTGCCTACGAGGTCCAACGTCCAGATATTGAAGGTCTCAGGCAGGATCTCAATAAAGATAGCCGCCAGCATAAAGCCGGCTCCGAGCGCGACCAGATATTTGAGAAAGCGTTCTCCCAACCGATGCGCACCGGATCTGACGAGCACAAACCCACCTAAGAGATTTGCGCCGGCGGCGAGCAGGCCGAACAGTAAAAGTCCAAGAAAGCCTCCGGTATCCAGATTCATTCAGGTGTTTGATGTGGCAGGATGGTCTCGATTACACACGGCGCGCCAATATACATCAATGACAAAGCGCTTCCTATTCCGCCCCCTCAAAACCCGTGGATCGACCGATGGCAAACCACACCAGCTGGCGGACAAGAGGCGAACGTTAACTTTGAGTCTTCATCGGACAACCGCAAAATACCTAAGGATTCGACGGATTTATGTATTGACACCCCAGTTGATGCAGCGTAGTATCCGCTCGGGTGGTCAAAAGTGGTCGGAAGTGGGTCCAACCTCGTAGCGAAACCCGATCATTAGTAACTTTTCCAAAAAATGGCCACCCGCCAAACTATTGACCGATCAATCTTATGCTGCGGGGAAACTACACGGCCCGGATCGATGTCAAGGGTCGGCTTAAGGTGCCGACTCCCTTCCGTCGCCTAATCGACGAGAAGCACGGCGGCGAATTCTACATAACAAGTCTTACGGGCGACAACGTTAGGATTTACCCGCTGCCGGAATGGGAATCGATAGAGCAGCGACTTTCACTGCTGCCGACGATGGATCCGGCTCGACGCAAGTTCCTTGACAGAACGAACTACTACGGTCAGCAGGCGACGATTGATGGCCAGGGGCGACTTTTGATTCATCCGCTCCTGCGCAAGAGCGCCGGAGTTATGGGTGATGTTGCCGTGTTGGGTTATCTGACCTACCTCGAGGTTTGGGAGTTGGATGTATTCAAGGCCCGACTGTTGGCCGACCCATACAGCGAGGAAGACGAAGCGGCGATCGCCAAGCTGGGCATCTAGATCGCAAATCGTAAATGGTTAATCGTAAATGGAAAGAACGGACGATTCGCGATTCACGATTTACGCGTTGACAGTTCTTTGTAACGAGATCACGGGGCGGTGGTGATGGCTGCGCCTTTGGGGGGCAGAGGCGCGCCCCATCGCCCCGTGCTGCTTCGAGAGACCATTGATTTCCTGGCACCCGAGCGAGGTGGCCTCTTCGTCGACAGCACGGTAGGTCTTGGTGGGCATAGTGAAGCGATCCTTGAATCTTCGGCGGACACCCGGGTAATCGGCATCGACCGCGATCCGGCGGCGCTCAATTTTACAAAGCAGCGGCTCGAACGTTTTGGGTCGCGCTTTCGTGGCGTGCAGGCGGACTATCGCGAGATCGAACGGGTCTTAAGGGAGCTTGAAGATGACCAGCCGTCCGGAGTCATGGCGGACCTCGGCGTTTCGTCACTCCAGTTTGACTCGCCGACGCGAGGTTTTAGTTTTCGCTTTGACTCTTCGCTCGACATGCGGATGAATTCCGAAGGCGACGACGAGACCGCCGCCGACTTGCTGCTACATCTTCCTGAAGAGGAGTTGGCGCGAATCATCTTTGAGTATGGCGAAGAGCGAAACTCACGCCGCATCGCCAAATGGATCGTTGAGAGTCGCGAGCAAGGGAAGCCAATAACGTCAACCAAGGAATTGGCAGACCTGGTAGCACGAGCCGCGGGTCGAAAAAAACACTGGCAAATCCATCCGGCAACAAGAACTTTCCAGGCTTTACGCATAGCAGTCAATCACGAACTTGAAGGTTTAGGCCGCTTCGTCGAAACAGTTGCTGATCTTTTACAACCCGATGGACGCTTCGTCGTCATAAGTTTCCACTCCCTTGAAGATCGGATCATGAAGCGAGAGTTGCGCCGGCTGGCTGGCCACTGCCAGTGTGAGTCTAGAGGCCGCGCCCCGATGGTTTGCACATGTGGGGCGAGGAAAGTGATGGAAATACTGACGAAGCGCCCGCTGACGCCTGATACCGCGGAAGTCGAAGCGAATCCCCGATCGCGCAGTGCCAAGCTGCGTGCCGCTCGCAAGTTGACTTCTATCTGAGATCTCAGATTTGAAATTTCAGATCTCAGTAAAATTTCAGATCTCAAAAGAAAAACGCGACCCCGGGAGTTCCCCATGAACAGAGTTCCTTCAACGCACCGCAATACCAAAGTTCAGCGCGATCGCGACAAACGCGCCCTCTCCCGGCTGGCGCTTTTGCTCTTCTGTGGATTGATCTTGGCGGGTGGTTTCGTTTACGCAGCGAAACAACATTTCGCAGCCGTCCACATTGGTTACCAGAGCGAGAGCCTTCGTCAAGAACGTCAGAAACTGCTTGAGGAGCAGCAACATCTGAAGTTGCAAAGAGAGCGGGCCTTTGCTCCTGCAACACTGCAAGCGCAAGCGCGCAAATTGGGCTTGCAGCCGATCGTGGCGGGCCAGGTCGGAACTCTGAAGACCGGCAAACCTGGCCAAATGCCAATGGCGCCGGCTCTGCTTAGTCCTTCCGCTTCGCTTCAGCGCTAGGCGAGCCGGGGGCTCGCGTTTGTCGGAAGAAGGGATATCAAGGGAATGTTGGCGCGCCTTTCCGGTCAGTCAGAAGCACAACCTGACGTTTCAGTTCGCCGCACGCTTTTGGTTGCGGCTTTTGTTGTTTTCTGGATGCTAGGGATTAGCGCCCGGCTCGTCTACCTGCAGGTTTCAAACCATGAAAAACTTACTGCGCGCGCGCAAAGACAGCAGCAAGATGCAATTGAAACCGTCCCACAGCGTGGATTCCTGCTCGATCGTCACGATCGAGAACTAGCGCGCACAGTTCAAACGCAATCCGTCTTCGTGGCTCCCGACGAGTTGGAGCACGTTGCCGACACGGCCAAAGACCTGGCATCGATTCTGGGCTTGAAGTCTGTCGAACTCTTTGGCCAGTTGAGTAAGGCAAAGGAAAACGGAAAGCGGTTTATCTGGATTGCTCGCAGATTGTCGCCAGAGCAAGCAGAGAAGGTAGTCGCTTTGAAGGTCCCCGGTGTTCACCTGCGCACTGAGCCAAAGCGCTTCTATCCAAATGGCTCGCTGGCTGCAAACGTAGTCGGCTTCGTCGGTCTCGATGGAAACGGACTCGCCGGAATCGAGCAAGTTTACAACGACAAGATCGTGGGCGAACCCGGCAAGTTGTTCATTGAGAAAGACCGTCGCGGCTTGGCTTATGAGAGCACTGAAATTCCGGGCCGGCCCGGCCAGACCGTCGTTCTGACAATCGACCAGTCGATTCAGTATCAGGCTGAAGCCGCACTCGCTACAGCCATCAAGCAGTCAAGAGCGAAATCAGGTACCGCGATTGTTCTCGATCCGCACTCAGGCGAAATCCTGGCACTGGCAAATGCGCCGACGTTTGATCCAAACGACGTCAATGCAGCGCCACCTGCGTCGCGATCAAATTGGGCGTTGCAAAACATTTACGAACCAGGCTCGACGTTCAAAGTTGTAGCCTTCTCCGCGGCAATCGAAAAGGGCTTGGCCAAACCGACGGATGTTATTGATTGCCAGATGGGCTCAATCACGGTCGCGAAGCGAGTCATTCACGATCATCATCCGTTTGGTTCCCTGACGCTGATTGAGGCACTGGCCAAATCGAGCAACGTCGCAGCAATCAAGCTGGGACTGCGCGTTGGCGACGAGTCGATGTTTGACTTTATGAGGCGGTTTGGCTTTGGCGCCAGGACCGGTATCGAATTGCCCGGCGAGACCAAAGGCATTCTGCGACCGGTGAGCCGCTGGCAGGCTTCGTCGATTGGGTCGATCGCCATCGGTCAGGAAATCGGAGTAACTCCATTGCAAATGGCTGCGGCATTTGGCACGCTGGCAAACGACGGCCTGCGCGTCGCGCCGCACCTCGTCCGCGAAATTCGAGACGTTGCCGGGACGACGACCTACCGGCCAAATCCGGAACAGCATCAGGTGATCAGCAAGGAAACAGCAGGCGCACTCCGGGGCATGCTGGAAGGCGTCACCTTGAACGGGACGGCAAAGAAGGCTCAACTCGACGGCTACACAGCAGCGGGAAAAACCGGCACGGCACAAAAGATCGATCCGAAGACTGGAAGATATTCGTCGTCGAAATTCGTTGCGTCCTTTGTCGGCTTTGCTCCTGTCATCAACCCAGCAGTTGTGATCATCGTGGTAATTGATGAACCGGCGGGCGCATACCACGGCGGCGACATTGCGGCGCCCGTATTTCGACAGATTGCCGAGCAGATTCTCCCCGAAATGGGAGTGATGCCGGACACTGATTTCAAGGCTCCGAACGAGTTGATCGCCGGGACCGGAAAAACCCCGCAACAGCCTCCGGAAGAAATTGCCCGACGCCAGGACGAAGTGAAGCGTGAGGAGCAAGTCAGAAGATCCACTTTGCCAAAGGTAGAAGCGCGCGACGATCGTGGCGGCGAGATTGTCTATGCCGCTGCCGCTCACCGGGCAATCCTGATGCCCGACTTAAGAGGACGCAGTGTGCGAGATGTTGCCCGGGCATGTGCGCAATTGGGCATGCAAGTAGAAGCGCACGGCGAAGGCCGCGTGGTCAGGCAATCGCCCGAAGCGGGAGCCGAGCTGCGTTCGAATCAGGTCATTTACGTTGACTTTGCCAGGCCGGATTGAATTCGGCAGGTGCTGGCAGGAAAGCGTTTCGCAGGCTAAACGTTTGCGGCACGGATTGAAAAGTCACCTTCACGGGAGTAGGCAAAATGATCCCCCATCGAATGCTGAAAACCGAAGTATGTGGAACTGGGACACGACAACGCGTAACAGCGTGCAGGAAAAGGCTCAGAGGGAGCCGGATACTGCACAGGCCTCACGCCTCGAATCACCCTCAAGACATATTTGCGGAAGCAGACATTTGTGCTGATTCTCGCGACTTTACAGATGGCTATCCGGCAATGCGAGAATCTTCAGTGCATACCGGTCAAGCCGCCTCAATGCCTCAAAACAAGGCTGAGCAACGGGATTTGACGATGGTTGGTGAAGAGGTCGGGATAACGTGAAGGTACGAGAGGCATCGGTTTTGATGGGCGCTAATACGCTGGAAGCAAGCGCCGAGTTGTTTGACAAAGAAATTGCAGACTTTTCGATTGATTCGAGGTCAGTTGACGCGGGCGAAATCTTCTTTGCGCTTTCGCAGGAAGACTACGCCCGCGCCGGCTTCAACGGCATTTTCGCTGATGCTCATCAGTACATCGAGGACGCGTTTCGCAAAGGCGCGATTGCGGCCGTGGCACGTACGGATCGAGTGCGCAACGATGCCGCCCTCAGCGCACTGAAGCATCGGCTCTTACTGGTTGACGATGCGATAGCTGCTTTGCAGACACTGGCACATCGCGTTTACAGCAGCTGGGGCAAGCCGGTCGTGGCAATTACCGGAAGCGCCGGCAAAACCACCGCGAAGGAACTGACGGCACAAGTCTTGTCGAGCGCCGGTCACCGCGTGCTGAAGAGCGAACGAAACTTCAACAACGGCCTCGGCTTGCCGCTTTCGGTTTTGCGAATGGTTAGTGAGGGACGATCTCCGGATCAATTTGATGTAGCTGTGCTCGAGATGGGAATGTCGTCACCGACGCATGAAATTAGAAGATTAACCCGGATCACGCCACCCGACGTCGCGGTAGAGTTGATGGTTGCACCGGTGCACCTCGAGTACCTTGGAACGATCGAAAATATCGCCGCGGCCAAAGCTGAGCTGGTCGAAGGCCTGAAACCTGAAGGGGTGGCTGTTCTGAACGCTGACGACGAATTGGTGATGAGGATGCGCGCCAAGCACCAGGGACGAACGGTCACGTTTGGTATCGACAATCCAGCCGAGGTCGCCGCCAAAGAGGTCGATACCGGTCATCTCGGTCACATCAGTTTTCGATTGCACACGCCACTTGGGGCAGCGGCTGCGACGTTGCCGATGAGTGGGCGGCACAATTTAATGAATGCGCTCGCCGCAGCGGCGGTCGGAACCTGTTTCGAAATCGAGCCATCGCAGATCGCCGAAGCACTTGGCGGTGCGAAGCCGCCGCGCATGCGCGGGGAGGTCCTGGACTTTGCGGCCGGTTTCAGAGTGGTTGACGATTCATACAACTCGAATCCTCGATCGCTAATCAACATGGTGCAAACCATTGCTGAGGGGGGAACAAGTTCCCGACGCCGGGTGGTAATCGCCGGCGAAATGTTGGAGTTGGGGCCTGAAGCGGCGGCACTTCACCGCCAGTCGGGGCGCGAAATTGCTGCGGCCGGCATCGACGTTTTGTGGGGAGTTCGCGGACTGGCGGCGGAAATGGTGGCGGGGGCCGGCGAAGCCGGGTTAGCCGAAACCAGGTTCTTCGAAAAGACGGAAGCGGCAGCTGAGGCTATCATCGATGAAGTGAGACCGGGCGATCTGATTCTGGTCAAGGGGTCTCGTGGGGTGGCAACCGAAAAGATAGTTGCCGCGATTGAGAAGCGTTTTCCGTTAGGCGGCTCGGACCATCAGGATTGAAAAGTGACGTGTCTGACAAGAACGTGTCGGACACTTTCAGAAACATTAACAAGCGCGAATGATTTACTACATCCTATACGAACTCATTTTTCAGCAATTCAAGGATAAGGATTGGTATCTCGTCAAGGCGCTCAACGTTTTTCAGTATGTCACCTTTCGAACAGCTTACGCCTCAGTTACGGCACTGCTGTTGTCACTGGTGTTTGGCGGCAGGGTGATCGAAACATTACGAAAATGGAACATCGGACAGCAGATTCGCGAAGAAGGCCCGCAAGCACACATGGCGAAGCGCGGCACTCCGACGATGGGCGGCGTGCTGATAGTGGGCTCGGTAATCATCTCGACTCTGTTGTGGGCCAAACTCTCAAGTGTTTACGTTTGGACCGTGGTGATTGCAACGCTCGCATTCGGCGCAATCGGTTTTGCGGACGACTACCTCAAGCTGGCGAAGCACCGCAGCCTGGGGCTCACTGGAAAACAGAAGTTGTTGGGCCAGTTGCTGGTTGCAATCGGAGTTTGGGTGGTCTTGTTTATCTTAACGAAGTATTTCGCCAGCGATTATTCATGGAACGTACTGTTTCCATTTCTCAAAGCGACGGCAGAACCTTCGGGAGTCAGTTTTATCGGCCCAATTCTCTATTTGATATTCATAGTCGTGGTGCTATTGGGCTTTTCCAACGCGGTAAATCTGACGGATGGGCTGGATGGGCTCGCCATCAGCGTGACGTTCATCGCGATGACCGCGCTGACGGCCCTGACCTATCTCAGCAGCGACAAGAGGTGGGCGACTTATCTGGAATTGACCCACCGACCGGAAGCCGCAGAGTTGACGGTCTTCTGCGGCGCAATGGCTGGCGCCAGTCTCGGGTTCCTTTGGTACAACGCGCCGCCGGCGGAAGTCTTCATGGGTGATGTCGGCAGCCTGGCAATTGGCGGTGCAATCGGAACGGTGGCTGTTTTGACCAAGCAGGAATTCATGCTGCTGATGGTGGGAGGCGTATTTGTAATCGAGGCTCTCTCGGTGATGTTGCAAGTGAGCGTCTTCAAGATGACCAGGCGTACAACGGGCACGGGCCGGCGCATGTTCAAGATGACGCCGTTGCATCACCACTTTGAAATGCAGGGCTGGAAAGAGTCGAAGATTGTGTTTCGGTTCTTGATCCTGGCGATCCTGTTTGCGTTGCTGAGTCTGTCGACGCTCAAGCTGCGCTAAAGAGTGTGCGGTCGGCAGCCCACAGCCACTGCCCACTATTTGATCGATTCGAGGTCATTGAACTTGTTTGGAAGTAGCTGGCAAAAAAGTTCTGGTAATGGGAGCGGCGCGCAGCGGCATAGCCTGCGCACGGTTCTTGAATGCGCGGGGCGCCACGGTGGCTCTCAACGACATCAAGCCGATTGAAAAATGGAGCGCCGAAGCGCAGGCGCTTAAGGGCGAAGGCGTAGGCTGTTTGCCGGGGGACGTGCCAAGTTGGCTGCTGGATCAAATCGAGTTGGTCGTGGTTAGTCCCGGAGTTCCTACTGGCTCGATCCCAATCAGATACGCGGAACGAGCCGGCGCGGAAGTTATCGGCGAAGTTGAGTTGGCATCCCGGTTCTTGAAAGGACGCCTGGTTGCAATCACCGGTTCGAATGGAAAGACGACCACGACGGCACTGGTTGGAGAGTTGTTAGGGAAGGCGGGCGTGGTGACTCAGGTCGGTGGAAATATCGGTACGCCGCTGATTTCGCTGGTTGAGAGTTCGCGCGAAGACGGATGGACTGTGGCGGAACTATCGAGCTTTCAACTGGAGACCATAAAGGAGTTTCATCCAACGGTTGCAGCAGTGCTCAACGTTACGCCAAACCATATGGATCGTTACGAATCGTTTACCGACTACGCTGCTGCCAAGCACCGGATCTTCATGAATCAGGCGCCCGGTGACGTGGCGATTCTCAATGCGGACGACGAGGTCGTTTCGACCTGGGCGCCGGGCTTAAGAGCGCACGTGGTTCCGTTTAGTGTGACCCGGGAATTGGAGGACGGGCTATTTCTCCGGGGTAACGATCTTGTTTCGCGCACGAGTGGTGGCCAGAAGGTTTTGACGACGCGAGATGAAATGAAGCTGCGTGGTTTGCACAACGTTGAGAACGTGCTGGCAGCGATGGCGGCTGGATTGGCTTGCGGCGCAGCTCCTGAGTCGATGCGCCAAACGCTGAGAGATTTTGAACCGGTTGAGCACCGGTTGGAGTTTGTTTCGGAAGTCGATGGCGTGAAGTTTTACAACGATTCGAAAGCAACCAGTGTCGATGCCACCTTGAAGGCACTCGAAGCTTTTGCCGGCGAAGCCGGGAAGATTGTTCTGATTCTTGGCGGCCGGGGCAAGAAGGCGCCCTACGCTCCTCTCGCTAATCTGGTGCGCTTGAAAGCGAGAAAACTGATCCTGATTGGCGAAGACGCCGAGACTATTCAGCGGGAATTGGGAGAATACGCGCCAACTGCACCGGCAACAGAAATGAAGGATGCCGTTTCGCTTTCTTTCAATGCGGCCGAGAAAGGTGACGTCGTTTTGCTGGCTCCGGCTTGCGCAAGTTTTGACATGTTCGAAAGCTTTGAACATCGCGGCCGGGTATTTAAAGAGGAAGTCCAAAGTCTAAAGACCCAAGTCCAAAGTCAATTTTCGTAGCGGACCTTGGACCTTGGACCAGGGTTTAGTCATGGCGAAGAAGCTATATCCAGATAAGTGGCTGTTTGCGGCGACCGTGGGGTTGTCGCTGTTCGGTGTGGTGATGGTCTATAGCGCCTCGGCGGTGTTGGCGCAACGCGAGAATGGCAATCAGTACTTCTACCTAATCAAGCAGGGAATCTGGACCAGCATCGGTCTGACCGTCATGCTGCTTGCCATGCAATTTGACTACAACCGTTTGAGGGACCGCCGGATTGTTTATGGCCTGCTAATCCTAACGGTGCTACTGCTGCTGGCAGTCTTTGCCTTTCCACCGATCAAAGGAGCACATCGTTGGATCAAGTTTGACAGGTTTTCGATGCAGCCGTCGGAACTGTCGAAGCTCAGCCTGGCAATCTTTCTTGCTTATTTTCTTGAGAAGCGCGCAGGCGAAGAGCGGCTTTTCTGGAGCACTTTCTTTCCGGCAGCTTCAATAACCGGTTTGCTTGCGATACTCGTTGTCGCCGAACCAGATCTCGGTACCGCCATGATGCTGGGCGTCGTTTTTGTGGTTCTGGTTTTTACAGCCGGGGCGCGACTCTTTCATCTTGGGTTAGCCGCCGCCCCCGCCCTGGTTGGACTGGCGGCCTTGTTGATCTTCGTTCCTTTTCGGCTGCGGCGCCTGGTCGCATTCATGGATCCCTGGGCCGATCCGGAAGGGCACGGCTTTCAGGTGGTCCAGTCGCTGATCGCGGTTGGCTCAGGTGGTCCGAATGGTCTTGGTTTCGCGCAGGGAAAGCAGAAGATGTTGTTTTTACCGTTTGGGCATTCAGATTTCATTTTCGCCGTTATCGCGGAGGAGTTGGGACTGATCGGGACCCTGGCGGTGTTGCTGGTGTTTGGACTGATTCTGTGGCGTGGGATACGCGTGGCGTTGCTTGCACCCGACCGCTTCTCGATGCTGCTGTCGCTGGCCATTGTTACCGGTATTGTGACCCAGGCTTTATTCCACATAAGCGTGGTGCTTTCTCTGCTGCCCGCGAAGGGAATCCCGCTGCCGTTGATTTCTTACGGAGGCTCATCGCTGGTCCCAACGCTCGCGGCGGTCGGGATCCTGCTGAACATTTCGCAACATGCCACCGGCTCGGTGGGGGTTGATGTCTTGAAAACGGTGCCCGCAAAGCGCGGCAGCAAACCGGAAAGACTCCGCGTGGCGCCCGCGAGGCGAATGGTTTCCTCGCGCTTTGGGTAAACGCGATGCGCGTGTTGATAGCTGCCGGCGGAACTGGCGGACACATTTATCCTGGCATCGCGGTGGCCAGGGAAATTCTCCGCCGTGATCCGGAATCGAAGGTGAGATTCGTAGGCACCGCGCGTGGTTTGGAAAAGAAGTTAGTTCCGCAGGCTGGTTTTGAACTTTCGATCATTGACAGCACAGGTTTGAAGAATGTTGGTGCAGTTGCCCGCGCGCGCGGACTGATGGTTTTGCCAAAGAGTTTGCTTGAAGCGCGTAAGGTCATCAGGCAGTTTCGACCAGATGTCGTCATCGGGGCCGGCGGTTACGTCTCCGGGCCCGTGCTTTTGGTGGCTTCGTTAATTGGACTGCCGACGTTGGTGATGGAGTCAAATGCGTTACCCGGTTGGACCAATCGAGTGCTCGCCCGCTTCGTCGATCAGGCGGCAGTCTCCTTTGAAGCGGCATTGCCACACTTTCGTGGCAGGGCGGTGGTTACCGGTAATCCAGTCCGGAGAGAGTTTTTTGAAATTCCGGCACGAAAACCAGAAGCCTCGCACTTTGCGCTTCTGGTGTTTGGTGGTTCCCAGGGAGCGCGTGCAATTAACGAGAGCATGATTGCCGCCTTGCCGGTATTGGAGTCGTTGCGGAGCAAGTTGCGCGTCACGCATCAAACCGGTGAGGCTGATTACGACAAGGTGCGCGAAGGCTATCGCGAGGCGGGCTGGAGCGAAGAGGCAAACGTAACGAAGTATATTGACAACATGGTCGCGGCTTTCGCCGGTGTCGACCTGGTAATTTGCAGGGCAGGTGCTACGACCACTGCGGAGTTGATCGCGGCCGGCAAGCCTTCGGTGATGATTCCGTTTCCGTTTGCGGCCGATGACCATCAACGCAAGAACGCCGAAGCACTGGAAGCAGCGGGAGCGGCAAGAATGATCTTACAGCGGGATTTGTCAGGCGAACGGTTGGCGCATGAGATCGCCAGGCTTGTAAATGAACCGGAGAAGGTCGTGGACATGGCGGCCGCCAGTCGTAGGCTGGCAAAAGGGGATGCGGCCGCCGCAGTGGTCGATATGATTGAAGGAATGGTGGAGCGGTAGCGGGGCAGACGGCAGGAGCAGGAGCAGGTCAGCGTGCAAGCACAAAGTTCAAAGGCAATTGACAAATAACAACTGACTACTGACACCAAAAGAAATGTTTCGTCGAATTCAACACGTTCACTTTGTCGGCATTGGCGGCATCGGCATGTCCGGAATCGCTGAAGTGCTGATCAACCTGGGCTTCCGTGTCTCAGGTTCCGACGCTAAGCGTTCAAACGTGACTGACCGGCTGCAGCAGATGGGTATTGAATTCTCAGAAGGCCACGACGGCGAAAATGTTGGCGACGCTCACGTCGTGGTTCGCTCCACTGCCGTGCGCGATGACAACCCGGAAATCGTCGAAGCCCACCGGCGTTCGATTCCGGTCATCCCGCGAGCGGAGATGCTGGCCGAGTTGATGCGGTTGAAACCGCATACTGTGGCCGTGGCTGGTTCGCATGGAAAGACAACCACGACGTCGATGGTGGCAACCGTGCTTGGTCACGCCGGGATGGATCCCACCATCGTTGTCGGTGGCGTGGTCGGCGCCTTCGGATCAAATGCCCATCTGGGTACCAGCGATTTGATGATTGTTGAAGCTGATGAGAGTGACCGCTCGTTTTTGATGTTGATTCCCACGATTGCGGTGGTGACAAATATCGACCGCGAGCACATGGATTACTACCACGACATGGATGACGTTCGGGCCTGCTTTACCAAGTTTGTCAACAGCGTCCCGTTTTATGGCGCGTCAGTCCTTTGTCTGGATGACCCCAACGTGCAGGCAGTCATTCCTCATGTGGAGCGGCGACGAATCACTTACGGCCTGAGCGCGCAGGCCGACATTTCGGCTCATTCGATCCGTTACGACCAGAATTTCGGTTCGGTCTTCACCGTCTGGCACGGCGCGGACGTGGTTGGCGACATCGAGTTGCGCGTCCCTGGTTTGCATAACGTTTACAACGCCCTCGCCGCGATCGCCGTGGGTTTTGAGTTAGACGTTCCCTTTACGCAGATTTCAGAGGCCCTGGTTAGTTTTACGGGTGCGGGCAGACGATTTCAGTTCAAAGGCGAGCACGGTGGCGTCATGGTTGTTGATGACTATGGCCACCACCCGACTGAGGTCAAAGCGACTTTGGCCGCAGCAAAAATCGGCTCCGGTGGCAGGCGAATTGTGGTGTTGTTTCAACCGCACCGCTACACGCGAACCCACGATTTGATGGAAGAGTTTGCACGCTCCTTCAACAACGCCGACACGCTTTTTGTGACTGACATCTACGCGGCTAGCGAAGACCCGATCGAGGGAACCACCGCCGAGAGTCTGACTGCGGCAATCAAGCGTTTTGGGCACAAAGACGTCCGGTACGTCGGGCCACTTGAGAATGCAGCGGCATCGTTGCGAGATCATGTTCAGCCAGGCGATCTGGTTCTGACTTTGGGAGCAGGCACAGTTAGTCGCGTTAGCGATCAACTCCTGGGTTTGCTTCGTGAACGCGGTGAAGCCAAGGGAGTTTAGAGTCCCAGTAACGCAAATTTTGAGTTTGCGTCTTGAGCAATGGCCGAAACGAAGGAAGAAAACAAATTCGAGATCCGCGACGCCGCGATCGAAGCACTCTGTGCCCGACTGGGAGTGTGCGCTGAGCGCGGACGTCGCTTTTCTGAACTGACGAGCCTGCGGGTTGGAGGTTTGATTGATTGGGTGGTTTCACCTGAAACGGAAGCGCAGGCCGCGGCCCTGGTTCATGGAATGGACCAGGCCGGAATCGGCTGGAGACCACTTGGATCTGGAAGCAACATCCTTGCTGATGATGAGGACCACCGGTATGTGGTGCTTAGTCTCAAAGATTTGAAGGGCGAACTCGAGTTTGATGGTGAGCGAGTTTCTGTGCCGGCGGGCTATTCGCTTCCGCGTCTCTGCATTGACGTCGCCCGGCAAGGTCTCTCGGGAATAGAGGGACTGGGCGGGATACCGGGGACCGTCGGGGGGGCGCTGTGGATGAATGCCGGCGCGTATGGCCATGAAATCGGAACCGTAACCGAAACCGTGCGCGTTGCCAGGGGAGGGAAGGTGGTAGGAATTCCGGGAAGCGAAATCCAATGGAACTACCGGCACACGTCGTTCAAGGAAGGTGAACTGCTGTTGGGTGCAACCTTGCTTTTGACGTCCGATGATCCGGAAAAAATTCGCGCTCGAATGGATGACGCGAAGTCGCGGCGAATGGCTACACAGCCGCATGGCTCACGATCCGCTGGTTGCTTTTTCAAGAATCCGCCGGCAGGCGCGGTGGGCACCGGGAAGATTATTGATGAGATGGGAATGAAAGGTGCGCGTAAGGGCAGCGCGATTGTTTCTCCAGTGCACGCTAATTTCATCGTCACCGAGGGCGAAGGCGCGCGGGCTGAAGACGCGTTAGCGCTGGCGGAAGAAGTTCGTGAACGCGTCAAACGCGAACACGGAATCGACCTTGAGTATGAAGTCGAGCTCTGGCGGGCAAACGAATCCAGGACTCCTCCGGAGAACGACGAGACAAAGGGAAAGGAATCGAAGTGAAAGAGCAAGTCATCTCGCACAAGGTTGGCAACCGGACCGGCATGGCGGGACAGCGACGCTCCGGCGCCGCCGTCCAGCGTCCCACACGGCGCGTCGGCGGCGAGAGTGTCGCCACTCGCTTGCGTGGCCTGCTTGGCTACCTTCCCGCCTTTCTTAAGTTGGCCCTGGCAATTATCGCCGGAGTGCTGATGTTTGCCGGATATCGAGCTGCAGCCTCTGCCAGCTTCTTCGAATTGCGCACGGTGGAAATACAGGGAACATCACGAGCTGCTTCTGAGGAAGTCCAGACAATCGTTCGCAGAGAAGTTGAGAAGACAGGCGTATGGAACGCCGACCTGCATGGGATCAACAGTCGTCTTGAGAAGCTGCCGTGGGTGAGAACGGCGGTTGTCTCGCGCGTTTTGCCGGATGGAATTCGAGTGCGCATCGCTGAGCGCATCCCACGCGCCGTGGTTCGCACGTCTTCCGGCCGTTTTCGATGGATCGATGACGATGCAGTGTTACTCGGCGAGATGCAACCAACCGATCAGATACCGGCGTTTTTCATGCGTGGCTTGAACGAAGAAGACTCCAACTCAGCGCGCAAAGAGAACCGTGATCGCGTGAAAAAATTCATGGAGTTGCAGCAAGAGTGGGATGCCGCCGGACTGTCAGAACGCGTCAGCGAGGTAAACGTTATCGATATCCGCGATATTCGGGCCCAGTTGGCGGGCGACAATTCGCAGATCGAAGTTCGTCTGGGCGCCCAGGACCACGGTAAAAGGTTGAAGGATGCGCTCAATGTCCTCGATAGTCAGCGCGAGATGCCGCATGGGCCAATGATCAGTTACATCGACTTAAGTCAGGGGAAGAGAGCGATTGTCGGACTCGTGTCCGGCGCGCATGCTTCAGTCGACGGGGCGTTGATTGCCGCGACATCTTCCGATCCGGCGGTTGAGAAAAGATCCGAACGTTCTTCAGCTGGTCCAACCCAGCAGCGAACCGCTTCCGAAACGGCCAGGGCCCTGGATGCCAAACCGGAGAGGAAGCCCGACAGAGGGCGCGCGGAAAAGAAACCAGAGAAACCCAAGGAACCAGTTCGTCGCAGAACATGATCGTCGAAAACAGTTTTCACTAAGGAGCAACCGCTAAATGCCAAGGCGCCCGTACACACTTGGTTTGGATATTGGAACCAGCAGGGTGACGTGTATCGCTTGTGAACCCGGTGAAAGCGGGCTGCTAAATATCCTCGGTATCGGGGAGGCGGAATCACGTGGATTGCGCAAGGGAGTGATCGTTAACCCGGATGCGGCGGTAGATGCGATCAAGAGGGCTGTTGAAGAGGCTGAACGGATGAGTGGACTAGACGCTGAAGAAGTGACGATTAATCTGGCGGGTTCCCATATTCTCGGGTTCAACGGGCAGGCGATCGTGGCGGTTTCAGGACGTGATCGAGAAATAACCTCTGAGGACGTTCGTCGAGCAATCGATTCAGCTTGCGCCATTCAGTTGCCGGCTGGAAGGGAAATAGTGGATCGCCTGCCTCAGGAGTTTATCGTAGACGATCAGGACGGCATCAACGATCCGGTGGGTATGATCGGCGCTCGGCTCGCTGTCAAAGTACATATCGTGACCAGCCCGGTTACGGCCCGTCAGAACGCTATTAACGCCGTCAACCGCGCCGGGCTGATCGTGGCAGACATGGTTCTCGAGCAATTGGCCGCCGCCGAGGCTTCGTTAACTGAAGACGACAAAGAGTTTGGGGCCGCGCTGGTGGACGTTGGCGCCGAGACTACCGGGCTGGTGATTTACCAACGAGGCGCCGTGCAACACACCGCGGTCTTCCCGCTTGGCGGTTCGCATTTCACCAACGACATTGCTTTTGGGTTGCGCACGCCGATTCCCGATGCTGAGAAGATCAAGAGAACCGTCGGGTGCGCTTGCAGCACTTCGCTTTCGGAGTTGGAACGAAGCGAGTTGGTAGACGTGCCCTCAGTTGGTGGCCGCGCACCACGCCAACTCTCACGCCAGATTCTTTGCGACATCCTGCAGCCAAGAGCAGAGGAAGTGTTGATGCATGTCGCAGACGAGATCAAAGATGCGGGTTGGGAACGACAGCTTTCGAGTGGTGTGGTCCTGACCGGTGGTGGCGCTCTGCTTAGTGGGATGTCGGAGATCGCGGAGCAGGTATTTGATGCTCCGGTTCGGATTGGTTTCCCGGAGCGCGATCGGTTTGGTGGTCTAATTGAAGACGTGCAGAGTCCGGCGTGGACCGCAGCCGCCGGGTTGGCGCTGGTGGCCAATCGCGCTCAAGCGAGTGAGCAGCGAACAGCAATGAGTCGTCGCGGTTCTACCGGAAAGCTCACTCATTTTGTTTCGAAGTTTCGCAATCGTTTCGGTAGTATTTTTTGACAAGTTGTTGTATGCTCTCGACCCGGTCGTACAAGATATAGTCCGCTATATATCGATGCCCATGTCGCGAGCTACCCAACATAGAAGGAAGAGACCTTGGAAACCTTCCCGATTCGGAAGAGAGGAAATAACTATGGCAGAGGACGCTCGTCAGCTCGAAAGAGGCATTAATATTTTCATTGATGATGATCCGCCGATCACCGGTGCGCGCATCAAGGTGATCGGAATTGGGGGTGGTGGCGGCAACGCGGTAAACCGGATGATCGAAGCCGGCATCGAGGGAATCGAGTTCCTGGTTGCCAACACCGATCTGCAGGCGCTGAAACGATCCAAGGCGCCCATCAAGATTCAGCTCGGTAGCAGACTGACAAAAGGACTCGGCGCCGGCGCCAATCCGAATGTAGGCCGGGAAGCGGCTCTTGAAGACACTGACAAGATCATTGAGGTGTTGGAAGGCGCCGACATGGTTTTCGTGACCACCGGTCTTGGTGGCGGCACCGGCACCGGCGGAGCGCCAATAATCGCTTCATTGGCCACTGAACTTGAAGCCCTGACCGTTGCGGTCGTGACCAAACCGTTTCACTTTGAAGGGCGACGCCGGATGATGCAGGCCGAGCATGGGCTGCGCGAGCTGCGCGAATGCGTCGACACGGTCATCACAATTCCTAACGAACGGCTGTTGCACACCGTCGAAAAAGATTCCTCATTGGGTGATTCCTTTGGCGTCGCCGACGACGTACTTCGTCAGGCGGTCCAGGGCATCAGCGATCTCATCACGGTCCCAGGCCTGATTAATCTCGACTTCGCGGACGTAAAATCGATTATGGCAGGCATGGGAATGGCGCTGATGGGCGCTGGTCGAGCTCGAGGTGAAAACCGCGCCATTGAAGCGACGCAGCAGGCGATATCGTCACCCTTGCTCGAGGAAGCAACCATCCAGGGCGCGAAGGGAGTGTTGATTAACATCACTGGCGGCCCCGACTTGACGCTCTACGAAGTGAACCTTGCATCAACGATAATTCGCGAGTCGGCTGACGAAGATGCAAACATAATCTTTGGCGCCGTGATCGACGAAAACCTCCGTGACGAAATGAAGATCACGGTCATTGCCACCGGCTTCGGACAGGAAGCGGTTGCGGTTGCGTCCGCTGCTTCAGTCACCAGCATGCCAGTGAGTCCAAATCGAGTAATCCCCCGTCCTGCGGACGACTTGCCGCGTCCAATGATGCACGCCAGGGCGGATGATCTCGATGTTCCAACGTTTATTCGCAAGAAAGCAGACTAGCGAAGCTTAGCCCTTGCACGGTAGGAAGGAAGGCCAGATCTTTCAGCCTTCCTTTTTATTTGTTCTGTCTTATCGCGGCAGGTTGTTTGTTTTCGGCTTTGCTTTTTGAGTGACGGTTGTGTAGCATAACCATCATTCCTTGCAGGAAATCCCATTACGGGTAAATTAGTCCCCTCTTCTCGAATGGCTTCAGCTTGAGAGAGGTCGTGTGTGGTCAGCCTTCTACTGGCCACTGGCAAACCCGGACATTATTGAGCCCGTCATCATTTTGGAGGTAAGAATCAAGTGAATCGCAAACTAATCAGAACCACGCTCGCCGAAGTAAAGGGAAAAGCACGCGAGGTTCCGCAACCCAGGGAACGATCCAACGGTAGTTCCCAGAGGGGTTCAGCTGGCGAAGGTCCACGAGAAGCCCCCCGCGCGGCTCAACCATCATCATCGGTCCAGGTGCGAAAGCGCACGCCGCCCCCGATGGAAACCAATGCCGAGCTCTTCTACTACAAGAAGCAGATCGATGCGCACACGCAAATGGTCATCGTTTTACTCGACGGTGAAGAAATTGAAGGCACCATCGAGTGGTATGATCGCGGCGCATTAAAAGTAAATCGCAAATCAGCGCCCAACCTTCTTCTTCTCAAGAGAAATATCAAGTACATGTTCAAGGCCGACGAGCGCGTCCAGCAACCCGCTGAATAAGTTCGGATCCCTGCTTCGCGCTCGGTCGCCGTTCCCGTCCATTACAGGCGCCCCGTCTCAACTAATGAGGCAGTTCGTCAATAACTCCAAGTCAGGTCCTCGTTCCCGTCGATCTTTGCCGCGTATCGCCATCACCATGGGCGATCCGGCAGGTATTGGTCCGGAAGTAGTTCTGAAGGCGGTCGCTGAAGAGGAGATTCAAAAGGCCTGTATCCCGGTCATCATCGGTGACGCGCAATTGTTGGCACACACGGCCCGCACGCTCGACCTGCAATCAGGTTACGACATAATTCGTAAAGGCGAACCAATACCCGACGAGCTGACCGAGCCGATTATCTTTCATCTGGACAACATTAACGGAGTCATCGAGCTGGGAATCGAATCAGGTACGGCCGGGAAGGCCGCCGCCGGATACATCGAGTCGGCAGTCGAACTGTGTGCTGCCGGGAGTGTCGATGCAATCGCTACTGCCCCAATCAACAAGCGGGCTCTCTTCCTGGGCGGATACAGCTTCCCCGGTCATACCGAGTTTCTTGCCCATCTCACCGGTAGCGAAGAGTATGCGATGGCGTTCGTCGCAGCGAATCTGCGCATTGTGTTGATCTCGACTCATGTGCCTCTTTCTGAAGCAATCAGAATGGTCCAGCGCGATCGGGTGGCCCGCACGATTGGCCTCACCAATCGAGAACTCAAACGATGGGGGATCGAGCAACCACGACTGGCGATGGCAGCTTTGAATCCGCATGGCGCCGAAGGTGGCTTGTTTGGCATAGAGGAGTCGGCCGAGATCCTGCCGGCGATCGAGGCGTGCCGGCTCGATGATATTAACGTTGAAGGACCCTTCTCCGCGGATACAGTGTTTCTCCGGGCTTCGCGCGGTGAATTTGACGCGGTAATTGCTTGTTATCACGACCAGGCAATGATCCCCGTAAAGTGCCTTTCTTTTGGCGAGGCAGTCAATGTTACTCTTGGGCTGCCGTTCATTCGCACATCGGTGGATCACGGGACGGCATTTGATATTGCCGGGAAAGGGATCGCTGAACACTCCAGCATGGTGGCCGCGATCAAACTCGCCGCCGAGCTGTCGACCAGCGCTGGTGAAAGCAACCACGCGGTGGAAGTGGGATAATCTAATGGCTAACAAGGACTCAAAAGCAACCGATGAATCAAAAGCTCGGCGTATTCTGGTAGCCGACGACGATCCCGCCATCCTTCGTTTGGTCACTGCCATACTCGAGAAGGAGCGATACACCGTCGTGACGGCTCGCGACGGCCGAGAGGCTTATAAGATTCTGCAGACCGATCCAAACTTTATCGCCGCGATTCTTGACGTTGTAATGCCGCACATCTCCGGACCAGAACTCGTTAGGTATATGAAAACCGAGAAACGACTGATGAGCATCCCGGTAATGATGATGACGGCCGAACAAGATCCCAAATTGTCCTCAGATAGTTTTTCTGCGGGTGCGGTGGTTTTCCTGCCCAAGCCTTTCACAACCGCGCAACTAAATATCATGCTGCAGATGCTAATCGGCAAAACCGCCGGCTAAACTCAGTCCAATGTCCAACGTTAGTGCTAATTACTCGGACCGCAGGCGTCTCGGCCGCAATGAGCGCCGCAGGCGCGACCAAATCAGAATCGGAAGCGTTAGTCACGGCTGAATTGTAGACTCAATACCTCAGACTGCTATCATTAATTCAAATGGCAACAACGATCCCCTCAAAGCGCGCCCTGGGCATGGCCGTTTGCGTATTGGCAACTAGCCTGTTGCTGACCGGCGAAGCCCGAGCGGATTTGAGCCCCGGCCAGGCGCGCAAATCAATTACACGAATGGCCGGGTTTGAACTAACCAGCAGTGCCGTAAGGGTGCGCCGTGTGACACCGACTGGCTCGTCATCTGCAGAAGTCGCCGCCGACATCAGGACGGTTTTCAAGCTTGAACAGGACAAGGACGGGCATTGGCACGTTGCTGAAATCAGGACTCGACCGAATGAGTGGGAAGAAATCCACCTGATTGCCGCCGCTGCCAAAACGCAGCTGGGTGAGAGTAACTGTAGCGCCCCAGATCCGCCTTTGAAGGGACGCGCTGTGGTGGATCCCAGCGTGAAACGCGCGCGTTGTTTGTTGGGAGGTCTCCTCGGTCTCGAGGTTCAATCCGACGACGTGCGGATTCAGGAAGTCTCACCTATGGCTGTACCACTAGCTTCACAGAATTCAGCTGTGGTGGTGGCCTGGGTAAGAGTGGACGCCCGGTTGACGAATGACAGACAGGGCTGGCGGGTCGTTGAACTGAAGGCAGGAAATGGCGCCTGGGTTGCCGTGGATCCTTTAGTAGCTGCCATAGCCGCTGAGAAACAGGGGAGGGCGCTAACGGAGCTTCAGAAGATTGCCGACGCACTGGATCGATTTCGCCGGGACCGCGGGCATTACGTGATCAGCGACAATCATGGCGTGGTGATCGACCATCTGAGCCCTCGTTACCTCCGGCGGGTGATTCGGCTCGACCCATGGCACCACCCCTACAAATACCACGGCGAGCGTGACCGATTTATTCTGAGTTCCGCCGGCCCGGATGGCAAAAACGACACGGCGGACGACCTTAAGTTCACCGGTCCGGCTCGCTAAACCCTTCTTTCAAAGGCCCTTAACTAAACTCTTGACGCACGCTCCACGCGGGTGTTAGTTTCAAAAGTGGCTTTGATCTGAAAAGCCACCGACCTTGACAACAAGCCTTGCGCTGACTGTCCGACAAAATCGTATGGTCCCCGCGGGAATCTCGACCCGCCAGTGGCGCACATTTCCCACTCAGTGGTCAGCTAGGTAATCTGAGCTTTGTTAGCTGGACGCACACTCCTACTTGCCGACGATTCCATCACGATTCAAAAAGTTGTAGATCTGACTTTTGCCGATGAAGGCGTCAGTGTAGTCAGTGTGAACAACGGACGTGAAGCGATCGAAAAGCTGGCGGAGCTAGCGCCCGACGTTGTGCTTGCGGACGTATTCATGCCGCAAGTTAATGGTTATGAAGTTTGCGAGTACATTAAACAGAACGAAAGACTGAAGCACATCCCGGTTATGCTTCTGGTTGGCTCTTTCGAGCCGTTCGACGAAGCGGAGGCGCGCAGAGTTGGCGCGGACGATACATTGACTAAGCCATTCCAATCGATTCGACGCTTGATAGACAAAGTGGGCTTGCTGGTTAGCGGTAAGCCAAAAGACGACGGCGGCCAGGGTGACGAGGTTCCAACTGCGGAACTGCCTAAGAAGGATTCGATACCGGAGCCGGAGCCCGAGACACTATCGGATCGCGAGATCGAAATTACCACTGCAGATACCAGGCCACTCCCGGAAGAATTGGGCCACATTCTTGAGCAGCCATCAGCGGAGAAAAAGGTGGGCGAACAAACGATGGAGAGCAAAGCCACGGAAAGCCGTAGCGAGTTTTTAGATACCGCCGGTGAACTACTTCTCGACCTTGGGAATTACACACCAGCAGGTGTGAGCCTTTCGGAAGAATTTGTTTTGGACATTGATCTCGACGAAGCGCCTGAGCCTTCCCCAACTGAGCCTGCCTATTCGGCTCCCGCGTTTCTCAAACGTGAGCGGTACACGAGCAGCCCTCCGGCTTTCAGTAATGCCGGGGTAGCAGTCGTCGAGCCGGTAGTCGCGACTGAAGATCAGTTTGCTACAACTCAGGAGTTTGACAGACCCCTCGAAGTCGAACCGGAGGTTGTCGCTGCTCCAGTCGCAATAACTAGTCCGGGCGTTAGTCCGGGGGTTACTCCGGGTTCAGCCGGTGAATTGTCGCCTGAGATGATAGATGCGATTGCGCGTCGCGCGGTCGAGCTCATGTCAGAGAAGGCCGTGCAGGAAATTGCGTGGGAGGTTGTGCCTCAACTGGCTGAACTGATGATCAAGCGTAAATTAGAAGAAAAGAATTCGTAAGGTAGTTAGCAATGCGGTAAGAGGCAGGCGCCCAAACAGGGTGGCCTGCTTTTTCTATTGCCAGTGGTCGGTTGTCAGTTGCAATGTTGAGATGAAAAGTGTGGGCTGTTACTTTACAATGCCTGAACGTGAATAAGCATGCACTTTGAATAAGTACTGCAACGGACCACAGACCACTGACAACTGGCCACTGACAACTGCAAAATGGACCACTGACAACGGACAACAGACAAATTAGCGAATGGAAATTCCGAAACAATACGACCCAAAACAGGCAGAACAGCATCATTACGAGCGTTGGGAAAAGCAGGGCTACTTTACTCCTGAGATCAATCGCAACGAGAGTGCGCCCGTCTTCACAATTGTGATCCCTCCACCAAACGTCACCGGATCACTTCACATGGGTCACGCTCTCCAGCACACGATGATGGATGTGCTGACGCGCTACAAACGCATGTCAGGGTTTCGCACGCTGTGGCTGCCAGGAATGGATCATGCCGGGATATCGACGCAGCTAATGGTGACGCGCGAGCTGAAGAAGGAAAGACTGAGCCGGCATGATCTGGGCCGCGAAAAGTTTGTGGAACGGGTGTGGAAGTGGAAGCGGGAATCAGGCGGACAGATCACCGCACAGATGCGTCGGGAAGGCGCCTCGGTCGACTGGTCACGCGAAAAATTTACGATGGACGAAGATCTTTCATTTGCCGTTCGTGAAGTTTTCGTGCGCCTTTATGAAGAGGGACACATTTATCGCGGGAATCGCATCGTCAACTGGTGTCCAAACGATCAGACTGTGCTCTCCGATCTTGAAGTGCAAAAGGATCCGCTGGCAGGGAAACTCTTCTACCTTCAATACCCGGTGAAAGGAAGCAATGAACGGGTAACTGTCGCCACCACACGCCCTGAAACGATGTTGGGTGACACAGCGGTGGCCGTAAATCCGAAAGACGAGCGCTATCAGAAGCTGGTAGGCGCCACCTTGTTACTGCCGCTTACCAGCAGGGAAATCCCAGTGGTTGCAGATGAGTTTGTAGATCCGGAATTCGGAACCGGTGCGGTCAAGGTTACTCCGGCGCACGATCCAAACGACTACGAAATGGGGCTACGGCACGACCTGGCACAAATTGCGGTCATCGATGGGCACGCAAAAATGACCGAAGATGCCGGTGCGGAGTTTGCGGGACTCGATCGTTACAAAGCGCGAACGTTGGTGGTTGAAAAGTTTGAAGAACTCGGTTTGCTCGAGAAAGTGATCGACTACGAATTCTCGATATCCAAGTGTGAACGCTGTAAGACTGTCATCGAGCCACTTACCTCAACGCAATGGTTCGTCAGGATGAATGAGCTTCGAGACCTGGCGTTGGAGCTATTGGCTAAAGAACATAAACCGCAGTTTGTGCCTGAAGTTCCTCACGAAAAGGTTTATTCAAATTGGCTGGAGAACCTTCGCGACTGGACCATCTCGCGCCAGCTCTGGTGGGGCCATCAGATTCCGGCCTGGTATAGCGCGGACGGTCGAGTGTTTGTTGCCCGCTCGGCGGCCGAAGCACGCGAACAAGCCGGAACGGACGAGCTAACTCAGGATCAGGACGTGCTCGACACCTGGTTCTCGTCGCAGCTTTGGCCCTTCTCAACGCTGGGCTGGCCGGAAAAAACCAAAGACCTCGATACGTTTTATCCCACTTCAGTATTGATAACAGCGCGCGACATCATCTTCCTCTGGGTTTCGCGAATGGTGATGATGGGAATGAAATTTATGGGGCGCGAGCCATTCGCCGACGTCTTTGTTACCGGAACCATTCTCGACGCACAGGGTCAACGGATGTCAAAAACGAAGATGAACGGTGTCGACCCACTCGAGGTATTTGATAAGTATGGAGTGGATGCAACCCGCCTGAAACTGGCCTCGGTCGGCAGCACCGACATCCGCTGGAACGAAAAACAGGTCGAATCGTATCGCAACTTCGCCAATAAGATCTGGAACGCGGCCCGTTTCGCGCTGTTGAATTCAGAAGGCGCCACGGTGAAACCGGAAGTCATCGCCAGTGCTGGCCCAGGATTGGCCTTGCATGACCGTTGGATGTTGTCACGGCTAAACAAGACCGCGCGCGATGTGCGCACGGCGTTGGCTGGCTACCAGTTTCATGAAGCAGTGCAAACGCTTTATCACTTCTTCTGGGACGATTTCTGCGACTGGTATATCGAACTCACCAAAAGCGATGTCACTGCGGAAGTGGAATCGGCCCAACGAGACGAAGCGCGCACGCGAGTGATAACCATTCTCGAACAGGCGCTGCGGCTCCTCCATCCGTTCATGCCGTATATTACTGAAGACCTCTGGCTGCGACTGCCCGGTGTGGGCAACGATCTACACCACCCGGCTTATCGTGGCGCGGACCCGACCATCATGCTGGCGTCTTATCCGGAAGCCAATGCGAGTCTGATCGATGAAGATGCTGAGTGGGAGATGCAGGCAGTAATCGACTTGATATCGCGAGTGCGGAACATCCGTTCTGAAATGAACATCAAGCCGGGTGAACGGGTGCCGGTCCTGGTTGGCTCGCCGGACGAAAACCTGCGGGCAGTGTATTCCGCAAACATGAGTCAGATTAGCAGGCTGTCGCGTGCTTCCGAGGTTTCAATCGCGGAAACTCTGAATGCGCCTCGCGCCTCGGCACGAGCAGTGTTGACTGGCGGCGCTGAAGTGGCAGTCCCACTTGAGGGTTTGATCGATTTCGAACAGGAGCAACAGCGGCTATCTCGCGAAAAGGAAAAATTGTCTGCGGAGGGAAATAAGCTCGAGGCCCAACTCGCAAACCCTCAGTTTGCCGAACGAGCGCCCGCCGACAAGGTTGAAGAGGTGCGCTTACGCATCGCTGACATTGGCCAGCGCATGTCGCAACTTGAGCAGACGATTCAAAACTTACAGTAACGACCCAGATTCAGGAACCATGTCACCCGCCTCTCGTTTAATTTCCAGGGCACCCGTTGGGCGCTTGAACGCATCTCTTCACAAGCGTATCTTGAGGGAGAGCTGACTGGATTGAGGAAATTGTTATGCGAAGTCGATTCATTCGTTATACCGCGGTTTTGTTGGTAGGACTTTTCGTCCTCAGCCTGTTTTCCATCGATGCTGATGCCAAGCGGAGGCGCAAACGACGCACGCGGGCGGTAAGAACTGCGCCGCGACCGGTAGTTACTAATCCCGCGATCCTGCCGCCGGGGGCGGAGCAGGATCCATCCACTGAGGAAAGGATCATCAGCACGGCGGAAGATGGCACGTTGGAATCGGAAGCGACCAACGAAACGTTGGGGACCAGGAAGAGGGTCACGACGAGGTCACCCGAGAGCGTAGAAATGCAGCAGACGATCGAGGCGCTTTCCAATCGGGTTAACCAGCTCAACGAGCGACTGGGCCGCATGCAGGAAAACGACCGCTCATTGATCGACATGGAGCGGCTCAGCCGGGCTGAGCAACGGGCTGAAAATATCCGTACGCAGCAGGTTGATGTTGAGACTAAGCTGGCAGATCTGCAATCGAGGCTTGAGCAGGTTGAATATGCATTGAAGCCTGAAAACATCGAGAGGGCCACGGCAGGGTACGGAACGACCCGTCCCGAGGAAGCTCGTGACGCGCGCAGGCGCGGTTTGGAAGGCGAGAAAAACCGGTTGCAGGCGCAGATCAAGATTCTGGAGACGAGTCGCGTGCGTTTGGAGGGATCGGTGCGGACCGCAGATGCGGAAGTCGATATGCTGCGCCGTCGTCTTGAAACACGACAACTGCAAGATGACGCCGGCATAACAAAGTCAGAACCCCCCGTCGCCAGCCCTCGTAAGCCTGATGAAAAGTAGGACAGGCATTCCTTGCCTGGCCTACAGCAATTCGATGAATCAACGGACAGGCAGGAATGCCTGTCCTACTTCAATTCCATGGGCACACTTCCGCAAGGCGATCTCTACCGCATGATTGGTGAGGCAAGCGCGCGCGGCGAGCGCGTGGTTGTGGCTACCGTTACGGGTACCCGAGGCTCAACGCCTCAGCAACGCGGGGCGAAAATGCTCTTTTTTGAAAACGGCGAAGTCGGAGGCACCGTTGGAGGTGGCTGCATCGAAGCCGAGGTCTGGGCGGAAGCTCGCGAGTCAATGCGTTCGGGTCGAAGCGCCCTGCACCACTTTGCGCTCACGGCGGAGGAAGCGAGCGAAGAAGGAATGGTCTGCGGCGGAACGATGGACATCTTTGTCGACGTCTGGCACGGGTGAGTCGAGAGTCTGGAGTCTAGAAGTTAAGCAACTGGCGGCTTGAGTTGCATTCGAGAACTCCCGAGCTTAATCACTCAATTGAACAAGCGGACTCCGGACTCCGGACTTCGGACTCAAGACTCCGGACTTTTTTTATGGCTGAATCGTTCATCGAAAACTACAAAGCCAAACACCGGCATCCTCTAAACAAGCTGACGCACAGCGTTGGGATCCCGATGATTGTGGTTTCACTCCCACTCTTCTTCTTCAACTGGCGCTGGGCGCTCGCTTTGTTCGTAGTCGGTTGGGCGTTGCAGTTTCTTGGACACGCCATAGAGGGCAATCAGCCTGCCTTCTTTCGCAACCCTCTTTACCTTCTGATTGGGCCCCTCTGGCTTTTGCGCCGCGCTGCCGCTTTAGTTGGCATTGGCAGGCCTTCCTCCTCAAAGTAGCTTGCTTCCTCTTCAATGACGGACTCCGAAGACAAAGCGCCGCAATCCATTACGGCCGCTTTGGATCAGGCGCTTGAGCGTGGCCTGGTCGTTGTGCTGGCGACGTTGATTGCGCCACCCGGGCTGGTCGGCGCCAAGATGATCGTGGGTGAGGAAGGCACACCTGAAGGAAGTCTGGGCGCGGCCGCGCTTGATGAGGTTGTCGTCAAGTTTGCGCTTAACTTCCTCGGTTCCCGTGAACACACTCGAGCTGTTGCGGTCAAGGAGTTTGCTTCCGAAGGCGGAGAGTGGAGCGAAACGCAGATTCTGTTTGAGCGAATCCAGGCTGAACCCCGCGTCGTGATCTGTGGCGCCGGCCATGTGGGTGCAGCGCTCGCGAAGTTGGCCAACATGTTGGGTTACCGGCCTACGTTGATCGATGACCGCGCTGAATTTCTCACCCGGGAACTGTTTCCGGACAGGCGAATTGAAATTGTGGTCGCTAAAGACTGGAGCGAGTCAGTTGCTAAAGCGGTGGGCAATGGTCACGGAGTTTTTGTGTCTATCGTCACCCGCGGTCACAGTGAGGATGAGCAGTGCTTGCGAGCAGTGATGTTGAACGCCAGCCCTGAGTATGTTGGCCTGATTGGCAGCAAGCGAAGAACCAATATCGTGCTGCAACGTTTGCGAGACTCCGGCGTTGAGGATGAGCGATTAAAGCAAGTGCACGCGCCAATTGGTTTGGACATCGGGGCGGTGACACCCGAAGAAGTGGCGCTGGCGATCATGGCCGAGATTGTGGCTGTGCGGCGTGGCGGAAAAGGTGGTTCGCTTTCGGAATGGCGACGACTCGAAAAGGGGAAAGGGTAAAGGGGAAGGGGTAAACAGGGCCTTGCGCTACTGTTACCCTTTCCCCCTTTCCCCGGTTGCCCTATCGCTTCAGGTATCTCTCCGGGATCGGATTCTTCTCGTCTTCGCCCTGCCAGAAAATGGTCACAATCCACCAGCGCTTTCCGTCGTTCATTAGCTGAATGCTATTGATGCCGCGTTGAAACGGTTTCGAGTCTTCTCGCACATGCCGCGATTCGTAAGTGCTGAACGCGTGTGCGATTTGCCCAAACTGTTCCTTGGTGCGGGCTGACTCTGTTTCGTAGAATCCTTCCTTTGCAAACAATGGCTCGGCGCGAGAGATGTAGTCTTCAACACTCAACACGCGCGAACCATAACCGCCAGGCTGTCTGGGACCGGTCGGAATCAAGCGTGCGCCCGGAATGAAAAGCGACCGCATGCGATTCCAGTCGCGCTTCATGCCGGCAGGTCCCGAAATCACGTCGTAAACTGCGGCAATAATACTGTCGAGCGAATTCACGTCCGCCGGGTTTGCCGACGGAATTTCCGGAGCCTGCAAAGGCCGTGTGAGCGGCGACGGTGTGGGTTGCGGCATAGGCGCAGCTTTCTCTTGAGCGAGCCCGACGCCTGCAGCGAAATAAACAAGCATAAGAACGCAAACTGATTTAACGATCGGTTTCATCGAGCGCTCCTGCGTTAAGAATTGGAAGGGGGAGAAGGGAATTAAAGCATGCGGTCAAGACTGTTCGCAAAGATGTGAGCGCCGAAACGGTTGCGGCGCAATGAAACGGTTTGCGTTACACTCGTCGTCAACCAATGAACCCTGAAAACGTCCAGCCGGGAAACGAAGTACAGGAACATCAGGAGGTCCCGGAATTCCCAGAAGCCACCGGTCGCAGGATTGGAATGTTTCGTGCGCTCTCCCACCGCAACTTCCGTTTGTTCTGGACTGGGGCTTTTCTCTCCAACGTCGGAACGTGGATGCAGGCAGTTGCTCAGGGTTGGTTGGTCCTCCAATTGACTAACTCCGCTTTTTGGCTTGGGCTCGACGCCTTCATGGCCACGGTGCCAGGCGTTTTCCTGACCTTGCTGGGCGGTGTGTTTGCCGACCTTGTTGACCGGCGACGTCTGTTGATCTACACGCAAATCGTCGCCGGCCTGGCTGCGCTCGGACTTGCAACCCTCGTGTGGACCAATCTGGTGGATAGATGGATGGTCCTGGGATTTTCTTTTGTCACCGGCTGTTGCATGGCCCTCGCGAGTCCTTCTTATCTCGCGATGACCTACGACCTCGTCGGCCGGGAAGACGTCGCCAATGCGGTTGCGTTGAACTCGTCTCAGTTTCAACTTTCGCGGGTGGTGGGCCCGGCATTCGCTGGTCTTGGTTTCAAATATTTTGACCTGGCTGGTTGTTTCTTTATTAACGGACTTTCGTTCATCGCCGTCGTAGTTAGCCTGAAGATGGTCCGGTTAGGTGAACGGGAACTGCGCGCGCCTTCACACCGGTTGGGAGATCGGCGAGCTCTTTGGCAAGACCTGGTCGATGCCGTTCGTTACGTTCGAAATCGGCCGCGTGTGTTGTCGTTGTTATTGATCTCGGCGGTCAACAGTCTCTTTGGCGCTCCCTACTTTGCCCTCGTTCCGATTTATGCGCGCGACATTTTTCATCTGGGGGCGACAGGATTGGCGTCGCTCATGGGTGCGGCCGGTGCGGGTTCCTTTTGCGGCGCCTTGATGTTGACCTTTCTGGGAGACATTCGAAAGAAAGGCTGGTTTGTGCTGGGCGGCAGTCTGGCGTTTGGATTTAGCGTGATCGCCTTTGCCCTGTCTACTACTCTCAACCTTTCATATGTGGCGCTTTTTTGCCTTGGATTTTCAATCGTGACTTGCGTCGCAGCCTCGAATACTCTCCTGCAATACCTTGTGACTGATCAGATGCGGGGCCGGGTGATGAGCATGTTCATGCTGTCTTTCATCGGGGCGATGCCGATCGGCAACATTATTTCCGGCGCCGCATCCAATCGATTTGGGGCACCTCATACACTGGCGGTCGGCGGACTGGTAATAATCATCTTTGCGATCAGCATGATGATTTGGAACGAACGCCTGCGAGAGTTGTATTAAGGAACTGACATTACCTGCAACGCAAGAAGCCGGACTTTGAGCGTTCTTTATTTCGGAACAAGGTGGGTAAGTCTTGCGAAAATGCCGACGAGGACATCATGAAACCCCTGAAAACCCGAGTATTTCTTCTGATTGTTGCAGTGTTTTTCCTTGGTCTGACGAGCGTTGCCGCCCAGGGAGTTATCGTTCCGGGACCCTGTGAGAGATGCCCCCGGCCGCCGCGTCCGATTACCCTGCCTCGCAGTCTGCCCATCAAATCCATCAAGATCGACACCGTGATCCGCTCGCAGGTGGCAACCACGCACCTGGAACAGGTCTTTAGAAACGACACCGACGCGACTCTCGAGGGCACGTATCTTTTTCCGATTCCGGAAACCGCTTCGATAGTCGAATTTGCCATCTGGGAGGGCAATCAGCGGCTCGTGGGAGAGGTCCGGTCCCGAGAGGAAGCCAGAAGAATCTACGATGAAATAGTCCGGCGCCAACGCGATCCAGGTCTGCTGGAATACGCCGGCAAGAATCTTTTCCAGGCAAGCATATTTCCAATTCTGCCGCGCTCGGACAAGAAACTTGAACTTACCTACACGCAGGTTTTGCAGGCTGAGTCGGGAACAGTCGGCTATCGTTATCCCCTGGGCACCGGGCGGCAAGTGGCACAGATTGGCACCGTCTCCGGTCGCGTTGAAGTTGACAGCAAAGACGGCGTTACTAATCTCTACTCGCCCACACATGCGATTGACATCAAACGTGAGAACGATCGCCGATCGGTGGTCAGTTTTGAAAAACAAGCCGGCACGGAGCCCCAGGACTTTCAACTCTTTTACGGGCTCACGCGACAGGATTTTGGCGTGACGCTTCTGACGCATCGCGAACCTGGCAAAGATGGTTATTACCTGCTGATGATTTCGCCGAAGGCCGACTGGACGGAACAGGAATACACTGCGAAGGACATTGTGTTTGTCCTGGATACATCCGGCTCGATGGCTGAAGAGGGCAAGATGGAAAAAGCGCGAGCCGCCCTCATCTACGGCATCCGCATTCTGCGTCCCCAGGACCGATTCAATGTGATCTCCTTTGCGGGTGAAGAGCGTTTGATGGCGGCAGACTTGATCAACGCCGATGAGGCCGCTCGCACTCGCGCCGTAAAATTTGTGGAGGCTCTAAGACCTGTTGGCGGCACAAACATCAATAGTGCCCTTCAGGCTGCGCGAAATCAGATTACGCGGGGCTCCGCTTCCGGACGTCCGCGGATGATCGTGTTTATGACCGACGGATTGCCAACGGTTGGTCAAACGAACATCGAAGAGATTCTTGCTAATGCGAAGAACACCGGTGAGGCCCGCATCTTCTCGTTTGGCGTGGGCTATGATGTCAACACCTCATTGCTCGACCGCATGGCCTCGTTTTCCGGCGGGGTGGCGGACTACATCGAACCGAAGGAAGATTTGGAAGTTAAAGTTTCAAACTTCTTCTCGAAGATCAATTATCCGGTCCTTACCCAGTTGCAACTGGATATGGCCGGAGTGGAAACCGACCTGACGTACCCGCGAGCGCTGCCCGACGTATTCCGCGGATCCCAGCTAACGATTATTGGGCGCTACCGTAATCCGATCGATATGGATTTTGTTCGGCTGAAACTGGCGGGCCGGAGCAGTGGGGCTGACAGAACGCTCTTTTACAATAACCTGCGGTTCCCTTTGCAGTCTGAATCAAACGACTTTCTGCCGCGTTTGTGGGCGACTCGCCGGGTCGGCTGGTTGATGGAGCAGGTTCGCACAAACGGCGAACAACGTGAGCTTCGTGACGAGATCGTTGACCTGGGGACGCGTTATGGAATCGTGACGCCATACACTTCCTATCTCGCGCTTGAGCCCGGCGCTGAAACACCCATAACTAACAGGCAGCCCGGAGGTGTGGGCGGCTTTGTCACTGGAAGACGCACTGCACCTGCGCCAAAGCCTGCCGACGCGAAGGCCATCACCGGGATGGGCGCGGTACTACAAAGCAAACGGTCGCGCGAACAGCAGGAAGTTATGCGCGTCGAAAACGACGACTCTGGAACCGTCATGCGTGTTGTCGGTCGGAAGACCTTCTACGTGCGAGACGGCGTTTGGACTGACTCGGAGTTCAAAGCTGGAACCGCAATGCCAGAGACTGCGATCAAGTTTGGCAGCGATGAATATTTTTCGTTACTCAAACAGAAGCCGCAGCTGGCGCCGTTTTTCTCGCTCGGTGAGAAGGTGATCGTCGTATTTGAAGGACGAGTCTACCGCGTGACTACGGGCAACTAATTAACCGCGACCGCAGGCGAGACGCCGGCGGTCCCAGTTACGCAAACTGGCTGATTTAACCCACCTGCAGTCATCGGTAGGGAGCAGACCGCAATTCAGATGTGGTTTGCAAGCGAATCGACAGGAACAGATCAAAAAGGATCACTCTTTCTGTTCTGGCGTTCTGGTCATCCCGCGTTGCCTTTTTCAGCTTTGCGCTCATTTACGTCAATCCACAGCTGAATATTCGGCTGCTTACCCGTAACTTCAAAATGCGCGCTATGCTCATCCACAAGTCTTGTCTTAACCACGCACTTAAGGTACAAATTCCAAACAAACGAAAATCACGATTTAAGTAGGCGGCGGCGGTAGCAGGACGTGCGGACAGGAGTTTTTTGCCAGTCCACTTTAACCGGGAGTCACTAGAGGGCATGAGATTGGGCAAAAAGAACAAGCAAGTCAGATGGACTATGGCCGTGCTCTTGCTGCTTGCAGCGGCGGCGCCGCAAAGAGCGCAGCAGGGATGGGTTGCAAGGCGCGTGGCCCCGGCGGGCCAGGACTTGAACACTGTGCATTTTCTGGATAACAAGCGGGGATGGATTGGCGGCGACGACGGTTTCCTGATTCGCACGGATGACGGCGGGCTGAATTGGATCCCACAGGCAGTCGATACCAAAAATGGTATTAACGACATTTATTTTCGCGACAAGGAGAAAGGATTTCTAATTGCAGGCGATTCCATCTTCGCCACGAAGGACAATGGCGCCAGCTGGATTCAGGTCCGTCGCCTGGCGCCGGCGGAGTTTGATGGAGCTGAAGTCGAACTCTATAGCGTTCGCTTTTCGAGCAAGAACAAGGGCTGGATTGTCGGCTCGGTCAGCCGTCGCGACCGTGTAATTGACAGTATCCTACTGCGCACGGAAGACGGAGGCGAAACCTGGACTCGCCAACGCGCCCCGAGCCGCACAGAGCTCATCCATATCGATTTTGACAATGATAAACGCGGGTGGATCGTTGGTGATGTCGGCACCATCTTAAACACCCTGGACGCCGGACAAAGTTGGAATAAACAAGAGTCAACAATTTCCGCCACGATTTACCATGTCGCGTTTGAAAACGACAAACGTGGTTTGGCCGTCGGTGAACGCGGCACGATTTTGAGGACCAGGGATGGCGGCGCGAGCTGGACTGCAGTGTTAGCGAAGACCCGCAATACTCTCCTTAGCGTACAGTTTGTCAATGACAAGAACGCGTGGGCCGTGGGGCGGGGCGGCGTTATCCTGCGGACTGAAGACGCCGGTGAGACCTGGATCGAGCAGGAGTCCGGAATAAAAGAGAATCTTTACGGCCTTACCTTCGTCAAGAAAGTGGGTTGGGCGGTGGGTGGCGATGGGATGCTACTGCGCTACGAACAATGATCTGCGGTTATTGTTGAAGCAACGCTTAGTTTCCTCAGGACATCTCAGGGTACAGAGTGTTTAGATGGCGTAACAATAACGGCCACAAAACACTCGGTTCCTCCTGTGATTAGGCCCGGCGTGAAACCGACGCCGGGCTTTTTTTGCCTTAAATGTCTACAGATTCCTAAGATTTTTGCCGAGAGCAGCAAGCTTGACTCCCTAGACTAAGGCAAGCAGCCCTTCATCGTACCGGACTTACAACTGAGGATTTCATCTGAGAAATCTGCAGGTAAGGTGATTCGGGATCTCAGTTTTTGGTTTCGTCAGCTTCAGCGCGTGTACCCGTGAAGTTTAGCGCCGGCGCATCCTGCAAGGTTATGCTGCCTTCCATTTGGTTGTCAGCGACTTCTCCCGAAATGCGAGCCTCCATCGAATGGCCCGAAACGTCAAATGCGACTAAGGCCGCAAACGACTCACCGTCAAACGTAGCGGTCAGCAGCTCGCCACTGCCCATATCAGATTCCACTCGTCCGGACAGCCCTTTCACGCTGTTAGCCAGGATTAGCGTAGCCGGAATGCTCTGTCCGAGTGGTGTTTCAATCTGCAGGGACCAATCTCCCGCCAGCGCTGCTTCCACTACCGCCCGCGACTCAGCCGGGACAGCTTCGGGTTGGCGCTTCTTCTTTCCGGAGGTGTGGTAAAACTCAACCTCGTCAGCGTAAGGCTTAAGCTGCTCGATCAACGCTGCTCCGTCACCGACGATTACAATTGCGGCTTCGTCGGGTCTCACATACTTGCGTGCAACTTCCTGAATCTGTTCGATCGTCACTGCCTGAATTCGACTCCGGTAAATCTCCAGATAGTCGTCTGGTAAGCCAAAGACTTTGATCTGCACGAGTTGATCGATTAGTCCTTCCTGGGTTTCAAGCCGAATTGGAAACACTCCGGTCAGATACGACTTTGCGTCGGCAATTTCTTTTTCGGAAACCGGGTGTGAGCGGATCCTGCTCAACTCATAGAAAAACTCTTTCAGCGAGTCGCCGGCTACAGGTGTGCGAACCTCAGCAGTTGCCCGAAACGTTCCCGCCGTGCGGCGTGCATCAAGACTCGAATATGCGCCGTAGGTGTAGCCCTTCTCTTCGCGCAAATTCATAAAGAGCCTTGACGAGGCGTTAGCGCCCAGCACGGTGTGCATTACCAGCATCGGAAAATAATCAGGACTGGTCCGCGTAATCCCGGAGTTGGAAATGACAATGTTTGCCTGCGCCGAACCGGGTCGATCCACCAGATAAGCTGACCGATGCTCTCTCTTTGGCGGGGCGGGAAAATTATCGCCAGCGACCTCGCCGCGTTGCCAGTTACCAAAAAGCGCTTCGACCTGATTGAGGATGGCATCTCGCGCAACGTCACCAGCAATCACCAGGACCGCATTGTTAGCCACAAAAGTTGAGCGATGAAACGCGATCAATTGTTCGCGCGTAGTTGCATCTACGGATTCAGGCGTGGGCGCGGTTACGGAGTAGGGATGTTCACCAAACATGACCCTCGCTACCATCTCGCTGGCGAGAAAAGAGGGTTGAGCGCGTTGTTGTTTAAGACTCTCCTTGGTGTTTTGTTGCGCCAGCGCGACTTCGTTTTGCGGAAACACGGGACGAAGTGCGACATCCGCCATCAGCTCAAGGATCTCGCGGCTGAACATCGAAAGAGAAGAGGCTGCCAGAGTTGTGTAATCGGAGTTTGCGCCAGCCTGGAGAGTCGCGCCAAGCCGGGCAACCTGGTCTGCAATCTCACGACTCGTACGCGATTCGGTGCCTTCGGTCATCAGGCCCGTCAACATGTCCATCAGTCCGGGCAGCTCGCGAGGATCGTGCGCATCGCCGGTGCGAAGAGCGAGTCGGTAACTCACCAGCGGCAGTCGCGGGTCCTCGACCACAACTAGCCCGAGGCCATTCCGCAACGTGGTCTCGTAGGGAGTGGGCAGCTTAATCGGACGTGGTGGAAGCGGCGGAGGTGGATGTTGTAAGAAGTCTTGTTCTTCAGTCATTGGTTATGTATGCAAAGGTTCCGAGCCGGTCTCCGTCTGCTTGGGTGGATCAGCGGGTTGCTGCGGCGGTTCCAGTTTCCCGCTGGAACCTCCTGCCGCCACGTCGGCGTTCTCAGGTTCTGTGGGAGTCGGCAAAGGCACCTGGGGTGCGGGCGCGGCCGGCTGTATCGTTTCACCTTGAGGTTGCGGTGAAGCCGCGACCGATTCGTCTGTTGGCGCCGGCACAATGTCCAGAACCACTCGATTATCCACGTCCAGATACTTGCCAACTGCATCTCTGATTTGTTCGGGAGTGATTGCCAAATACTGATCGAGTTCAGAATCGAATAACGTCGGATCGCCGTCGTAGAGCGCATACTCCGCCAATCGTTGTGCGCGATACATGGTCGACTGCCGTCCCCGGACCACATCGTTTCGAAGGGAGTTGCGAAGCTTCTCCATCTCTTCGGGAGAAGGTCCGGAGGTACTTAGTGAGCTGATCTCCTCAAAGATCTGGTTGCGGATGGCCGCGGGTTCCTCGCCTGGTTTCGGCAAAGCAAAAATGTACCAGGCAGATGGGCCGCGGCGCTCATCGATGCCCCCCTGAATCGAAACCACTGACTCGTCGCCCTTCACCAGTTTTTGATAAAGCCGCGAGCTGTCGCCTTCAAACAACAAATCCGCGGCCAACGAAAGCGCATAAAACTCGGGGGTACGCCGAGGCGGGATCTTCCAGCCCAGCACAAAAGCAGGCGCGGGAGCGAGTTTGTCGTTGAAGATCTCCTGCGTCCTGGCGACCTCTTCGGGTTCACTTGTATCGACTGCCGGCGGAGCAGGCTGACTGGGAACCCCGTCAAAGTATTTGGTAATCAAAGCTTTCGCTTCGCTCTCCTCGAAATCGCCAACGATGGTCAATACTGCATTGTTAGGAGCGTAATAGATTCGAAAGAACTCCCTTACGTCGTCGATTGTCGCGGCATCAAGATCTTCCATCGACCCAATCGTTGAGTGAGCGTTGGCGGGATTCTTGAAGATCAACTCATTAATGCGCAGAAATGCGTTAACGTAGGGTTGATTGTCGTAACGCAAACGCTTTTCTTCCTGCACTGCGTTTCGCTGATTATCAAGGTTTTCCTGGGTCACTTTTAAAGAACGCATGCGATCACTCTCGAGCCAAAGTGCCAGTGCCAAATGGCTCGCCGGTAGAGTCTCGTAGTAATTTGTGCGCTCAGTCGAAGTAGTGCCGTTCATGGTGCCACCGGCATTGAAGATGTATTGGAAGTGGGCTGCTTTAGGAACGTTCTCTGAGCCCTGGAACATCATGTGTTCGAACAGGTGGGCGAAACCTGTGCGGCCCTCTTTTTCATTGCGCGAGCCGACATCATAGTAGAGTGCAATCGAAACCACCGGAACAGCATGGTCTTCGACGAGAATTACGCGAAGGCCATTAGCGAGAGTGAATTGTCTGATTAGTGTAGGTGGGATCTTGAATCTTTCGGCCACTTTGATCTCGATTCATCCAAGCTTATGTAGAGCGTGCCTATGCCCTGGTGGGGACAGGGCTTGATATAGGGGGCACAAATGAAAGACTCCTAAACGCTACGCAGGCCGGTCGTTGACCAGGCCGCGTAACTCAGCGCGCAGTCGTTCGATCTCAGCAAGCTTCTGCTGGACTCGCTCAAAAAGCGCTGACTGTGTCTTGATACCTTCTTCAACCAGAAAACCGGATGCCTCAGCACGGTTACGAAAGATTCCGGCCTGTACCAGTTGGTCTACTTTCTCCTGGGCCTCAGGAGAGATCTTCACCGCCACGACGTAGTCGTCCTTGGCTGAAATGGCGCGTTCAATCGTGCGGCTGATGTCGCGCCCAATAGCGCTGAGCGACTCAGGAATACGTGAAGCAATATCTCGTACGGACGAGGCTGTTCGGGATGAGTCTTCGGCGTTGCCTTCCGCTTCATCGTCGGTGATCATCAAGTCGTCGACAGTTTCAGAAGGGTTCGCCTCTTCCTTTTCATAGGATCTGCTTTGATACGGATTGCTCATGATCTAGAAGCTCCTTAGACTAACGTAGATTCAATACCTCGTCTCTAAGTACGTTTTCAGTGTTTGTTAAGTTCATTCTACGGATGCCCTGGAAGAGGCGTCAAGCCGGCTACTGGCGCCCTTAATCCAATGACTTGCCGAAAGATTGGCAGTTTGAAAAGGTTTGAGAAGCTCTGTCAGCGAAACAAGCGTCAACGGAAAATGCTGACTGCCATTCACAGCCTTACCTTGCGAGGCAGTTTGCCATTCGTTAGTATTGACGGGGCGCGCTCCTGAGACCAGGGACGCGAACCATGTTGTCTGTTTTGTAATGATCTTCGTATTGTCTTTTGAGGTTCTTAATCGTGAAAAGGCTGTTTTCGCTCGCATCAATCGCACTCATTGCAATCGCCTTGAACTGTCAGGTTCTCGTCCTGGCCCAACAAAAGCCGCAGCCACAACGTCAAGTCGGCTCGATTGGTAAGTCTCCTGCCAGTTCGGCATCGACTCGACGCAGCACTCGCAACAACTCCAGCGCCATTCCGCTGATCGAGCGCGACTTCGTCGAAGCGCTGAAAATGATTCAGCAGAATTATGTGGATGGCGGCAAGCTGGACTACAACTCCGTTTTTAAGTCGTCGATCATCGGAATGCTGCGATCGCTTGACCCGCATTCGAACTACTACGATCGTGACGAGTATGAAGAGCTGAAAACCGACCAGCGCTCAGAATACTTTGGCATTGGCGCTTCGATTCAAAATTACGTCACCTCCCAGGAGTCCGACACTTTCATCACCGCAACCTTCGAAAACTCTCCGGCGGCGCGCGCGGGATTGCGCTTTGGTGACCGGATTGTAGAAGTTGATGGCGTGAAGATGACGGGCAAGAGCTCTCTGGAAGTTCGTGACAAGATACGGGGGCCACGTGCGTCGACTGTGAAGATCACCGTAGAACGCGCGGCCGATAAGCGAGTTGAGATCGTCGTGATAACCCGTGACGTAGTGCCCCAACCTTCGATTCCGGATGCATATTTTATTAGGCCGGGCGTCGGCTACGTAGACATGACGCGGGGGTTCAATTACTCGACCACCGAGGAACTCGAGAGCGCATTGCACGGGCTGCGCGCGCGCGGAGCGACTTCCCTGGTGCTGGATCTGCGTAACAATCCAGGCGGCTTTTTGGACCAGGCCATCCGGGTAGCGGAAGTATTTCTACCCTACGGCCAGCTGATCTTGACCCAAAAGGGTCGAAATGGCTTGCGCGACAACGTCTTCCGCTCAACCAACAGAGCTGCAGACCAGATTCCGCTGGTGATTCTTATCAACGACAGCACTGCCTCGGCTTCTGAGATCGTCGCCGGCGCCATGCAGGATCATGACCGGGCCTTGATTGTAGGGGAGACGAGTTTTGGGAAAGGTCTTGTTCAAAGCATCATTCCGCTGGATTACGGCGCCGGGCTGACCCTGACGTCAGCCAAATATTACACACCGTCCGGTCGCTTGATTCAGCGTGACTATTCCGATGGCGGTCTCTACGACTACTACACCCACGGCGGCTCCCGGCGTTTGGACTCTAATGCTGAGCCTTCCAAGCCCGGAAGAAACGAGAAGAAGACCGATACCGGCCGTGCGGTCTACGAGGGTGGAGGTATTTCCCCGGATGAGCCGGTTCCGTCAAGAACCATTACCCCGGCGCAACGCCGGTTGATCAGTCCGTTGTTTAGCTTTGCGCGCGAACTCGTGAATGGGCGGATCTCGCAATTTCCTTCCTATCAGGTGAAGCGAAGCATCGATTTCAATCATGAACTGCAGCCTGATGAGTTTCCAGTTAATGAGTCGGTGTTCAAAGCCTTCAAACGATTGGTAGAGAGCGATAACACTTTCAGGGGTCTTGCACCATTGGTCGACAACAACCGCTCGTTTATCGAGATGCAGCTGCGATTCAATATTGTCACGGCGGCCTACGGACGCGTCATGGCTGATCGCGTACTAATCACCACGGACGATCGACAGGTAGCGAAGGCTGTCGACGTCGTGCCGCGCGCTAAGGACCTGGCAATGACTTCAAGTAGACGGCAGATTCAACCGTAAGGTTATTGAGATTTTCCCGCGGCGGACCAGATTGCAAGTTTCAAATTGCATCAGGCCCGCCCTTTTTGTGTTTGGCCAAGCACCTGGTTTCCGGTGTTTCAACTGTAAAACAGAGTCTTGCACTTAAAACCTCACTGTGTTATGGTCGTAACCTATTTAGAGGTGACTGCAATGGCTCGCACTGCGAAATCGATGATCAACACTGCGGAATTGGGACGCGCTATTCGCCGGCGACGCGAAGAGCTGAAACTCAGCCTGCGCGACGTGGCTGATCAGACCAATGTGTCAGCTTCAACGCTCTCTCGCATTGAGAACGGAACCGGGAAGCCGGACGCCGATAATATCGCCCGGTTGACAGCCTGGCTGGACGTGCCACTGCAAAGAATACTCGGTGGAGGTCGCGAGGATCGGGAGGAGACAAAAGCTGTTATTTATTACCCTCACGAATCGACGCCGCAGATCGTCGAGGCCCATTTGCGGGCCGACAAAAACCTTACCCCCGAAACTGCTGATGCACTGTCAGAACTCTTTCGGGTCGCCTACTCACAGTTTAGCCGCACCGAGCAATCCCGGACGTCGAAGAAACGCCGATGAGTGGCAAGCCTTTTCCCTGCCTCGTCAAGCTATAATTCTCACCAATGAATGAATTCGAGCTACCGCCAGGAGAGAAGTGGCGGCGATTTGAACTTCAGGCGCTTGGCTTGCGCGATTTCGCCAGGCTGCGACCTACCGCGCCGCTCAACCCGTTTGACCTGGCTAAGTTTGCAAACCTGCTGGTGCTTGATTTTGATCAGATTAAAGGATTGAGCGAAAAAACTCGCTCCCACCTCCTTGGTGCGGCAACTGAAGAGTGGTCCGGCGGCGCCAGTTCTCATCCTCTCCCGGACGGCCGGAGGATTGTGATCCTGAATCCCAACCATGGCCCAGCGCGAACTAACGCGACGCTGATGGAAGAGATTTCCCACGTCTTCCTCGGTCACCAACCCAACCGCTTAAAGGTCGTGGTTGAGGACCAACGCGGCCGAACTCTCTCAAGGGACTACCGGAAGGCCGATGAAGAGGAGGCGTACGCAACCGGCGCTGCTGCTTTGGTTCCATATTGTGCCCTTCGCCGTTTTGTGCTTGAGGGTCAGAGATCACTTCAGATTGCCAAACACTTTCGGGTCAGTCGTGAACTTGTCGAATACCGGCTGAAAGTGACACGTCTCTGGCGCGTTTATCAGGAAGCACATCAGGATAGACGGGAAGTCACCAAAATTTAAGTGTTCAGTCAGCCAATTGGAGAGGATTCTGGAGCTCAGCTTCGCCCTTTTGCGCCTGAGCGCTTATAATTCTTACCTTCATCACAGCAAAGCAAACCGATCGAGACCATGAGCGAACAGATAAAAGTGCTGCCGACCCCGGGTTTAACTACTACGGACAAGCTGCGCATGCTGCTTGATATCACCAAGAAGATCAGCCGTTCACTCGATCTTCAGGAAGTTCTCAATCTGGTGATGGACACACTTGATTCGCTTATTCCTTATGACGCCGCCGGCATCTTCGTGGTTGAGTGTGCTGGTCAGGGCCAGGTTGAAGCCGGGGAAGAACCATGTGTGTTCAAGTCCGAAGCAGTTCGCGGGTACGACATCGAGGAACTCACCAACCTCCATTTGAAGCTTGGGGAGGGTTTTATCGGACATGTGGCGCTGTCCGCTGAACCTATCATCTCGCATGACGTTCGCCTGGATTCCAGGTACATCAACGCGCGAAAGGAGACGCGTTCGGAAATGGTGGCGCCCATCATCTCCAATACTGAGGTGATCGGGGTCTTCGATCTTGAGAGCGATGAGCTTAATGCCTACTCCGAGGATGACTTGCAGGTTCTGATGCTCCTGTCTTCGCAGGTCGCCATCATTATCGAAAAGGTAATGCTGCACCAGCAGTTGATCGAGAAGAAGCGCCTGGAGGGTCAGCTCGAGGTGGCGCGGCAGGTCCAGCTGGAGTTATTGCCGGCAAAGGACCCCCAGCTGGAAGGTTACGACATTAGTGCCTACAACTTTCCTACCGAAGAAGTTTCCGGCGATTACTACGATTGGGTGAAAATTTACGACGATCAAATCGGACTGGTCATAGCTGACGTGTCCGGCAAAGGTGTGCCGGCAGCCCTGTTGATGGCTTTTCTTCGCGCCAGCTTGCGCGCTGCGACACATGTCGGTTACGCGCCCAACATCTCGATGGCCAAAGTAAACTACTTGCTGTGGGAGTCAATTGAGCGTAACCAGTTTGTTACAGCGTTCTACGGAATCCTCGACGCCACCAATAGAACCCTTGCGTATACAAACGCTGGGCACAATCCACCGCTCCTGCTTGATAAGGACGGTAATTCGGAGTTCATTGAGCGGGGCAGCCTGCCGCTTGGAATGTTTAACGACACGCGTTATCACGAATATTACTTAACCACCAAGCCTGGCGACACGTTGGTCCTTTACACCGACGGGGTCACTGAGGCCTCAAACTCTCTAGGAGAGGAGTTTGGAAAGTTACGCCTGGCCGAAGCGGTAAACAGACACCGCCATCTTTCGGCGCGTGAGCTGATTACAGCTGTACATAAGGAAGTGATTGACTGGACCGAAGGCGCCGGAGCGACTGACGACGTTACATTCTTTGTGATCAAAGCGAGCTAAAAGTGAAAGGGAGACAGCTGCAACTCTCTGTCTCCCTTCACCGCTTGAAAAGCTTTTGGGTACTCAATGGGCCGTCATCGAATTGTGGGCGAGATCGCCACCCGGTGCCAGCGGCGCACGATAATCTCCAAAATGGAACTCCATTTCCGATTCCGAAAATGCGTATACATCAAAGCCAAACGCATCGAGATAATCTGCCAGGTCATCGGGTGAAAGGAGATAGACGGCGGGAGCGAAACCGGCTTCAGCGCGAATTTCCAGCAGGCGCTCGATCACTTCCAGTGGGGCAAAACATCTGACAGGATCGTTGTAGGTTGCCATGTCCAGCGCCTCCTTATTCAATTTCGCAAGCGACGTCGCCTGCGCGTACTTTGATGTACGTATGACGCTCTGCGTTCGTTCGATTAACTGAGCCATCTTCGGCGGCAAATAATCGGATCAACCTTTTTTGACAGCAGTAACTGAGGGAAAGTTCCAAATATTATGAGTGAACCAATAGTCTCAAACTCACCTACAGCCGCCCCTCCACCGCTAAACTTCCTCGCGGTGCTGCGGCAAATGCTTCAAACGTCCGACAAAGTCAGCGATCTAATCTTTTCGCCGGGGCGGCCTCCTCAAATCGAGCTGACCGGTAAGCTCCAGGGAGTGAACGTACCGGGTCTTGATAAGCTCACTCCAGTGCATACCGCAAGCATTGCCAAGCTCATCATTGGAACTCAACAAACGGCGGCCGAGAGTATTGAGAAAAATGGTTCCGCAGACCTGTCTTTCAGTGCACCGGGTGAGGCCCGGTTTCGGGTAAACATCTTCAAACAACGCGGCAGCTATGCAATCGTGATGCGGGTAATCCCAACCAAGCCGCCAAACTTCGAAGACTTTGATCTGCCAGTGCAGTTAAAGGAAATCGCAGATATTAAGAACGGGATTGTGCTCGTGACTGGACCTACCGGGAGCGGGAAGAGTTCGACCCTGGCGGCAATTATCGACTTGATTAACGAAACGAAGTACTACCACATTGTCACGATTGAGGACCCGATTGAGTTCTTGCATAGTCACAAGAGTTCGACGATTCACCAGCGCGAACTCCATTCCGACACTCCAAGTTTTTCCATAGCACTGAGGGCCGCTCTTCGCCAGGCGCCAAAGGTGATATTAGTCGGCGAAATGCGAGATCGTGAGACCATTGAAGTGGCTCTCGAAGCCGCGGAAACGGGCCACCTGGTCTTGTCAACTCTCCATACGATCGACGCGGCCAAAACGGTTGATCGTATCATCGGCGTTTTTCCCAAGAACGAAGAACGCGTGATTCGGACCCGCATAGCCCAGTCGTTTCGCTACATTATCTCGCAGCGCTTGATTCCTCGCGCTGATGCGAAGGGCCGGGTCGCTGCTATCGAGATTCTGAAGTCGACGATGCGGACTCGCGAATACCTTGAAAAAGGCGAGTCGGAAGGGAAGTCGCTAATAGACGCCATGGAACAGGGCGATCAGGATGGCATGCAGACTTTCGACGGGGTCATCGAGAAGATGGTCCGAGCTGGAATCCTGACGCATGAAGGGGCGCTTCCTTATGCGACCAATGCCAACAACCTGCTTCTTCGGCTCGGCGATATGGGCGGAGGCGGTCCTACTCCGCCGCCCCCTGACGCCGGGGATGAAGATTCCATGCTCGATATGATTGAAAGATAACGATAACGTTCTATAATTGGACCGAAAGTCCTGGCAACTCTCCCCAAAGTTTTTGAATCGTCCAAAAAACAAATCATGCTTGCACTGTCGTTTAAAGACGTAGTTTTGGCCGTCTCCCTTCTTGCCTTTGCCCCTTTTGCCGCGTTCGCCCAGGGCGCCATCCCGGAAGGTCTTCGCATTGAAATTCCTGCGAGCGGACAAGTTCGGATTGAGAACCAGTTTGGCGAAGTGGCGGCCGAGGTATGGCAGGAAAGATACGTGTCGGTCTCCGCTACCGTCGAGGGTGATAGGCTAAAACGGTCACCGGTGGTAATTGAAAACCGAAACCAACTTCTGTCCATCAGCATTGTCCGGCGATTTTCAGATCCGCCCGCAACCGTAAAGCTTGCTGTGAAAGTTCCGCAGAATGCGCGGTTGGAGATCGCCTCGGGGAAGAATTCGACCACGTTGCGTGGTCTTCCGTCGTCCGCGTCGGTTAGATCAACAACCGGCGACATCAGGGTGGAGTTTCTCGAAGCGGCGAACGCCGACATCAATGCCAGGTCAGTCACTGGTTCTGTCAGATCTGAATTGCCACAGTTTACGACGGACAGTGGCCACGTCCTGCAGGCCCGCGTTGGCTCCGGAGCGCAGTCACTGAAAATCAACAGTCAAAGCGGAGCGATCACCTTTACCGCAGCGAAACAGTCGACTCGACCTGATGTGGCCGGATGGAGAGTCAATGATCCAAATGAGCCTGAGCCTATCCGGAAGGCGGCTGGTACGCCAGCTCCTCTTTCTGAGGTCCAGGAACTGGATGAGGGCGACGTTATTAGAGTCGACTCTCAGATGGTGTCTCTGAACATGAGTGTGGTCGACAGAAACACGAATCGCGGTCTTCGAGGCCTGACAAAGTCTGATTTCAGGCTCTTTGAGAACGGTGCAGAACAGGAAATTCTTCAATTTGAATCTTCCGCGGCGCCCTTTGATCTGATCTTGTTGATCGACCTTTCTGGTTCTACCCGCGAAGTAGTAAATCTCATCCGCCAGGCTGCGCGACGCTTCGTGGATGCGGCCCGGCCTTCCGATCGGATTGGCGTCATAACTTTCGCCGGCCAGCCCTGGCTTGTGTCGCCGTTGACCCTGGATCGGGACCTACTGCGACAACGCATTGCCGCCATGGAAACCTTCACCACAGGGGACACGAAGCTTTACGATGCAACTGACTTCGCCGCCAACCAGTTGCTTCAAGATACGAAGAATTCTAGGCGGACCGCGATCGTGCTAATGAGCGATGGTCTGGATGGCACGGTTCCCGGGGTGAGCGGGCAGAAGGGTTCGACGCTTCCGTACCCAGATTTACTCAACCGGCTGCAGGAATTCGAGGGGGTTCTTTACACTCTTTGGCTCAACACCTACTACGAAGCTCTGAATCCACGCGATACCCAACCTGAGGCATTCGATGCCGGTCATGATCGCTTGAAAGAAATGGCCGACACTGGTGGCGGTGTTTTCTATGAGGTTGAGCGGCTTGAGGATCTCGCCGGAGCCTACGAGCGAGTAGTGGCAGACTTGGGCACTGTGTATGGCCTGGCATATCGACCCTCCGACAAAAACCGAGATGGAAAGTGGCGAGCGATTAAGGTAAACGTCGAGCGACCTAATGCAGTCGCCCGCGGTAAACGTGGTTACTATGCGAACTAGCCATTTCAATGAGCAGGCGCGGTTTTCTAAGAGCAAGTGGGTCGCCCTGTTCGTTTGCCTGCTGGTGCCGGTGTTCTGTCTGGCACAGACACAAGAGCCGGTGGAGACTATTCGCGTTGACTCCGATTTGGTGGACCTCAAAGTCAGCGTAGTCAGTCTTGATTCACAAAAACAGTCGCCCGAGTTGCAGCAAAAAGACTTTCTGGTGCTGGAGGATGGTAAGCCTCAGGAGATTGCGTTTTTTGCTTCAGCCGACGCGCCTTTCGATCTCGTCTTACTGTTGGATCTCTCCGCCTCGACTAAAGATAAGTTGAAACTCATTCGCAAGTCGGCGAAACGCTTTGTTGAAGCGACTCGTCCGACCGATCGAGTCTCGATACTCTCATTTACCAGGTCAGTGCAAATTGTTTCTCCGCTAACGCGGGATCGGGCGAGGCTGAAGAGTTCCATTGACGATATTGAGGAGCCCGAAGGCGGTACGAACTTTTGGGACGCCCTGCACTATGTTCTGGCAATCTTCCGCGCTTCAGCAAACCCTTTACGTCGGAGCGCTGTGGTAGTCATGACTGACGGCGTGGACAATGCACTGCCCGATGTGGCCGGCGATGGTTCGCAGATCACGTTTGAAGAACTGCTGAGTGTACTGAGGAATTCTGAGACGATGGTCTTCCCAATCTACCTCGACACTGAAGAACAGGAGCTAAAGCGGCATCCGCATTTGGCGCCGCGTAACTCATTTGCCATCGCCCGGAGCCAGCTTGGCCGCATCGCGGAGACTTGCGGCAGCCGCTCGTTTCGGGCCTCCAGGCTCGAGGATCTGGAAAACGTGTACCAGCAGGTGATAGGTGACCTGGGACGCGTCTATAGCCTTGGATACAAGCCGTCGAATACTACACGAGATGGACGATGGCGCTCTGTTTCTGTGCAGATCGTCGATCGGCAGGATGTGGCGGCCCGGACGCGGTCGGGTTATTACGCCAAAACGGCGTCCAACTGACATTCCTGCTGGCTGTGCCGAGCGAAATACTTGTAAATACGCCCAACAGGACTATAATTAGACTCCCCAGAAACGTTGAGTTCGAAACCGCACCGCACCAAAGGACAATTCCCATGAGAAGAGCTTCGATTGCAGTTGTCGCAACGCTTTTCGCATTTGCGCCGGTTGTTTTCTCTTCATCAACAAGCTTCGCCCAGAATCGGGAGAAATTTGTAATCTCGGCCCGTGCGGGAGGCGTAAACGCTGTTACCGGACGAGCGACGATGCGCGGGCATGGCACGTCCGAATGGCAACTGCTGAGTATCAAGGAAGATCTGGAAACGGGCGACGCAGTCAGAACAGGTAGCGACGGCCGGGTGGAGTTGCTGCTTAATCCCGGTTCCTATTTGCGCCTTGGTGAGAATTCTGAGTTTGAGCTAGCCGATGGCTCGCTGGAGAACCTGGAGGTCAGGCTCTTAAGGGGAACGGCAATCCTCGAGGTCACCGGTGCCGAGGATACGGATCTACTCATCAATGTCAGCACTCCACACACGCGCCTGGCAATTGTGAGACGCGGGCTCTACCGGGTAAATGTCGTGCCTGGCGATAACACCGAGTTGATCGTTAGAAAGGGCCGGGTGATGCTGGATTCCCACACCAAGATAAAAGGTGGGAACAAAATAGTTTTTAGCAGCACCTCACAATCGATAGCTAAGCTGAGCAAGGCTGATAAGGAAAGAGATACTCTGGAAACATGGAGTAAGGACCGCGCCAAATCTCTTGCCAGGGCAAATGGGGCGCTTTCCTCGAAGACCTTGAGTGCGTTCCGCTCAAGCTTCGGTAGTTTCTGGCCATTGGAAGCTCGTTACGGCAGGCGGGGTATTTGGTTTTTCCAGCCAGGCCTGAACTGCTACACGTTTCTGCCCTTCGGTTATGGTTGGGGCTCACCTTACGGGAACAGCTACAACAATGCCTTCTGGGGTAGCTACGGTTGCTGTGGCAGCACACCCAATTATTATCCAAACGGAAGTTTGGGAGGCTCAAACGGCTCGGGAGGCGGCGGGCTGGGCAATAGCGCCCCGTCGTCCAGTGGTCCCTCGCGACCCTCCCTATCCGGCTCGGATTTGCCGACTCGCGCGGATTCAAAAAACGAGAGGCGACCGTAAGATTCGCATCGCGCTCTAGAGAAGGTAAGCCGGCTAATTCGGTTCGCGAAATAGCCGGCTTAATTCTTTGTCTACCATCGCTTTTACTTCGAATTGCTTCAAACCTGCCAGGGCCAATCGCGTCAGCGCCGTCCGGAGTTGGTTTCCCAATTGTTCCTCAGTGGGTTCGTGCGAGCGTCGTGAGGCCACGACGGCCCCGGCTCCGTGTTTGATCTTCACCAACCCGTCGTGCTGAAGTTGCCGGTAAGCGCAGGCGATTGTGTTCAAGTTAACGCCAAGATCCGCCGCTACTTGACGGACCGGAGGCAGGGCCGAGCCCTCATGCAATTCTCCCGTTGCGATGAGCGTCTTTATCTCATCCGCCACTTGCTGGTAGATGGGTCTACGGTCACGTTCGTCAATAGTAATATACATAGTGTCTGTTGCCTGTATACACCATACAATATTGAATTGTCTAGTGGTTTTATTAGGTGTTTTTGGGTTTTGGCTGCTTAGCCAGCGCTTGTCAGCGTGTTTGCGAGCACGAGAGCGGCGTTGGTTAGGCCTGCAAGGCCGTTTGAAGCCGTAGTGTCGCTCACAATGTAGAGGTTGGGAACCGATGTTTGATGCTGCGGCTGACTTTGCCAAAAGCCAGCGTCCCGCGAGGGTATGATTCCCCCAACCATCCCTAATTTCCGCCGCGTTTGCTCATAGAAGGTTCTGGGGGTAGCCGTCTCAATCACCTCGGCGTTGGTTAGTAACTCTGGAACGAGCCCATGAAGCATCTGCCAGACGCGATCCAGCGCCTGGCGGTCTAGTTCCTCACGTTCAGTCTCATCCGTGTGAAAGGTGAACCACTCGTTCACATCGGTGAAGCTGTGGACGGTGACCGCTCTCTTTCCGGCGGGGGCTCTCGAGTCCCAATCCGGAGCGGCAGCGATCAGGATTTGGTCTTCGGGATCGTAAGCCAGTTCATCGCGCCAGTCGGTCAGGGCAAGGAGGTGTGTCGAGGGAAGCGTCGCGACGACCTCATCTTCAACCCCCAGGTAAACTAAGTAGGCGCCCCAACTCTGACAAGCCTTCAATTGTTGGCGAACATGCGTGGGAGTGCGATTCAAACCGATCAGCTTGCCGTAGGTGTCCCAGATCGTCAGGTTGCTTATGATGGCCCTTGAGGCCGATACAGTTTCGCCACTTAGTAGATCAGCCCCGGTCGCGGCACCTTGAACATCGTAAGCCAACCTCAGTACCGGAGTGTCAAGGCGGATTCTTCCTCCGCTTTTTGTGATTGATTCTGCTAACCGGTCGGCGAGTGCCTGGGCGCCCCCTTTGATCGCGAACACTCCTTCCAGGGGAATGTCGAGTGCCATCGCTGCCCGTAAGTAGGGAACTTCGGAGCTGGCTCCTTGAGTCTGGGCGGTCAACTGAAGATCGACAAATCTCCGGAAACGTGGAGAGAGGCCGTCAAGATATTCCAACGTGGTGTGATTTGTAGCCTTCAGAATTTGGGCCGCCACTGCGGGTTCGGAAGCCAGGGCGTAGGCTCGGCGAGCCATTGAGGCACTGAGAAAGTCGGGTTGATTTCTGAGCGCCCGGCGGAGAGTTGAGTTTATTTGAGTGAGCTTGCGGTAAAAAGAGAGTGCTGCTTCCGCGCATTCTGGAAAGACCGCGCGCAAATCCTCTTCGAACCTGGAACGGTTCCTACTAAGCGAGATCTCAGAATTGTCCGGCAAATGGACGGTGTAGCTCGGTTCCAGTTGCCGAACCTCAGGAGCATCGACGGGCAGTTCAGCAAACACTCGATCATGGATCTCGTTTGCTTCCCATCCGGCGTAGAGTCCGTAGCCAGATTCAAATCTATAGCCAAATTTCTCGAAACTCGCCGCGCAGCCTCCAACCGAAGACTCGCGTTCCAGGAGGCAAACGTTGACGCCTCTATGGGCCAACAAGGCAGCGACAGTCAATCCGCCGATGCCACCTCCGACTACTACGACTTCTGCGTCCATGTGCGCTTCAGAATATGCAACCGATCAGATGAAACAACGAGGTGGTTGGGGCGGGTGGAGCGGGTTTGCTCGCCGGAAGAAGGGATTGCAGGACGAGGTAACCGGCCTGGATTCCATTGAATACGAAATGAATCACCACGCAAGGCAGAAGTCGCTTGGAGTAGGCGCGGATGAGTGTCAGCGCGATGCTCAGCAGGCCAATAGCCGCGATGATTCCAAAGTTGGGCAAGTATTGGGGCACATGAATAATGGTGAAGAGAGCGAGCACAAGAATCACTGCGCCAGGCACCCCAACCAGTCGCTGAAGTGGTGCGTACAAAACGCCTCGATAAACAAACTCCTCAACAACAGGGGCAGTGGCGACAGCCAAGAATGAGATCAAGTAACGAGCGGCCAGAGAGCTATTGATGAGTTGGTCGATTGGCGTAGTCTTGCCTCCACCGAGGAAGTGGGCGGTAAAATTTGCCAGGATGAACAGGGCGATACCCAGTCCAATGCATGGCCACAATCCGAATCTGCCAGACCAACTCCATCCAAGCCCCCTGAAAAAGGGGCGTTTGCCAAACCTGGTTACCAGCGCCCAAACAAGAAACAGGGTGAGCAAGTGACTGGGAAGGAGGGCCGCGATCTGGACCACAATTCCCATCTTGTCATTCATGGCAAATTCGACCAGGAGCTTCGGGTAATCCGGCAAATTGGGTGTGATGCCCCTGACGGCGGCATAGCCAAGCAGCAGGACTGCCGGCAGAAATAACACCAAACAAACACTCAGAAACCAAACGGCCAGAGCACCCAAAATGCCCCACGAGGGATTGTCCGGATCTACCCCTGCGGACTGGTTGGGAGTGTGTGGAAGTACTGGTTCCAGGTCAGAAAGAAGGGGAGCGTCGGTGTGATTAGGCACGATGAAGGCAGTTTATGAAGTTTGTTTCCAAGCGGTCAAACAGAAAGTCTGATGGCCGATGGTTAGTTGGGTCAGACAGCCGGATACTCGGCTTCCAACATTGATGGACCAACACGAGGCGCGGCCAGCATAATCCCGATGATCGTTTTGGCATCGTCAATCTCTCCGGTAGTGATCATGCCCAGGGCTTGTGAAAAGGGGATTCGAACGACTTCGACAATCTCATCATCTTCCAGACGTTGTTCCGTTTTCGTCATTTCCGTTGCCAGAAAAACCCACATTTTCTCTTCGCAGAAACCCGGTGAAACGAAGAACTCAGTTAACTTTTCGAGTCGTCCGGCAACGTATCCAAGTTCCTCCTCAAGTTCTCGAGCGGCGCCCTCTTCCGGTATTTCCCCGCGCATCAGCGTGCCAGCCGGCGCTTCCAGCAGATAACGTACAGCCGGATGGCGGTACTCACGCACCAGCGCAATCGCGGCGTCCTCGAACACCGGAATTATGACGGCACTTCCAGGATGGTGGACAACCTCCCGGTCGTAAGTCTTGTCGCCTTCACGGATCTTATCGATGGTTACGCTGAAGACGCGTCCGTGAAAAACCTCTTCGCTGCTGAGTATTTGAGGGCAATCCGTGGAAGCCATGATGATTCCTTTGAACTAGAGAGTTCCTAACCGGTCAATTGGGGCTAACAACGGTCCCGGCCGCCGCCGGCTCAAGGTTCGCTGAAACTTCCCCCACCAGGTAGAGTGATCCGGTTACGCAAATCAGCCCATCAGGCGACGCCAGGTCGCGTGCCTTTTGCATCGCTTCCGCCACTGAATGCGCCGCGAAAATCTTTTGGGCCTCAAGTCGATTAGAGGCCAGGCGTAGCAAATTTTCAACCAGCGCCGCCCGAGGATTGTCCGGTTGCACTAGTATCACATGCTCGGCGACAGGGAAAAGCATCGACGCCATCTCATCCAGGTTCTTGTCTTTCATTGCGCCGAAGACCAGGGTAAGCGGGCGGCTGGTGAATTCGTCGAGGTATTCACGTAACACACGAGCAGCCTCCGGATTGTGTGCACCGTCCAGCAGCAGAGAAGGTCGACCTTCATGCAATTCCAGCCTGCCGGCATGCCGCGACTCCTCGATGCCTTTGATGATCGCCGCCTTCGGGATCTCAAACCCACGCCGGCGCAGGGATTCGGCAAGTTGGATCGCAACTGTCACGTTTGCGAGTTGATGCCGTCCCCGTAATCCAACAAGCACCCTTTCATATCGACCTTCTTTGGTTTCAAAAGTTGCCACCAGGCGCCCGTCATTGCTAACGCTCTCGATGCGAATCTGGCACTGATCGATGAGAGGATTGACCCCGAAGTCATGACATCGCTTCAGGATTACTTTTAGGGCGCGCTCGGTTTGGGGCGCGATCACCGCCGTTACGCCCGCGCGGATTATGGCGGCTTTCTCAGCGGCGATCTCTTCCAGCGTTTCTCCGAGATGCTCCTGATGATCGAGAGAAACGGCAGTTATCGCGACGGTCCTCGCACCGGCCACCGTGGTGGCGTCGAGCCGGCCGCCAAGTCCTGTTTCCAGGATCGCCAGCCGAACTCCTGCCTCGCGAAAAGCGACCAACGCGATTGCGGTAACGTGCTCGAAAAACGTCGGTAATGCTTCAATCTTTCCGAGCGCCACTAAATTCTCGGCGGAACTTCTAACTCGGGTCGCATGTTTCGCAAAATCTTCGGCGCTGATGTTTTGACCGCCGGTCGTTATCCGCTCGGTGATCGAAACCAGGTGAGGCGAGGTGTAAAGACCGGTTGAAATCCCGGCAGCGCAGCAGATGGAATCAAGCACGACGGCGGTAGAGCCCTTCCCGTTGGTTCCAGCAATCTGGATCGATTCGTATGACTGATGAGGATTGCCGAGCGCTTCGAGCAAGAGTTCAGTGTTTCTCAGACCCAGTTTAAGGGCGAGTGTCTCGTGGCCCAAACCCAACAAGTAACCAACTGATTCCTCAAAATTCATGAGCGGCAGCATTCCACACTGAGAAGTTAATCGCAAAAACCGCACCAGGGGATCCAAAACAAGCCAAGGAAGCTGGGAGAGCTTGCCCGGTCGGTTAACAGTCTTTGGCGCTTCAGTTTATTTGGGTAATGGGTGTACTGGGAAGGGGCCCGGTAGTAAGTCGCTACATCCCCGAGCTGGCGCGGGACCGCAGTCGTTCAATGTCTGATTGCCCGGAGATTTCCGGATTCAGCATGAAGTTGAGCAGCCTGACGATGTAGTCTTTTGTTTCTCGCCGGTCGACGATTGCGTCGATCATTCCATGATCCAGCAGAAACTCCGACTTCTGAAAATCCCTTGGCAGCTTTTGACGAATCGTCTGTTCGATTACGCGTGGTCCGGCAAAACCGATCAGCGCTTTCGGCTCCGCGATCACAATGTCTCCCAGCATGGCAAAGCTGGCCGTGACCCCACCTGTTGTTGGGTCCGTCAGAACCGAAACAAAGGGAAGCTGAGCCTGGTCAAGTTCGGCGAGTGCCGCCGCTATTTTCGCCATTTGCATCAGCGAGAGCGCGCCTTCCTGCATCCGCGCGCCACCTGAAGCCGAGAAGATCACTACCGCGCCATGTTGTTTCAAAGCTCGCTCGACCAGCCGGGTTACCTTCTCACCCACCGCGGAACCCATCGAGCCTCCGATGAAAGACATGTCCATGGCTCCGGCAAAAACCAGATGATCGCCAACCTTGCCGCGCGCGTTGACTATCGCTTCCGGAACGCCTGAATTCTTTCTGGCCTGTTTGAGACGGTCTGGATAAGGTTTGGTATCGACAAACTCCAACGGGTCAATCGAGATCACCTCGGCATCAAGCTCGTCGTATTTGCCGTCATCGAATAGCATTGCCAGCCGTTCGCGCGCGCCGATGCGAAAGTGATAGCCACAGCGGGAGCAAACCTGAAGCGACTCCTCAAGTTCCCGCTTGTAGAGGTGGGCCTCGCATTCGTCGCACTTGACGAAGACATTTTCGGTTTTGACAACCCGCTCCTCCGGCGGCACAGCTTCGATTTGTTTATTTTTTTTGCTGAACCAGGGCATAGAGGTTATGTCTAGTCCGATACGGCGTCGGGGTTGTCTTGGTATGGACTAAAGCCTAGCACAGGAAACTGGAAACGGGGAACAGCGGCGGAAATGGAACGGGGACTTAACGGTAGAGGAGTAGAGGGTAAGGGGTAAATGGGAAAGGGCGTAAACGGTTGAAGAGAAGGGGGAAATGGGAAGGCATAAAAACTGAGAGGGAAGCCGTTCTGCGTTCTCTGGAGTTCCCTGATCTTGATTTTCTTCCTCTCTTTACCCCCTTCCGCTTTACCCTTTTCCGACGTTCGCCGGATTCCCGTTCTAGAATTCTATGCCCTGCTGGGCGCGGATGCCGGCGTTGAAGGGATGTTTGATTTCAGTCATTTCCGTGACCAGGTCCGCGGCTTCGACGAGCGCTGGGGGCGCGTCTCGACCGGTCGCCACGATATGTAACGCCGGCTGCGACGCGCGCACCTTGCTAATCTCCTCTAAAACTTCATCAACCGGCAGGAACCCGTAACTCAAAACGTAAACCAGCTCATCGAAGACCAGCATGTCATAGACGCCGCTTCTCATTTTCTCAACACAAAGTTCCCAGGTGGCGCGGGCAGTGGCGCGGTCTTGCTCCGGGTTCTTAGTGTCCCAGGTGAAGCCATCTCCCATGGTATGCACTTCAATGCCAAGCTTCTCCGCGGATTCGTGTTCGCCGTAACGGTCGGTGCGGGATTTCATGAACTGGATCATGCAGCAGTTCAAGCCACGTCCGGCAGCGCGCATCATCAGCCCCAGAGCGCAGGTGGTTTTACCTTTTCCAGTGCCAGTATGGACCATCAGGAGGCCGCGGGTATTTTCCTGGTAGTCTTTGCGGCGCCACTTGTACTTTTTCTCGAGCATTTGGAGGGGGAGACTACTGACTAGTCAGCGCATCCTCAGTAATATTTCCATTCGCACGCTCCACCGCATCCTGAAGCAAGCCGATGATCTTTTCTTCGGCCTCTTCCCAGGTGCCGCGTAGCGTGCAACCGGCAGCATTGCGATGGCCACCACCACCAAACCTCTCGGCAACTTTGGCGACGTTTACCTCGCCCTTGGAGCGCAAGCTGGTGCGGTAAACTCCAGGTTCGAGTTCCTTCAGCATGGCGACCGCCTCGACCTCCCCCACGGTCAGCGGGTAGTTGACGAAGCCATCGGCGTCTTCGTCAGATGCCGCGGCGCTCGTCTGCATGGCCAGACTATGGCGCAATAGTGCTACACGGCCGGATGAGTCGCGACGGGCCGTGGAAAGTACCGCGCCCATCAATTGAATTCTGCTCCAGGGATAACTTGCAAAGACAGCTTCAGCTGTTTTGGCTGGTTTCACGCCGGTGCGCAGCAGCTCGGAAGCTACTTTGAACGTGCGCTCGGTGGTATTGGAGTAATGAAACGATCCTGTATCGGTAATCAGGGCAGTGTAAACGCACTCCGCAATTTCCTTGGTCACGCGAACGCCCAGCGCCTTGGCCAGGTTATAGATCATCTCACCACAAGCAGAGGCCGTCGAATCAATCCAGTTGATACTGCCAAAAAGCGCAGTCGTCGCATGGTGATCGATGTTGACTACGAATTGTTTTTCGAGATCAATCAGGCCAGGACGCGTGATATCGGAACATTCGATTACGAATACGGCATGATACGCCTTGTCCGCGGCCGGGCCGACTCTTACCTCTTCGGCGCCGGGAAGCTTTTGGTACGCGTGAGGAACGGGATCACGCATGATCACTTCCACGTCCTTTTCCAGCGCGCGCAACAACCAGTAAAGACCAAGTGACGAACCTAAACTGTCACCATCGGGACGAACGTGAGAGGTGATCGCAAACTGACGTTTCGCTTCGATCAACTCGACTACTTGGCTAAGCATAACAAGCAAGGATGAAGGATGAAGGATGAAGGATGAAGATGAGTAACCCGAAATCGCAGGGTCCCATACTTCATCCTTCCGCCTTCACCCTTTAATCGCATCCTTCATCCTTTCTTTCTTCCCAATCCTTCTCAATTTCGTGCAATAACTGGTCGACGCGTTCGCCTTCTTCTGCGACACGATCTCTGACAAAGTGAATCTCTGGAGTGCGCGGAAGGTTAAGAGAGAGACCTAATTGCTTGCGAACATATGGGGCGGCATGTCGCAGGGCGCTGAGCGCCAGCTTGTGTTCCTCTTCGCCTCCGGCCACGGTGACGTAAACCCGCACGTCCCGGAGATTGTCAGACAGCCGAACATCTGTCACGGTCACCAGCGTAAGCCGCGGGTCTTCCAGTTCGTAACCAACTATCTGGGAAATCTCCTCACGAAGAATGTCTGCAACTCTCTCTGGGCGACGCATCGTGCGGAAGGCTGAAGGCGGAGGGATGAAGGCTGAAGTCAAAGACTATTTCATCCTTCCGCCTTCATCCTTCATCCTTTCTAAAGTTCCGTCGCGGCGACCTTCTCTACCAGGTATGCCTCTATTTGGTCGCCAACCTTGATGTCATTGAAGTTTTCAAGACCGATACCACATTCGAATCCTTCGCGAACTTCAGAGACATCGTCCTTAAACCGGCGCAACGACGCGATGCCACCCTCCCAGCTGACCACGCCGTCGCGGATCAGTCGCGCCCGGGCGTTGCGGCGGATGTTTCCGTCAATCACCATCGACCCGGCGATGACTCCCGCTTTTGGAACCCGGAATACCTCACGCACGTCGGCCTTGCCGATGATCCGTTCCTTCTCGATCGCTTCGAGCATCCCGATCATGGCCGCGCGTATCTCTTCTTCAACCTTGTAGATAATCGAGTGCAGGCGGATGTCAACGCTTTCCTGTTTGGCCAGATCAGCGGCACGCGCGCCGGGACGCACGTTAAACCCAATAACGACAACGGCCGACACCGCTGAACCCGCCTGCGTGGCTGAGGCCAGCAAGACATCGGATTCAGTGATAGCACCCACGCCGGAGCGAATCACTTTTACCTTCACGCGATCAGTAGAAAGCTTTTGCAGAGTCGACTTGAGTACTTCGACTGAACCCTGAACGTCTGCCTTGATCACAACCAGGAGTTCCTTGACCTCGCTCTCGCCCAAAGCTTCGATACCGCGCTTGGTCGACTGAAGCAACGCCGCCTGCCGGCTCAACATCTGGCGGTGACCGGAAATCTGTTGCGCGCGGGTAATGTCGGCGACAACCTGAAAACCGTCTCCGGCCTGAGGGACACCCTGTAAGCCCAACACTTCGACCGGCGTAGCCGGACCTGCTTCGGTGATGGCTTCGCCTTTGTCGTTGAACATCGCTCGCACGCGTCCAAAGATCTGGCCGACGATGAACGGCTCGTGAATATGAAGTGTTCCCTGCTGGACTAACACCGTAGCCACTGATCCGCGGCCCCGGTCTAGTTTTGCTTCCAAAACTACGCCGGACGCCAACCGGGTTGGGCTGGCTCGTAAATTCAGAATGTCAGAAGTCAGAAGGATGGTTTCCAGAAGCGTCTCGAGGTTTTCTCGCTTCTTGGCAGAGACCTGGACCATTTCAGTCTCGCCACCCCACTCGACCGGTGAAAGTCCCTGCTTTGCCAGCTCCTGCCTAACGCGGTCGGGATTGGCATCGGGTTTGTCGATCTTGTTAATCGCCACCACGATTGGAACATTGGCGGCGCGGGAGTGTTCGATCGCCTCGATTGTTTGGGGCATGACGCCGTCGTCAGCTGCCACGACCAATACCACCACGTCAGTTGCCTTGGCGCCACGCGCACGCATCAAGGTAAACGCCTCGTGACCGGGGGTGTCGAGGAAAACTACCCGGCGCATTTCGCCTGACTTATCCGGACTCGGAACCTGTACGCTATAGGCGCCGATGTGTTGAGTGATACCGCCAGCTTCGCCGGCAGCCACTTCAGTTGTGCGAATCGCGTCCAACAATGACGTCTTGCCGTGATCGACGTGACCCATAACAGTGACGACCGGGGCGCGGGGCAATTCAACGTCATCTGCGTCTGCCGCAATCAGCTCCTCGAATTCCTCTTCCGCGACCATTTCCTCAAAACCGACAAACGTAACTTCGTAACCGAAGCGTTGTCCGAGCTCGACGGCGACGTCGTCGTTAAGCGGTTGGTTGATGGTTGCGAGCACGCCACGCTGCAATAGAAGCGTCACGATGTCTTTCGGCTTAATTCCGAGCTTTTCCGCAAATTCCTTGACTGTTGAACCTTCTATTAAACGCACTGGCTTGATTTCGCCGGGAACGGCAGGCATTTCCAGGCGCCCGGCAATCCGGTCTTCGAGAGAAAGGGCCTTGGGTGGGGGAATAAAATCGCCTTTGTCGAACCGGCCGGCCTTACCGTCAAGCTTCCGGCCTCCGCGCGCAGGCGCTCGGCGTGAACGACGTCTGCCGGCGTCCGGTGGCGGAATGTAGGTTGTTTGTGGAGTTGCAGTTTCACCCGGTGTTCCCATCCGCTCGGTCCTGGAAAGGGGTGTGCGCTCTCTGACACGGCCGGTGCGGTCAACTCGTTCTCTCGGAGCGGGAGTTGGAGGGGCAGCCGGTACGGGTACGCGTTCGCCCGGCCGGATGCCTGCGTTCAGAGCTGCCACAGTTGGCCGGAGCACCCTGACTTGGCGCGACGGTGGCGGAGCTGAGGGAACCGACGGTGCGGGTTGGCTGGCTTCAGCCAGGACTGGCGCGCTTGGCACTACGTCGTCCTCGGCAAACTCGACCGGCTCTTCAGCAGTTGGTGCGGAGATTCCGGCATTGACGGGCTCCGAGGCTCGTGCGGCAGGGCTCAATTTCTTGATGACTCTAGTGGGCTTGGCGGCCAGCGGAGCTTCGGCCGGGGCAGCAGTCGGTTCGGGTGGCGGCGCCTCGGCAACAACTTCCGCTTCGTCCTCAGCTGGCACTTCAGCGGATTCCGCCGGAGCCAAGGTCGCAGGCTCCGGTGCCCGTTCAGCCTTCTTTACAACCTTAACGACCCGCTTGACGGCCGTTTCCTTCTTAGGGAAATACTTGTTGCGAATCTTCTCGGCCAGCTCTTTGGAGACGGAGTTTGATGGGACGCTGACGTCCACACCTTCTCGTCGCACCTCCTCAATGAGGCGTTTGGTATCGAGCTTGAGTTCCTTGGCGAGATCGTAGAGACGTATCTTAGAGGAAACGGTCATGCACTCCTTTTCAGACGCACGCGTCTGGTTTCTTCAAGTGGTTCAGAGAATCCCGCTCTTAACCACTTTTTGAAGCGTGCCTTCAGAAGTGCAACGCGTAACAGTGGTAGCGGAGCGAGTAACGCAAACCGGCACGGCCGGATTCAGCGTTTAGTCTAATTTGCTGCATCAGAGGAAGCATCACTGCTTCTCTTCGTCATTGCTCTCGCCTGATGCAGCCGTATCCGAAACGGCGGGAGCAGAAGTTTTGGTTTCTGAAGCGATCGCTTCCCGTGAAGCGAGTTCTTCCATTGCATCTTCCTCGGCAATCCATTCGTCAACGCTTTCCATAGCGGCGGCGCCGGTGGAAGTGATATCAGGAGACGGAGTTATCGTGTCGGGACGAAGGTCGCGGCCGGGTTCCTGGAGAACAATCTCGTCCGCGGCCAGCGGTTCACTTTCAGTCAGGGCCACCGGATCGGCGGAATATTTCGCCAGTATTTCTGCCTCGGCGGTAAAAGGCCCCCGAGCTTCCACCGCTTCGTCATAGCCAGCGGCAGTCTGATCATCATCGGTGGTCTGAGCATCGCGTGAAGGAACAGCCTCGGTTGGCTCTTCGATCTCGGCTGGTTCGTCTACTGAAACAGCTTCCTGTTCCAAAGCTTCACCCTCTTCGTCAGAGGCCGTCGATTCCGTCTCGCCGGCCAGGGTCTTATCTCGCATGGCCACCACGGCCTGGGCGGCATGCAGGATCTGTTCGGCTTCATCGAGACTGAGATCAAGGAATTCAACCAGGTCGTCAACCGAAGTCTGCGCCAGCGCATCGATGTCGTTGATTCCGTGCTCGGCAAGCGCGTCAGTCTGCTGGGCAGTCACACCTTCAATTGCTGAGAGCGGTACCGATTCGCCGGAAGCGATAAGCGCGCCCATTTGTTCGGAAACCTCGCGCTTGATCTCCTCTTCACTGCGAATATCAATGTTCCAACCAACCAACTTCGTCGCCAGGCGGACGTTCTGACCGCGTTTTCCGATGGCCAGCGAGAGCTGATCCTCGTTGACGATGACTTCCATCTGACGATTCTCGATGTCGGTAATACGAACCTGATTGACCTTGGCGGGCGAGAGTGCGTTGGCGGCAAACACTGAAGGCTCGTCCGACCACTCAATGATGTCGATCTTCTCGCCGCGTAGTTCCCGAATAATGGCCTGCACGCGGGAACCCTTCATGCCGACGCAGGCGCCCACGGGATCGACGTCACGCTCGTTTGAAGTTACCGCGATCTTCGCGCGCTCGCCGGGCTCGCGCACGGCAGACTTGATGACCACTGTGCCGTCATAGATTTCCGGGACTTCCATCTCAAACAAACGAAGCAGTAGTTCGGGGGAGGTTCGTGAAACTTCGACCTGAGGTCCTTTAGATTCCTTCGATACGTTGTTGATTACGACGCGAATCCTCTCACCCTGGTTCCACTGTTCCCCACGTGATTGCTGTGAGCGAGGCAGAATGGCTTCCAGATTTCCCAGATCGACAATAATGTTGCCGCGCTCAAATCGCTTCACGTAACCGTTAACCAGATCCCCGATCTTGTCGATGTATTGTTCGTAGACATTGCTGCGAACCGCATCTCGAACCTTTTGAAACAGAATCTGTTTTGCGGTCTGGGCGGCGATGCGACCAAGCTCTTCCATCGGCAAGGGCAGCAGCAAAGCGTCACCGAGTTCAACGTCTTCACCTGCCAGCTCGCGAGCCTCGTCTATGGACAGCTCGGTGGCGGCGTTGGCCACTTCATCCACCACCACTTTGGAGGCTGAAAGCTCGATGCCCGTCTCGGGATTCCAGTCAACCTGGATGTCCTCGCCTGAACGAAACTGTTTCTTGGCGGCTGCCCGAACAGCTTCCTTCATTGCTTCAATAACGAGATCCCGCTCGATGCCTTGTTCCTGGCAGAGCGCCTCGATGTTTTGTGCGATGGATGAACTCATGGACTTCGTGCTTTCCGACTGGCCTGACGCTGAACCAAAGGTTCGCGCCGTTCCGGCCTATTCAATTGTTATTCAGTTGTAGCTGACAAAGCCAAAAAACCGATTGTTAATTTCCCCTGGCGCGTCGAAACTCCTGCTCTATGTCAACTTCCAGATTTGCTTTGGCGATAGCGTCGAGCCCGATCCTCACTTGCCCATTCGTCCGGTCGTCAAAAAGCAACTCGTCGCCATCAACGCCTATTAGCCGGCCGCGAAAATTGCGTTGCCCGTGGATGGGGCGGCGCGTTCGTAATCGAGCCATGCCGCCGGCGAAGCGTTCAAAGTCGGCGCGCTTGAAGAGGCCTCTTTCGATTCCGGGCGAAGATACTTCCAGAGTGTAGGAAGCATGTATGAAATCTTCGACGTCGAGTATTGTGCCGAGGTGTTGGCTCACTTCCGAGCAATCGTCGTGAGTAACGCCGTTTGGCTTGTCAATAAAGATGCGAACGATGGGCTTTTGATCTGGCCCAGCGACTTCAGCGTGAACGAGTTCTAGACCATGGTCGATTGCGACACGCTCGGCAATTGCCTGCACCCGGTCTTCAATCGAACCCCCGCTCATGATTGACCTCTGAAGCTGCCTCCGAAAAACCTTGCGCCCAAAAGAAAAAGTGGGCGCGAACCCACCGGACGAGACCGCCGCGCTTCGAGCAAGCCGTGAATTATACGGAAAGAAAACTAGGGAAGCAAGTTGCGGTCTTTGGCTGCTCGTCGCCCGATTTTCACGGCGTTTTGGGCGAAATTCAAGACCAAAATGATTGAAAAGACTCTTGCACTGTCGTAGTATTCGCGCGTACCTGCTGGGGTCTGCGTCGTTAATTTCCTTGCCAGGGATTTCCCGCCATCTTTCAAGGGCAACTGTTGGTTGTATCTAGTCCACATTCATGATTGGGCAAACGGTTTCACATTACAGGATTCTCGAAGCCCTCGGCGAGGGAGGTATGGGATCTGTTTACCTCGCTGAAGACACTCATCTGGGACGCAGAGTTGCGATCAAGTTTCCATCGCTCGGCTCCGACTCGCACGACAATCGGGCCCGGTTCCTGCGCGAGGCGCGGGCAGTTTCAGAACTAAGTCATCCGGGCATTGCCACGCTCTTTGACTATGGCGAAACTGCGGAAGGCCGGCCGTTCCTCGTAATGGAACTGGCGCACGGCCGCCCTATGAGCGAATTGATGCAGAAGGGAGAACTAAACCTTCCGCGTGCTCTCGGAATCGTGATCGACGTCGCCACTGCGCTAACGGAAGCCCATGCTCGCGGGGTCATTCATCGCGATATCAAACCTTCCAACATCATGATTGACGATCATGGCAAGGTTAAGGTGCTGGACTTCGGACTCGCCAAACAACTCAATAGAGACCATCAGATGAGCTCGGAGCCGGAAGCGCAAACTCTGCTCTCAACGGAAACGCGCAGCGGCATTGTCCTGGGTACTCCAGCGTACCTCTCTCCCGAACAGGCAATCGGCGGCGCGGTGGATGGACGCAGTGATCTGTTTGCGTTGGGCACACTTCTTTACGAAGCGATTACCGGCCGGACGCCATTTAGCGGGAAGAGCTTTATCGAGGTTGCAGCGAACGTGCTTCACGTGGAGCCCCCTGCACCTTCCAAAATAAACCCTTCGATACCGCCACAGCTGGATTTCATTACCCTCAAGGCGTTGGCAAAAAAACCGAACAAGCGCTACCAGTCTGCCAAGGAACTAATTGACGATTTAACCGACGTCAAAGACCAACTCGAAGAAGTAGCCGGCCAAACCCTGATCAGGCGCACATCTCCTTCAGTCGTCGCGGGCGCTAACAAGACGCTGAGCAATCTCTCTCAGATTCTGCAGCGGCCACGAATACCTATCTCCTACATTCTTGTCGGCGTCGCCGGCTTGTTGATCATCGGTGCGGTTGCCTTTTACTTCCTGCGACCTACTGTTTACGTGCCTCCCGCTGAGGCGAAGCGCTGGTACGACATTGGCACGACGGCAATACGCGATGGCGCTTTTTTCCAGGCCAGCCAGGCTTTGGAAAAGGCAATCGCCGCCGACGATCGCTACATGCTCGCCCGGGCGCGGCTGGCTGAGGCGTTAGTCGAACTCGACTATGTGGATCGCGCAAAGGACGAGTTGCTGCGTGTGAGCGGAACCGATCGCGCCACGCTCCCAACGCTTGATTTGTTGTATCTCGATGCGATCACGGCCACTGCGCGTCGCGACGTTGCGAAAGCAATCGACCTGTATAACCAGATTCTCAAGCAAGTGCCTGAGGCCGAGAAAGCCTATGTCTTCGTAGACCTTGGCCGGGCATACGAAAACAACAACGACGCCAAGAATGCCATTCAGAGTTACAAGGAAGCGACCAATCGACACTCACAATATCCGACCGCTCATCTGCGCTTAGGAATTATCTACGGACAGCTGGGCGACCTGGACGCGGCCCTGACTTCGTTTGCGCAGGCGGAATCAATCTACCAGGCGATGGGCAAGCTGGAAGGGCGAGGAGAAGTCCTTTTCCAACGCGGAGCACTCTTCAATAAGCGCAACAAGCTAGCCGAGGCCAAGACGCAATTGGAACAGGCGCTGATCCTGGCGAAAGCAAACGACAACAAGGCGCAGACTATCAAAACATTGCTGCAGTTGTGCAGTGTGGCCTTCGATTCCGGCGAAACCGCGCTCTCAACGGTCTACGCCCAACAGGCACTGGAGCTCGCTCAGAAGAGCGGGATGGAGAATCTAAGTATTCAGGGGCTGGTGGATCTGAGCCAATCGCTGTTGGTCAGGGGAAATCAAGGAGAGGTTGAAAAATATCTGGGACAAGCGCTCGCGGCGGCGGAGCGGGTCAAGGCGAAACGCACTGAAGCGAGGGCTCGGTTCACTATGGCCGGCCTGCGCCAACAGCAGAACAGGTTTGATGAAGCTGTTAAATTTCTGGAGCCGGCACTTGCGTTCTACCAGCAAGGTGGCTATCGATCAGAAACACTCTCTTGCCTGGCGCTACTGGCGCGAACAAATTCTCAGAAAGGGGACTACGCGGCAGCAGCAAGGGTTCAGGAGGAACTGTTACGACTAGCTCAGGAACTGAACGACCAATCAATGATTGCGTTGGCGCATGCGGAGCGCGGCTCTGCGCTTTCTCGCGAAGAAAGGTTCGCAGAATCAATCGAACGCCTCGGTCAGGCGTATGCCATCTATAGTGCACAGGGAATCCAACGCAGTATGGGTTACAACCTGGCAAGTCGTGGTAGCGCGTTGGCCAATATGGGCCGATTCGCTGAGGCCCGGGGCCTTTTGGATCAGGCTGCGGCCATCGCTGATAAGCCGGGTGGCGAGCTGAAGCGATTGTCAGTGGAAGTGAAACTTGCTCGTGCTGACATTGCACTTAAGGAAGGTAACTATGCCGCTGCGAAATCGGCTGCTCAGGAAGTGATTCAAGCGGCGGGAACAGATTTCAAGTCCTTGACCTTAGGCGCGAGAATCGTGCTCGGACTGGCCCAGTTTTGGAGCGGGGCGAGTGCTGCCGGCAAGCAACAGACGGCTGATGCACTAGCCCTGGCCAAGCAGGTTAACGACCCATCCCAAATTGCAACCGCTCAGTTGGCGCTCGCCGAGGTAATGCTGATTTCCGGCGATTTCAAGGGTGCTGCCAGCAATGCGCAGCTGGCGGAACAGTTTTTCAGAGGGGTAGACAGGCAGTCCTCCCGCTGGCGAGCCTTGGCGGTGTCGGCCCTGGCAACCGACAAGCTAGGCGACAAAACCATGGCGCGCGAGTATGCTACGCAGGCAAAGGACTCGCTTTCAAAGATTGAAGAACGCTTGGGTGCCGATAACTACCAGAGCTACCTCCGCCGGCCGGATATTCAACACCTTAGCAGGCAGCTGGATTCCGTCACATCTTCTGGCTAGAGCACGAACGTCTCGCCGCGCCTTTAGAATTGGCGACGTAGGTACTGGCCGAAACTTCATCGAGCCCGGGTTTGCAGCTTAAAACCCCGTTTGGTTATGACCTGTCGTAACGCAAACCTCTAGTTTGCGTAGCGTTGTTAATGACAAGTTGCCTCTCACGAACCAACCGCAAACTAACAGTTTGCTTTACGCGTCCGTGAGATCAATCTCAGTTCTTCCACCCAGAAAAGGAGAGAAACGATGCATCACTTGCGTATTCTGATAATTGCCCTTGCCACCATTTGCGTGTTGGCCCTTGCGACGTTTGCGATCGTCAACAAACCCGAGCCCGCCCCGGCTGCGGCTGACGACGACATAATCATCAAGGGAGGCTCGTTGGATGTAGATTGCGGCAAGAATCACGGCGGAGACTGCTTCGGAGGCAACACCAACACCGCCAAGCCACAACACAAGAACCGCGAAGGGAAGATCGTGCAGATCATCATCAGAAAGAGCGATGGCACATCGTTGAGGACTTTCACAAAGCGAGATGACTTCCCGGACGGCAAACCGATCATCCAAATTACCTATCGGGTTCCCAAAACGGAAGACAACTAGCGCTCAGCGCGCTACGGGGATTCCAGAACTCAACGCGAGTTTGATGTCCGGCAAACTTCAGGTTGTCGATCTCGACAGCGCTACCCAACCTTCGGTTTGCCGGGCATGAGGTCGCTCGGCCAATCAGCCGCTCAGTTTTGCCTTGACGATTTCACTGACGGTCCGACCGTCGGCATTCTTTCCGGACAACGCCATTTGCACCGCTTTCATTACTTTGCCCATGTCTTTCATCGAGCTGGCGCCGGACTCGGCGATGGCTGCGACGACTGCCTGTTCGATCTCGGCTGGTGAGGCTGCCTGCGGAAGGTAAGCCTCAATCACCGCAAGCTCGGCGCTTTCCTTGTCAGCCAGATCCTGGCGGTTTCCCTTCAGATACTGCTCTACGGAATCTCGACGCTGCTTAACCAGTGAACGCAGGAGTTTCGCCATTTCATCGTCGTCGAGCTCGCCGCCTTTTTCGATCTCGCGATTTACCAGCGCCGCCTTGACCATGCGGAGGGTTGAGGTGCGTGGCGCGTCCTGCGCCTTCATTGCGGTGGTTAAGTCTGAAAGAATCTGTTGCTTGAGGCTCATAGTGTTTTTGCGATCCCCCGCGCGACACTATAAACCAACCCGGAGCTTTATTCCGACGCCGGTTTACGATTCTCGACCGCCTCGCGCAAATCCTTGAGTGTCGTCGAAGGTCCGTGTACGGCGGCGATCGTGTCGACGGCAAGGCCCAACCGTACGATCTCGTCGTAGAAGTGAACGGTCGAATCGTTGACTGTGGTGGCCTGATACTTGCCGCGGTTGGGAATGTTCACCAGGTCGCCTTGAAACACTAACTTCTCTTCCGATCGGCACTTTAAGTTTTCCCACCATTTTGTAACCTGGGAAGATCGCTTCCTGGACCGCGTCTCCGGCAACATTATCGCTGACCATTTGTTCATACTTAGTCAACAGCTTTGTGCCGGCGTCAAAGAACAGAGTCCACTGGAGCCCGTTGCTGGAGGCGAAGGTTATTACTTCGTGCGGACGCCTCTCAAAGACAGCACGGCCAATGTAGCGCAAGGTTGAAGGCTGGTTCTCATAGGCGTTTAGAAGCAGCAGGTGCGGGACGCGACGAATGACTCCAATGTTGTTGAAGTTTGTGAGGTTGAGCGGGTTGATGGTCTTGTTTCGCGGATCTGCGAAAAATCCCTGATTGCCTGTGATTACTTGTTTACCGCCAAAGACAAAACCACCGGGAAGCGGGTCGCGAGTTTCAATGATGTATCGCCGGTTACGCACGTCGATGAAAAGATCTTCATCCCGCGTCATCTTGTCGTAAGGCGGATTCACACCAACGCTCTGATTGCGGGCGTAAGAAAAGCCGCGGATCTTGATCCTCACATCCTGCGCCGCTCGAATCTCCTCCAGTCCACCTAGCGCGTTGACACCTGCTTCCAAGACTCTACGAGCGTCGCCATACGATTGGGCCGAGATCGAATTGGCACTTGTTTGCTTTCTTTGCGCAATCGCAGACGAAGTTGAAACGGTGACCACAAACAAGACTACGAACGCCGTTCGAAGAACTGCTTTCATGGCGGACCTTTCGGCGAAGAAAGAAAATGCGACGAGCTTGCGATCTTATACGAGGCGATGGTTGTTTGGTTTCAATCCAAAAAACTGAAGCTCAAAACAGATTTTCGCTTTCTTCTTCAACTGACTAAGGGGTGAGAGCAGGGACGCTCAAATCGTTAAGCATGCCTCGTGAAGAAAGCAGCTTCAACAGTTCGGAAGTAATCAACCGGTGTCCCATGTGGTTGGGGTGGATTCGCTCTCCAAACCATCCCTCGTTGGAGGGATGGGCTTCCTGGGTCAACTCTCTGATTTCGAGAAACGGCACCTTATACGTTTCCATGAACGACCGGAGCGCGATCCGGTTGTCCAGCATTGCGTCACCTTCCGGCGCATCCTGCGCACGGTCGCGATAGGGCGCCGCGATCACAACCACGTGCGCTCCGCGAGCGCGAGCGAGTTGGGCCATCTTTAGTGTGTTCCGCAGGTATTCAGCTTGACTAACGCGAGAGACCGGACGCGTACGAATGGTCTGGGTCGATTGCCCGCTGCGCAACCAACTCGAGGCGTGAGCAAATGCCTGGCTGTGGTCTATTAACCACCTTACAGTAAACGCAGACCAGCCTGTCCGAATTGCCTGCCGATCGGGTACATCGCTCAAACTCGCGTCGTTCCAGCCGAAGCTTATGGTTACGATGTTCGGCTGCAGACTATTGATATCGCGCTGCAACCAGGCGAGTCCCTGATGACTTGAATAACCCGGAACGGCCAGGTTAACCACTTCAATGTCTCGATTGGGATTTGCTGCCCGCAGGCGCTTTTCCAGCAACATCGGATACGGCGCCCACTCCGGATCATATTCGGTTGGTTTTTCCGGCCAGACAACCGGTACGCGATAGCCAAACGTAACTGAATCACCAACGCAAACGATGCGAATTGTTCCCGGTCGTTTAGCTTCGAGCGGCCTGTCCGAACGAAGGTGCTGAGCATTGGTTGATAGCACGGTGTAATCCCAAACAACGTTTTTGAGATTTGGTTTTAGCCGCCACAAGAGCAATGGATCGCCTTCAAAGATCGTCGAATGTTGGGTATCTGCGACCTGTGCTTTTTGTTGCGGGGTGACAACAAATAAATCGAGACTGTAGAGGTGGTGACGCGTCAGCCGGACTCCAAGCTCCAACAAAGCCAGGAGCGATAGAAAACACAGGTAGGGAATTAAAAGATAAACAATCCGACGCCTGAATGGGATCCGTTTGGCTTCGTTTCCGGGTTCGTCAACCGGAGGTTCGCGGGTGGGATCTGTCATAGACAGCGTGATTCTAGCGGGCGGTTCAGGATCTGAAAAGAAGCACTGACCTTGCCCCGGTTGGGCCAGATCTTGAATTGCGAGCATCGCTTCGCAATAATGGGTCTCCGTAGACCTGATTCGCCTCGCTGTTTTGGCAGGAAGGATCCGTTCAATCCCTCGAAGTGAAGATATATCACGCCATCAAGAGTATCTTCAGTAAGGTCTTTACGAATGCTGTGCGCGGCAGGTTTTTGCCGTCACTCCCGGCATGCATCAGAGCGTCTACCCTCAGTTACAAGTTAAGCGCCTTGCTGATGCTAACTTTTGCTGTCGCTGGAGTCTCGGCTCATAAAGCTGCGGGCCAGACGATCAACCCTCCCGTTCTCATCAGTCAGCCAACATCAACGCGCGCCATAGCCTTGGAATCGGTTCTGTTCACTTCCGAGCCGTTTGCCGTGAACTCCATGATTCCCTGGTCTGCTTCGGACAACCGCACACGCGTGATCCTCTTCGTTTTGAATCTACAACTCCAACCCAACGATGACTTGTCGCTCGTGACCGGCGAAGGTGAGGATGCGACTCATCGACTTTACTCTTTAAGGGTTGAGTCTCTGGCGCCAGTGCCTGGAAATGCGTGGATGAGCGCGGTAGTTTTGCGATTCAATGACGAGTTGGGAGACGTGGGTGATCTGCTCGTTCGTTTGAGTTATCGCGGAGCCGACAGCAACCGCGTGCGCATCGGCGTCGGACATATAGGTGGTGGACTGCCTGACGACCAGGGCGCCGCTCCGACGCCGGCGCCGCCGTACAAGATCGAAGGCCAGGTCCTGGAATCGGGACAAGGTCTTGGCGGAGTGACCTTAACGCTCACCGGCGCGCAAACACAGACTGTGGTCACCGATGCGACGGGATCTTATTTGTTTTTGGCACCCACAGCTGGCAACTACACGCTTGGATCAGAAAAACCTTTCTTCAATCTCAGTCCCACTACGCGATTCTTCACAAATCTAAGCAACCATCAAACGGCAAACCTTGCTGCGATACGCCAGTCCTTCACCATCGGCGGAATTGTTCGAGATGATGGCGACCAGGGACTGGATGGCATCCTGGTGTCGCTGAATGAGAACAACCAGCCCATCAGGACCGCCACCACGAGCGGGGGTGGAAATTATTCGTTCACTGGAGTACCCGCAGGTTTCAACTACAGTATTGGACTAGCCAGCCCTATCTTCTCTTTCCCAACTCAGAGCGTAAATCCCCTCGGCGACAATGCCACGCTCAACTTTGCCGGCACGAGACGAACCTACAACATCAGTGGAAGACTTGCCGACTCGGCAGCAGCCGGACTTGCCGGAATTACGGTTAACCTAAGCGGATTCCTGACTGCGAGCACCACGACTGATTCGAACGGAAATTATTCCTTCAACGGATTGCCGGCTGGACGTGATCACACCGTGACGCCGGTTACCAACTGGCAGTACAGCTTCTCCGGCTCCCGGACCTTCACCAGCCTGCAGTTGAATCAGACGGCAGACTTCGCAGGCACGCTCCGTTTCTACACAGTCAGTGGATGGGTCCAGTTGGGACCCAGCTCAGCTCCTAATTTCGTACTCCCGATCAGCGGTTCGCAAACAACCGCAGTAACGACCGATGATACGGGCCACTACTCAATCAGTTTACCGGCTGGTGGTAACTACAACATTACACCGTCGCTGTTGTATTACACGTTTGCTCCTGCAACTCACTTCGTAACAACTCTCAGCTCAGATCAGATTAACCGTTTCTTTATCGGAACGCGGCAGACTTTTACGATCAGTGGGAGGTTGCAGGATCAAGAGGGCAACGGTCTGGCAGGGTTAACTATTAACTTGACGGGCGCGAGCCTCTTCGAACAATGGACGCGTGTGACCGACCAGAATGGCCACTATAGCTTTGCCGGCTTGACTGCCGGCCACGACTACGCGCTCACACCACCCTCCACCGCGTCCTACACGTTCTCACCGCATACCATCACCGATCTGCGCAACGATGAAACGTTGGACTTTGTCGGTCTGCGGCGTTTGATACTGAGCGGCAAAGTGAGAGATCAGAGCGGCAATGGACTCCTTGGTGTCACGGTGACGCTGGCCGGCTCCGAAAACGGCGTCACGACAACCGCGGCTAACGGTACCTACTCTCTGGTGGCGACGGCCACCGGAAACTATAGTGTGACGCCCTTTATTCCTCAGGGTTGGTATGCGTTCACACCGGCCAGCACCCAGTTCAACAATTTGAGCGGGGCGCAAACCGCGGACTTCTCAGGAACACTTGCGCCTATTCCCGATCCTTTCCATGTGCTCGAGTTTGATGGTTCGCCCAAGACCGTAGACTACTCAACATTCTGGCAGCCTGATGTAGACCTGGGCCATTTCTATTGGGAGTTCTGGGCTGCGCCTGGCCCCGGCGCGGGCGGAACTTACATGCTGTCGGATGGTTATGGCGGAGCCCACGCACTGCTGTTTGGTTTTGGTAACTACAACTCCGGCGAATCAAATCGTTACCAACTGCTGGGCAATATTTTTGATGGCGTCACGCATGAAAACTATTTCGGGAGTGATCAAGGGCCGGCCATCGGCGAATGGGGCCACTTTGCTGTTGGCTGGGATGGACAAGGCATAGTTACCTACTTTAATGGAGTGCCCGTCGGCAAAGCGCCGTTTGCCGGACCCCGTCGAACTCCGGGCCCCGGCGGCGGCGGTGGTCGCTTGCTGATTGGTGGCTCGGATCACAGTAATTTTGACGGCCGTATTGCGCAGGTTCGAGGATACGAGGACGCGAATCCCCGCGAGGGCGTACCGGGCGGAGTTGAAGCCTCCTTTGTTCCGGAAACAGTTTTTCCGCTCGGTGGAAGCTTGTTGAGTTACTTCTTCCGACCTGGGCCAACGGTTGCCGATCTTTCAGGCGGGTACAACGGAGTGGCTCACACCGGGACCGTGCGCGGGACACTTGCCGGAATTCTTTTTGATTGCGGTGGCTGTCCGGCGCCGCAGTTTGTGATCGATCCTTCCGCACCACATTTTCCTTCCGGGACACCACCGGCTCCAGTGCAGGTTCCCACTCCGGCGGCTATTCCGGGTGGGGCACTGGTTTTTGATTCGTTTTCGCGGCCTAACTCAACGTACTTGTTTGGCGCGAGCGGCGGATTGGGCTCGACTGAAGGGGGAACAGAGGGGCCGCAAGTCTGGCAAACCAGTCAGGACGCATCCAGCTTGAAACCGTTTGGCGTCCTGAACGGCCGCGGAGTTTTATTGGGAAATACCAGACATCTGGCCTGGGTAAATGCAGACTCCCCTACCAGAAACCTGCTCGTGAGTGTCGACCGGAAAGCAGGACCATTTTATGGTTGTGGCTATGACACTGGTTTGAGTTTCCGGGTGGTGGACTCCCAAAACTATTTCTTTGCTTACACGAACGCGAATGGGAGCATTGGCAATCCGCGAGTCTTAACCGTTGGCTATTTTCTCAACAATCAACGGACCAACCTGGTCACAGGTCTGAACATGCCCGCAACCTGGACCTCGCTCAAAGTTATTAGCATGACGAGCGGTGAAATTCAGGTGTTTGCTGACGACACCCTTATCCATTCAACCAACAATAATCTCAATTCAGCGGCCGGCGGTGTCGGGTTGTACAACAATTCGGCCGGGTTGGGCTTGGTGAACCGCTGGGACAACTTCGCCGTCTTCGCGCTCCCGTAAACAACAAGAAGCGACCGCTTATCTTTTGCCGTTTTGGGACGTGACGCCCCGCCCGCCATTCTTCAACGGAGCGGACTTGCCATTTCCCCTGGCTGGTTGTCCGTTTGGTCTGGCGGCGTGGCCGTTTGATTTCGCGAGGTGTTGACGCAGATATCTTCCGGTGTGTGACGCGCGAGTTGCCATGATTTCTTCAGGTGTTCCGCTCACCACTACCTGCCCACCGGCCTCACCGCCTTCAGGACCTAAATCGATAATGTAATCGGCAGTCTTGATCACATCGAGGTTGTGTTCGATTACCAGCAACGATCCGCCGGCTTCAATCAGCGCGCGGAAGGCGGCCAGCAATTTGTTGATGTCGTCGAAGTGTAACCCGGTGGTTGGTTCGTCAAAGATGTAGAGCGTTTTGGCGCCGGTGCGCTTTGAGAGTTGGGCGGCGAGTTTAATCCGCTGTGCCTCACCGCCGGAAAGCGTGGTCGCCGATTGGCCCAATCTCAAATATCCGAGCCCGACTTCATCGAGCACTCGCAGGCGGTTTGTTATTTTCGGCACTTCGCGGAAAAACGAAATCGCTTCGCGCACGGTCATATTCAAAACTTCATGCACATTCTTTCCACGATAACGCACGTCGAGGATCTGCTGTTTGAAGCGCGTGCCCTTGCACTCTTCGCACACCAATTCGACGTCGGCCAGAAACTGCATCTCAACGGTCACCGTGCCATCGCCCTGGCAAACGTCGCAGCGGCCGCCCGGCAAGTTGAAAGAGAAGTGTGACGGGTCAAGGCCGCGCGCCTGCGCTTCGCGAGTTGAGGAGAATACTTCGCGAATGCCGTCGTAAACTTTGATGTAGGTGACCGGATTTGAGCGCGGGGTTCGTCCAATCGGCGACTGGTCCACCAGAATCACATCATCGATCAGTTGACCACCTTCCAGTTTTGAAAACGCGCCGACGTGGCCCTGCCAATCGCCGCGCTGTTTCTTCATTCCCGCGTAGATACAGTCGTGGATCAAAGTTGACTTTCCCGAACCACTGACACCGGTCACACAAACGAGCATATCCAGCGGCAAATCGATGTCGATCGATTTCAGGTTATGCTCCGAGGCGCCGCGAAGTGACAGCCGTCGTTTCTGCAGTAGCCGGCGCTGCCTGGGCTCCTTAATTTCGGCTTCGCCACGCAGGTAGCGCGCAGTCAGTGAACTCTCGTCAGCCAGTAAACCATCGAAGTCTCCTTCGTAGATTACCCGGCCGCCGAGCTCACCGGCGGAAGGACCGATGTCAAGAATGTGATCGGCAGCGCGCATCATGTCCTCGTCATGCTCAACTACGAGCACCGTGTTTCCAATATCGCGCAAATTGTGAAGCAACCTGATCAACCGGTCGTTGTCGCGTGGATGAAGGCCGATGGAAGGTTCGTCCAGCACATAAAGCGCGCCTACTAACGAAGAGCCTAGATTGGTGGCGAGCTGGATACGCTGCGCTTCTCCGCCTGACAGTGTCGATGCCAGTCGATCAAGGGTCAGATAATCCAGACCGACTTCCACCAGAAAACGCAGGCGCCGTCTAATCTCAAATAGAATTCTCTCGGCGATCGCGCCCTGTTCAGTCGATAACCGTAGCTCTTCAAAGAAAAGCGCCGTTTCCTTTATCGACAGTGCGCAGACTTCAGGAAGCGTGCGGCCCCCGACTTTCACGTCGCGCGCCTCCTGTCGCAAACGGCCGCCGCCGCAGTCGGGACACAATGTGTAACCACGATATTTGGACAGGAAGACGCGGACGTGCAGCTTGTACTTTTTGGTTTCGAGCCAATCAAAAAAACCGCGCACCCCTCCCCAGCCTCGCTTGCCTTCAATGATTGCGCGCTGTTCGACGCGTGAAAGTTGGGCGAAGGGAACCGTCATCGAGATCTTTTCCGACTTACAAAACTGTTTCAGCTCGTCCATGGCCCATTCATGCTGCGGCTTGGTCCAGGGCTCAATCGCGCCTTCCTTCAGGCTTAGTCCCGGGTTGGGAATCACCAGATCGAGGTCGAGACCGATGGTGTTACCAAAACCCTGGCAGGTTGGGCAGGCGCCATAAGGGTTGTTGAAACTGAATAGCCGCGGCTCGGGCTGAGCGTAAACTGTGTTGTCATACTTGCATTCGAAACGGTCGGAATAGCGCAGCCGGGTTGGTTCGGGATCGGCAGTCTCGATGTTTGCTGCACCATGTCCTTCCTGAAAACAAATCTCCAGAGAGTCAACCAGGCGCTGCCGGATCTCCGGTCGGCGCACCAGGCGGTCGACCAGCACAAAAACATTTTCGAAACTATCCAGCTTGTAATCGTCAGGTGAATTGAGTTCGATAATTTCACCCTGATGGAATAGTCGGGTGAAACCGCGCTGCATCAGGCTCATCAGGTGGGCCGTGATCATCTGACGCGGAGATGAGGAAATGCGGTGACGCGCTGAAGTTGATTTTTTCGCGGAGGATGCCGCGTCTCCGCGTCTCTTTCCTTCCGCGTCACCATTCCTTTGCGTTTCCGCGAGACCGGCGCGGGCGGGAAAGAGCACATAAAATCGGGTCCCCTCCGAAAGGGCGGCTAATATTTCGTCAGCCACAGATTCAGGCGAGTCCTTTATGACTTCACGGCTACAAACGCGGCAGTAGGTAGTGCCGACCCGGGCGTAAAGCAAACGAAGGTAATCGAAAACTTCGGTCTGTGTGCCGACAGTGGAGCGCGGATTACGGGTTGAGTTTTTTTGGCGAATGGCAATGGCGGGTGCAATTCCACGGACCTCGTCCACGTCGGGCTTGTCCATGCGCTCCAGAAATTGGCGCGCGTAAGCCGACAAAGATTCCACATAGCGGCGTTGGCCTTCGGCGTAGATAGTGTCGAACGCAAGTGAAGATTTGCCCGATCCACTCACCCCCGTCACCACAGTGAGTTGGTTGATAGGGATTGAGAACGAAATGTTCTTGAGGTTGTTAACGCGGGCTCCGCGAACGGAAATGGCTTCTTCCGACATAGCTTAAATCAGGCTGCACCCCTACAGACGGCAATTAGGGCTACTCCGAAAACTTGACATCATACCGCGAATGTTAAGGGGAGGGGAAATGGGCAGGACGGGCCGTGGGTTATCGCGGCACTCAACCTTCAGTTCTGTACAGTTCCGCATCAGAACCGGGAGCCGTAGCGACCGGGTTCCGCATCAGAGCCGGGAGCCGTAGCGACCGGGTCGTTGTCGCGGAACTGAACTCTAATCGTGTCATCGTAAAGTGTTTAGTTGGCATGGAACTCAAGGTTGGCCGCTGCGCTTCCCTTTGCGACTGGAGTTCCGTGACAACGACCCGGTCGGCTTGCGGTTCTGATGCGGACCCGGTCG
>JAXIOV010000048.1:0-3272 GCA_045403245.1 Pyrinomonadaceae bacterium | reverse complement strand
TCAGGGATTGGCTGGTTGTTGTTCCTTATGTTCGCAATCGCCACGAGAATGCTGAGCTGCAAATCGTTGAGCGGTTGGGCGAGCATCTGCGCCTCAGTCTGCCCGGGATTGCAAGTGGTACTGATCGAGGGCCATGAAGTTAGCTTGTTGGTATCGGAAAGCGTCAGTATCGGATAGAGCGTCGGCGCCGCAGCGATCCGCGGACTCGGAAGAAATGTCTTGCCTGATCCGGTCATAGTTAGCCACTGTCGCAGTGTCGCCAAGATCGAAGTGTGATCGTAGGGCGTGCCGCTCCCAGATCGGAAAACTGTGCCTGGTTGCACATACGAACAAACCAAAATCGTCGGCACGCGTACCCCAAACCGATCAAAATGAAAATTACCGTAGCGGGAAACTGAGCCGGGCTCCGGCGCCGCTGCGCCCGTCGGTGGCGGAACGTGATCGTAACAACCACCGTGTTCGTCAAAGGTGATGACCAACAAAATCTTGTCGCGATATGGACTCTGGCGCACTGCCGCATAAACCTCAGCAACAAACTGTTCGGAAATACAGACGTTGTGTGGCGGGTGGTAATCTTCCGGAGGATGCACACCACTAAACCAGTGCTCGGTTAGAAATCTCGGTTCGACAAACGAATAGCTGGGCAGTTTCTGATCCGCCGGAGCGCTGTCGGGCGCGCTGCACAAACTCTTGAACTTTGTGAACTTATTAAAGTGAAACTCGTGTAACACCATTTTCGGCAAAAACTGCAACCAGGTGAGAGCCGGCGTGTAGATCGTGTCGTGAAAGACGCCCCACGAAATCTTCTGATCAGACATCACGTTGAAGATCGTGTCGATGTCGTAAAGCTCAGAGTTGTCGTTATTGATGTGGCCGTCAGACGATCCGGTATGCACAAACCCGCGGTTGGGCCAGGTCTGGCAAGGCGCCGACGCGTGCCAGTGATCGCACACCGCGAACGCCTGGGCGAGCTGCGAGATGACGGTGGCCTGCTGTGGACTGTACGACTGCATTATTTGTGGAGCGGTTGTCGGGCCGGATTGTTCTGAATAGTCGAGCAAAAACCCGGACATGTTGGCCGACGCACCGGGCGCGGGTGTTGAAGTGCCAAAAATCTGTCGGGTCATTTGATCAAACAACTCGCCCGGATCGGGATCGGGCACCAGCCAGGCGTTGCTGTCGGGCGGCCAACTCGTAGTGGGTTCGCTGGCGCAAACTACGCCGGGATGAAGCGCCGGACCTTTGTTGCAGTATTTGCCGCGCACGAGCCCCTCATACGTGGTCGGGGTCTGGGGCGGAATGTTATACGGTGGCTGGTTGTTGGTGCCGGCGTAGAGCCAGCCGAGCAGATTGTCGAGCGAGCGATTTTCCATCATGAGCACGACGACATGCTCGATGTTGTCCATTCCGATTGGCATGTTTTGTCCTTTCGTTCCTGTGAGACTTGAGTGAAGTTTCAAAAAGGAACTTGTAATTTCGGAAACTGCGTCGGAGGAGCAGGCCTTCGATTAGGCGAGCAAAAGTCGAGTTATGAGCGGGCTTAGCTTATGGTTGGGTTTAGTGGCGTGTCAACAAGAAATGCGGCAGGGCCCTGGTTTGCAATTCTCTGTGCAGCCTTTGTGCTCTATGTCTGTGGTGAGTACTTTCCTGAACGTTTTCTTCACCACTGTGGCACAGCGCGCACAGAGGTGGCACAGAGAAAACATTGGTAAGTGTTTCCATCAACGACGTTATCGAAGCGGCCGTCATGGTATCGTGCCCTGCCACCCCCTTGCTTCGCTTCGACTCCTGGGAGAGAATTCCCTATCAATTTGCAGTTGCACTAATTGAGGATCACCCATGCCGAGACTTCTTCGTTTGTCCGCATTTATCATCATGCTCTTCTTTGTCTCCGGTTTTGCGGAATGCTACAAGCCGGTGACGAAGAACCAACTCCCCTCGCGCATCAAGACTGTTGCGGTGCCGGCGTTTGAAAACAAGGCGCTGCGTTACAAGGTCGGGTCGCGCTTCACTGAAGCCGTGGTTAACGAACTGATTCATCGTGGCCGTGGCTTGCGGGTCCAGGGTGAACGTGAAGGCGCTGATGCGGTCATCGAAGGTGTAATCAAGAGTTTTACTTATTCCGGCGTGCTGCTTGACGACAAAGGTCGCGCACGCATCTTTGAGGTGACGATCGAGGCCGCGATTACTGTGCGTGACCAGACGGAGAACCGGGTGCTCTACGACAACCAAAACTTCGTCTTCCGCGGGGAGTATGAGTTTGCCAATGATCCGCGCAACTTCTTCAACGAAGAAGACCCGGCGGTCGAGCGTATGGCGCGTAGCTTTGCTGAAAGCGTCGTTTCGACTTTGACGAACGCCATTCAGATCAAGAAGTGAGCAATCGCAAGATCGTTGAACGGAGTTTCGCGGTGTCATGAGGTCAGTACCACCCAGCGGTAGCGGGTGGGTCGTCGTTGCCACTTTCCCACAATGAGCTCAGTCACCAAAACCCAACTCGATAGCTCACTAAAAGCCGGCCGCGTCGGACCTCTTTATCTCCTCGCCGGTTGCGAAGGTTATCTTGCCAACGCCGCCGCAATGAAGATCAGCAACGTTGCGCTTAGCGGGACTCTGCTGCGCGAATTTAACGAAACCTCCTTCAGCCTGCTGTCCGATTCCCCGCTGGCTGCGGTGGCCGCTGCCGAGCAATTGCCGATGATGTCTGAGCGGCGCGTGGTGCGCATTAGAGACTTTGGCAAACTCGGTGAGACTGACGAAGAGATTCTGATTAGATACCTGGAACGGCCGGCGGAGCCAACGGTGATGATTTTTATCGCCGAAGATCTCGACAAGCGGAAGAAGTTGACGAAGTCTCTGTTGACGAAGTGTGCGGTGGTCGACTTCCCTGCCCTCAAGGACCACGAAGCCAAAGCCTGGGCCAAGTTGCGTTTGCAGGAACTAAAGATATCGGCTGACGATCGGACCCTCACTGAAATCATCAAGCTGGTCGGCACTGACATCCAAACACTTTCCTCGGAACTCGACAAACTCGCGACCGCAGCTGTTGATACAAATCGAATCACTGACGAGATGGTTGAGGAGCTGATTGGCCGCTCGCGGGAGCTTTCGAATTTCGACCTGGGCGATCAACTCATTGCCGGCGACCGCGCTCGCGCCCTGGTCACGCTGCACCGTTTGCTCGACGACGAGGTCCCGCCCGTGATGTTGTTGGGTTTGATTGCGGGAAACTATCATCGACTGGCGCTGGCAAAGGAGTTTTTGCAACGCGG
>JAXIOV010000074.1:0-12775 GCA_045403245.1 Pyrinomonadaceae bacterium | reverse complement strand
GTCAAATCGAAAGTTTCAGGAATCAACAGTTGTTGTGATTCAGCCAGTCGCGTCGACTCCAGCGCGCGATACTTGTCAAACAAAACGCGTTCGTGCGCCACGTGCTGATCGATCAGTAGTAAACCTTCGTCGTCAGTGGCGATGATGAAGCTCTCGTCGAGCTGGCCGAGGGGGCGGATGTTGTTCGACAAAGACTCGACTGCAACTTCGCGGGTGAACTTCTCGGCAGAGTTCAGTGGCGGCAATGGCACGCGATCGGTTTGGTCCTCCTGCCAACTGCGACTGCCGTCCGCCGACTCATCCACGCCCTCCCTGACGGTCGGGCTACTGCCCCCTAGCTGCTCGCGCCTTGCGGCGCTCGATGCTGGCGAGACGCCCGCGATCCCAGTAATTAGTTGACTTTGGATATTGGAAGTTGAAGGCTCGACTGTAATTAGAGGCTCGTCCGGCTCGTCATCCTCAGGCGGTATTGAAGAGAACTCGATTCGCGGTTGAGAGGCTGGCGTCACCGGCCGCTCTGGAGAAATGTAGCCGAGCCCCGGAGTTGAAATTGAACCGGCTTCGCTAGCTGCGGCGGACATGGCAGCACTCGATGCAGCGTCGTCGAGGTCACCTGATGTTGCTTCCCTGCTATCGGCGCGAACATAACCCCCACTCGCAAGCGCGGCACGCACGGCCTCGCGCACCGCATCGGCGACGGCAGCCGCGCGGCGAAACCTGACTTCAGTCTTCGCCGGATGGACGTTTACATCCACTTCTTCCAACGGGGTTTCGATAAACAAGAGCGCGGCGGGGTAAACACCGTGCGGCAGGATGGCGCGATACCCTTCGGAGAGGGCGCGCGAAATTAACCGGTCGCGAACAAAGCGGCCGTTTACAAACAAGTACTGCGCGTCGCGCGACGTGCGCCGATCCCGTGGCGCCGAAACAAATCCATTCACCCGCGCTACCTGGCTGTAACCACCCTTAACTTCCAATAGATTATCCAGGAATTCGGGCCCAAAAACTTGATAGGCGCGTTCTCTCAGATCTTTGGCGCTCGTGACCCGCAGAACCTCGCGCCCGTTGTTGGTCAGTGTGAAAGCAATTTCCGGATGGGCCAGCGCGTAGTGAGTTACCAAATTCGTAAGGTGAAAACTCTCGGTGGCTTCCGAACGCAAAAACTTCCGGCGGGCCGGCACGTTGAAGAAGAGATCGCGAACCACGACAGTCGTACCGCGCGGGTGCGCGGCATCTTTGACGTCACGCATCTTCCCGCCTTCGATCACTACGCGGGTCGCGGCCGCGGCGTCTTCCCTCTTGCTGATTAGCTCAACTCGCGCTACCGACGCGATCGACGCCAGGGCCTCACCGCGAAATCCCAGCGTTGAGATACTATTCAGATCTTCCGACCTGGCAATCTTGGAAGTGGCATGACGTTCAAAGGCCAGCACCGCGTCATCGCGTACCATCCCTTCGCCCTCGTCAGAAACCTTCAACAGCCGGCGCCCGCCGGCTTCAACGTCGATAGTGATGCGCGTCGCGCCGGCGTCAATTGCGTTTTCGACAAGTTCCTTGGCCACCGAGGCCGGACGCTCAACCACCTCGCCCGCGGCTATTTGGTTGGCAACGTGATCGGGTAGGAGACGGATTTTGGACATGGAAAAGATGTCAGATATCAGATGTCAGATGTCAGATATTAGATGCTGGATGCTGGGTCTTTTTCGATGAATCGCCGATAGAACGCATCAGTCCGTTTAGCATTCGCCCGACTTCGTCCATTTGAGATCTTAATTCCTGATGGGTATCAGCTTTTAGAAAGCTAAGACGCGTTGCAGATTCGAGATGAGTATCGAGTTCCCAAAGCGAGCCTCTGGCGTTAGAGAGGAAATAGACAAACTCTTTGGGTAACCTTCGACCTTGTCCCTCGGCTATGTTTGCAGGAATCGAAGTAACTGCACGGCGAATCTGGCTGGTCAGTCCGTAGATTTCAGCTTTCGGAAGGGCTTCAGTCGCTCGATACACTGTGACCACCAGATCCATCGCCTTCTGCCACACGATCAAGTCTCTATGGCTTCTTATTGGAGCCTTGGCTTGAGCAGCCACCGTCATTTAGCGCCGACCTCCAGCATCTAGCATCTAGCATCTACAAGTAAACGATTTGATGTTCAATCGATCCGATGTTGACGGCATTGTAGATCCAGTCGATGACGTAGCGGCCGTGCCGGGCGAGGAGAGACGTCGCGTTGACGTGGCGCTCCTGCAGCTCCTTGTGCGGATATAGTTGATCAAACGCGCGCTGCAATTGCCGATGCGCGGCTTCGTCGCGGGCCAGCTGAGCGCGGTGGAAACGCGTGCGGAGACCGTCGAGTTGATAGTTAATCTTGCGGCGTCCGGTCTCCAGCGCGTCCGCCAGAGTTGGATCAATGCTGCGTAACTGTTCGCGCAGTTGATCGAGCTGGCGGTTAACCGATTCGCCAGTCTCCGTAAACGTGGTAGCGGTGGCCGAGCCAAGATGTTCTTCGACCACTCGTGCCAGGACCACGTCCGGCCCGGCAAACAGATCGGCCAGCGTCAATTCATATCTCTCGAGTACGCGGCTGGTGTGTGGCTCAATGATTGTAAGGCTGGAACGCGGCAGAATCGGGGTTATAGGACGCTCTAGTAAACGGTACACTTCGGCGGTTTGCGCAAAATAAGCAATCTCTGCAGCGCCGCCATAATACGCGATGGTCGGTAGCAGATAATCCTGGACCACGGCGCGCAAAGTAACATTGGGACTGAAACGTTCCGGCTCAGCCAACGCCATTCTGGCAAGCTCTTCTGCCGGATACGACTGGTCGCCTTGCTTGGTGGTGTAGTCTCCCTCCGGCGTTCGAACCAACGCGTGCCGTGCCCCGCTTTCATCATGCAGAAACAGCGGGAACGAGTTTTCAGAAGGGGTAACCTGGGCGTGATAGCCAGCTTCTTCCAGTCGCTTGCTGCGTATCTCGATCGCCGTAGCGATCTCGTGGGCGCGCAGGGCGGCAGTTGAATAAAGTGGCGCCGCCAAACTTTTCAACCTCTGGTCCAGAGGATCCAGCAGGATCATTCCGTGACGACCGAGCAGGGCCGTCATCATTCGCGCAAACGCTTCACCGTAGGAACGACCCGGCTTCCAGGTGTCGCGCAGGAGCGCGTCAAGGTCGGAAGTAAATTCCGAAATCGGAAGCAAATCAAGCAAGCTATCGAGAACCGTATTGATTGAGTTATCCAGCACAACGCGTCCCACCGGCTGGCCTTCCTGATGCATGGTCGCTGCGGCTTCGACGTCGGCCAACTTACAATCCCGCGCAATAACCTCCGCCTTCGCGACTTCGGGAAAATCGTGATCTTCAGTTGCGATCCAGAACACCGGCACAGCTTTCGTGTTGCGTTGGGTGAGACAGCCGGCGAGTTTTACTGCCGACAGCGCCTTGTAAATCGTATAAAGCGGGCCAGTAAAGAGGCCGGCCTGTTGACCTGATACGACGGCCACGCAATCCGAGTCGCGCAGCCGCTGGATGTTTTTGAGAGTTTCCTCCCCGGCGCCCCACGCAGAATTCAAATCAAGAAGCGCATCACACAATTGATTTCGATCGGTTTTGTGTCCAGCCAGGACTTCCGGAACTCTTGCCGGCAGTTCATGATGAAACCGGACGGCGGAAGGATAAAACTCACGACACGCAACGGGGTCCTTCAGATAGTCGAGGAACAGTCGTGACTGATGAGGGATGCGCTCGAACGAGAGAGTTTCGACGCGCAAGCCGGATTCTTCAGGAGTGCTGTAACAGGCAGTTTCGGCGGTGCTCAATTTGTGATTTCCCCTGGCGAGCATTTTACGCAGGATGGCTGTCTTGTACCAGTGAGGGAGTCAAGCACGGGGCTGTCCAAGCTTAGTTTTTCTCTGTGTAACCTCGGTGTTCTCTGTGCCTGCTCTCTGTGGTAAAGGAAGCGGCCATATAAGAATTCACCGCAGAGACACCGAGCAGACTGAGAAGGCACAGAGATTAGTTCACACCCGGACAGCGTCGCGCGTAATCGAAAGTTCGTTCAGGACGAGCTCTGCGTCTTCCAGACACTGTCGAATCTCTTCGCGCGCGCTCTCGTCCGGTGCCCGCAGCGGAGCACGCACGGCGCCGCCAACGTAGCCCTTCATTTCGAGTGCAGCCTTGAGACCTCCAATACCGAAGCGTGTCGTCACTGCCTGAGCCAGCGGGGTTAGTTTGGCTTGCAGCCTCGAGGCGCGTTCAGTTTCTTCGGAAGCGGCAGCGCGAAACACCTCAATACAGATATCAGGGACGACACAGCCGACCGCCAGAATTCCGCCGCGAGCTCCGGCTTGCAATGCCTCGTTGAGCACGGTGCCGTTTCCGGTTAGCACGGCAAAATCCTTCTGGACGAGTTTGATAGTTTCTCGTAGTCCCTCGAGGTCAGCGGAACTGTCCTTGATTCCGATTATGTTTTGGTGTTCGCTCAGGCGCGCGGCAGTTTCGGGCTCAATCTTAATGCCCGTCAGCGCCGGCATGCTGTAAAGAATCAACGGTGCGGGCGATTCATCCGCAACACGCTGGTAATGTTCGACCAAGGCTTTTTGCGTAATGCTGGGACGGTAGAAGTGAGGGGTGATCACGAGGAAAGCATCCACCGGAACGTCGGCGGCAACCCGCTTGATTTCGTTTACGGTTCCGCGAGTGCTCTGCTGACCAGCACCGACGATGAAAGCAAGCCCGTCTGTTGCAACTTCCAGCCGCGCCGCTTCAATGACTTCAAGATATTCGCGCTCGTCAAGATTGACGCGTTCGCCGGTCGATCCGAGCAGAACATAACCGCGAATTCCGGTGCTGTTCCACTTGCCGATATTGGCGCGCAGGGCGGCCAGATCGACATCGCCGGCGGAATCAAATGGCGTGGGAATCGGCAGAAAGACGCCGCGCAAGTCTCCGGATGACAGCGCGGCGGGCGATGAATTCGTTGAGTTCGTTGATTGAGAATTTGTTGGTTTCAAGACGCGGCATTATAACCAGCCGGTTGAAACAGCGGCAAACCTGGCGCCATTGCTGGTGGGTCAGTTTCGAGTAAGCCATCTCATCACAGAACCCCGACACGCCGGGGTAGCGTCCGGATGCTGGAAACAACTTGTGTGCGAAACAGGCCTTGCACACAAAAGTCTTCGAATATCTCAATAGTCGGGAGTTTTTCTTCGCCGCGTAGCGGCGGTTTGAAGTTAGCCCGGTCCTTTTAAAGGCCGCGTAAGAGACACCGATCTCGCTATCGCCTCGCGTCAGCGACACCGGGAGTATTGCCTCAATCGTCGGCTAACGCGACGAGGTTGCGTCTTTGGCTACCCCGGCCTTGAAAGGCCGGGCTAACTTCGACCGTCGCCCTGCGACGAAGAAAAGGGTCTAACCAATTACTCCGGTCCTAATCGACTTTTTGTTGCAAAGCTTACGAAGCAAGGTACCGCAACCTATTTTTTTTAAGTATTTCCGTTTGGCGACGAATATCACCGAAGGAGACTCTAGCACTAGGTCTTGGGATTACGTGCACCACTCTCAGTTTCCACGTTCTGTTTATCACTGCGTTTGCGTAACAAGCTCTTCACGCCAAATAGAGACTCGAGTGTGTCCTGCCAGAATGGCGCGCCAACGCTCAGCAGCAAGGCGGTGATGGTCCAACCGAGAAGAGTTCTGAGGTCACGCATGCGGCTCTTCAGGAAAAATTCGCCGCATGTTTGATCATTCTTGCATGGGTGCTTCTTTTCGTCGGGCCACCAGGTGGAGAGCCGGTAACTAACCTGGTCCAACTTTAGGGGCGTGAAACCAAACCCTGAATAAGCATCAACATCACCTTTCAATTGCTCCTGGATCGCCTTAAGCGATGCCATGATTTCTTCCGGAGTCTGTTCTTCGGGTAAGGGGGCAGGCGAAGTCACTGGCGCAGGCGCTCCAGCCGGTGCCGGCGTTGGCGATGCTGCGGGCGCTGGGGATGCTGCGGGCGTTGGTGATGCTGCCGGCGGAGAAGTTTCATTCTGTTCGTTTTTTGAGCTGGTGCCTGAGGGCTTATTGCGTGCCTCTGCACTCGCCAACAGTTTTGGCCCTGCCGCCAAAATCAGATTTCGGTTCACATCACTACTGGCGATATTTTGGTAAATGTTGAAAAAATTGGCGTTGAGCAGGATGACCACAACAAAGCTAATTACGACTGCCCAGGTTTTCATGCCACGGGTGTAACGCTCCTCGAAGCTCTTCATCACCGTGTCGTACCAGGCCTCCACTTCGTTTAGCTTGATGCGCACAGGGGCCAGGGCCGTGTCAAATTTCTGACGAACCGCGATGATGGCGCCGGCAATGCTTTTCAACCCGGTAGCCGTCGCCCGCAATCCCTCCAGCTTTGTTGGGTTTGGTTTCGCCGACTCAGTGTCAATATCCTGCTGAACTTTCTTCTGCACTTCACCGAGCAGGTTCAGGACCTCGTCAAGCTTGATCTGCCGCAGGTTGATCACATCGCCCAGCACGAGTTTGGGCTTTAGCTCGTTGCCCTCCAGCAGGGACTTGACGTCGTTCAATAGCGGTGCGAGCGCTTCGTGCATTGCGGCAAACTTGGCGCTGGCTTCTCCATCAAGCGCTTCGAGCTTGACACTATTGATGGCGACCTTGAGAGCATCGATTCCATCAATTGCCGTTTTCAGATCCCCGACCAACGAGGGAAGCAGCGTATCAGGCGTCACTGACTCAAGGATCTTGAGCAGGTCCTCTTTCGAGATGGAGTCGAGCATGTGCTTTCCTGACGCAGAAACTCGTCCAATCTCTTTGAACCTCGTCACTACGGCGTCATAGAGTTTTTCGACATCACCACCCGCTCGCTCTGCCGGAGGCTTGAGGCCCGGAGTCAGCAGCTGCATTACCGGAGACTTGCGAAAGCTCGGCTCGGCGACTTTAGCGCCCTCCACGGCAGGCTGCGGAGGCTTGCCTGCCAAGTGTTCGAAGAGGTCTACGAGAGACTGTTCGAGTTGGCGTGATTTGATCTTCAACAACTTCTTAATCAAAGCCTGCACCGACTGCACAATCAGACTCAGCAGAAGGAGCACAATGACGATGGCAATCGCGGTGTTGAGCGCGTCAAGGTTGGGCATATTGAACCTCCGAGAGGGAGATGGTAGGGATTCACTTCAGAGCCTGGTAAGCTGGATCAAAACCGAGTTAGAACTGCTCTTTGCTTCTAAGCTGACCTTTTCTCGCTGGAATGTATCAGACACGTGAGCGTCTCGCGTTCGCATTCACGGCCTGGAATTCACCCGCAACAATTCGACAAGCTTATCCATGTCGAATCGCGTTCCAAAATTAAATCGGAACCCTTGCTTCTTTTCCTCTTCAGTCGCACTCGAATAGGTCACGGAAAACGGCAGACTCAGGCCTCTGAACAGTGGTATCTCCGTGACGAACTGTAGAATTCCAATGTCGGGTGTGCGGTTGACCCGATTCCTGTTTTCAAATAGCCGTTGATATCGGCCAACGAAGGAATAGGTAATCTTGCTCTGGTTCTCCGCTTCGGTGAAGGGACTATTGCTCGTGCCTTCGAAAGAGAGCGCCGCGGCAAAATCGCGAAGCCTCTGTTGGTTCAGACTCCGGTCCGGTCGGTTGTAGATAGACAGCCCGAGATTCCCGGTTAGCTTTAACGGACCGAAAAGGCCCTTATCCTGCTCAAAGAGAAACTTAGCCTCGGAATAATCTGACCCGGTCGGTATGCGGTAGTTAGTGTAGCCAAAAGTTGCGAGTGGGCCTTTGTTTAGCTCTTCGAGTTTCTTTCCCACTTCGCCGCCGGCCTTGGTCAAATTGTTAAGGGCAAGTTTCAAGTTCGGGACATACTGCGTTTCGATGAGCACAATTGCGTTGGGGCTGAGTTTGAGTTGTCCATTCTTGATCGCGTCGAATACTTTCGATTTTAGGATGCCGAGGATCACGTCGCTGACCAGTTTTTGCCGTTCTGTCGCGTTTGCCGCCTTGTAGTCGGGCGCTTCCATTCGCTTTTTCACTTGGTCTACTATGCACAGCGTTACGTCCTCTTCTAGTTGGTCGTACCCTGGAAGATTCTCCTCTTTGGCTAACCCATCTATGGCGCCGCCGATGGCCACCAAACGGGCGCTGATTAGTGGTTCGATCTTCTCCCGCCAAAATCTCTGGTAACTGGCTGACCGCGTACTGCGATCTCCGAACAGCCTCGCCTTGACCGACCACTCCGAGAGGTTATTCCGGCGGGCATTCGCCAACTCGGACGTCTGGTTGTCGATTGCGAACGTGGCAGCAATGCCTACACGATTGAGAACTCCCGCGCGCCGGTAAGTCGCCGGCGTGTTTTCCTTGTTAATGGTGTAGAGAGCATACAACGAACTGCTTAAGGTCAGATTCGTCCCATCGTTCTTCTTATTGATCGCGCCGTGCTCCACCGCGAAACCAAGCAAGCTGGCGAATCCGGGCTTTTCAATTGCACTAACTGAGCCGTTTGAGTTAGCGGCCCCGCCCAAATGTTTGTCCGTGCGCGCCGTCTCTCCCAAATACTTGTAAGCTTCCAAACCGCGGAGCAGCTCCGAACTGGAAGGCGACGCTGCATCAATGATGGCATAGAGAATCATCTTGTTGGCCGACGCCGTTGCCAAGTCAGCATCGTTCTTGTTTACCGCGTCCGCAGCGTCCCGGTTAACCACATCAGTAAGGAGCAGAGGTGCGTCGGCGTAGGTTCCCCCGGCCGCGCAGACGAAATCCGGAGTCGGATCAGGAGTAACAGGAGCTGCGTCCAGACGGCGAACACGGTTGGGTGAGCCGGATCCTCCGGCGTTCACGCGACTAGCTCTTGGGGTCGTAGGTTCCGATTCTGTCTCAGCGCTAGCGCTCGGACCCAGGTCGGTGCGAAGGAGAGTTATCTTGCTTTCGACTTCGTTCTTCTCTTTCTCCATAGCCTGGAGCCGCGACTGAACGCCGGCGACAGCGTCGGTGCCGACAACCGTTCGTTGGATCTCGGCAGCAATCGCGATGTCGCGCTGAAGGCATTTGTCAAACTGTGAATACAGCTTGAGTAGCGACTGTTTATAGACCTTTTGAAGCGAGGGCGACATTGCGTTCATGTCTAACTGCTCCAACTGCGCCAGCTTGATTCTGAGCTGATCGCAGTCGAGCGTATCCTGAGCCGCCGCATGAGTGGTCAGACAAAGAATCATAGCCAATGGAAGCCATAGTCGTTTCAAAATTTTCATGGAACCCTCCAGCGCAATTTCATCCGGCAGTTATTCGTAAAGTTTCTACAGAGCTAAGCCTTGCCGCGGAAGTTTATGTCGGGAGAACGGTCCTGAGTGCTCAAGTCTATGGTGAATCCGCAGGGGCATCCCACGTCGCTCTCTCCTGAAATCGCCACGCCGTACATGGCTTCATCTGGAGCGTCCTCCTGGAAAGAGAATTCCATCGTCACTCGGTGTGTCTGTCCCGCCGGCCGGGACACGGTGAAATTGTAGATGGGGGCGTCTTCCGTGCCATCATCAGGAAGGAACGGAGCACCGTCGAGCGTCGCCACGACCGAATGGAGGCTGCTGTCGAAGTTCCTGGGCGTTACGCTGATCGTTATGGCTTCGCCTGGGACATTGCTTTTCGGGGCACGAACTCTGTATCTAAATTTGGTTTGTTTTTCCATAGAAGATTTCTCCATCGTCGGAATGCAAAACTGGCCGAAATAGTAGGAGTTTTCGGCAAGGCTCTAAACATGTCCGGCAACGTATTTACGAGCGTCGGGTGATTGGCTTTCGTTAACCTTAGGAAGTCTGCATTGCCTAACGCGAGGGCGGGTAATCGATGCATCCAGGTTAGCGTGAGATCGCACGGACGATATTCCAAGCACCTATTGTTGTCAAGGTTTTTGCAAGATTCTTTACATCACGCCTGGCACGATGGAGCAAGCAGGTCGTTGTTGCCTTACTGTGAACCGCGAGGATGTCCTTTGCCCCATTTTCATCCCATGCCTAAGTTCTTGCATCTACCCTTTAATGGCAGAGTGTGCGAATTCATTTCATGCGGATCTTCGCCGATCGAGGGTTTGCGCCGGCGTTCTCTCAACTTGACCCGAGGCTTAAGCGCCTTGATCATGTTGACCAGTAGTCAACCTGCATAAATCGGAGATCCCCTTGAGCAACTATCGCTTCATTCAACTCGATGTGTTTACCCGTGAGCCTTTCACGGGCAATCCGCTGGCGGTGTTTCCGGAGGCGGAGGGAATCAGCGACGAAGACATGTTGAAAATTGCGCGTGAGATGAACCTTTCCGAAACTGTTTTTGTGCTCAAGCCGGATGATTCAAAGGCTGACAACGCTGAGTCAAAAACGCCGTCCGCCTTGCGTCGTCTCCGTATCTTCACGCCAACGCGCGAAATCCCCTTCGCCGGCCACCCGATTGCGGGAACGTGGAATGCCCTCGCCCGCGAAGGCGTTGTTCCTGTTCCGGAAGGTGGAACGGGATGGATTCGAATTCATCACGAGGTGGGGATCGGCGTTCTTCCGGTTGATATCGAATTCAAAGACGGTGCACCCGAGCAGGTAGTCATGACCCAGGGGAAGTTTGAAATCCTCAACGAGATTGACGACTGGCAGGAACAAGCCGAGATTGCGCGTTCAATCGGTTTGGCGCGAGAAGACCTTGATGAGAGTCTGCCGATTCAAGTCATCACCACCGGTCTCTCATGTTTAGCTGTGCCAGTTCGGTCACTTGCGGACCTCGGTAACTGCCGGGTGAATGCCAGCCTGCTGGCAGACCTTTACACGCGGGCCGGTGGCACCGGCTGTCTGGCGTTTAGTCGTGAAACCATGGAGATTGGCGACTCGCGCGCCCATGCACGCTTCTTCGCGCCCGCCGACAACATTCCTGAAGATCCGGCAACGGGCAGCGCCTGCGGCGCGCTGGGTGGATACCTGGTGCATCACGGCGCATCAGGAGTCGAGGCTCAGAATGGAAAATTCTCTTTCGTAATCGAGCAAGGCGATTTCATCAAACGCCCCAGCCGGATCAACCTGGAAGTGAAGGGCGAAGCTGGAGCGGTTGAACAAGTGCGCGTGGGCGGGCCGTCGGTGGTCGTGGCGCGCGGCGAGGTGTTCGTTTCCGAATAGGTCCAATGTCCAATGTCCAAAGTCCAACGTCCGGTTTACAGTCTTGGCGAATGAAATTTGACTTGAGAGCAAATACTTGCGGAGAAATCAGATCGAGTCTATACCGAAAAGAACTCTTCTCCCGTACACGGAAAGGCTGATTTTTCCAGCACCGGGGTCCGCCCCCGTGACGCAGACTTTGGACATTGGACCTTGGACTTTGGACTTACAAGCCTTATGAGTGAACCACTCGATTTACTAATCATCGGCGCCGGTCCGGCAGGACTTTCGGCTGCACTCGCAGCCAAGCAGGAAGGTCTGCATTACGTCGTCATTGAAAAAGGAACTATCGCAGATACCATCCGGCATTACCCGGTAGGCCGCACGCTCTTCTCCACCCCAAACGAACTCGAGATGCAACCGGGCGCCTTGAAACCCTGCCGTGAAAAACCTACTCGCGAAGAGCTGCTGTCCCACTACATTCGTTTCGTACTTGAACACGATCTCAAAACAAATACCGGCGAAGAAATGCTTGACATAAAAAAGCTTGACGCTGAAGAGTTCTCTGTCAGCACAAACCGAAATGAATACCGCGCCCGGCGAATCCTGTTTGCCATCGGCGCGATGGCGCATCCACGTCGACTAAACATTCCCGGCGAAGATTTACCAAAGGTTCATCACCTTTTTGTCGAACCTTATGCCTACGTCCGAAAGGATGCGCTCGTGGTTGGTGGTGGGAACAGCGCCGCGGAAGCCGCCTTGTTTCTTGCTGAGGAAGGTGCGCGCACCACTTTGGCTATCTGGCGGGAAGACTGGGAAAACCGCGATCCGAAAGCTGGAGCGATGAAACACTGGGTGCGCACTCCACTTGAACAGGAAGTCACCGCCGGCCGGCTCCGCGTTGTGCTCTACAAAGAAGTCTTAGAGATCACGAAAGGCGATGTGACGCTCACCACCGAGGACGGTGAAACTCTGACTATCCCTAATGATGTCGCATTTGTCTTGATCGGCAGTGATGCCGATCTCACGTTGCTGAAGAAACTCGGCGTCAATACTGAGCCGGGAAAACTCACTGAAGTGCCGGTGTACAATCCCGAAACCTTTGAAACAAACATTGCGGGCGTCTACGTGGCGGGTCATTTCACGCATCAGCGCCACATCAAAGCCGCGATCGATGTGCCACGGCGAATCGTCCCATTGATTGCGCAAAGTCTTCGTTCGAGTGTAGCCAGATAGAGAGCGTTCGCGTCCTCACGTTTGGTAGAGTCCAGTAAAGATAGTGAACACCCAGACGAGCAGGAAGGCGAGCAGACCCGCAACCGTACTCAAAACGAAAGTAATCAGGAATTCCAATCGTTCCGCGACGTTCTTTGGCAGTGTCATAGGGAGAGCCTCCATAACCTCCAAGGTCGCACTGTACTGGTCATTGCCCGCCGTTTGCCGGTTCGACTACAATTGGCGCCGACATACTGCAGCGTTGGTTCCAGTGGGCGTGATCTTGCAGCGAAACGCCGCCGTAAGTACTCAGGAAGCTCTCAAATATCCCTCAATGATGTTTCTCAAACACTGATATGGGCGAGCACGCAACTAATTTCTACGAGTTTGGCCGCTTCCGAGTGAAGACCGCCGAGCGGGTGCTTTTGCGTGAACGCGAAC
>JAXIOV010000188.1:0-15609 GCA_045403245.1 Pyrinomonadaceae bacterium | reverse complement strand
CGCTACGGCTCCCGGTTCTGATGCAGAAGCGACCCGGTCGCTACGGCTCCCGGTTCTGATACAGAAGTGACCCGGTCGCTACGGCTCCCGGTTCTGATACGGAAGCGACCCGGTCGCTACGGCTCCCGGTTCTGATTCGCGGAACTCAACTCGGTTCGTGTCACCGTGACGGCCGTCGTTGGCTGCGGGAGCTTGACGACCGGTAACCTTGCGAGTTGGGTGCGGCGGCAATCTAATGGTTGTGCTCGTGATTGCTGAGGTGTTTCGTCGTTCCTTCCGTCACGCTGAACCCTGAAGGAATAAACTCGGTGGTTTCGGCGGATCGCAACTCAAGCGGATGCGTGTCATTTTCCGGCACGCTCAATTCTCTCTGTGCTGCCTGTCTGGCAATCTCCGCCAGTCTCTTGCTGACAAACACGCCGTTTACAATGAGTGCCAAACCCACAAACAGTGGTATCACCCCGACTACCCAGAGGCGGCTGAGGATTTCAGCAGTATCTGGCGGAATCTTCCCGCTTAGGATGAGGCCCTGCATAAATACATTAAGAAAGATCGCCAGTGCGAGGCCGACGCTCCCGGTGATTACACCACCTTTGATTTCGTTGTAGCGTCTGACCTCCGCTGTGATACCTCGCCGGTGATCCAGCTCGTCTTGGCGCCTCTTGCTCTCCGCATCTGAAACGGCCATATCAGCAAACCAGGGCTTGCCTCGGTCATTTTTTTCGCCTGTCGCCCGGGTATCAACCGCCTGCCGCACGGCGTACAGATTGGCGCCGCACGATTTGCAGAATTTCAACTCTTCACTTTGGCTAACACCACACCGGGGACAAAACATAGGACGCTCCAATCGATTGGCAAAAAACGAGAATTGTAGGAAGTGGGTTCATCACAAGTTTGCGGACTCTGGGCCCGCCGACGCGCATTTGACCTCCATTAAATATGAAATCAAGCGCTTTATTTTGCCGCCTTCCATCACGAATACGTCACAAAACTTTAGGTTCAACAAACCGCCGGCCCTTTTCTGAGCGCGTACCGAGCCTTCGGTTATGACGACATCGTTCTCTTCCGTGGTGCGGGTAACGGTTATGTTCAACTCGTCCATTGCGCAAGCACTCTTCACTCGTCTAGCGGGCGCAAGCCATCGTTTCTACAACGATAACCGGGTTTCGACGCGCTGCCTCAACCAGACCGTCGCTTGTCGAGGAGATCTCAAAAACGGAATCAAGGCGGGCGAGGTTCAGCACCTGTTTCACTCTTCTGGTGACGTTCATGAGTCGGAACTCAACTCCTTTTGATCGAGTCCACTCACGCAGCTCCAACAAGACCCCCAGGCCACCTGCATCGATGAGGTCTACACGGGCCAAATCAAGTATCAAGGTTTGCGCTCCTTCCTGGTCAAGCACTGCCCTGCGCAGAGTCGAGGTTTCCACGCCATTCACGATCTGGCCCTGAAAGCGCAGAAATGCGATGTTAGCGAACCTTTCTGTGTGTACTCTCAACATGAACAACCTCCTTTGACTCATTCCGGCAATGAACGGTCGAGTCGTGCCCGTGGCGTGTGCCTTGTTGAAACACTCAGCCTGACTATGAACTACGCCCGCGACGGGTCGGAAGTTTGGAAAAGCGTGTGCAATTCTTGTGAAATTTCGTGTTGAAGGGTGACAATTGCCCCCTAGCGCGCATCGTTCATACCGAATTAATCCAACTCTTATGACCGGGGCTTCAGTCACTATTTCCGACGTTTGAAATAGTACGCCGGATCGGTTGGAGGTCCCGCTACCGCCACTAATTCCCAACCGTTTGCGCCGAGCTTGTCCAGGTGCTGTTCCAGCACAAATGCCTCACGTCCGAATGGCACGCTTGGTTCTTTCCGCATGCGCGGATTGCCTGTGGGCGTAAGGTTGACGTTACTTGGACCGGCCACCGCCAGATACTCCCACTGCTCACTGGCAACCTTATCGCTTACCTTTGCTTCTTCCTGGCCCGTCGTTTTCACGACCGCTATGGAAACTACGGCAACCGAAAGCATTGCCGCCAGCAACAACATTCGCCTAAAGATTTTCTTTTTTTCGTTCATGAGAAGATTCCTCTGTTGAAGTGATTGTATCGAGTTTGGCGTTTTCACGACGAGCCAACCAGGTGAACGGAACGCCCAGCGCCTGAAATCCCGCGCTGAAAAGATATGAGACAGGATAACCCCAGACATCCGCGGCTTTTCCGAGTAGCGGTTGGACCACGACCCCTCCGGTTGAGCCAAATAGCGAATCAAACGACAAGACTGTGGCCCGCTGCTCGGAGGGAACAAGAGCGTTAAGGTAACCTTGGCGGATCGGTATGACTGCCGCAAACATCAGACCCCACAAGATCAAGAGCGTTACTGCCACCCAGAAATTTGGCACCAGCCCGATAACGGCCAACACCAGAACGCTAACCACCTCGCATGCCAATAGCGCCGAAGTTCGCCGGCGAAATATCCGTCCTACATAAGGGACCAGCAATCCGCCGGCAATTTGCGCCCCGGCTACAATTGCCGCCGCCAGGCCGGCTACGCCGTACGCTTTTTCATCACCATACAGCTCCAGTAAATAAGGCTGCATGGCATAGAACGCGTAGATGGTAACTCCGCCGGTAAACGGCGAGGCCAGCATCAACCACCTGACCGGCGGGTTTCGTAAGCCGTGCTTAATCGATCCGGTCAAGATTTTCTTAACCTCGTTGACTGGATGTTTACCTTGAGCGGGCTTGAATCCGAGATCCTTCATTAACACAAGGGCACAAATGAAATTGAGTACAAGCAACAGTGCGCGAACTAAATAAGGAACCCCGAGGTTAGTCGCTTGAGCCAGCACTCCGCCGGCGATGGATCCGGTGAGCATTGCTGCACCTTCGACAACTTGGCCTTTCGCAAGGACCGACTCTAATTGCTCTTTAAAGCCGCTATGAGCCAGCGCGTCCGCCAGCCATGCCTCGAACGCACCCGAAAAAAATGTAAAGCCGAGCCCCAGCAGCATTGAGGAAAGCGCCCAGGCCCAGAAAGGCGCAGATACTCGCCACATGAATAGATAGAGCAAGGTGGAAATCGCGAGAGTGACTACGCCGAGCAGGTAAGACACTCTCCTGCCGCGCAGGTCAGCAACGACTCCGGTCGGTATTTCAAAGAGCACAAAGCCGGCTGTAAAGAACGCATTCGCGGCAAACGCTTCCAGGTTGCTCAGTCCTGCGTCGAGAAGAAAGAGTGTGTTGATGCCCCAAATCAACGACGCCGCCAGAGTGTTGAAAAGCGACAGCGTCAGATAAATCCTCTGAACTTTGCGCGAAGCCTTGTTCATCGCTCGATGGTTTGACTGGCCAATGCCGGCGACATTTCACGGGCGGAGTCTGACGTGACTCAATTTCCTGGGATTGCAGCCCACAAGCTAACCCTCCGCTAGCATCGCAATCAACCCTACGCCTGATGCCGCCCGGAAGTTGTGAGAATCGCGTTGAATTCTTGTGAAGTCTTTTAGGTTGAGAAATCAGGGGCCTTGCCGTCAAGTTCTGAATGGCAATAGCGGAAAGGAACGCAAAGAACCGCGAAGGTGCGCAAAGGTTCTGGTTGAAGGTCGGGGCACTCTAGAAAGCAAATGATTGTTACGCCCGTTCGATGCGAGCGATGTAACAACCGACGGATGCCGTGCGGGCGTGAAGATATCGAATATTCGAATCGTTGAATAAGTTTCCAATCACCTCTTCCACCGGTCGCTCACCCACCAGCTCGCCATTCACCATGATGTTCGTTGCAACCCTAAGACAAGCAGGATTTGGCGTCTATCTACAAGCCTTATGTCGATCACCAGTCTTTCATTCGGCGAAAAAAAACATCTGGTGGAGTGTCGATCCAGGCACTCGCCGTTCGATTTACTGGTGGAGGTGAACAAATGAGAAAAGTAATTGCCGCCCTCCAGATCTCAGTGGACGGCTTCATCGAGGGACCCAATGGAGAACTGGATTGGGTTGAGACGTGGGAAGATCAGTTTGATCTGCTTAACGAAGTCGACACATGTATTCTGGGGCGCGAAATGTATCCGGGCTACGAGCAATACTGGTGTGCCATTTTGGCGAACCCTGAGGGCATTTTGCCCTTCACAGGCAGGGTCGCTTCGAAGGGCGAAATCGCCTATGCACACTTCGCCGACAAGACGCCTCATATTGTCCTGTCCAGGACTTTAGACAAGGTTGCCTGGAAGACTACCCGGATCGTTCGAGACGTCGAGGAAATCCGAAGGATGAAACAGCAACCAGGCAAGCACATGTATGCAGTCGGAGGCGCCACCCTGGTTTCCAGCCTGCTGAACCTTGGCTTGATCGATGAACTCCGGCTGATGGTGTGTCCGATTATTCTGGGCGGAGGAAAAGCGCTGTTCAAGGACGTGAAGGAGAGGCATCCGCTGAGACTCATACGGTCGGAGTCGTTGAAATCCGGTAATGTCGCTCTGAGCTACGGTGCGCAGTTCTGAATAAAGGCACCGGCGTAGATGAGAAGGCAATCACAGTTGATTTTCCGACAGACTCCCTCGCGGGCTAATGGCGCCGGCTACGGCTTTGCACAAAGAGTGCTTAATCGCGCGGCCGGACCTGCGCGAAAGTAATGAATTGCGGCTTGCTGCGCTCCACCCCAGGCTCTACTTTGTCGCCTGTTCCGCAGGCTTGAGAACTCATAAGAAATTTTGAGGCACTTCTCAACTACTCCTGACTCTAATGAAAAAGGGATTCGGTGAAAGTGGATTCTATTGACCTTGATCTGGTTATTCGGAGCAGCCAAGCCCAGGTCGAGATAGGCTCGAGAATAGACTCGGGGATACATTCTGCTAACGATTGGACGGAGTAGAACAATGCAAAAGCTCAACTGGAGAGTTCTTCTTGTTGTCGGTTTGACGGCGGGAGTAATTCAGTCGGTGGCCGGAATAGTGATGTACGTTGCGGGTGTTTACTTCTTACCGTGGAGCATGCTGGTAAGCGGCCTGGTTCTCATTCTCTGCATCGTCCTGGGGATAAGGTGGTATCGAAACAACACCCTCGGAGGAACCATCAGCTATTTGCAAGCGCTGGTTGTCGGAATTGTTATTAGCGCGTCGACCGGACTCGTCTACGCTTTATACAACTTCATTTCAGTTTCATTCTTCTACCCGAATTTTATGGATGAGTTTGTCCGGGCCAGTCAGGCCCAAATTCAGGCCGGCGGATTAGGACCAGATCAAACCGCGGAGTTGATGGCCTCGGTGAAGAGAAATGCCAGTCTGCCACTAATGGCGCTGTCCAACCTCGTGCGTCTGACCATCATCGGCTCTGTGCTCTCATCAATCATCGCGTTATTTCTCCGAAGAAAAGCCTGAAGGGTCCCTCACCTCCTGGTTATTAATTTCCAGGCATAGAAAAGCGAGGCGAGGTCGGGGAAATGCTTTCTGGGCAAGTCTCCAAGGACCGGGCGCCTCGCTTCGCCGCATGCTGGCTAACTAATGTTACGCGCTCTGGCCAACGCTGTCCTTACATGATTCTCAATTGTTCTCAAAAAGATTTATGAAAAAATGGTAACTCGTGTGCAACCGCGGCCTAACGATAGAACCACACTACTAATTTCTTGATCAATTGCTCTTCCGAAGACGATGTACGGCATTCGGAACAACAATCGAACCGCAGATCAATTTTCCTCCAACTGCTTCGTACAAAACCCGCAAGAATGTGTTTGGCGAAATCCAAATAAAGCAATTATGGCTCCGCAAGCCAACCCGCGCCTGCTAGCAATGGACGAGATCTACACCAGATAAGGAGCGACTCCAGCAATCGGCACAACCCTTGCGCAATCAATGGATGTGAAACACAGGGCCTTTTTTCAAGTGTTCCGTTTTTGGGCCACTTGGTCCTGAGCTTTCAAAGTGAACTAGATCCACTTTTCAAGTTCAAAGAATCAGTTGAATGAAAGGGATAACAAACATGAAGAAGCGAATTTTTACCAGATCGTTGCTGGCTCTGTGCATGGCGCTCTTTAGCGTGAGTGCCATGGCACAGTCACAAACGACTGGTTCCATTGCAGGCACGGTTACCGACCCGCAAGGTGGTGCGGTAGCCAACGCCAGTATCAACGTTTCTGGAACGAATCTGATACGGGCCCAGACAGCGACGACGGATGATCAGGGTCGCTACAAGGTTCTCAACCTGCCCCCGGGGAAATACACGATCACCGTCGCAGCCACAGCCGGCTTCGCTGAGACCGTGAGGAATGATGTCAATGTCAATCTTGACTCAACATCTTCGGCAGACATACAGGTTCAGATCACCGGTCAAACAGCAACGGTGACCATTACCGACTCAGGTGCGGCGGTCGACGTCAACGCGAATACCTCTGGAATGAATGTCTCGACCGAGCAGTTTTCCAACTTCCCGACGCAGCGCACAGTTCAGTCGCTCTACACGATTGCACCGTCTGTGGCCCGTTCGGGTCTGCGCGACGCATCTGGCCGCGACCGCGATCCGGGAGTTGCCGGCTCATCCGGCCCCGAAAACAACTACATTCTTGACGGCATTACCACCACCGACCCGGCTTTCGGCGGGTCTGGTGCGAACCTGCCATTTGAGTTTGTGCAGGAAGTCGAAATCAAGACCGGCTCCTACGGTGCTGAGTATGGCAAGAGCACCGGCGGTATTTTTAATGTGATCACCAAGAGCGGTAGTAACGAATTCCACGGTGACGCATTCGGCTATTTCAGCACCAAGGGCCTGGTGCGCGAGACGAAAAACTTCCCGTTTACCGGTTCCGCTCCGAACGGATTCTCAGAGATTGACGCTGGATTCGACCTCGGTGGTCCAATCATGAAAGACAAGCTCTGGTTCTTCGGCGCTTTCAATCCACAGCAGCGCAAGAATTCTTTCTTGACGCAGACTTTCCATGTCCCGGTGGAAAATGAAATCACCACTCCGTTCTATTCCGGTAAGATGACGTGGGGAATCAACCAGAACAACACCTTCACGTTTTCGACCTTTGGCGATTTCACGAAGCAAACCGGCTTCTTGTTTGGCGGCTCCGGCTTCGGCAGCGATCTGGCTGGCTGGCGCGGCGAGAACAAGACGGGCGGACATAACTACAGCGCTCGTTTGAACTCGTCAATTACTCCCAACTGGACTGCTGAGTTGGCGTTTGGACTTCACTTCCAGAGAGCTGACTTCATACCCGAGTCACCTTTGGATATTCCGCAAATCATCAACAGCTTCGCCGTTGTCCGCAACGGTCAAGTCCTACCCATAACATCCACCAACGTTGTCGTCAGTGCAGCTACTGGCTTCGGCGACTTTGTAAACGGCGCGGGTGGTTCTTTGGAGCGCAACTTCTGGGACGGCCCGGGCTTCGGTTTGTATACGGCTCAGCGCCGCAATCGCGGAGAATTCCAGGCCAGATTCCAGAACATCATCGGACGCCAAACTCTCAAGTACGGCTTCGAATACAACAAGAACGTCTACGCGATCCAGACCCGATCTACGGGACCTAATCGCACCTTTAGCGGTATCGAGGTGAACGGCTACCGCATAGGCAACAACTTCGGTGTTTGCGTGATTCAGGGAGCGAACATTGCTTGTCCGGCGCAGGCACTGACCGATCGGATTCAGAATCTGCTCAACAATGGTGTCAACCTGGGCGGCCCCACCTCCGTCTCAACGGACCCGGCGATCATTTCGCAAATCGGCACCAACCCGTTCCTGATTCGTACGAGCACACGCGTCCGCGACTTCAGGCTTCTCACCGATGCCGGTGACAGCTACACAAACGTCGAGAGCTTCTACGTTCAGGACGACATCAAGGTCACCCGGAACATCCAGTTCAACTTAGGATTGAGATGGGATTATCAACAGGCCTACGGCGCCGGCGACCAGGCATACCTGAAGCTCAACAACTTCAAGCACAACATGCAGCCGCGCGTTGGTGTGATCTGGGATTTCACAGGCAGTGGCAAGGGCAAAGTCTACTTGAATTATGCCCGCTTCCTGGAGACCCCGATTCCGCTTGACATTAACGTTCGCGCGGGCAGCGACACCACCCAAACGGACATTAACTTCAACGTAAATCAGCTGAATGCCCCGCTTGGATCAACCATCACCCAAAACATCGGCAATCTGGGCGCGACGGCAACCCCGATTGATCCCGACCTCAAACCGCAGACCGTGAATGAACTAGCGGCCGGTTTTGAGTACGAGATCGTCAGAGACCTGGCGTTCGGTTTCCGCGGCGTCTACCGCGCTCAGGGTTCGGTCATTGAAGACGGATCGTTCGACGATGGCGATCACTACTTCATATTCAATCCCGGCGAGAGCCAAACCGAACGACTGGCTTGTGCCGATCCCAACATTGGTTGCTTCGGCCGGGCCCGTCGTTACTATCGCGCGCTTGAGTTCAGTGCAACGAAGCGGTTTACCAAGAACTATCAGTTTATCGCTTCCTACACCTACTCCAGCCTGATCGGTAACTACGAAGGCTTGTTCCGTAACGACAATGGTCAAGCTGACCCGAACATCACTTCGTTGTTCGACCTGGTCAGCCTGCTCCAGAATCTTTATGGGCGTCTGCCAAATGATCGGCCGCACCAGTTCAAGTTTGACGGCAGCTATCGCACGCCGTTCAAGCTCATGGCCGGCCTGTCGTTCCGCGCCCAGTCGGGCATCCCGTTCAACGCGTTGATTCCGCATCCAGTCTATGGAAACAACGAAGGCTTCGCGGTTCAGCGTGGTACGGCCATCGTCCCGACGGTGAACGTTAGCGATCCTGCCTTCCCAAACAGGGTTGACAGCATCGGCAAGAGTCGCACCCCGGTGACGTCGAACCTGGATCTGAACGCTTACTACCCGATCCACCTTGGTGAGAATCGGCAGTTGCGGTTCCAGATCGACTGGTTCAACGTCCTCAACAGCCAGCGCGCAGTTCGGCTGGATGAGACTCAATCTATCAACAGCGGTATCCCGGGAGTTCCCAATATTCCGGCGAACCGCCTGCCTAACCCGTTCTACGGCGCGGCATTCATCAATCAGTTCCCGTCGGCGCTACGTTTGGGCGTTAAGTTCCAGTTCTGAAACTGGCCACTTTCTGACCAAAAAAGTAAACCTAGCGAACCGAGGAACTTTACCCAGGGAGGGCGCGCGGAAACGCGTTCCCTTCCTGTTTTTTGGTAATTCCATAATTTGAAAAGCAAGCTGTTAGTTGTGCGATGAATGAATGCCATTCAACGCCCGCGCAAACTAACGGTTTGCGTTACCGGAGACCGTGACCTTGAGAACTCCTAAGAAGTTTTGAGCGCATCTTGAAGATTTGAATTACATCCTGAGTGCATCCTAATAGCGACACTTGCACTGCTCTATGCGTGACCAAAACTATCTAAAGAGTGTGATTGGAACTCCTTCAGACGCCGTCAAGGATGTCAGCGAGAGAGAAGACGGGTTTATTGGAAGGATTGAAGACTTGAGTCAGTTGGCCGCTGAGATGTCTGCCGGGCTGGAAACGATTAAGGTTTTCCATCTGCTACTCAGGCCTCCAACGGTTGAAGACGGTATCGACTTCTATGAGGAAATTCGTCGGGTTGAAATATTCTTCATCAAGCGAGCGCTGAAACATACGGGGGGCTCGCAAGTTAAGGCTGCGAGCTTGCTCCGACTGGCTCATACCACGCTCAATGCCAAAATCAAGAAATACAACATTGTGTAGTGAGTTCGCTGCGTCACAGGCTAGGAACCAAAGAATTTCCAGAACTTGAGAAACGTCATGAATAAACTGGCTGAAATGACTCTGGTCCGTGCAAGTACTGAAGGATTGGACAGCGTAGGCCAGGGCATCGGGCCTTCAAAGAATCGACCTTCGCGTCTCCGCGAAGTTGCGAAGACTGCCATTGAGCAGACCTCAGTACTCGAATGCCGGATCGACTCCTTGATGGTCCTCGCCCGAGCACTTATGCTCGAGGTTGAATCCCTCAAGGAACAGGCCGATACGAACGGCCACGCGGACATGAATCTGCAAGCCCAAGTCCGTCGGTTCGAGTCCGAGCTTATCCGCAGTGCGCTCATCAGAACGGGAGGACGCCAAAGACGGGCGGCTCGTTTGCTGGGGATGAAAGTGACCACGCTCAACACAAAGATCAAGCGTTACCGGATAATGATAAATGCCAGGTGCGATATGCCCGACAACGCCTCGTAGTCTCACCCCACCCGCTCTGCCAGTTTCCCGATTTTGAGGATGGATACGCACCGTTGCGATATCATGAAGAAGATCAATAAGGTAGCGCTTACCCTTTCTTCACAGCTTCGAATTTGCCCAGAGGCTCGCTAGTCACAAAACCGTCGAGCCTCCAAACGCCCGTGATCCGGCCATCGTCCCACTCACCCTCCAAAAGGAGCCCCGCGTCATCAAGAGAGGGCGCGAGGTCCATGCTAACTTTCATGCCATCCACCAGGCCCTCACAGCCACCATTCTTCTCGAACAGTCCTTTGGGCGCATCTTTCTCCCGAGCTATTGTGCATTGCCCTTTCAAGTGATCCTGTTCAAGGGAGCTCAAGGAGATTCTGCCAGTGAATACCAATTTTCCCGTATCGTCATAACCTCTCAGCTCGTACTGGCCAAGCAGGGGGCTTTGAGGGTTGGTTGAGCGACGAGTACATTGGACAAACCCAAGCAGCAAGATTAGACACGAGCCGGAAAGAAGGAGTTTCATCATGTTTATCGGCCTAGTGCCTTGTCCTCTGGGGACCATTTGGAAACTGCAACTTGCGTATTTTGTTCTCAAGGCGCACGCGCTTTATGTAATAGGCTCGCCCTCACCGCTGTGGTTCACTGATTGACCGAGTTCACATGCCCTGCGCCTTCGCGCTAAAGAGCAGTTATGACTGCGCAAAGGCAACCCCCGGCACGGTATCTCAATCTTTAAGAGTAGTCATTTCAAAGGTTCTAACCTTTTTCCAGAAATTTATACCCTTTTCCAAAAAATTCTTGTCACCGTTTCACGCGACTATGACTCCTCCGGCGACATTCTACGAATTCGGCCGTTTCCGAATTGATATGCAGAGGTATCTATTGCTGCGTGACGATGAACCAACAGCTCTGTCGCCAAAGGCCTTCAAAACCTTACTTGTGCTGGTGGAAAACAGGGATCGCGTGGTGATGAAGGAGGAGTTGCTCAAGACTATCTGGCCAGACAGCTATGTCGAAGAGAGTAACCTGGCCCAAAACGTATTCATTCTCAGGAAAGCCCTGGGCGAAGAAAAAAGCGATCACCGGTATATCGTAACCATTCCCGGTACAGGCTACCGCTTTGTCGCTCCCGTTAAAGAGTTGGGAGGGTTGCCGGAAGACTCTCGCCAATCAACGCGAAGCGACTCGAGACACACTCTGGGTGTGACTTCAATCGCAGTTCTTCCTTTCAGACCCCTGATTGAAGAGCTGAGTGACAAATTTTTAGGACCGGGTTTAACTGACGCTCTGGTTACCAGGCTTAGCAGTCTAAAACAGATTAAGGTGCGACCAACGATCTTTGTGTTGAAGTATCGCGACACTGAGCGCGACCTTCTGTCAATTGGTCGCGAGCTGAACGTAGACGCATTCCTTGATGGAATCTTCCAGCGGGACGGCGATCAGATAAGAGTGTCGGTACAACTCGTCCGCGTCACGGATGGAACTACACTCTGGGCGGCAAAATTCGATGAGAGTTTTACCAATCTCTTTTCGATTCAAGACTCAATTTCAGAACAAGTAGCTCGGGCCCTGGCGCTGGAGTTAAGCAGCGAGGAGCGACATCAATTAAGGAAAAGCCATACCGACAGTACCGACGCTTTTCAAAAGTATATTCGAGGGCGCTACTTCTGGAATCAAAGGACCTTTGAAGGCCTGAAGAAGAGTATTGACTACGCGCAACAAGCTATTGCTATTGATCCAACTTACGCGCCCGCCTACCTCGGATTAGCCGATGCCTACAATCTATTGGCGGGACATGGTGGCCTGGCGCCCAGAGAGACCTTCCCGAAAGCCAAAGCTGCAGCAATGAAAGCGCTTGAGATTGACAGCGAGTTGGCGGAGGCCTACGCCTCGCTGGGATTCGTCAACTATCGTTTCGAGTGGGAATGGGCCACCGCTGAAAAGAATTTCCGACAAGTGATTGAACTCAAACCGAACTACCCTACCGCGCATCACTGGTATGGCGAGTGCTTGGCGGCAATGGCGCGCTTTGATGAGTCGATTGGTGCGCTAAAACGAGCGCAGGAATTTGATCCCCTATCTCTCTCAGTCAGTACCGACTTGGGCCAGACCCTGTTCTTCGCCGGGCGCTACGCGGAATGCGAAGACGTATTGCGTGAAACATTGGAGATGGATCGCCAATTTGTAAGGGCCCACATAGTCCTGGGGGCTGCCTTAGAGCAAATGGGCAAATATGATGAGGCTGCCGCCGCGCTCCACCGGGCAGTGGAGTTGTCGGGAGACAATCCGCTGGCTTTGTCAGGGTTGGGATACGTCTACGCAGTGTCCGGACAGGAGAAGGCGGCACGAGAATCAATCAGCCAACTGAACGAGCTGTCCCTTCAGCGATACGTGTCGGCTTACAACATAGCAGTCATACATACCGGGCTGGGTGAGAAAGAAAAAGCCCTGGCGCTGCTAAGCAAGGCCCTCGATAACCGAGACGTATGGTTGGTTTGGCTGAAGGTCAATCCGAGATTCGACTCTCTTCGGGACGACCTCCGGTTCACGGAGTTGTTGACCTCCGTCGGTCTTACACCCTGATTGCGCCGGAGTGCTGCGCCCGGACAGCAATTTAATCCTGAGAATTCCTGAAAACTTTTGACGTCTTCGTAAGGACTTGCACCATGTCCTGATGCGATAGTTCCTCGCCGTCGCAACTGGGCCACCGGTCCGGAAGCAAGCTACTCCCTCGGCTAACCTTTTCTGTCAGATGAAAAATCAGTGGTGAGTCTCGTATCATCCTTCTTGTGTAGGTGAGGCTGATGCGGCAGTCGCTGCAGGGCGACATTTTGCTTTTTGTTTAGTTACCGCGTTTAGGAGGTCGTTCGATTGAATATTGCTCGAGCGAGTAAGAGTCTTTGCGAAATCTACGCGGAAACGGAACACGAACGCATCGTGCTCTGGACTGATCCGAGCTGTGACTATCGCGGCATCATCGCAATTCACAGCACGGTGCTCGGCCCTGCGGTTGGTGGCACGCGTTTTTGGAACTACTCGAGTGATGAGTTGGCCAGCCATGATGCACTCAGGCTGTCGCGCGCGATGTCATACAAAAGCGCGCTGGCCGGGCTGCCCTTCGGCGGTGGGAAGGCAATAATCATTGGCGATAACAAGACACTCAACCGCCAGAGTATCTTTCGCGCTCACGGCCGTTTCGTTGAATCGCTCGCAGGCCGGTTTATTACCGCCGAGGATCTCGGCACCGGTCCCGATGACATGGAATATGTTGGAATGGAGACACGCCACGTCGCCGGTCTCCCCAGGAGATCTGGTGATCCGTCGCCAATAACCGCACACGGCATCTTTCGTAGCCTGCAGGCTTTGGCAAAACACCGTTGGGGATCGATAGATTTGGACGGACGCACCGTTGCCATCCAGGGATGCGGCAGCACGGGCTACCATCTTGCCAGGGAACTTCACCAGGCTGGAGCTAAACTTCTGGTCGCGGACATTGTTGACTCAAGAGTCAAGAAGGTAGTCGATGAGTTTCAGGCCAAAGCTGTTTCGGCGCCGGAGATATTTAGCGCCCGGGCCGATATTTTTGCGCCTTGCGCCATGGGCGGAATTCTCAACGACGAAACCATCCCCCGGTTGAAAGTAGAAATAGTAGCGGGTTCAGCTAACAATCAGCTCCTTGAAAACCGCCACGGTGACGCGCTTCATGAACTGGGTATTCTCTATGCGCCCGATTACGTTGCCAACGCAGGTGGCATCATTAATGGATGCCGCGAACTTCTTGGTTGGGAGCGTGCCGATGCGATGCTCAGGGTTAATGCCATCTTCGATACCATGCTCGCGATTCTTGAATTGGCCCATAGTAAAGGAACGCCACCTTTCAGGGTGGCCGATGAGTTGGCCGAAAGCCGCCTCAGCGCAGGTGCCATTCCGACTGATAAACGCGTGAAGCTCTAAAGTCGATTAGGACCAAAACTGAATAAACCGTCGATGCATAAAGAAGTGGGATGCGATCTTGCGGTGACTTGCCGGACGTTGGCAGCCGTAATCTGGCTTTGCGCATGTTTCAGCGTGAGCGCCACTATGGTGACTGCTCAAGTGAATCCGGCTGAGAACAGCAAATATCATGAAACACAGACTCGGAGAGCGTCAGTGTTTTCCCCAACGCTGCTATGGGGCGCCGGCGCTCGGTCTCCGCGGAAGTCGATTGACGAGTTGCGGGTCCTTTTCATCGGGAACAGCCTGACCTATGAAAACGATCTCCCCGCCCTGATTGAGGCGCTGGCCGGCCACAAGCGGTTTAAGTTTAAGATGATCGCTTTGCCGGATTACGGCCTTGTCGATCATTGGAACAACGGTGATGCGCGCAAGGAGATAGCAAAGCGGAGATGGGATGTTGTTGTGCTCCAGCAAGGCCCTTCGGCTTCGTTGGAGGGGCGTGAATATTTGATCCGGTACGCCAAACTGTTTGCGGAAGACATCCGGCGAGCCGGTGCGAAGCCGGCTCTTTATATGGTTTGGCCCAGCGAGACGCGTTTCGGAGATTTCGATAGGGTGAGCGAGTCATACGCGCTGGCGGCGAAGGAAGTCGGAGGAATATTGCTTCCTGTCGGCGAAGCATGGCGCGCCGCCTGGCGACGAAATCGAGCTCTCGGCCTTTACTCTTCGGATAAATTCCACCCTAGCACCATTGGGTCGTATCTTGCGGCGTTGGTAATCGTTATGAAACTGTTCGAGTTGCCGCCCGATCAACTGCCGTCAAATCGAATTTTGCATTCGTGGAACGGACAAGCTCTGTCAGTTGAGCAGATCGATCTCTTGCTGACGGCTGCAGCGGAAGCGACGAATACCGCCAGATGAATTCAGCGGACCCGTATCAGAACCGGGAGCCGTAGCGACCGGGTCGCCGTCGCGAGACTCAACTCTGTTCGTGTCGAAGTGACTACCGGTTGTTGCGGACTCAGCACCTTGACGCCTGCGTGCCATGCGCGGTGAGTGCGCACGGCGACGACCCGGTCGCTACGGCTCTTTCTGCACCCGCATCAGAACCGGGAGCCGTAGCGACCGGGTCGCTGTCGCTGGACTCAACCCTGTACGTGTCGAAGTGACTACCGGTTGTTGCGGACTCAGCACCTTGACGCCTGCGCAGCCACGAGTTGAGTGCGGAGGCGACGACCCGGTCGCTACGGCTCTTTCTGCACCCGCATCAGAACCGGGAGCCGTAGCGCCCGGGTCGCTGTGGCGAGGCTCAACTCGGTACGTGTGGCTGTGCCTACCAGTTGTTGTGGACTCAGCACCTTGACGCCTGCGCGAGATGAGTTTGGAGGCATCGTCCCGGGAGCGTACGCGCAATCTTCACACCAAAAAGAACCCGGATCCCAAGCGACCGGGTCCCGGGCGCGAGTCTCAACTCT
>JAXIOV010000008.1:0-141284 GCA_045403245.1 Pyrinomonadaceae bacterium | reverse complement strand
GCGAAAAGAGACCGCGCCGCCTTCGATCTTGAGATCCTTAATAAAGCCCAGCGTGACAATGTCCTTGTGCAGATCCGGATCCTGGATCTGGCGCAATGCATCGAGTACTAGTTGTTCAGTTACTTGTGACATCGAGGTACCAGAGAAAGTTGAATCTTACTGATTAACTTAAGCCTATCTGATTGGATGTTGTAACGCAAACGAGCAGTCTGAGTGGTAGTGGGCCAGTTGCCGTTTTGGTCATAAGATCTTCTCCACCACCAAAGCGCTGTTCTTCGAACCGAAGCCGATACAGTTGCAGAGAGCGAGACGAACTTCGGCTTTCCGCGCCACGTTTGGGGTGTAGTCCAGATCGCAAGCAGGATCGGCCTCATCCAGATTTATGGTTGGCGGAATAAAACCTGTGTGCATCGCGCACAACGCGGCGCCCAGACCGGCAGCGCCGCTGGCGCCTTGGGGATGTCCAACCTGTGACTTGGTCGCTGACATGGGCGTGGTGATCGCCTGACCGTCCAGCGCTAGTTTGATGGCGCTGGTTTCGATGCGATCGTTGAGCATGGTTGATGTGCCGTGAAGATTTACGTAGTCGATCTCGCGCGCAGAACGGCCGGCGTCTTCGAGAGCAAGTTTCATCGCGCGCGCCGGTTCATCACCTGACTCTTCCAGGCGCACCCGATGATAGGCGTCACAGGTCGCCCCATAGCCGGCAATCTCTCCGTAAATCTTTGCGCCACGGTTTTTCGCGTGCTCGATCTCCTCAAGCACATAAATCCAGGCGCCTTCTCCTAATACGATCCCGGAACGATTCAGTGAAAATGGACGGGAAGCCCGATGTGGCTCGTCATTCCAATCGTTAGTCAAGACCGTCATCAGATTAAACGCCGCGAGGATTCCGGGAGCGATGGGAGCATCGACGCCTCCGGTCAGCATGAGCTCGTGGCGGCCCAGCGCGATGTGTTCAGCGGCATATGCGATGGCGTCGGTCGAGCTCGTGCACCCGGTTGAGACAATGTGGGAAAGGCCACGCAACCCAAAAGCCATCGATAACTCACTTGATAACCCGCCATGGGTCGAGGCAGGAATTGTGTAGACACTGGCTTTATAAGTAGGGCCAACATACCAGTACTCGTATTGCTGTTCAGTGAAGGCGAGCCCGCCTCCGCCGGTTCCTAACACTACGCCAAAAGTTCGTCGCTCGCCGATAGAAAAATCCTGAGGCTGGAGTTGTGCGTCTTGAAGAGCTTCGCGTGCGGCAGCCAGGGCCAGGGGCACCGTGCGGGGAACGTGTTTTCTATCTCTGGGGTTGAGTTGAGCTTCCCAGTCAAAGTCGCGAACCTGGGCCGCGATTTTTACCGGCGATTCGGAAACGTCGAATGACTCGATTCGGCGTACGCCGCTTTCGCCCTGGATCAGCGCATTCCAAAATGCCTCCCGGCCAATCCCGATGGGTGTGACGCACCCCATGCCGGTGATCACAACGCGCCGAGGTCGCTCGAACTTGCTAAACATGCGAACTCAATTCCACAAAGTTGAAGATTAGGGGAGGATTGCTGTTTCAGAATAACATTGCCTTCGCAGAAATCACTACAAACGGAAATACTTTTGGAGAAACAAGAAAAGGGGAGAGGGTCTTTAGCGTTCTCGCCCCTTACCCCCTTCCCCTTTACCCTTGTCCCTTCTTTCGAACCGATGCCTGCTAAAGACCTCAAGACTATTCAACCTTGGTGCCGCATTCCTGGCAAAACTTCGACCCGACAGGCAGTGACACCCCACATTTTGCGCAAGGAACAGTTTGACCCACAGTCTCCATTTTCGCCCCGCACTCATTACAGAACTTTGCATTGTTGAGATTGGCCGCGCCACACTTCGGACACTTGACTTTGGCTTCGGCCTCCGTCTTCGACTGGTTCATGGCATTAGACATTGCCCCAGCCATCGCATTGCCAATGGCAAATCCGGCGCCCAGTCCGGCGCCGGTGGCAGCTCCGCCGCCGCCCGGATTTTGCGCCGCATCGCGCATCGCATCAGCCGCTTGAAACTGCGCATACCGTCCGACGTCGCCAATGACCCCCATCGAAGTGCGTTTGTCCATCGCAGCTTCAACTTCAGCCGGCAGCGAGATGTTCTCGATCACCAGCTTGGTGAGCTCCAGACCGTACGACTTGAAATCCTCCGTCAGCTTGTTGCGGGTGAACTTGCCGAGTTCATCGTAGTTGGAAGCAAGGTCAAGCGCGGCAATTTTCGACTCGCCGAGCGCGTCGCTGAATCCGCTGACCAGCGTACGTTTCAGTTGGCCTTCGATGTCCTCGGTCACAAAGTGCGCATTGGTTCCGGCTATCTCCTTGATGAAGGCGCTGGGATCCGCGACCCGAATCGAGTAGATGCCAAACGCCCGCAAGCGCACCATGCCAAAATCGCCGTCGCGCATCATTACCGGATTCGAAGTTCCCCACTTCAGATCGGTAAACTGCTTCGTGTTTACGAAATAAACTTCAGCTTTGAATGGCGAATTGAAACCGTATTTCCAGGCGCCCAACTTGGAAAGAATAGGAGTGTTTCCGCCGTCTACGCTGTAGCGTCCCGGTCCAAACACATCTGCAATCTGCCCCTGGAAAACAAAAACGGCGGCTTGTGATTCGCGCACCGTCAGCTGAGCTCCGTTCTTGATCTCCTGACCGTGGACCGGGAAACGATAGACCAAAGTGTTTCCCGAATCGTCAAGCCATTCAATTACCTCAATGAACTGAGACTTTATCGCGTCAAAAATTCCCATCGTGTCTCCTTTGTGCGGCCGGCTCGCCGCTGATAGCCAAATACGCCGGGTCTCCCCGGGATGTTCGATGACATCCTAAATCCGCATAAAATATTGCACAAAACAGGTTGCGAGGAAAGAGATAGACAACGTTTTGACTCAACTGTCAGTTGCCAGCCCCGTCCCGCGTTTCTCACGAAACTTGAAGATCAAAAGAACTACCAGACCGCCCAGGATATCGACACCACTATCGTAAATGGAGGCAGTGCGCGATGGCACGAAGCTCTGATGAAACTCATCAAGCAGCGCGTAAGCGACGATCACGACCACTCCTACTTTAAACCAGTGCTGACGAATCCACGCATGCGAAGAAGTTACAAAAGCTCGCCGGGCGAGAAATGCCAAGACCGCGTATTCGCTGAAATGAGCGGCCTTACGAGTGAATAACTGAACCCTCATAAATCCCTCAGCGCTGAGGTTCGGAAAGAACCATAGAATTATTGATCGAAGCAATGGGGAGGTATTGTCAGACGAGAACTGCGCCGTTGAAGCAAACGAGATAAAAACCATCCACAAGATTAATGGTCCATACCGCCAAATCCGACGCGAGATCGACGTCTTGTTCCCGGCGCTGACATCAACGGCCATGGTCATCTCAATAAGACGCTGAGAAATAATAAAGGGAAGCCGCGCCTGCTGCTTCCCTTTGCGGATGAATGAGCTACCGGAGTGGTTCGCTAAAGCGCCGCGGCGCCGGAAACGACTTCAATAATCTCATTGGTGATGGCTGCCTGTCGAACGCGGTTCATATTCAGAGTCAGCGAATCGATCAGCTCGCGCGCGTTTTTGGAAGCGGAATCCATAGCCGTCATGCGGGCGCCGTGTTCAGAAGCTACTGACTCAAGCAAAGCGCGAAAGATTTGTGTCTCGATCAGTCGGGGTAACAATCGTGCAAATAATTCCTCGGGCGGTTGCTCATAGATGTAGTCAACGGCGTTCGCACTCTCCGTCGAGTCGGCAGACGGGCTGCGCGCAACCGGTAAAAGCTGCTCGACGACTACGCGCTGCTGCATTACAGACTTAAATTCGTTGTAGATCACAAAAGCCTTGTCGGTTTCTTTGTCTTCAGTAAACCGCTTGATGACATCACGAGCGACCTCAAGCGCCTCGGAAAATTCGACGCGACCCTTGCCCGTCAACCCGATGTATTCGCCTACCAACAGATCGCCTCGGCGACGAAAGTAATCTCTTCCTTTGCGGCCAACGGCAACGATCTCAATCCGCTTGCCCGGGTTTTCATTAATAAACAACTGCGCCGCTTTGATTAGATTGGTATTGAACGCGCCGCACAGACCCTTGTCGGCTGTAATTAACACCACCAGATATCGTTCGTCGCCGCGCGCATCTAAGAGTGGGTGATGGAAATCTTCATCCGTCCGATCAGCCAGCCCACCCAATACCTCGATCATCTTGTTGGCAAAAGGTCGAGCGGTTACGACTCGATCCTGGGCACGCTTCAACTTCGCAGCGGAGACCATCTTCATGGCCTTCGTGATCTGCTGAGTGTTTTTAACCGACTTGATGCGCCGGCGAATGTCTAAAAGATTCGGCATTTTCGGAGAAGCCTATGCTCCGGCGGGAGCGGGTTCAGCGGGTGACGCGGATCCAACCGGCTTAACCCCGGCGGCAGTTTCAACTGACCCGGTGCTGGATCTTTCCATCCATAAATCGTGGAAGTCTTTCAATACCTGGCCGAGATCCGCTTTGATGTCATCAGTTAGGGCCTTCTTCTCGCGAATATTTTGCAGCAGGCCAGGATGGGAATTCTCGACAAATTTCAATAGCTCCGCTTCAAAGCGTCGCACGTCTTCAACCGGCACATCGTCAGCGAAACCGTTGCTCGCTGCCCAAATGCCAAGAACCTGGTTTTCGATGGGCATCGGTAGATACTGGGCTTGTTTCAAAATTTCCACCAATCGCTGACCGCGCGCCAACTGCGCTTGTGTGGCTTTGTCGAGATCCGAACCGAATTGCGCAAAAGCCTGCAACTCCCTGAACTGGGCCAAGTCGATTCGCAGGGTTCCCGCCACCTGCTTCATTGCTTTGATCTGCGCAGAGCCACCAACTCGCGAGACGCTGTTGCCAACGTTGATTGCCGGACGAATGCCGCTATTGAAAAGATCCGCTTCCAAAAAAATCTGTCCGTCGGTAATCGAGATCACATTCGTAGGAATGTAGGCGGAGATGTCGCCCGCCTGTGTCTCAATAATCGGAAGGCTCGTCAACGACCCGCCGCCTTTGGCGTCGGACAATTTGGCGGCCCGCTCCAGCAAGCGGGAGTGGAGATAGAAAACGTCTCCAGGATAAGCTTCCCGACCCGGCGGACGGCGCAGCAGCAGCGAGATTTCGCGGTAGGCCGCTGCCTGTTTTGAAAGATCGTCGTAGATCGTTAGCGCATGCCGGCCGTTGTCGCGGAAATATTCTCCCATCGCAGCCCCGGAGTAAGGAGCGAGAAACTGCATCGCCGCTGGATCCGAAGCCGTCGCCTTGACCACGATCGTATATTCCAACGCTCCGAAGTCTTGCAGCGTTTTGACTACCTGGGCCACGGTTGACGCCTTCTGGCCAATCGCTACGTAAATGCAAATTACATCCTTGCCCTTTTGATTGATGATCGTATCGACAGCAACCGCTGTTTTTCCGGTCTGCCGGTCACCAATGATCAATTCACGCTGGCCACGCCCGATCGGCACCATGGCATCAATCGCCTTCAGTCCGGTTTGGAGAGGCTCCTTAACCGGCTGCCGATCGACTACGCCAGGCGCAATACGCTCGATCGGATAGTACTCTTCGGTAACGATCGGGCCGCGATCATCGATCGGGTTACCAAGCGCGTCAACTACTCTGCCAACCATCGCGTCGCCTACCGGCACCTGCATGATGCGGCCCGTGCGCTTAACCAGATCGCCTTCTTTGATCGCTTGATAATCTCCGAAGAGCACGGCTCCGACCTTGTCTTCTTCGAGGTTCAACGCCAGGCCCCGAACATCATGAGGGAACTCAATGAGCTCGCCGGCCATGACCTTTTCGAGCCCGTGGATTTCGGCGATCCCGTCACCAACCTTGATGACCGTGCCAACTTCCATTACCGTGACGCCGGTTTCAAAGTTCTCAATCTGTTTCCGGATGATTTCGTTGATTTCGTCTGCTCTAATTGGTTCCATCAGTTACCTCTGCCGTTAACCCGCCAGCTCCTCGCTGAGTCGCTTGAGTTGATTGCGCACCGAGCCGTCGTAAACTGTTGATCCTATCCTCGTCACGATTCCACCAATCAGCGAAGGGTCAGTTGAAAAACTCAGCCGCATCCTCTTCCCGGTGACCTCGGCAAGCTTGGCTTCCAATTGCGTTTTTGTTGGATCCGAAACCGGACGCGCTGAAGTCACCTGGGCGCTAACCACACCACCGCGCTCGTCCAGCACTGCAGCTAGCTTCGCATTCACGTAAGGCAACTCGGCCAGCCTCTGATTTTTAAGGAGCAGTCTGAGAAAATTTGCGCTGGTGGGTCGCACCTTCGTGCGTTTAATCAATTCCTCAAGGACTTTGACTTTCTGGTCGTACGCGATCGTCGGATTGCCAAACGCCTCCATCAATAAAGGATTTGTGAGCATCATCTGCTCCCAGGCCACAAGCTCCTTCTGGATTTCAGCCTGCTCACCGCGCGAGATGATGACGTCCGCCAGTGCCGAAGCGTAGCGCCGAGCGACAGTCTGTAGACTCAAAGTGCCCTCCTGCCAAGCTCGCCTATGCTCTCTGTAGTCAAACGCGAATCGTCGTCGGGTCTCATCTCTTTTTTCAGGATCTCTTCGGCCAGGCGCACGCTTTCCTGAGCCGCGAATTTCCGAAGCTCATGTCGCGCCGCTTTGCCGGCACTTTCGATCTCTCGCCGGGCTTGTTCTCGCATTCGGGCAATTTCCTGCTCTGTCGCCGCTTTCAGCCTCGCCTTCTCCGCCTGAGCTTCCGCCAGCGCCCTTTCACGGATAGCCTCAGTCTCAGCTTCAAGTCGCTCGAACCGGGCTTCGCCTTCTGCTAACTTCGCCCTCGCCTCGTCGAGCTCCTTCTGGGCGGCCTGCAATTCCCTCTTGATACCCTCCCGCCGCGATCGAAGGGCTTCGCGGATCGGCTGTCCATATCGCCTGTGAAGAAACATGGCCGCCAATACGAAAATCGCCAGGTTTGCAAACTTCCACAATTCCAACCCGGGATAGTTCCACCACGGACCGTCCCCGGCTGAAAGCTCAATGAAGGTAAGAAAGGAAAGATACAAAACGAAACCCGACCCTGGTTATTTTGACGAACTCGCCGTTTGCCCTAACCGACCGGTCTCCTGAGAATCCGCCGACTAATTTCCAGCGCCGTCGACGTTGCCTCGGAGGCCAACTTTGACTTTGCGGACTCCTCGTCCGCCCTAAGCCGCTCCTTCTCTTCGGTCAACCATCGCGCCACGTCGCTCTTGACTTCGGCTACTCGCTCCTCGCGGTCCCGCGAGACAGCCGCTCTTTCCTGCTCCATCAGCGCATAACCCTGAGACCGAGCTTCCCGCAGCCTACGCTCATACTCGCGCCACTTCTCTTCGGCCGCCTGGACCGTCCTCTGGGCTTCTGTCAAACGGCCACCTGTTCGCCTCTCCCGCTCCTCCAGAATCCGGTTAATCGGCTTCAAAAGCGTCGCATTCAGTAACGCCACCATCACCACGATGCAGGCAAGGTGAAACAACATTGTGGCGTCCGGGACTAACTGAATTGGCGCTTCCAGTAGGAGAAACACTCTACACTCACCCTCTATGCACGCGGAGTCAGGCAAAAGCGTCGGAGCATAACACCCGCCTCAAAACACGGTCAAGCGCCCCCACTTGGCCCAACTTTCCGTATTCTAACCGTCTATTGATTGTACTTCGTACAACGGTATCGCCTGTTGCGCGCGGCCGCTCATGGTACTATGTACCACGTAACTGCCCCTGCATCAGCAGGCCGTAGAGGCGGTCCAGATCGGCTGCGTTGTAAAACTCGAGTTCGATTTTGCCTCCAGTGCCGGCCGGATTCTGGACGATGCGAACCTGGGTTCCGAATTGGCGACGAAGCTTGTTCTCCGCTGCGCGAACGTTCGCGTCCTTTGCCACGGCGGGAGTGGTTTTGGCTCGGCGCGGTCGCTCCGTAATTTGCTGAATCAGTCTCTCAGTCGCACGAACTGACAACTCCTGCTCGATGATCTTTCGAGCCACCCGGCGTTGAATGTCCACCTCGTCGGTTCCAAGAAGGGTGCGAGCGTGACCCGTTGACAATCGTCCCGTCTGCAGCAACTGTTGGATATCCTCTGGAAGCTTGAGCAGCCGCAAGTAGTTCGTCACATACGAACGGTCGCGACCCACACGCTCAGCGACCGTCTCCTGGGTTAGCCCGACAGTGTCGATCAACTTGCGATAGGCCCGCGCCTCCTCGATCGGATTAAGATCCTCGCGCTGAATATTCTCGATCAGGGCCAACTCCAACACGCGGTCGTCCGACACGTTCATGACTACTGCCGGCACTTTCGTGAGTCCCGCACGCTGGGCTGCGCGCCACCGACGCTCGCCCGCAATTAACTCAAATCGGCTTCCCTTCCGGCGAACAAGCAGTGGCTGGACTACGCCATTTGCGGTAATTGATTGGGCCAGTTGAGCCATTTTTGAATCGTCAAAGACCACGCGGGGCTGCACAGCGCTCGGGTCTATGAGTTCGATTGGAATCTCGTCAGTGCCGTCTCGCGCAGTTGCAGTGCCTTCAGCCGAGAGCAGCGCTCCCAACCCCCGACCCAATGCCTTTCGTGTCATGGGCAATTATCTCCTTGCCTAACTGAAAGTACGCTTCTGCCCCCTTCGAATGAGGGTCATAGAGAGTTATTGGTTTTCCGTAACTCGGCGCCTCAGCCAGTCGGACATTTCGAGGGATCACGGTTTCAAACACTTGCCTGCCGTAGAAGTCTCGCAGGTCCGACGCAACTGCGGCCGACAGGTTAGTCCGTTCGTCATACATCGTTAACAGCAGTCCTTCGATTGTGAGGTTAGGGTTGTGGAGTCGACGAATCCGGGCGAGCGTGTCAAATAATTCTGTGACGCCCTCCAACGCATAGTATTCGCATTGAATGGGGACCAACAGAGACTTCGCAGCTGTCAAGGCGTTCAGCGTTAGCAGACCAAGCGACGGGGGGCAGTCGATTATGATGTATTGGTATGTCCCGTCAATGGCTTCAAGGGCCTCTCTAAGACGAAACTCCCGCCGCTCGATTTCGACGAGCTCCACTTCGGCGCCGGCCAAGTCCTTGTTGGCGGGGAGCAAGTCGAGTTGCGGGATCTCCGTCGAAATAGTGGTTGCCGCGATCGGTTCACCCAGAACAACGCAATGGTAAATGCTCTTACGGAAGCTTCCCCGCTGAATTCCGACTCCGGACGTGGCATTGCCCTGCGGATCTGCGTCAACCAATAGAACAGGTGCGCCCCGGCTGGCCAGGATGGCGGCTAAGTTCACTGCAGTCGTGGTTTTACCGACGCCGCCCTTTTGGTTTGCGATAGCGATGGTTTTAGACATGGAGTCGAGCCGAGGGCAAAAACGAACGCGCTGGGCCGCTAAGTTAACACAGGAACAGGGTGGTTTCTATCGTGAAGGGCCGCAGAAACGGGATTTTTTTCGCAAATAGTGTTTCACGTGTCCCCAAACCTGGAAAATGGGACACGTGAAACAACCGGTTAGTTTGGGGTATTGAGGCTTACCAGCAACGTCGAAAGTGCCGCGGGGGTCAGGCCGGGGATGCTTTTTGCCTCGCCAAAGGTCTGGGGTTTGGCGCGTTCCAAGCGTTCAACCATTTCGTGTGAGAGTCCGCTCAGAGAGCGAAAACTTAAGGTTTCCGGGATGGGAGTCATATCGTGATGCCGCAGTCTCTGCAAAACCGCCTTTTGGTTGTTGATATAGCCCTCGTATAGATTGTCAGCCAGGGCCGCTGCAAGATCGCCTTGAGTCGTCGTCGACCTGACATCGTACGGCAACAGCTGACGGATCATCTCCCCGGTGACGCCGCTACGACGCGCCAGGTCAGCCAACCTGATGGATTCACCCAGATCTGATCCCAATGTCGTCTGGATAGCTAGATATGCTGCTTCGCTCCTTCGCAAACGAGTCGCCAGCAACGCACTCGCAACCCTAGCAATTCGGTCGCGCCGTTGTTGGAAACGCTCCCACTCTGTGTCGCCAACCAGCCCAACCTCGCGACCATACCGGCTAAGTCTCTCATCGGCATTATCGTGCCTTAACGCCAACCGATACTCCGCGCGCGACGTGAAAATTCGATACGGCTCATCGACCCCCTGCCGTATCAGATCGTCGACGAGTACACCGATGTACGACTCTTCACGCTTCATCCGGAAGCTGCCCTTCCCCTGAACAAACCGGGCCGCATTTATGCCCGCCACCAAACCCTGACAGCCAGCCTCTTCATAACCGGTGGTTCCGTTGACCTGGCCAGCGTGAAAAAGTCCTGGTATTCGACGACACTGAAGATCAGGACCTAACTCCCGAGGATCTACGAAGTCGTACTCGATGGCGTAGCCGGGTCGAATTATTCGGCTCTCTTCCAGTCCTGGTATCATCCGCACCAGCTCCTGCTGCAACTCCGCCGGTAGCGACGTCGAAAAGCCGTTCAAATACACTTCATTGGTGTCGTGTCCTTCCGGCTCAAGGAAAAGCTGGTGCCTGTCCTTATCGGAAAACTTTACGACTTTGTCCTCGATCGATGGACAGTATCGCGGCCCGACACCCTTGATTTGCCCGGAATACAGCGGGGATTCATGCAGGTTCTTTCGAATCGCCTCGTGAAGTACCGGCGTTGTGTAACCGATGTAGCACTGGATTTGTGGCTGCCGGATTTGATCTGTTGAAAACGAAAAAGCAACCGGATGTTCGTCCGCCCTCTGACTTTCGAATGCGTCCCAGTTGATCGTCCGTCCGTCCAGCCGCGGTGGCGTACCTGTTTTCAATCTGCCCACAGGAAATCCGAGCCGCTTTAGAGCTTCGGCAAGTTCAATCGATGCGGGCTCACCAACTCTGCCGGCCGTGTACGTTCTCTTGCCGGTATGTACCAGTCCATTGAGAAATGTGCCCGCAGCAATGACGACGGCCCGTGCGCCAATCCGACGCCCATCCTGCATAACAACGCCAGCCATTCGCTGCTTAAGCGTTACCAGGTCCACCACTGTGCCCTGGCGCAAGTGCAGGTTTGACGTGGCTTCCAGTGTGCGCCGCATTTCAATGCGGTAAAGTGCGCGATCGGCCTGAGCGCGTGGTGACTGGACCGCAGGTCCTCGCGACCGGTTGAGCAACCGAAACTGGATTCCTGCACGATCGATAACCCGGCCCATAATCCCACCGAGGGCGTCGATCTCGCGCACTAGGTGGCCTTTCGCAATTCCACCTATCGCCGGGTTACAAGACATCTGGCCGATGAGATCGAGATTCATTGTCACCAACGCGGTTTCGGCGCCGAGGCGGGCTGCGGCCGACGCAGCTTCGCACCCCGCGTGCCCACCGCCAATGACCAGAACATCAAAAACTTCGTCGAAGACCATTGTCATTTCCCGATACAAAACGTGCTGAAAATTTCAGATAGGATCTGCTCCGTCGTTGTTTCACCTGTGATCTCTCCCAGAAACCTGAGCGCGTTGTGAAGTCCAACCAAAACCAGTTCCTCACCGGCACCTTCGTTAATCAACTCCAGAGACTCTTCCAGCGACGATTGCGTACGCCGCAGGAGATCATAGTGCCTGCTATCTGTGATCAACAGGCCCGCATTCTCCGAATCTACACCGCCAAACGGTTCAAGTAAACCAGCGATCAGATCGGCCACTCCTTCACCGGTCAACGCCGAGAGATGGACCACTTTCGATCTTGCAGCAAGTTGATTTTCATCAATGCGCACAATCGGCAAATCAGATTTGTTTATAGCGACAATATGTCTGACGCCGGCAACCTGGGACAAGACGTTTCTGTCTTCGGTTAACAATTCAGTTGACCCATCCAGAACAACCACCAGCAAATCCGATTCTGCTATGGCGCGTTGTGTGCGCTGGACTCCGATCTCTTCAATCTTGTCGCCCGCCTCCCGGATTCCAGCCGTGTCAGTCAGTTGAACTGGAACTCCCTGGAGGCTGATGGACTCCGACAAACTATCCCTGGTCGTCCCGGCAACATCCGTCACTATGGCGCGGTCAAACCTCAGTAACCTATTGAATAGACTGGACTTACCGACATTCGGCCGGCCTATTAAGGTGATTTTCAACCCGTCCCGCAGTAGATGACCGGTGGCATACGTATCCGCTAATCTTCTGACATCGTTCAGTACAATGCCGATGCGTCTCTTGATGTCCTCCACCTGTATCTGCGGTAGGTCATCCTCAACGAATTCAAGGGCCGACTCCAATCGCACAATCGCAGCGACCAGTTCCTCTTTGCATGGCTGCAATGCAGTCGAGAGTTCACCTTTCAACTGCCTGGTGGCTTGCAGCGCGGCTGCACTCGTTCGGGCATTGATCAAGTCGCGAATCCCTTCGGCTTGGCTGAGATTCATCTTGCCGTTTCTACAGGCTCGGAGTGTGAACTCTCCCGGTTCGGCGAGTCGTGCATCGAGTCGCTGACTCTCATCGAGCAGCTTGCGCAATATTACTGGCGAGCCATGACAACTGATCTCAACCATCTCTTCGCCGGTGAAGGAATGCGGAGCCTCGAAGAAGCTGACGAGTGCGTAGTCGAGCGTCTCGCTTGAATCGGGCGTAAAAATCCTTTTCAAGGAGATTCGATTAGGTTCAGGCGTGAACGCCGGGTCGGAAATCAGCGTGCGGAGGATGCTCAGCGAGTGTGGACCACTCAGCCTGAGCACACCGATGGCACTGCGGCCAGGCGGCGTTGCGACTGCGACTATCGTATCCATCGCGGTTTGTATGCTTGAGACTGCCGAAAGATCGACGCTAACGAGAGGGTTTCTTTGCGACGCGCACTTTCCGGGCAGATCCCTCGCCGACAGATTCTGTAAAGAGATCCTCGCAGTCGGCGAGTGTGAGGTGAATTATTCGCCGCTCGTTTGAGTTCATTTCGCCGAAAACGAATGGTGCACCGGTGGTTCGCACCCGGTCCGCCGCCAAGTTTGCCATGGCACGCAATTCTGCCTCGCGCGTGGCGCGAAAGCCCTGAACGTCGCAAACGAACCGTTGGCCCTCGGGAAGCATTCGACCAAATGCCTGGCTCACCAGATGTTGCAGGGCCTGAAGCAGTTCGCCGCTCTCCGCCTGGAGTAGGTCCGCGTCGTTCCCCGAAAAATCGAGTAGACACTCTGCCTCAGACTCTTTCATAGACACTTCCAACTCCAGTCCTGTCTCTTCAAACAGCGACTGAAGAAATGTTCCGGCGCTAGTGCACGCTTCCTGCATCATGTTTCTCGTTTCCCAGTCAGGCCTGCGCAGCCTTGAGCGATCCGTCCCCCTTCTTGGGAGGTTTCTTTGTTGGCTGCGTCGACGTTGGTTCTTCGGGTTCGCTGGTCAGCCTGTTAATCAAGAACTGTTGCAGGAAACCAACAATGTTGCCAACCAGCCAGTAGAGCAGCAGACCTGATGGAGCATCCCAGAGAATATACAGCATGAACACTGGCATACCGATGGCCATCATCTTCCGCTGGAGTGGATCCGCCGACGGAGCTGGTGTAATCAGTTGTAAGACTACCATTGTGCCGGCCATTAGGATCGGCAACACGTGTATGAAGTATGGTTCCGGAGCTGACAGATCAGGGAGCCATAGGAAGCTGGCTTGCCGAAAGTCCAGCGAGATCGTAATGGCGCGATACAGCGCAAAGAGAAACGGCATCTGGATGAGAAGGGGCAAGCACCCGCCGAGCGGGTTTCCTTCCTTCATCAAGCGCAATTGTTCAACCTGCAACTCTTTCAGGCGGGGATCGCTCTGTTTCATCCCCTTGATCTTTTCCTGCAGCTCTTTCATCTTGGGCGCCAGCTTTTGCGCCTTCTTCATCGACTTGGACGAGCGCCACTTCAAAGGAAAGAACAAAGAATAGATCACGATCGTAAACAGGATGATAGCGATCCCATAGCTATTCGTGAGTCGAGCTAACCACTTGATGGATTTCAGAATCGGTATCGCCAGCGGCCTCGACATCCAGCTAAACCAACCATAGTCAATCAACCCGTCAAGATCGACTGGGCGCGCGACGACCTGGCTGAGAATGGTGTTGGCCTCGGTCAGCAGAAAGTGGTCCTTCGGTCCTGTGTAGATCGCGACGATTGATCCATCTGTAGGAACCGGAATCCAAGCTGTTATTAAGAATCGTTTTTCGGGCTTACCGTTAGGCGTGTAGTCGTATTGAGTGGTCTGTAGGTCCAATCCCTCCAACTGTTTACCTGGAACTGCCACCATCGAAAAATAGGTGTCGCCAACGCTTGCCCAGTCGATCTGGCCGGGCACCGATCTGCGATCCGGACTGTTCTTGTCTTCGTTTACCGCCTGGGCGTAGATGCGCTCAACGTTGCCACCAACTGCAGCGACAACCTCCGGCGCAACCGAGTAAAACGAATAATGTTTGACGCCCTGATCGCCGATGCTTGGGCCAATTCTCAGCTTCGCACCGGGCACAAGCTGGTCATTGCGTTTGATACTAATTTCCAAATCGACGCTGTAGTTGTTGCCGTCGAAGACAAATGTTTTGGTCACCTCCAAACCGGCCGCTTTATCACTAAGGAGAAACGCAACTCGTCTCTTGTCACCGGCACCGACCGCTATCTCCACGTCGCCGGACCCGTCGATGTCCGTCGTGGCATAGTCGGAGGATCTCAGCAGGGCATCAAACGTGGCATCACCGGTGAGGATTTGAAACGGAACTTCGCGTGGCTGTCGCTTCAGGCCTTCCGGCGAGATCAGCTCGAGCGGAACAGGGTTGTTCCTACCTCCTGCGACGGAGTGGATCACCTGTTGTGAGTCTTTGTTCTTTTTTATGATCCAACTGATCGCTTCGGCACCCTGGCTATCAATCTTTGCTTCGTAAAGCGGAGTCTTAATTGAGAACGTCCGATGTGGTACGACCTTGACCGGTTCGGCAGGCGAAGCCGCAGCAACCGGCGCCGGCGTCGCGGTTGGCTGGGCGCTGGGCATTGCTGAAGGTTGGGGGCTTGCCTGATTTGTCGGTGGTTGTTCTGGCGGCGGCTTAACAGGCGAAAGGTAATTCCACAGAAACAGGATCGCTGTGGATATCAAAAGCGCGAGTAATAGTCGTTTTTGTTGCATTTAGCTTTGCGGCCAGAGACGGAACCAATTCCCCGCACTTTTTCTATTCGGGCTACTTTACCGGGTCGTAGCCACCCTGGCTGAACGGATGACACCGCAACAGTCTGCGAGCGGCTAGCGCAGTTCCACGCAGGGCGCCATAGCGGCTAATCGCTTCGACTGCATATTGCGAACACGTGGGATAGAATCGGCAAGCAGCTGGAAGAAGCGGCGAGATGGCAAGTTTGTAGAACTTTAGAAGTGCGATCAGTAATGACTTCACCTGGACCTTACTCTAACTTCGAGCCTTATACTCTTCCTTTGCGACTCGTGACACTAGCTTCTCAAACTCTTCGATTGCGGCAGCGACCTTAAACAATGGGAGCTTTCGTTTCGCGTTAATTACCCAGTCGTATTTATAATTTAAGCCAACCAGAGCCGAACTCTTCAAACGAAAGGTCTCTCTCAGGAGCCTTCTCGCGCGGTTTCTTTGTATTGCGTTGCCTAACGCTTTTCGGGAAGCCGTAATACCAAGCCGATTTTGGGATAAGTTGTTAGGTAACACAAAGGCGGTCATCAAGGTGCCGTCGAAACGCCTGCCCATTCGGTAAACCTTCTGAAAATCGTCACTCCCGCGGAGATACACGGTCATGAATCGAGACTCATTTAGTAGTGGGACGGCGTGAGGCGCTTGCGACCCTTCGAGCGCCGGCGCTTGAGCACCAGCCGCCCGGCTTTGGACGCCATTCTCGCTCGAAACCCGTGGGTCTTTGCTCGACGTCGATTGTTAGGTTGAAACGTTCGCTTGGACATGGTCAGAAATTCTCCCTAAAAAGAAAACCGTAAGACTAGCTGTCACAGAAACTTCTGTCAAGAATGCCACCTACCTTGCGTAGTCTGTGTGTCTGAAATTACACCCGGATGTTTTCCGCGTCGCGACCCGGTGCTTCGACCCTGGTTACTGTTGCTCTGGCAGGTCTTGCGCCCGCTTCCCGCCTCATCAAATCCGATTAAAAACAACTAAGCCTGTTTTATAATTTGCCACTCTCTTGCCTCCAATGAAAGTGGTGTGCTAGTCTCCGCTGCGTTGAACTCAATCCCCGTAAGTGATTGATAAATATAAGCTTAAAGCTTTACTTTAACCTCGTGGGAGTGTTTTCCACAAAGCTGAGGAAAAGCCTGTGGATAATCATTCAAGCCAATTGGTCTGTAGTGTGACCTGCCGGCTAAGCTTCCCATTCTGCAAGGTCTGATTGTGTGGGCGCTATGTCGTTTGGAAGCTATTGAAACTTGTGATGGTGACTTTGGAAAGTAATCTTTGGGAAAACGTTCTTCGAACAATTAGATCCAGGATTCAGAACGAGAGTTTTGAAACATGGTTTGACCCCATTCGGTTTGAGGGAATCGACAACGCTCGGCGAATGATACGCCTCAGGGCGCCTAACCAGGTCGTCCGCGATTGGGTCAAAGTTAATTACGCCAATTTGATGGCCCAGTCGTTTGGCGAACTTAATTTGGGCGGTTACTCCGTTGATTGGGTCCTTCCAGAGGAGAACCTCAGTCTTATGTCGCCATCGGTTTCACCGGCAGTTCAGCGTGAACAAACGGACGGCACCACATCCAGTACCATTGTCGCTGAGGAGTCTGCTGCTTCTGAACCGAGCACGCACGGCTCCAGTCTCGACCCTTCTCTGAATTCCAGGTACACCTTTGGGAGTTTTGTGGTCGGATCGTGCAATCAATTTGCGCACGCCGCCTCGTTGGCCGTCGCCGGCTCCCCGGGCAAGACTTACAACCCGCTCTATCTCTACGGAGGTGTTGGTCTTGGAAAAACGCATTTGATGCACGCCTGCGGTCATGCGATTAAGCAGCGTAACCCTCACCTGACGCTTCGCTACCTGTCGTCCGAGCGATTCATGAACGAACTAATTAATGCCATTCGGTACGACAAGACGCCGGCGTTCAGGGAAAAATATCGCTCGGTAGATGTTTTGTTGATCGACGACATCCAGTTCATGGCCGGGAAAGAACGAACCCAGGAAGAGTTTTTCCACACGTTTAATAGTCTGTATGAGCAACAGAAACAGATCGTAATCAGCTCTGACTGTCCACCGCGCGAAATACCTACTCTGGAAGAGCGTTTACACTCTCGTTTTGAGTGGGGACTAATCGCGGATATCGAACCACCAGACCTCGAAACAAAGGTGGCCATTCTGAAGCGCAAGGCTGAAACGATGGGGGTCCTGGTTCCGGATGACGTGGCTCTCTACATCGCGGGCCGGGTCAAAAACAACATCAGGGAGCTCGAGGGATCGCTCATCCGACTCGTGGCAATCTCATCACTGCGGGGGATTCCAATCTCCAGGGATTTGGCCCAGGACGCGATTCGTAACATTGCCGGCGAAGACGATTCTGGCGCCATCACCATTCAGCAAATTCAAAAAGCTGCTTCGGCGGCTTACAAGATCACTGTCGAGCAGTTGGTGTCCAAAAATAATTCCCGGCAGTTTGCTTTTCCGCGGCAGATCGCAATGTATCTATGCAAGAAGTTAACGAAGCATAGTTACCCTGAAATCGGCCGCGCCTTTGGTGGTAAGCATCACACTACTGTCATTCATTCGTTTGAGAAGATCCAGTCGTTGTTATCGGCCGATGCCGGCTTACAAAGAGTAATAATTGACTTGACCGAGAGTCTGCAGCGTTAAGCTTTCCACTGGGTTGTCGAAACTCTAAACAGTGCAAGAAACCCGGAAATGCATACGACAGCCGGAAATTCACAGGTTGTTTGGAACCAGGCTTGTGAAAGAATAGAATGAGCTGAGTCTGAATTTGTTTTTGAACAGTTTGCCGTAAGTCCAGTTTTAGATTCACAGTCTGCGTTTCTCTATCTAAAGCAATATCCAACGGACGCAGAATGGTTTTTCCACAAATCAACAGGCCCCTACTGCTACTACTGGAAATAGATCAGTTTGTATAAATTAATTAGCAACAGAAAGTGCTGAGGAATAGTGATGACTACAAGTGAAGGCGCAAAGCGTAAGGAGTTAAACATGCAATTCGTCGTGAGTAAACAGAATCTTCAAAAGGAACTCGGCTACGTCCAGGGCGTAGTGGAGAAGAAAAACACTATTCCAGTGCTTTCAAATATTTTGATTGAGTCTGTTGGCGAAGGCACGGTCCGGCTGACTGGAACAGACCTGGATGTCACCATTCGCTGTGAGATGGAGGCCGAAGACATCAAGGTACCCGGATCCATTTGCGTGCAGGCAAGAAAACTCTTCGACATTGCCAGATTGCTGCCGGACGCGCCGGTGACATTCAAGAAGGAAGATAACGACTGGGTAACCGTCACTTGCGATAAGTCGAAATTCAAGATGGTAGGAGTGGCGCGTGACGCATTTCCCGAGGTTCCATCTTCGAAATCAGCCCCGACGAATCTGGCGGCTAGCGTTATGGAAACGTTTATCGACCGGACAATCTTCGCTATCACTCAGGAAGAGTCGCGCTACACGCTATCAGGCGCAAAGTTCATTTTGGACGACACGGGCGCAAAAATGGTCACCACAGACGGGCACCGGCTGGCTTATGTTGAGCGAAAAGGAGTAAGCAAAGAGAGCGGCGATTCGATTGACACACTTATTCCAAGAAAGACGCTGGCAGAGTTGAAGAAGATCACCGCTGGATTCGAAGGCGATATCGGTTTCTGGACTGACAATAACCACATATTCTTCGAAGTCGGCCGGCGGTTACTGGTTTCTCGGATGTTGTATGGACAGTTTCCGAATTACGACATGGTGATGCCGAAGAACAACGACAAGTCGGTACAGTTTGATGGTACGCTCTTGAATGCGGCGATTAGAAGAGTGGCGCTGATGGCTGATGAACGCTCGCACGCGGTCCGTTTTCACCTGAGCGACGGCGAGCTGGTGATCAGTTCTCAAAACGCGGAGGAAGGCGAAGCGACCGAATCCATTCAAACGGACTACAAAGGCGACGAAACAGATATTGGCTTCAACGCGCAGTATCTGCAGGACTTCCTGAACGTGATTGGAGATGGAGCGGTTGCCTTTGAATTCAAAGATGGCAACTCCCAGGCCCAGCTCCGTCCCGCCGATGGCGGCGACTACGATTACAAGTACGTCGTCATGCCGATGCGTTTGTGAGGTAGAGGTCACAAGTTAAGTTTGATTTTGAAGGCGCTCTGGTTCTTTGGCAGAATCTGAGCGCTTTTGATTTTTCGATGTAAGAGGAGAACGGCGACTGGCGTGCTAAAATCTGTTGATGATCCTCGACTCGCTTGAAGCCAAAAACTTCCGAAATCTCAGCGGCAGGATCTCCTGGGGACAGGGGCTAAATATTATCTTCGGTAACAACGGCCAGGGTAAAACAAACTGGCTGGAAGCCATCCACCTTCTCTCACGAACAAAATCATTTCGCACCCAGCGCTTACAGGAATCGATTCGATTCGGCGAAGAATCAGCTTTCGTCGGCGGTCAGGTTTCGTCTGGAAACGGACTTCAACGAGATCTGCAAGTAGCGCTGAAGGACAACGCTAAATCGATCTGGGTTAACGGTAAGAGAGAAACTCTGGCGCGATATCTTGGCCAACTTCAGGTCTTCTCGTTCACCGCTGATCAACTCGAAGTGGTTCGGGGAGTGCCCGAAGCACGGCGCCACTTCATCGACCGCGGTATCGCCTCACTCCGTCCGGCCTACGCGCAAACGGTTTCAGACTACAACCGGGTCATAAAACAGAAGAGCCGAATCCTTCAAGATGCTTCTGAACGGGAGCTGCGACTGGAAGAAACTGAAGATTTGCTAGCGCCTTGGAATGAACAACTGGTGCGGCTCGGATCTGAAATTCACGGAGCCCGCGTTGACTACACGGAACAGATCAACGTCGCGCTCGAGAGAACGCTGTTCGAGCCGGTCGAAGTCCAGATTCGATACTCCTCATCGCTGGAAGGAAAAGGTAGCCTGACCGACTATGAATCGCTCCTCAGGTCAAGATTGCAACTCCGGCTCGCGGCGGAGATGGCGGCCGGGCGGGCCCTCATCGGTCCCCATAGAGACGATTTAGGCATCAATTTGGGCGGGCGGGAAATGCGCGTTTACGGAAGCTCCGGCCAGCAACGTAGTGCATTGTTACTATTAGACTTAGCGGCAATTTCAGTGTATAATTCCTGTCATGGTGATTATCCACTTTTCCTCGTCGACGACGTTGACGCGGAGTTGGATGAAAAAAGGATAAAAAGTCTTTTGGAGTATCTTGAAGGCCGCACACAAACGTTCATTACAACGTCGAAACGTAGCCACGTCGAAGGTTTCCTTTCCAAAGCCAGCGTACACGAAATTGTCGAAGGCGAAGCTGTAAACGCTGAGCTGAAACCGAACACGTTGGCGGCGAAAGCCGCCTCGATAGACGGCGTTCAGGAGAGTTCCAACTAAGAAGACTTACCATGAACGTCGATGATAGGGACGATTTGCAGAAGGGAAAGAAGGAGAAGGATTTGGCAACTGCAGGAACCACCATAGGCAAGAAGAATCAAGCCTACGATTCATCTTCGATCTCCGTCCTGGAGGGCAGGGACGCAGTTCGTAAGCGGCCCGCGATGTATATCGGCTCAACCGGCGAAATTGGTCTACACCACCTTGTTTATGAGGTTGTCGACAACTCAATCGACGAAGCGCTGGCCGGTTATTGCGACACCGTCGACGTAACCATCCATCTCGACAACTCCATCACGGTCGTCGACAACGGGCGCGGCATTCCGGTTGATGAGATGAAGAAGGAACGTAAGTCGGCGGCCGAAGTCGTGATGACGAAACTTCACGCCGGCGGAAAGTTTGATTCCAATGCTTACAAAGTTTCCGGCGGCCTGCATGGCGTCGGTGTTTCGGTGGTGAACTTCCTATCAGAGAGCTGCCACCTCGAAATCTGGCGCGACGGCAGAACGTATGAACAGGACTTCGCACGTGGCATTCCCGGAGGACGCCTCGAGCAGACAGGAAAGACGAGAAAGCGTGGAACCAAGATTACGTTTAAGCCGGACACGCAGATCTTCGATTCCACGGAATTTAGTTTCGATAAGCTCTCGGAGCGGCTGCGAGAGAAAGCCTTTCTCAATAAGGGCATCCGCATCACTATCAAGGACGAACGCGAGGAGCCGGAACGTTCGCACGAGTTTTATTACAAGGGTGGCATTGCGGAGTTTGTCAAGCATCTCAACAAGAACAAGACGACCCTTCACGACAAGCCAATCTACTTCGAAAAAATAGCTGACGTGCTGTCGATTGAAGTGGCGATTCAGTACAACGATGGCTACGACGAGAAGGTCTACTCCTTTGCCAACAATATCAACACGGTTGACGGGGGAACCCACCTGTCGGGTTTCCGATCCGCTTTTACGCGAACGATCAACGCCTACGGTCAGTCCTCGGGTTTAGCAAAAAACTTCAAGGGCTCGCTGAGCGGCGACGACGTGCGCGAGGGCCTGGTGGCGGTGATCTCGGTGAAGCTGCCGCAACCGCAGTTTGAAGGGCAAACAAAGGGCAAGCTCAATTCCGATGTTAAAGGTGCGGTCGAATCGTTTCTCAACGATCGGCTGACCGAATTCCTGGAACAGAATCCCACGGTGGCCCGGAAGATTGTGGGCAAGTCGCTCGATGCCGCACGTGCGCGCGAGGCGGCCAGAAAAGCCCGCGAAATTGTGCGCAAAGGTGCGATGGGTTCCAGCATGCTTCCCGGAAAACTGGCCGACTGCCAGGAAAGAGATCCGGCGCTGTCGGAGATTTACATTGTCGAGGGCGACTCCGCAGGCGGCTCCGCCAAGCAGGGCCGCGACCGTAAAAACCAGGCGATACTTCCACTCAAGGGCAAGATTCTCAACGTCGAGAAAGCTCGCTTCGACAAGATGCTTGGGCATAGCGAAATCAAATCGTTGATAACAGCCCTGGGTACCGGAATTGGTAAAGAGGATTTTGATGTAAGCAAGCTCCGATACCACAAAATAATTCTAATGACCGACGCTGACGTCGATGGCTCTCACATCAGAACCTTGCTGTTGACGTTTTTCTACCGGCAGATGGCCGAACTGGTGGAACGGGGACACGTCTTTATTGCCCAGCCGCCATTGTTTAAAGTAAAGCGAGGCAAGAAGGAAGAATACATAAAAGACGAAGGCGCGATGACCCACTACCTCATGCGTCAGGCCACGACGGATATGAGCGTCAAGTCAGCGTCTGGCAACGAGGTTATCGAAGGGAAAGAACTGGCGCAGTGGCTGGAAAAGATGGTGGAGTTTCAACGTTACTGCGAAAGGACCGCGCGACGTCTGGGTGGCGATACGCGTTTGCTCAACGCGGTGCTCGAGGCCTTTGGCGGAAAAAAGGGCGTGCTTCGCAGAGACGGGGCAACGCTACGCAAAGCCTTTCAGGATGAGGATCAAATGGCCCGCGTCGAGGGGGTAATAGCCAAGGCGGGTTACGAAACTGAACTCTCAAGCGATGAAGAGCACGGCCTTTGTGAAATTGAAACCGTTGCCAGCACTGGAACGAAGATCGTGATCGACTGGAACCTCGCCAGCTTTGTTGAGTTCCAAAAGGCAGTTGAACTCTACACGCTGCTGGAGAGCAACTTGGCGCCGCCGTTTGTAACTGGTGAGAACGGTACCAGCGAAGAGATCGCAACTCGTGATGCGCTCCTCGAAAAAGTGCTTGCTGCCGCTAAGAAGGATTTATCGATCCAGCGCTACAAGGGTCTTGGGGAAATGAATCCTGAACAACTATGGGAAACAACCATGAACCCGGAGAAGCGCACCTTGTTGCAAGTGCGAATTGACGACGCGGTGGAAACCGACGAGATGTTTACCGTCTTGATGGGCGACCAGGTCGAACCGCGACGGAAATTCATCGAAGACAACGCGCTCGACGTGCGCAACCTGGACGTCTGAGTAGGTAGGACAGGCATTCCTGCCTTTCCTTTTTGGGTTACGCATATCTGATAAGCGCAACAGCCCAACCAGATGGACAGACAGGAATGTCTGTCCTACTCCCGGTAACGATCCACACGAAAACGCGATAGCTTCACCGGCTCATCAGGCTCAATACCAGCCTTGCGCTTCGCGATATCAACTTGCCTGGCGGGAGTGTCGACTCCTTCAATCTCAGGCAACAGCAATCCTCGCCGCAGTCCTGAATCGTCTTCAACAATTACTCCAAACGTAAGAGGATCGAGTTCTTCGAAAGTCGTCCGTTCAGGTGGTGCAAGGATATCGACTGAATAAACGAGGTCTGCCAATTCATCCTTACCTACCGGCGGAAATCGGGGGTCGCGGGTAGCTGAGTTGATGGCGTTCGCAATCAACTCTTCAGCAAGGTTGTCTTTGGCGGGCTCAATCGTGCCAATGCAACCACGCAACTCTCCATCGCGGGTTTTGAGGCAAACAAAGCAGCCAGCTCGCGCGCCGAGGAGTTTGGAAGGCGGGTAAGGCGAGCTGATCTGTTCCCCGGTGCGCACGAACGTCTCGACCGCCTGTCGAGCAAGCGCCGGCAGTTCGTCGTCTAATCCTGAATCATCTGAGTCAACACTCGTTGAATCCAAATCGCCATTGAGGTGGCGGACCCTCCTGGCATTCGTGAGTTGCGCAACCAGGTAGCCAACTCCGAATGGTGCTTCGTAGTGCAATACTTCGCAGGCTTCCGGTAGGTTTCGCGTAGCGCCAAGGGCAATCAGCATCGACCGGTATCCACACTCACCGGCCATGTGTCGCAGGTCCGGATCAATCCTGGCAATCTGGCCGGGGTTGTGTTGGGCAATGGCTTCCACCACTTCCTCGTCGAAGAGGTGAGCGGTCGGGTTAAAGCCAGCGGGGGCGTCGGGTTTTAGACGATGGCTTAAATCACCGCTGGCTATTAGACCCACAGGTCCACCGACAGCATCGGCGGCCTTTCTTATGCAGGAGCCAAACTTCAGGTGGTCTTCGTTTGAGCGAAAACTGTAACCAAGCGCCACGACGCGGCCCCGCCAGCCATTGCGATCCAGAAAGTAAAGAGGGACCGCCGAGCCGTGGTCCAACATGTAGTCTTCAATTTTCACGACCGGGTAGTTTTCACTGGCCGCAGTGCTGATGATCGCCTGGAGTAACTCAGTATCCAAAGGAAAGCTGACGCGGGCTGAAGGAGCTCGAAAATTGGAAAAGTCACCGTAGAGTTCAGCGGAGTAGTAAGCGACGAAAGCGCTGGCCTCGAGCGGGGCGTGAGGTGAAATGAGCACGACGGTTTGCGTACCTGCTTCTACCAGGCGCTTTGTCAATTCGGCCATCGCCTCGATCGACCCGCGCACTTCGGCGATGGCTTCACCTCCCACTTCGGGCACCATTATTGGCGGGTGTGGAGCGATGCCGGAGAACACTATGGCGCTGGCGTTTTTCATCAAGCTCCTTCCACGGCGATTACCCTGCGGCGGAGCGCTCATCCGCGGATGAAAACGCTAAGACAAACTATCGGTAAAAAACAATAACCATCAGGGAACGCGCGCATTTTAGCACCCGGGGGAACGATGGTCACGATTGCTGGTGGCCATTAACCCACTTATGATGTAGCTGGAATTTAGGTAAGAAACTCCACGCCATGAGTAAAGAATTTGATGTGCTGATTGTGGGCGCTGGTCCTGCCGGCTCTTTTGCGGCTGAACAGCTGGCGAAGGGCGGCGCGCGGGTGGCCCTCTTTGATGGCCGGCCGGAAGGATTTCCCAAAGCCTGCGGCGGTGGGGTAACTGCGAAAGCGCTCAAGGCGTGGCCACAATTGCTCGGCGCCGTTGGACGCACAGTCAACGAGCTCGAAATGTATTCGCCATCCGGCAAGCATCTGCACTTAAAGCTGGATGAACCGTTCGCGATCTACTCGCGAGTTGCCTTTGATTCTTACCTTCGCGATCGCGCGGGTGCCGCCGGCGCTAACGTCGTCTCCGAAAAAATCTCCTCCCGCGCGATCACAAAAACTGAAACCGGCTGGCGGATGCGTGGCTCAGGCGACGCCGAGTGGACGGGAAGAATTCTGGTGGCGGCCGACGGAGCGAATAGCGCGATAGCCAAGAAGCTCGCGGGTCCATTGTCCGCTTCCGATATGGAAGTAGCGTTTGGCTACCGCGCCCCGCTGCCAAGCCAGGGCGAAGCACCGACAGTCGTTGCGTTTCTTCCAAAGTGGGTGGGTTATGCCTGGGCTTTTCCACGGCCGGATCATATTTCTTTCGGCATCGCGACAACGCAGGATGCGTTTGAACACAAAGCCCTCGACGAGCTGCTCTGGCAATTCATGATTGGCTATTACCGGCAACGTGAGGATGCTCGCGCGAACATCTGGAAGAGTCCTCAAGACACAACTGATGCGAGCATAAGGAAGAGCTTGCAGTCGACGGCGGAACGCTACGCGGCGCGAATCCCGGGCCTCGCCGACACGACATGGGATGAAAGACGAGCCTCCGGCGATGGGTGGGCTTTGCTGGGAGATGCGGCAGGGTTTGCCGATCCGGTCACGGGCGAAGGCATCTACTACGCGCTCCGTTCGGCTGAACTCTTTGCTGAGGCTTATCTTGATGGACGGCCGGACGCGTATGAAAAGCGCTGGCGCGAGGATTTCGGTGGGGAACTCCGTCGCGCGTCACAGATGCGGCGGCGCTTTTACGGAAACTTCTGGGGCGCGCCATTCACTGAAAGAATGATCGAGTTTGCCAAAGGGCATAAGGGTATCCAAAAAGTTTTGGGCGATCTTGTGGCTGGCGAGCAGGGTTATGTTGACTTGAAGAAGAAGCTTGCGCGCAGCGCGCTGCGACCAATTTGAAAGACTTCACCTTGCTTCTACGGAGCCAGCCGCCTGATGGTCCATGAGCCGTCAGCTTGCCGCTCGTAGAGTATTCGATCGTGCAGGCGACCGGGGCGGCTTTGCCAGAACTCAATGCGCTCCGGTTTCAACCTGTAACCACCCCAATGCGACGGCCGCTGCACCTCCCGGTGGCGATACATCTCTTCAAAATCGGCATAGCGTTGATCGAGAACTTCACGACTTTCGATAACTTCGCTTTGCGGCGAAGCGACCGCTCCCAGTTGGCTTTCGCGCGGTCGCGTGCTGAAGTATTTGTCCGACTCCTGCCACGAAACCCGACCTACGGTTCCGTCCACGCGTACCTGCCGGTCCAGTTGGCTCCAATAAAACACGAGCGAAGCCCTCGGGTTCTCTTTTAGCTCTTCGGCCTTACTGCTGTTGTAGTTTGTGTAGAAAACAAAGCCGGCGTCGTTAACCTGTTTCAGCAGCACCATCCGCGCGGAAGGCTTCCCATCTTTGGTTGCGGTCGCCAGAGTCATCGCGTCCGGAAGTTTTGAACCGGAAGCGATGGCTTCGTCGAACCAGTGGCGAAACAGAGCGACAGGGTTCGGATCGATGTTGTGCTCGTCGAGAGTTGCTTCGATTGCGTTTGGTTGTGATTCGTTCATGCGAGTCGTTTACCAGGAAAACTGACACCAGCGCATCGTTGCGTGCGTCGGGCTACTGCCCTGTATACGCCGCAAGCCGGGCGCGCAGCTCATCCGGAATTCGGACAGTGTCAAATGTATCGCGATTCACCGCGGCCAGCACAAAGTGGGCGCGGGCGACCAGTTCAGGTTCGCCTTTTCGCCGGACCTCGAAATTCAGTTGCATCGAGGTGTTGCCAAACCGGCCGACGAACACCGAAACCTCCAGCAGATCGTCCAACTGGGCTGCGCGCTGAAAGTCGCATTCGATGTGAACGCGCGGCAGCCAGATATCCAACTCGTCAAACATTACGCTGTAGGGCAAACCAACGCTGCGAAATAGTTCGGTCTCGGCAAACTCGAAGAAACGGATGTAAGCTCCGTAGAAAATAATGCTGGCTGCGTCAACATCGCCCCAGCGAACGCGCTCTTCAATTGTGTATTTCTTAGGCTCTGCCATTCGATTGTAGCAATGACGCAGGTCAGTACCGTCCGCGGTAGCAACTTTGCTTCTAAGGCCAGGGTTGTGTCACGACCCATCTGCTACCGCGGACGGTACTGACCTGAGCCATTACCCTAATCAGCGTAATCTGCGGATAGTCCTTGCTTGCGGATTCGCCGGCTCTCAGCGATCACCATTCTCGCGCGCGGTTTCGGCCACCGTGGAAATAAACTCGCGAAGTTCGACCGGCTTGGAGAGAAAGCGTTGATAGCCGGCCGCCAGAGCTCGCTCCTTATCTTCGGTTTTTGCATAGGCTGTGATGGCAATGGCCGGAATCCTGGGTGCGACACCCATCGCCAGGACCTGCTGAATCAATTCGTAGCCATCAACCTCGGGCATCGCGATATCGGAGATCAATACGTCTGGCCTAAAAGTCTTAATCGAGTCAATCGCCTGGGCAGCTGACGAAACGGCTGTGACGTTGGCACTTCGCTGTCGCAGCGCCGCAGCCAACAGTTCGAGTGTGTCTTCATCATCGTCCACAATCAAAACGTGCAGACCCGACAGAATCTCCTGCGACTTCAAACGTTGTTGCTTGTCTTGCGCAGGCTCAGGCGGTGGAATTGCCCTTGCCAGCGTCCCCACCACCGGTAACCTGACGGTAAACGTAGCGCCCTGGCCTTCGCCGCCACTCCTGGCTTCGATCGTACCGCCGTGAATCTCAATCAAATGTCTGGCAATGGCGAGGCCCAGGCCGAGGCCGCCGTGTTGGCGCGTGGAAGTGCTGTCCGCCTGTCGAAAACGATCGAAAACAAATGGCAAAAACTCAGGAGTTATACCCCGTCCGTTGTCGGTGACTACGATCTCAATTTGCGAGGCAACTCGATGTAAAGCAATACTCACCTTGCCGCCGGCCTGCGTAAACTTCACCGCGTTTGACAGCAAATTCCAGCAAACCTGTTGCAGGCGGTTGGCGTCGCCCGAAACCACCACCGGCTCGTGACCGAAATCAATTTCGATCCGAATGCCCTTAGCCTCTGCGGTTGGCCGCACTACATTGATTCCTGCCTCCATAACCGAGCCAAGCTCGATTGGGTGCAACTCAAGGTACAAGTTGCCGGTGATAATTCTGGAGACGTCAAGGATGTCATCAATGATCTGGGCCTGGGCTTTGGCGTTTCGCTGGATCGTGTCAATTGCCCGGGCCGCTGTCTCGGTTTCCAGCGAGCCCCCCTCCAGCATTCGCGCCCACCCGAGAATCGCGGTCAGCGGCGTGCGCAATTCGTGGGAAACCGTGGCCAGGAATTCATCTTTCAAACGATTCGATTCCTCAGCGTTTGCCCTGGCCGTGCTCTCGCGTTCAAGCAATCGCACATTCTCAATTGCCACAGCAGTAAGGTTTGCGGCCATGCGCATTGCCGTCACATGGCCTTCCCGGTAAGCGGCCTTCTCGTAAGTTTGTACTTCGATCGTGCCGATGACCCGGCCCATTACCGACATGGGGGCTGAAAGCGACGATTGCGGTCGCATTCCATTGTCGGGCCCAACCAAAACGGCCGGGTGCCCGAAGGTCTCCTTCATATAATCGTTGGTAATGATGACCTGATTTGTGCGGACCGCTCGACTATTGGGACCGGCTGCCGTAACTGGCATTGGCGGCAGTTCCGAAGTGTCGATCTCTTCGCCATCCGCCCAACCGTAACAAGCGATACGAACGTCATGAAGCGGGTCATACAAAGCAACGAAGAACCCGTTGCACGGGACCGATAACAGAGTAAACTCGCGCAGCCCGCGGTAGATGGCGGGCAGATCTCGCGCAGTGCCGAGCGTTTGCGCCAAACCGGAGACCCTCTCCAGCAGTCGCTCATATTCCGACAGCGCCCGCTGGTCGATTTGCCGCAGTGCCTCTTCAGCTTGCCGCCTGGTGGTTATGTCGCGGGCAACGCCCTGCACGCCGACGGGCTTTCCGCCGCTGACAGCCAACCGGCTGCTGATCTCGAGTGTCAGTATGTGTCCACGCTTCGTCACGACTTCCACTTCGTAGTTAGTCCGCTCTTCGCCTGAAAGCTTTCGTTCGGTCATGAGCCGGGCGGTCTCGGTGGAAATCGGCGTGAGAAACTCGCTCATGTTTATTCCCATCAACTCGCTTTGCGAATAGCCGGTAATCGACTCCACCGCTCGGTTGATTGAAGTCACATTGCCCTGCAGGTCGAGCGTGAAGACGATGTCGTTCGCGTTTTCTACGAGCTCGCGATAGCGTTCTTCACTTTCTTTTACTGCCGCCTCCGCTAGCTCGCGTTCATTGAGGGTCTCGCGCACTCTGCTTTCCGAAATGCGCAACTCCGAAGCAGAGTGTTCAGCTGCAGCTCGCGAGGAAGCCTGAGAACGCGTCAGGGCAAAGAGGAGCAGGCTAATGAAAATGCCTATCGCCGCGGCGTAGTAGACAGAGCTTCGGCTAACTGCGGAGCCAAAGGACGGACGCGAAGCAAACAAAAGCGTCCACGTGCGACCAGCGACTTCAACGTTGTTCGAAGTCGTGAATTGCGGCCGAAAATCAGCCGGAGTGCCGGAAACACGGGTGGTATCGTGAAGCACGTGTTCCGCCCTCGCTTCCGGCCCATCGTAGAGTCGCAAGTCGATGTCATCCGTGTTTTTGACTTCGAGAATGCTCTTAACAAAGTTGGCGGCGCTGAACTGACCATAAACAAAACCAGCTAACGCTTCTCGTCGTTCTGGAACTGTTTTCGGTATCTGGTCCTCCATATACACCGGAGCAAAGATCAGAAACCCGGGCTCCTCGGTGTCAGCGCTACCGCGTGGAACCATCACCCGCCCGGTAGCCACCGGCAGTCCTGTATCTCTTGCCGTTTCGAGCGCTCTCCGCCGAACCGGATCGTTGTACATGTCATAGCCGAAATTTGCTTCGCTGCTGTTGTCGAGAGGTTCGAAGTAGGTGACCGGATAGAATTCGTCCGGGTTTTGGTCAGACGGAAAAGGAAGGTCTTTCACCCCCTGCTTTCGCATGGTCGCGGCGAACCCAACTCTCTGATCAGCCTTCACCCGCGCCAGAAACCCAATTCCCTGCGGTCCGGGATACTGGTCCTTCAGTTCCAGGCGATCAATGAAGTTCTTGAACTGGTCAGGACTGATCGACGGATTGACGGCAAACAAACCCGCCCCGGCGCGCAGCACTTCAATGTAGAATCTGGGCCTGCCTCTGGCGTAGAGAGTTAAGTCCTGAGTCGACGTATTAAACCGGGCGAGATCCGCGGCTTTCGCTGTTCGCCAAATGTAACTGGCGAAGAAAGCGGTGATGAGAAGGCCGACAACCAGGACTAAATACGGAGTGAGGTTCCGGCCGAGCCCTTGTCCACCAAGCTTTGATTCCACTTTTTTCATTCGGAGGTCGGGAAAAGATCCAACTATCTGACTCGGCTGGTTCGGCGTCGAAGAAAGTCTATCAAAACAAACTGGGAAAGATTATGAGGATTTGCGAAGTAGGCTTTTCCATTGGTCATTGCCGTCATTTTCTTCACAAACTCAACGAGGTAAAAGTCGCTGGCGAGCATGAAGGTATTAATCATGATCCCGGCTTTGCGACAGCCCTGGACCTCCTTGAAGGTCTCGGCCATTACAAACGGATCGCCGCCCATTGAGTTTTTGTAGATCCGGCGCGTGCCGGAAGCCGGGCCGGCATTTTTGCCCCTCGCTTCATGCCCTGACGATCTCCGGCCCAAAGTGGCCGGCCCAACCCCTTCAACAAAGCAGGCCGTCGGTTTTCCATCAGTAACCATCACGATCTGTTTCATCTCTTTGCGCTGGGATTGCAGGATACGTCGCGAGAGTCTTAGACCTTCAGCGGTATTGGTGTGATATGGACCAACCTGTGTAGTGGCGAGCCTTGCGAGCGGTAACTCTTCCGCGGAGTCGTGAAACAGCACGATCTTGAGCGAGTCTCCCGGGTATTGCGTGCGAATCAAATGTGCCAGGGCGAGCGCAACCTTCTTGGCGGGAGTAAAGCGGTCCTCGCCATAGAGGATCATCGAATGAGAACAATCGAGCATTACCACCGTCGCACACGACGATTGATAGTCACACTGGTGGACGTGCAGATCGGTGTATTCGAGATTGAGCGGGAGTTTGAGCCCTTCGCGTTGAATGGCCGACAGCAAAGTAGTGTTGACGTCGAGATTGACAGTATCGCCAAACTCATAAGGTTTGCTGGCGGCCGCTGCTTCAACCCCGGTTGAGAGATGCGCGGTGTCGTGGCGACCTCCGGAGCTCTTGCCCAGGCTGCCGAGCAGATTGCGCAATGTCTTGTAGCCGAGGAAGTCGAGGCCCTTCTCGGTTACTTCAAACTTGACGTTGCGAGGTAGCGGCTCGGAGACCTCCGGAGTGCCCTGACTGGCTCGAGGTTGTGGCCAGCGTTGTGGCTGTTCTTCACGAAGCTTGAGATAACCCTCTTCAACCAGGCGTTCGATCAGCTGATTGAGCATCTCTTCCAGCAGCGATCCTTTAAACTTTCCTTCGTTTTCAGCGAGCATCTCCTGGATCTGGTACTCACTCAGGAGACCCTGGTCCATAAGCGCTTGCAGCAGCGCGCGACGCAAGGCATCGAGCGACGTATCTTGCGGGTTTCGCTGGCGGGTCCAGTAATAATCATCGTCGTAGCCGGAGTCGAGCAGCGAATCAGACAGTCCTTCCATCAGGTCGCCGAGGTTGATCCCGGAAACATCGAGCCCTTTGAATTTTGAGTAGCGCGTGAACTTCATTGAAACTCAGCCGGTTTCTCCCCTTGTTTTCCAATTCAGATTCGCGTGTATCCGCGTTAATCCGCGGCTTAAACTTCCCGGCGCCCTGGGGTGCTTAGCTGTATTTTCCCGTCTCAGTGAGATCGTCGTAGATCATCCCGCGGCGATCTTTTTTGGCTTTGGTCACTGCGGTGTAGCCGCCTTCTTCATTCCGGCTGATCTTGTTTTGAGCGTACAACCCTTCCAACACGAATTCACACGCGGCTACGACCTTGGCCGTATCTGACTTCTTGTGGTCAAACGGAATCAGCGACGTCTCAATCAACTCTGGCACGGCATCGAGTAACGTCTTGCATTCCGCAGCGGCGGCGGTATCAGCCAGCCGCAAATTGTTGCCTTCGTCAAACCACTGCACCGCTCGAGTGAAGTCGATGCCGACAAAGTACCCTTCAAAGATTTCACCGGCAGCTCGCTTGATCAAATCTCTGGCGATGCGATTGGCGCCAATCTGTTCGCCCTCGTATTCGAGTTCCATCTTGCCGGTCATCGAGGGTATGGCCGCATAAATGTCTGAAATCCGCGGGACAATTTCCTTCTCCTCGGTGATCAAGGCCCGGCGCTCCGCATTTGAAATCACTGACTCGATTACGGTGATTGGCATGCGTTGAGACACGCCGGAGTGTTTGTCGACCCGGCTGTCGTCACGGGCTTCGAAAGCAATCTGCTCGATCGTCTCGCGAATGAAGTCAGGGATACTGAGCCGTTCGTCCGAAGCATCGCGGCTGACCCATGCCTCCTGACGCGTGATTTCGACGCCGGTTTGAATCTCCGCGGGATAATGGGTCGTAATCTCAGTGCCGATACGATCTTTCAGCGGTGTGATGATCTTTCCGCGGGCAGTGTAGTCTTCGGGATTTGCGGAAAAAACCAGCATTACATCCAGCGGCAGGCGTACCGGATAACCCTTAATCTGCACATCACCTTCCTGCATGATGTTGAAGAGACCAACCTGAATCTTGCCGGCGAGATCCGGCAGTTCGTTGATCGCAAAGATGCCGCGGTTGGCGCGGGGCAGCAGTCCGTAGTGAATGGTCAGTTCATCGCTGAGCAGGTGGCCGCCTTTGGCTGCTTTGATCGGATCCACATCCCCGATGATGTCGGCGATTGTTACATCCGGGGTGGCGAGTTTTTCTACAAATCGCGAGTCGCGACCAACCCAATCGATCAGGGTAGCGTCACCATGAAGCTCAATCGTTTGCCGTCCGTAAGCCGAGATGGGGTGAAAAGGATCGTCGTTGACTTCCGAGCCTGAAACGATCGGGATTTGATCGTTTAGCAAGTGCGTGAGTTGGCGAATAATTCTGCTTTTGGCTTGCCCCCGGAGTCCCAGCAATATGATGTTGTGCCGGGCAAGAATTGCATTAATGAGTTGCGGGATGACGGTCTCGTCGTAACCGACAATTCCGGGAAAAAGTCTTTCACCGCTTCTTAGCTTTCGAATAAGGTTCGCGCGCAGCTCGTCTTTTACCGGGACGCTCTGGTAACCGCTGTCTCGTAGCTCGCCTAGAGTTTGGGAATGGCTCATGAAAAACCTGTACTTGATGTGGATATCACGGAACCTGGGGGATGGGAATATCTTACGCGAGTGGAGGGTCAAGAGGTAGTTTGAAGCACAAGGTCGTCACGGGCTGACATTAGTCGGCGACGATGCCGGCGACGTAGGTGCCGTCTGGAGCTTTTGAAACCAGGCCATCGGATTCAAGCTTTTCCAAATGTGCCATCACGGCACGCTCGGCCATCGCATGCGCTTTTGACGAAACATCGGTGTAAACGCGGGCGACAATCTCTTTTGGATCGGCAGCTCCCTCCCGAACCGCTTCGAGGATGTTCTGTTCGCGTTGAAGCCGGTGGGATATGTATTCGTCAATCTTCGCGTAAGCATTGCCGATGGCCGGCCCGTGGCCGCCAAAGATAATGGAGAGGTTTGGCAGAGCGCGCATCCTGGCCAGGGAGGCAAGATAGTCGCGCATGTTTCCTTCCGGCGGATCAATAAGAACTGAACCCAGCCCGACGATGTTGTCGCCTGAGATGAGCGTCCCCGTCCGCGCTTCATAAAAGCAGAGATGACCGCGAGCATGACCGGGAGTATGCATCGCTGTCAGGATGATCTGTGGTTCGCCGTTGAGCCGGATCTCATCATCTTCCTCTATGAATCGATTGACTCTCACACTTCCGGTTAAGGCCTCGGCAGTTAAACGATGCGCGGCAACGCTGATCATGCCACCCAGATGATCCCGTAGCGCGTTTACCCCGCCCACGTGATCCGGGTGCACATGAGTCAAAACTATTTCTCGAACCCTCCGGCCCTCTGCAATCAATCCATCAACGCTCGACGCCAGCGACTGTTGTTCATCGTCGTAAGGCGAACCTGGATCCAGTATCAGGATCTCTTTTGAACTGTAGACCAGATAACAATTAGTGTGGGTTGCAGGTGGCTTCGTCGGCGTGCGCACCGGAAAGCAGATGTAATTCGGACGAAACTCGATCCGTCTCACCGGTTCACGGTGGGCATTGGGTTTTGAGAGAAATCGCTGAACCAGATCGTCGGTTAGCCCGCCCGACAAAGTTTTCAAGGCGTGAACAACCGGAGGCACGGCCAGGATCTGAGAGTGTTCCCAGAGCGTGTGAGCAGCGGAGGCCGGTATCCAATCGCCGTGTTCCAGTTCTCCTTCGAAGGGCAGGCGCGGTTCCTGTTTCGGAGGGCAATTCACGAGGAAGAACCAGGTGTCGAAGCGCCGTGCACTAAACGGTGGCGTCACCCAACGGCCGACAAACGTGAAATCATTGGCGTCGAGATGCAGATCGTAATGCTCGAGTAGTGCCGGCCATGACATGCGGCCGGATTGAAGGTCGTCGAGCAAAGAGACGCGCTGGCCCGCAGTCAGAGCATCACCACCTCGAGCGACGAGGACGCCAGTTTCTTCAAACAATTCGCGCGCGGCGCAGCTGATAGCTGATCTGGTTTCTGCGTCATCGCAGTTTTCCATCAACGCGTGAGCATCAGTTTCGTCAAACTGTCCGCCGGGAAACGCGGAATAGCCGCCGAGAAACGAAAGCTTCTCCCTTCGACGAACCAGAAAAACTTCCGGGTCGAGAGGGTTGGTTTGGTGGCGGAGAAGAATGACGGCAGCAGCGTCTCTGGGTATCGAAGGTATGGAGGTCACGACCAGCGAAACCTTTCGCCATCACCGGGCCCCCAGGGATTGCCGCGCATGTGATAGCCGCCTTCTTCCCAGAAGCCGGCCTGATCCTGCGCGAGGAAGCGCACCCCTTTCGCCCACTTCGCCGACTTCCATGCGTAAAGTTGCGGAATGATCAACCGCACCGGGCCGCCATGTTCAGGAGGTATCGGTTGCCCGTCATGCGACCAGGCAAACAGCGAGTCTTCATTGAGGAAATACTCAATCGGCACGTTAGTGGTCCAGCCGTAATCGTAAGCAAGCGCCAGAACAAACTTAGCTTCAGGTTTTACTCCGACCACTTTCGCCAACTCTCGGGTTGGCACTCCTCCCCAAACGTTGTCGAGGCGCGACCAACGCGTGACGCAATGAAAGTCTGCGTACACCTTAACCGCCGGCAACTGCATGAACTCATCAAGTGACCACTTCTGTGGGTTCTCAACCAACCCGTCTACCTCAAATGACCAGGTGGCAAGATCGACTTCGGGAGTTCCATGCGCGTCAAGTACCGGCCATTTTTTCGTCCGAGATTGTCCGGGTGGAATTCGCTTTTCTCGCCGGGTGTCCGGGCTAATGATGATTTCAGAATCTCCGATCTCTTCCGGCTTGCGTGGATCGGTCGTTTGGTATTTGGGATCTTTGATTAGGCTGTTAAGGAAGCTCATAGTTCCTGGGCATTAGTAAGTTGTCAGTATTGTCAAGCGGTTGACAACCAACTACGTTCACTTTTTCGTCTGGCTCTCAGCCAGTCTCATCAACTCTTCCGGCAACCACTTGCTCACAGCCTTATTGGTCGATTCTTCGATGCCGGCCGCGCGATTATGCCACTTGTCGTGCGAACCTTCAGCTCCACGCTCACGCACGTAGTTATCAACCTGTTCAAGCGACAGCACGATTCCATCAATGACTTCTTTCCAGTCCTGAAACTGGATCCCTCGCCTGACAAGCGGCAAACCTGCCGTCCAATCTTCTTCGGGCGCTTTGTCGTCCTGTTCGGGAATCGTCAGATTGTGGAGCGACGGAAAGGGCTTACCTGAAAATTCCTTGACCAGTAGCTCCTTGATTTCCTTGTAAGCGGCGTCAGGCCGCTCGCCACGAACAGCCTGGGCGCGGCGAAAAATATCGGCAACACTTATTTGTCCCTCAGCCATGGGAACGGCACTCCATTTTCCTTTGATCTACATATTACCTTACACGGGCAACTGGCCGGCACACAACTTGGAGGGCGACGGCCTGGCGCCGCTTCTGTCAGCATTAAGGATTTGCTGACAGCAACAATCCAGGGTGCGTATAATCGCCGCGCAAGATTGACTCTGACGTTCAACGTCGGCTTGATTATTTTGTGAAGAGTTGTAATGAAATCTGCACTTGACCAGCGGGATATGCTGCTCGCCGCGTGGAGAACCAACAACCGCGTTACCGTCTTCCTCTTCGAACACTTAACCCCCGAGCTATGGAGCGCGACCGTGCCGGGGGCTCCCCGACGAACCGTGAGGATGATTGCCGGCCACATCCACAATGCGCGGTGCATGTGGATCAAGACGCTGGGAAAGGCACACGGCGTCGCGGTGCCGCGATCCGTCAATCGACACAAGGTTGAACCGAAGGAGCTGATTCCAGCACTTGGTCACAGTAGCCGCGGCATTATCAGTTTGCTAACGCTTGGTTTTGACAGAGGCGGCGCGATCCCCGGCTCCTCGTCATATGTCTGGCGTAACCTTCCCCTCGACGTCGGGCATGTCCTGACCTATTTCGTCGCTCATGAAGGTCATCATCGCGGTCAGATTGTCATGCTCGCGCGACAGTTGGGCTATCGTTTGCCCGCTGAGATTACGAATGGCCTCTGGTTATGGTCAAAGCGTTCCAAAGAAGCGCGGAGCTAGATTTCGCTCACGCCGAACAAATCCACAAATCCTTGAACCGGAGCGAGGCGAGCGTGTCTTTCAACTTAAGAACAATCTGATACTCAACGCCCGGTTCTGATGGTGGTTGCGCGATGACCACCGCGATGAAGTAAACTTTAGAGGATGACTGAATCGCTTCTCCCGGCGGAGTTAGATGAAACCCGGAAAATCAAAGAGCTGTCCTGCAACCTTTGCGGACGCGTCAATGGTCAACGCTTTCAGCTGACCGACCTTCCCACCGATATCAAAGAGCTTCTGGAAGCGAACGCGTTCGGGGAAAGCCTGGCGCAGGTCTGCATTAACTGTCTCGAACTCTTTGGCCGCGCCAGGGCGCAAGTCGACTCTCATCAGCGCGTCTTTGAACAGACCGAATACGTTCTTCCAACTCCACTTCGTTTGAATGCGGACGAGCGTTTTACCGGGCGTGGGATAACCATCGCTTTTCTCGACTCCGGCTTCTTTGCTCACGACGATCTAACCAAACCCGAAAACCGGATTGTTGCTTACCAAAGCATTTTTGCCGAGGAAGGTGACTCGACCTCACTGGAGACCACCGACGTCGCGAGTTGGCACGGAATGATGACCTCAGTGGTGGCCGCGGGCAATGGTCATCTTTCGGAAGGGTTTTATCGAGGCATCGCGCCCGAAGCGAAAGTTGTCCTGGTCAAGATTGGTCGCACCGGACACATTTCAGACAATCATATCGAGCGCGGCCTCGAATGGGTTTTGAATCATCGCGAGAAATACGGCATCCGCATCGTCAACATCTCCGCCGGCGGCGATTTTGAACAGTCCTACCTGAATAGTTCCTTGTGTAGGACCGTGGAACACGCGGTCAAGGAGGGAGTGTTGGTGGTGTGTGCAGTCGGTAACGCCGGCATGTCTCCCGGCCATGCGGTGTTGCCGCCGGCAAACTCACCGGCCGCAATTTCGGTGGGCGGACTCGACGATCAGAACTCTCTCGATCGGGCAAGGCGAGGAATGTATCGGTCGTCCTACGGGCCTACGATCGACGGACTACAGAAACCCGAAATCATCGCGCCGGGAATCTGGGTGGCGGCGCCGATTCTTCCGTTCACGCCAACATTTGATCAGGCCCAGCTTTACTCGGAACTTGATGCGGCCATCGACGACGAGCTGAGAGCAATCATCGGGTCACATATAGGCGTGGATAAAGACATTGACGAAGCCCGCGATTTACCGATCCCGTTATTAAGGCAGCTGATTACGATAAAGTTGCGGGAAGGCAATGTCATCAATGGTCACTACAAGTACGTTGATGGAACTTCATTCGCGGCTCCAATCGTTTCGTCCATTGCCGCTTGTATGCTGGAGGCGAATCCGGCATTGACGCCTCAGCAAGTGAAACGAATTCTGGTCCAAACTGCAGAGCGGGTCCCCGGCATCGAAGTTGAGAGGCAGGGCTGGGGTGTCGTTGTTCCGCACAAAGCGGTCGAGATGGCGATTCTGACAAGCATCACTGCTTGACGCCTGAATTACCGATCACGGTTGGACACATACGCGAAGCGTGTGTAACAATTCCTGAAACCAAAATAAACCAAAAGACAATTTGAGAAGTTTCTTGAGAGGAGTGTTATCGACCAATGTCTGAAAATGAGTCCGTCCCGACTGAAAATGGCGGCAAGCCGGAAGGGGAGCAGGGAGCGACAACTGCCGCGGCCGAAGAGATCTCTTATCACGCGGTTGAGAAAGACGGCGTGGTTACCGCGATTTGGGAAATGCAGGGGCGCAAACACCTGAGAACCATCGATCCGCGTTCACGCCAGGGTCAGGATATCCTACGCTTGTACACCACCGAACATCATGATGAAGCGGCGCCGGCCGAAGCCAGCGAAGCCGCATCGTCCTGATTCTGCGCTTCGGAATCGCGACTCCTGTGTGCGAGTCTTTATGAACCGCTAAACTGCTATCCGCGCCTCACTTTCTCCACCAAATTCGATGCTGAGCCTGAGCCTTCGCGTTCGGAGTTCCGCGGGCGGAGCATCCGAGAATTTGAACAAAAACCAAAAATTCATTTTCGACACCGCATGCGATCGCTCGAAATTTGTAAGAACTCCCGAAAATCGGAAGAATTTCACCGCCCTCCGAACCGGCCGTCGTTGGAATATTGCTTGCCTTAGTTTGCGCCAAACAATCACGATTTTCCGCTCTTTTACCGGGTTTGTTCTTTTCGGTAGTCAACTAAAACCAGAGTTTTTTCCCAAAAGGAGGAACTGTTATGCGAAGCGTTTTACGCGTGCTAGCTAGCGGATTAGTCCTTAGCCTTCTGTTTGTCGTGTCCGCCTATTCACAGGGCACGCAGACCGGAGGACTTACAGGGATAGTCACAGACCAGGGCGGTGCGCTCGTCAGGGGCGCCTCTGTCGATATAGTTTCCGAAAGTACCGGCAAATCGGTGAGGACGATTACCACCAACGACGATGGTGGCTATACGACGACATTGCTGCCACCGGGTACTTACCGGTTGGAAATAACAGCGAACAATTTCAAGAAAGCGGTTGTTCAGGGAGTCGCGGTGAGAATTACGGAAACGACGCGACAGGATGTGACCCTTGAGGCCGGAAAGATCGAGGAAACGGTCACAGTTGAGGCCGCTCCTTCGCTAATCAATCCGGCGAGTGCTGTTACCGGTCAAGGTGTAGATGCCCAAACACTGCAGCGTCTTCCCCTGGCATCTCCAAATGTCCTGTTTCTCTTGTCGCTGTCAACAGGAACGGGGTCTGAGCCGACTGACGTGCGTAGCTCGGGTCGCGGAAACGTAGACGTTAACGTCAACGGCCAGCGCACGACCAACAATAGCGTGACTTTGGATGGCGTCAACGTCAACGACTTTAACCTCGCCCACTTCGATACAATTCCTCTTCCAAATCCCAGCACCATTCAGGAGTTCAAGGTTGCCACGTCGCTTTACGACGCCTCTTCGGGGAGCAAAGGCGGAGGGGCTCTTGGTCTCGTGTTGAAGTCTGGCACGAAGGACTTTCATGGAGAGCTCTATTGGAACCATAGAAACGATGCACTGAACGCTAATGAGTGGTTCTTCAATGCAGTCGGCAAGAAGAAAGGTCGCTTGTTGCAAAACGTGTTCGGAGGTAGCGCGAGCGGGCCCATTCCCAAGCTCGGCGGCTTCTGGTTTTTCAATTACCAGGGAGTGCGAGGCCGTAATGGCATTGATACGGCTGGAGCCGTTTTGAATCCTGTCATGCAGAACTTCCCTCGAAATCCAGACGGGACGACCTCGGCGGCGTTATTGGCACCAGCATTTGGTCTGACGCCGGCCCAGATCGACCCCATCGCCGTTAACATTCTCAATTTGCACAGTAACATTTACGGGGGAGAATTTCTGATTCCGCGCTCAGGCACGGCCGGTTGCGGGACTGCCGCTTCACTGACCGGATCCTTCAACTGCGCGATCAGCGGCATTATTCCGGTAGTCGACAACCAACACACTATCACCTACGACCGGGTCATGCGTGACGGCAAAGACAAAATCACCGGACGATGGTTCTGGGACAACGGGAACGCGGTAAAGCCTTATGGTACTGCTGCCAGTTTGGCCTTCCCCAGCACCAACATTCAGAACAATCGCTTTGTTTCGGTGAGCCACACCCACATTTTCAGTCCGAGCAAGATCAATGAACTGCGAGCTGGTTACAGCAGATTCATTTCTTCGTTCTCCCCCACTGATTCCATACAACTTGGCGATATTGGAGCGACACGACCGAATGAAGGCGAGGTACCCGGAATCTACTTCTTTTCCATTACCGGACTCTTCTCGCTGGGCACAGGGGTGAACGACGAACGAGGAACGATATCTAATACTTACAACCTCGCAGACACTTTCTCCTGGACATTTGGTAAACACAGCCTGCGCTTTGGTGGCGAAGGCAGCCAGTATCAGCTCAATCGATTTAACAACTTTGCCGTTCGAGGTTCGATGACTTTTGGCGCCACGAGCGGTGCCGGCAACACGTTCACTGCATTCCAGAACTTCTTGCAGGGCCGTGTCACAGCCATTCAGTCCGCCTTCGGAGACGCCGCCAGAAACTTTGTGGCCACCGACTATGCGGCTTTCGTGCAAGATGACTATCGATATTCTCAGCGGCTGACATTTAACGTCGGGCTGCGCTGGGAGGTTATGAGCTTTGGCCATGACAAGCTTTTCCGCCAAAACATCTACGACCCGCTGGTAGCGGCGCAGGGTCGTAACCCCTTCCGCTTTCCTGAGAAAGTGAATCTCGCAGGTTTCACAGGGCAACCCGGAGTCCCGGATTGCGCTCTCGAGCATTGCGCGGATATGAACAACTTTGCACCCCGAGTAGGATTCGCGTGGGACGTTTACGGCGATCAGAAGACGGTGCTTAGGGGCGGTTATGGAATCTATTACCAGCGACTGTCGAACCAAAACATATTGCAGGGAGCGCTGGGGCCGCCGTTTACGGTGCAGCCTCTCAGCAATAATGCCAATCCGCCGTCATTCCAGCTCGCCAATCCCTTTGCCGGCCAGGGATCGGGTGGCGCGATTGCCACTGCCTTTATTCCGCAGTGGGCGCGTTTCGCGGGACTCCGCCGCATCAGTGGAGTGGGACCCCTGGATCCAAACGATCCTGGTGTGGGACCGATCTTCATCAACGAGGACGGGCAAGCATGCCTAAACTACGGTGGTACGGCTACTAACTGCGTGATTAACCTGGCATCGTTTACCAGTTCACCGGTGGATGCCTACACCCCGTACACTCAGCAATTCAACCTGACCCTGCAGCGAGAGTTGTGGAACGGCTGGGCAGCTGAGGCGGGCTATGTTGGTACCCGTTACGTAGGCGGGTTGGGAATCAGCGATCCCTTCCTGGCGACGTTGGCAAGTCCCTCCAACCCGATTATCGTAACGGACAGCAACGGCGTCAGCCATACCATAACGACCAATACGGCCAATAACGAAGAACTGCGCCATCAGATAATTGGACTGTCCCGCAGGCGAGGTTCGCGTTATACGCTAAACACCGGCCAGGGAACCTATCATTCCGGTCAATTCACGCTATCGCGGCGGCTCCAACGCGGCCTTTTCTTCCAGGCAGCCTATACGTTCTCGAAAAACATCGACAACGTTAGCGGTTCGCAAAGCACAGACGAGTTGAATGCCACGCGTGCTGGCCAGGGCGGCGCGAACGTCCTAAACAACGATCCGGTTCGTAATCGGGGCTTGAGTGATTTTGATCGCCCGCACCGCTTCGTACTCAGTTACTCATATGATCTCCCGGTGCCTCAAAACAGCTTTTTCAACAACCAGGTCTTCAAAGGCTGGAGCATCAGCGGAATCGTAACTTACCAGAATGGGCTGCCCTTTTCGGTGACGGATAGCACTAGTGGCGGCGCCTTTGGAAATTTGGGAGGTGGGACTGGGAGCCTGAGCGGTTTGTGCACCACAAGGGAACAGTTTTACACAACGGGCACCAGACAGGCTCGCCTGAATAACTATCTTAATCCGCTGTGCTTCCGAACAGCGTCAAATGTTCCCAATTCAGCAGGTGCAGCCACGGGTTATGGTAATGTGCCTCGAAACGCATTCCGTGCGCCATTCCAGCAGAATTGGGATTTTTCCATTAGGAAACGATTCTCACTAAAGGAGAGGCACGAGTTCCAATTCCGCACGGACTTCTTCAACCTTTGGAACCACCCGATCTTCCAAACACCTTCATCGGTGAACGTTGCGGTTCCAAATACACCTACAACCCCGTCCACGATTGGAAGAATTACTCAGACTGCTATTCCGGCTCGGCTAATTCAGTTTGCGCTGGGATATAAGTTCTGATGAGCGGGCTTTTTCAAGGAAAACCGGGCGGCGAATTCATCGCCGCCCGGCATTCCGCTTTTAGCCTCTTGCACGTTCATGCCCTACCGCACCATGCGCCCAGCCGTTGCTCTCGCTTGTTTGGTTCTTGCGATCCCTGTTTTTGCTCAGCGAGATCGTGACGCCTTTACACCGGGCCCGTCCTTTGAGATCTCGGGGCAAGTACACACCGACGCTGGACCAGCTCGCAATGTCTCAGTGCGTCTCGAGCGATTCGGTGGCGGGATAGTAGACCAGATAACCACAGATAACGGCGGTAGATTTCGCTTCGCAGGAATGGTCAGAGGCTACTACACCGTCGTGGTCGAAGCGCCCGGATTTACCGTGGCGAGACAATCGGCCGACCTCCAAGTCCTTTTTAGAACCTTCCTCATGTTCGACCTCGCCCGCGATACGGCGTCGCTGCCTTCGAATGAATCGCTGATGGTGATTGACTCGAGGGTCCCTGAAAAAGCGCGAGTGGAATACGCAAAGGCCCGATCCGCGCTAGTCGCCAAGAAAGTCGACGACGCGATCCGCCACCTTAAGACCGCACTCTTTATCTATCCCGATTTTTTCGAGGCGCAACTCATGCTTGCCACTAGCTACATGGATGGGCGTGATTGGGCAAACGCCGAAGAGGCTCTCAACCGCGCGCTCGAGATCAAGCCCGACAATTCCCAACCCCTCCTCTCACTGGGCGAGGTATACTGGCGCCAAAAGCGGTACGCTGAAGCCGAGAAGACTTTGCTCGACGGGCTGAAGCTCGACGAGAAATCCTGGCACGGATATTTCACGCTAGGCCGGCTCTATTGGGAAAAGGGTGAGGTTGGGAAAGCAGCTCCGGTGATCGGGCGCACGCTTCAACTAAAGCCTGATTTCGCGGAAGCGCATCTACTGGCAGGAAATATCCTGCTCAAAGTAAACCAGCCTGAGCGCGCGGTTTCGGAGTATCAAGAGTACTTAAGATTGGAACCCAAAGGTGAGTTCGCAATCGAAACTCGCGAGCTGGTCGACAAACTGAACAGGGCGATCGTTGAAAATAAGAAAAGCAGGAACTGAAGACGTCGATGCGCTGACCGGAATTGCCCACAGCGCTAAACGCTATTGGGGATATCCGGACCACTGGATTGAGCACTGGAAAGATCAGCTCACCATCACGACCGACTTTGTCTCAGCTAATCAGGTTTTCCTGGCTGAAGACGAAGGCCACGCCCTGGGTTTTTACGCACTCGTTATCCGGGGTGACAAGGCCGAGCTGGACCACCTCTGGGTAGATCCCAAACACATTGGCGCCGGCGTGGGAAAGAACCTCTTCCTCCACGCAATGCAAAACGCCTCCAGACAAAACGTGACCACGGTGGAAATCTGCTCCGATCCCAATGCCGAAGGGTTTTACCGGAAGATGGGCGCTTTTCGAACCGGCGAAACGATTTCCGAAATTGACGGTGAGTCGCGGGCCCTGCCCCAGCTCGCGGTGGATCCCGCGAAAGCCAAACCCTAATAAAAGTAGAATAGAAGCGGATAATCGTGGATCAGAAGAAAACCAGATCCGCGATTATCCGTTTTTCGTCTACAGGATTGCCTGAGATTCGGGCTCTCACGGCCCAAACCGTTGGCGGTATTCTCCTGAAACAATAAATGCTTTCACCATTTCGGCGTTGACGAAATTGCCGTTGAACTCATTCAGCTTGCCGAGCCAGAAGTTGTAGCCTGAAAAGTCGAGCGTCTGTTCCGGTGGATCGAAAGGATTGCGCCGCAGGTAGCCGTAGTATTGCATCAGCACAAACGCGCGGTTGAATTCCTGCGCGCTCAGCGTCGAGTTTTCGGCGACGCGTCGGAGGGCGCGGGCCCGCGCAGCCGTGTTAGCAGAGTTGGTGGCTGAGCCAAACTCATTGATCGCTGCCGTACGTTCACTTGCTGATGGTGTGACGCCGGCATTCGTAAATAGCGCGTCAACAAATTGTGCCGGTGTCAACGAGTTTGAATAGGTAGCGACAAAGGTCGAGCTGGCAACGAAACCGGCTGCGTAAACCTGCTTGTTTTCTTCCAGCTTCTGCTGCCAGTTGCCGACCCCAACCACGACACCCTGTCCTATTTGTCTTGTATCCGGCAGAAACTCATTGAACCGGAGTGGGACTGGTTCGCCCGGCAAGTTGCCATAGGCGGCTTTGTAAAACTTGTAAACCAGATAACCGGTTTCCTGAAACTCAATCGACAGGAAGAATGCTGCCGATACATTGATGCGCTTGATCTCGATACACGATGGACTGGTATCGCAGGAATTGATCTGATCGGTCCAGAAGGCCAGACCGCTCGGATCCGCCTGACGGCTGAAGAAATCCAGATAGTGCTGCCGAACAAAAAACTGCGGATCGTCAAGCTTGTTTGCGGGAAGCGCGCCAAATGACAAACCGCTCAAACCCTGATTGAGGACATCGGCGGCGGTGGTAAAGACAGAACCATCAGTGAGAAATCCATCAAGGCGAGGATCGGGGAACGCGTCTATCCGGGGTGAACCGCCATTGCCTCCGGCACCATCCGCGGACCCGAGGGCATCCTCGATCACGTTGACGCCTCCTTTGCCATCGACGGTTAGCCCATGGGAAAGAAGATCGTTGTCGAGCGAAAGCCCTTCGACGCAAACCTCGTCACGATCTGCCTGTCCGTCGTGGTTGTCGTCGTAGAGCGCGAGCATCACAGTGTCGTTTCCCTCCGAATGGGAAAAGACAACGCCATATTGATTGACCGCGATGTCCAGCGGAGCATCGTTGGAAAAGTTATAAGAATAGTAAGGCGTTGTGGACAACGTGTCCGGCATGCCGTCAGCGTTTGTGTCTCGAATGATCCTCAACTCATTTGAAGCGAAGTCCGCAACCAGCAGATCGTTGTTGGGAAGGAGCGCCAGCGCGTTGGCATTGAAGAGCCGGTTGTCGCCGACAGTCACGAGCGTCCGGGAACGCGAATCGTCAAAGAGGCCGGTGTTCGGATCGCGCACCAGCAGAATCACACCGGGTGACGGCTCGTTGTTCGGGTCGTTGGGATTTGAGAGGTTGAAGAAACCACTGGAACAGACAACGACAAACTCGCTGCCCGACGCTGAATTGCCGGAAACCACCGCGACGGCTGATCGTAAACCAAAGGCGGACCGCAGAGGGATCGTGCTGGTGGTGTCGGCAAAGTAGTCGCCATTCGTGTCGCGCGCCACTGTGATCACACCAAGCAAGTCACCCGCCAGGATGCCTGAAAAAACTTCATACCTGGTTCCGGAGCGACCGACAGCAATGTCAAACGAACCTCCCGCTGAGTCGAACGTAGATCTTTGGTCGGCGATGAGATCGTTATTGCCGTCGAAAAACTGTTCGTTGGTTCCCGCAGTCGAAGTCAGATCGAGCTGTGACGTGTGCAGAATCTGAGTTAGAGGGATTCCGTGAGGAATCGGCGCCATGGCCGGAACATTCCCCGGGACGCTGTCAGTTGCGGGTCGCGCGATCGAACTTGATGTGCGGTCGCTACGTTTGGCTGACCCGTAGCGAATGGTCTGCACTGAATCACCGCGTGCTGGAACATAGCCATTTGGCCTGCCCTTGTTTCCGCCGGCGGTCTGTCTGGCCGGCAGTGTGCGCCGAAAATCGCGCTGAAGACCTTCAACCGGAGTTTGCGACCTAACCGTCGCCGAACCCAAAAGTAAACTTGCTGTAAATAGGCCGGCTAATAAAGCCTGATGCCGGGGTCCCCTGATTGTTTTCATGACAAACCTTTTCACTTTCTGAGTCGCTTCTCATCACGTTCCATTTTTTTGGCGTAAGTTCTTCGCCAGATGCTCGGCCGTGCTCTTGTTGCCGTTTCGGGGGTTGACCTTGTATGAGGCGACTGCATAAGCCACTACTGCAGTCCGAAGATTCACCATCCGGATACTTGCCTCTGACTCCGGTAGACCACTCCCGAAGATAGTCTTGGCCCACCCCGCCTCCTCCGATCTGGCAAAACCTTCTACTTCGAAGTCAGCCAACGAACGGTCGGTGACGACGATGAGGTTCACCCGCTTCTTCTGAAGTGCGGCGATGAGATTGTTTTCAAATCCTGGCAAGCCGTCGATGTCGGCTACGTACAACTTCGAGCCGGCAGGGATATAAGTGGGATCGGAAACCTGGCTGGCGGCTGCATTTTCCGCCAGGCTGGCGTCAATGGTGCGGACCCGCTCCTGCGCCTGCGTGGCAAAGGAGATGCAGACGAAAAACAACAACGAAAGAACGGTTGCGGCTGAGTTAGCGACTTTCATCTTTTCTCCTTCGTTCGCAATTCTTCTGAACCAACAGCTGTCCGTAGTCCCTCCCCGTGAAAGGGGAGGGACACGGTGGGCGCCGGTTCTTCTCTTGATGCCTTCTGCTAGCGCGGATCCCTCACCTTTGCCGGCCGATCCGAGTCTCCCCGGGAAGGCTCTGAACGTGATGGCGAATCATTCCGCGCAGGTGGATCATTCCGCGCGGGTGGATCATTCCGCGGCGGTGGATCATTCCGCGGCGGCGGATCGTTACGCGGCGGCGGATCGTTGCGCGGCGGTGGATCGTTGCGCGGCGGCGGATCGTACCGTACCGGCGGATCATTCCGCGGCGGTGGATCGTTACGCGGCGGCGGATCATACCGAGGCGTTGGTGCCTCGTTACGTTCAGTGGGTGCCGGCCTCGACGGGCGTGCTTCTTCACCCGAAGGCGGCCTTACCGGCACACGCGTTGGCGCTTCCGTTGGCCGTGCATCCTCGCGAGGCATTGTTCGCGGCGAACGGGCGGGCCGATCATCAGATCCGGGAGAACCCGGCGTTCTGTTTACATCACCCTTTGGAGACTCGGCCTCGCGCTGCGGACGTGTCGGCCGTTCGATAATGGTTGGTGACGTTGTGGCGTCCCGGCCTGAACCGTCCGCGGGATCCGGATCCCGAGCAGGACGCGCGGGCCGCGTCACTGCGCCAGTGGGACGTGCGTCAACTGGACCCGCTCCACCAGTTGGCTGCGGGATTTCGGGACGTGCTTCGCGTCCGTTGAAAATGCGTGTGCGCCGTAATTCATTGTCGAGTTGAACTCCGGGACTGCGCGGCGCGGCGCCAGTTTCGCGAGCGGGCAGATCCACTGGTGTTACTCGAGCCGGACGCGCGATTGTCACTCGGCCGGTGCGTTCGCTGGTGGGTGTGCTATCGCCGGCCGCGTGGGCAGGCCTGACGGGCAGTGCACCGCGAAGAGGTTCGCCGTTCACAACACGGCGGGCCACGACATCGTCAACCGGTCGCCCTCGAGTGCCGTCGGATCCAAAGTCCCTGGCCCGAAGCGATGTAACTGCCCGGTAGTAAGCCGGGTTCACTCGTTGCAGATTTCGCAACTCGTCCGGTCGCAACGGTCTTAGTCGATCGTGGCGGGGATAGTAACGTGAATGAGGATCGCGCTGATGGTAACGCAACGGATACCAGCAATAGTTGTCGCCAAAAGAGATGTAGAACGCTACCAAGGCCGGCCGCCACCAGCTCCGTTGGCGGTAGTAATGACTGCGAGGACACCAGGCCCAGTAGTTGTTGTAGTAGACCCAGCGACCGAAGTGATAAGGAGCCCAGCCCCACGGTTCAAAGCCGACCCAGGTCCAGCCATAAGGTGGGCACCAGGTCCAACTGCCATAGCGATACGGCGCCCAGTTTGAATAGCTGTTGATGACGGACGCGTGCGGGCGCCAGATCCACCCATAGTCCTGGGTGTAGGCCCAGTCTCCATAAGTATCCAGGTCTTCTGCTCCCCAGACGTAGTTGTCGTAATACTGAACGTCGTATTTCAAACGTTGGGCGAGATAACGCTCGCGCTCGTCGACCCAGGCGTCCCACGCATCAGCGCTGGAGGCTACAAACTCCCAATCGCCTGCCTCGGCGCCGTCGACGATGAGTTCAGCGGTGCGTCCGTCGCGCAATGCGAAACCGGAAGTTTCGGAATAGATGCGTGCGCGCCCGCCGTCGCGGGCAGTCAGGCGCACGCGCCCTTCGCGAGAAACGTCAATGCGAAAAGATCCTTTCTTCTCCGCGGCCAGAGTGGTTTTAGGTGCATCGACTTCGAAGAATTCATTGTCGCGGTCAAACTTCGCCAGACGGACGGTGGCCACGCCTTCGATGACACTGAGCGCAATGCCTTCATCCCGCAGTGTGGTTATTTTGAGTGCCGAGCTTGAGCCAAGACGCACGAAGTTGCGCGCGTCAATTTGAATTTCGACGCGGGATTCGCGATCGGTTGAAATAGTGTCACCTTCAACCAGCGGGAAATTGAGTTTCGCTTTCTCCCAGTCAGTGTTGCCGGCTCGCTTCAGATTCACTTCGCCGGTCAGCAGGCTGATACGAATCACGCGGGCCTTGACGTCATAATCGTCGCCCTCTTCTTCATCGGCTCGCACAGTAATGGTGGTGGTAAGAAAAATCAGGAAGAGAAAGAGAATGGTGCAGTAGACAGGTCGGGTAGGATGCATAAAGTACGCTCCTTGCTATTCAGTTGTAGGCGCTTCCATCCATCCGCGCATTGAGAGCACGGGTTGGAAAAAAGTTAAGTCCGTCAGGCTAGACACTTCGATCAGCCTATTCGTTACACGCGGGAGATGATCCCCGCCCGCTCTTGCGGTTTGTTTGCGTAGGACCTAACTAACTGAACGGAGCGAGAGCAAAGCGTATGCCCTTGAAGGTTTGATTAGCAGAGACACTGAGCGTTGGATGGATAATGAGGACAAAGAAGCGGCCTTGAGAATCCTCATTGAGAACTTTTTCAACCACCTGCATTGCTGATCGCCAGTATCGTCGCCAATTTTTTCGCGACAGACCCAACGAGTTGACTGCGCAGCGTTGACTCCTCCGACCGTTTGATTTTTCGATTTGATGCTTTGGTGAGTGGCAACTGTCGCGAATGGCGATGAATGGCAGCAGTCCAATTACGATGCTGGATAGTAGATAAGAGTCTCTGCCCGAGAACGTGCATACTTGGCACTATATGGTGCGTTTTCTAATGCATAAAAAAGTTGAGCGAGGGCGCGCTGCGCTTTGCCCCCTTCCTGACTGCGAGTTTCCTGGAATCGACTTCGGGTTTTCACACAGCCTCTAATGCGCCCGGTTCTGTAGTGTCTTCAAATCTGTTTCCGCAGCAATGTAACCGAAGCTCGTCCACTGGTCGCCGGCAATCATCTGACGAAAGATTTTGAAGGCCTGCTCGCGACGGACGTTGTAAAGGTGCCAGTTGCCGATTCCATAGAGAATACTAAGTGAGCCGGGCGAGCCTTCCTGTTTCGCAGTCTCTTCCAGCAGCCGCTCAACTGGAATTGTTCCCTTGTACATGAGCAACAGACGGTAGTAACCATCGTTCTCAATAATGTCCATGCCCTCGCGGATGGGATTGAGCACGCGGGCAGCTTCACTCGGACGATTTAATCGTCGCAAGGTCATGTAGAGCCAGTGACTGGTTGCCGCGACCGCGTCCGGATTCTTTGAAACTTTGAGACATTCGCGATAACTGTTCAGCGCCTGCTTATTCTTTCCGGTTAGATACTGCGCCAGACCAAGGTGATACCAGATGTTGAATTGCAGTGTGCTGGTGGGGATGTTACGGGCATTCGGCTGGCCGTCCGGCTCAACTTCGTCAGGCTTCCCTTTGATCAGTTTCGCTGCCTTGCTGAGATCGTCGATCGCCTGATTGAAGCGGCGCAGCGTTATGTAACGATGGCCGCGATGACGGTAAAGGCGGGCATCGGCTGGAAATTTCTTAATCCCTTCAGTAAAGATCTCAATAGCTTCACCAAACCGCCCAAGATACGCGATCCTCCGTCCCAACCAGATAATTGCATCAGCATCGTTTGGATTGGCCGCGTAAACCTTCCGCGCCTCGTCGAGTTGCGCCTCCATCTGCTTTCGTGCTTCTTCTGAAACGGGCGGTGGGGTTCGATTGACAAAGTCGCCCGCTGGCTTCTCGTCTTGTAAGATTCCGAGATGCATGAGAGGTAGAGGCAGGGCTGAAGTGATAAGCATCAAGGCGACGACTGGGAAAGTGATCGGCGTCAATTGCATAAGCTTGTTACCCCCGCTCAAGTCGCTTAGCCATTCATCTTCCAACTTGAAACTCAAATAGGAGTTTCGCAGTCAGGAAGGGGGCAAAGCGCAGCGCGCCTCCGCTCAACTTGCATCACCACTCGAGACTGGATTTGGCCGAGGCAATGCCGCTCTTTCAGACACATCAATGATAAACGGAAGAACGAACATTCCTGAAGCCACTTTTGATCTGATCATAATCGGCGCCGGCATCAACGGCGCCGGGATCGCGCGCGACGCAGCCATGCGCGGGCTGAGAGTATTGCTTCTCGACAAAGGCGACGTCGGCGGCGGCACCTCGAGCTGGTCCACGAGATTGATCCACGGCGGCTTGCGCTATCTCGAACACGGCGAGTTTGGCCTGGTGCGCGAGTCTCTGCGCGAACGAGAAACTCTGATGAAGATCGCTCCCCATCTCGTTCGACCGTTGCCAATTCTGATCCCGATCTACAAAGGAGCGCGACGCGGACGCTGGACCATGCGCGCGGGCATGCTCGCCTACGACGCGCTCTCGTTTGATAAAACCCTTCCGCGTCATCAGATGCTCTCGCGTGACGAAGCTCTGGCCATGGCGCCCACGCTGAATCCAGACGGGTTGGCCGGCGCCGCGGTCTACTACGACGCTCAGGTGGAGTTTGCCGAACGCCTGGTGGTTGAGAACGTGCTTGCGGCAATTGAGTACGGCGCGATGGTCATCACCTATGCGCGAGTAGACCGGTTGATCATCCACGACGGTAAAGTCACCGCCATTGAATTCAGCGACGAGATAAACGGCCTTCAATCGGTTAGGGGGCATGTAGTGATCAACGCTGCCGGTCCCTGGGTCGATGAAATTCTCAGGGAGACTCCGGCCGCGTCACCACGGTTGATTGGCGGAACCAAGGGCAGTCACCTCATCGTTGGACGATTCCCCGGCGCCCCCGATGTCGCGTTGTACGTCGAGGCCAGGAGTGATCGGCGGCCGTTCTTTATTATTCCGTGGAACAGCCAATATCTAATCGGAACTACCGACCTGCGTTTTGCCGGCGACCTTGACGACGTGCGGATCACGGAGGATGAAGTTGACTATTTGCTGGGCGAAACCAATCGAGTTCTTCCCGGTGCAAACCTTTGTCGAGACCAGATTCTCTATTCCTACTCAGGCGTTCGGCCGCTGCCATTTACGGAGGACAAAGACGAGCAGAGCATTACCAGGCAACATTTCATTCGCCAGGCAGCTCAAGTCGACAACTTGTTGTCGATCGTCGGCGGAAAACTGACAACTTACCGGGGTCTTTCTGAAAAGGCAGTAGACAACGTGCTTCGTTTTCTGGGCTGCAAGGAAGTGCCTTCCGAGACGGCGACCACGAACCTTCCCGGAGCAAGTACCGAAGACTTCACTTCATTCGCCGGCAGATTCAAGATGGAAAGCCCGGTAGACGGGAAAATTAGCGAGCGACTTTTGCGGATCTACGGAACCCGCGCCGGCGCGATTCTCAAACTGGCAGATCGAGATCCTTCACTGGCTGAACCGTTTGATGAAGAGACTGGGGCGTTGGCCGCTGAGATAGTCTTTGCCTTCGAAGATGAGACGGCCCAAACACTGACGGACTGTCTGCTGCGGCGCACGATGGTGGGATTGAATTCGTCGTGTGGGCTCAATGCCGTTGAAGCCGCGGCGAGCGTTGCGCGGCGGCATCTGGCCTGGTCCGATGCTCGTGAAGGAGCTGAGATTGTCGCTTATCGGAGATATCTCGAAAGATTTCGACTATTTTCCTCATAAAACGGCGATAGGAAGGAAACCCGGAATCTGTTGTCACGAAAAATGGAGTGCTGGCCTCGAAGGGCGTTCGCGTCACCTCCAGGACGCCGGCTAAGAGGTGGTAAAGTCTCGTTGAGATCGATATCCTTGAGCAACCGGGCTGATTGGGATACGTTGTTTATGACCTCAGAGACACTCTAAATCGCCTTCTCACTCGTCGGCACCGAGAAATCAAATCCCGGGATGACCCGGTTAGCTGCTACTTAAGAACAACCAAGTTGTAAGGACAACCTCATGGCTCAGAATCTGGTTCAGCCGACCCTCGTTGAGCAAGCCCGCGTTGCCTGCCGCGATATCCTGGAGGTGTCCGTCGGTAAGCTTAACCAGAAGTATCGCAAGGAGTACTACGTCTCGCGAACCCAAGCCGAGCAGGTCTTCCAACGTTTTTCTGAGTCTAACAAGGAACTGTTCCTGGTTCTCGGCGATTCCGGTCATGGAAAAACCAACCTTATGTGCCACCTCGCTCAGTTGTCCATGCAGACACGACCCACGTTGTTCCTGATGGGCATGTGGCGTGCCGATCGCCAACAGAGCATTTTCGACTACATCTTTGGGGACCTAAAAGCTCGCGTCGGACTGGAAAAGACCGAGGTCACGCGGTTCATCAACAGCTTGGACAAAGAATTACAACGGAGCAACTCCTACGTCTTGGTAGTCATTGATGGCATCAATGAAACGGAAGATACTTCATGGGTTAAAGCAGGTCTTCGCGAACTTCTAACAAAATGTCCGAAGACATTTCGATTCGCAATCTCCTGTCGCATCGATAGTTTCAGATTACATTTTCCCGATACCTTTTGGGCAGATTACGTCTACCAGGACGGCCCCGTTCTTCAGAAGACTGATGAGGATGTCCGGTTTGAAGAGGTATTGAAAGCACAGGCTAAGAGTCCCATCAATCGCATGCTCACTCCCGAACAGCGAAGGGTCGTTGAGGAAGCGCTCACAAGGGAGCACAAAGCTCAACAGCTTAGGCGTGCCGCACGATTGAGAGAACTCGCCACTGAGGGCTCAATATTTCTCCCCCAGTTCAACGAGGTCGAGTTCTCCGATGCTCTCTCCAAGTATCGCATCAACGCGACACTAGTAGGCGAGGCCCTGGCCCACACTCACGATCCGCTGGTTTTTAGATTTTTTGCAGACACCGTAGGAAAAGAAGCACGCGAGGTATCAGACGTTTTTACGCTCGAGAATTCGCAGCAGTATCTCAGAAAGCACCTCAACGAAGCTACCGCGAGAGGCTATGATCAAGAGGTGGCTAAGGTATTGCTCTTTGCACTGGCAAGCGACTGCCGGAAACAGTACCTCAAAGGTTCACAAGGAGTAGACCAGTCACACTTGAAAGCTCACGATCGCGTTCTGGTGAATCTCTTCATGGAGTCCGGGCTGTTGATCTCCGTTGGTGACACCAAGCGCGCAAAAATTTTGTTCACTTACGACCGCGTCTTGTCATTTGTGCTGGCCTTGGAGGCTTCCGAGTTAGGTGCCGACGGCATTGCCGAGCGATTAGGCGAAATCTCACGCGTGAAGGATCCCCCCGCCATCGACCTCCACCAATGTATTTATTTGCTGCTCTTCAATGAACAGTACGGGGCTATGGACGAAGGTCGGTTGAGAGATTGGATTCGTAGATTTCTTGACCGGCCGGCGTTTCGAGCCCAAGTCGTCCAAGCGTTACCGGAGTTTAGATCGTGGAAAGTTCCGATGATTCTCGATGAAGTAAAACAGCTCCTGATAAAGATGCCTACCCGCCGATCGATCGATCAGGTGTTGTCGCAAGACCGTCCGTATGCGTCTACGCACAAGCAGTACAATCGCTATTACTTTGCAGGCCAAAGCGAATCGTTGGATCTGATCAAAGCGTGTTCTGAAGCGTTATCAACCCTCGCTAGAAAAGGACATGGCAGCGACGTTGTCCGACTGGTTGGCACGTTCCTCAGTTACTGCCCGAGTGATGAACAAGTCTGGTTCTTCTATCCTTTGGTGAAACCCATGGCGGTTTCGTTTCCCAGCGATCCTGACCAATGTATGCAGATCCTCCGCCTCCTGTGTGACTCTCAGGAGGAGACGAATTTGAATGTGATGATCAGCACGCCGATAGAGGAAGGCGAACCATTATTGATCGGGCGAGAAGAACAATCGAGAAGGAATGAGACAGTCGACGGACTTTCACTACTGCAGCAGGAGATTTCAAGTTTTCCCCAAGCACGCTTGTCATTGATTAAAAGGTTAGCCGCTAGTAGTTGGGTGGGTTTTCGAACGGTTTCCAGTTCAGCTCTCGTCGGGCTCTTCATGCAAGACCGGGAGGAGGCTAGAAGACTGATCGATGAATTAGTTCAAGATAATGACTTTCGCGTTCGAGCAGCTCTATCGCAGGTCGCGGTCGAGCTGTACGAGATTGACAGAGGTGCGGCCTCGACTCTGTGCGAAAAGTTGCTGGAGGATAGGGATGAAAAAGTTCGCGCCGCGCTGGTTGATTCGACCGTGCGTCTCTTAAGTGAAGGACGAGTGAGCATCGACCTTCTGTCGGCTCCGCTTTATAGCGCGTTGAATGATGGATCAACGTACATTCGTTCGAAGCTGGCCACGGAAATGGTTCGCGCATTATCAGGGCGTTCTCTGGCGGAACCCACCGCTGATCTCTTAACCACATTGGTCAGAGTGCTGGCGATGGACAAGTCGTATCTTGTTAAGACAGCAGTTACCAGGGAGGCAAGTAAGTCGATCGCCCAATCTCCGGAACTTTGGATCGACGGAATCACAAATTCCATAACCGAAGAGACGCCAAATTCTTTCAGAATAATGCTGGTTGAGAGTCTCTTGGACAGCGTTATCCAATGGGATTCCATTCCGGAACAGGCGGTCAAGTTGGCGACGCTGTTGGCTAACGACACGAGCGACCTGATTCGAGCTAAAGCGATCTATCTTTTGGCGCGCATGGCCGATCAAGGCAACCCGAGAATTAAGGAGTTGCTGAAACAGTTGGTCGATGATCCGAACGTGTTAGTCCGTTTAGAGGCGCTGGAAGCGCAGCACTCGCGACCTTCCAAAACACTGTCTGAGTTGATCTTGAAGGGTGGTGAGCAGCCTCTCGCGGCAAACCCGCGACGCACGTGGTTGGAGCAACGGTACTTGAACCTACTAGTAGACGGAAAGATCCATGCTCTAAAGGGTCGTGAGTTACTTGAAAGATTTTTGCGCAACGTTGGCGCCGTAGGTCTCTTGATTCCCTGTTTCGCACTTATCGGCATTACTGGTTGGGATGTTTCATGGTTGGGATACCTGGGCCCTGGCCGTTACACCTCGGATCCACGGTATTCGATGGTTCCGATTGTCATCGGTATGTTCGTGGCCACTGTAGTTCTGCATGCCCAGCGCTGGCTTGATCTCCACTACTACTCTCGCCGCGTAGTTGCAGTCTTGAGGAGCGTTTGGCCGTACCTGTTAACGCCAATCCTGCTTTCGCTGGCAGCGGCAATAGGCGCCTCCAGATTTGCTGGCGTGCGAGTCTCATTACTAGTAGGCCTGAGCACGTTAACCGTGACCTTGAGCCTCGCGTCGTTAATCTTCGGCCTTAGACACAACTTAGTGTCTCCCCCCTGGTCGGCTCAATCGATCGCATACATGCTGGCTGTCGGTTATTCATGCGGTCTAATGGGTGGTTGGCTTGCGGAACAAACACGAGAAAGCTTTTACGGGTTCTTCATGCTCCTCTGCCCGTTATTGCTCAATTTCCGGCTGCGACGCAAGCACCAGGGAACCATCCTTGCCGTAGTAATCGCCAGCCTTTCCGTTTCGAGCTTGCCTTTTCTCGCCGCAGCGTTGAACAAGTGGGAGTTCGTTACAAATGCTGAGGTATATCAATGGATGATCCTGCACATTGGTAATCGCGCGGCTTCAGCTGCTGTACTCGGAATCTTTGGAGCGTTGCTATATGTTATTGGGGTACTGATCGATGATGAGCCGGAAGGAGTTGCCTATTCTACGGTATTGCTTCTCGTCATCATAATAGGCTCCCGTTTCTTGTTAAGCATGTCGTGGGGCGACGCCTTTCTCATGGCAATGACGGCGTTCACCCTGTCGCTATTGTATTGGCAGGAATCCAAATCCCGGATGTTAGCCGTTGGTTATGCTTCCTATCTGGTAAGTCTTTACGGTCAGTCATTCGTCAAAAGCCCGTGGCTACTACCCGGGCTCGGATTGTTAGGTGTGTCGTTGTTTCTAGTTTTGTATTGGTCTGCTCCGACGCGAGACGACTCACTTTTCGACGCGGATCGTTTTCAACGTGAACTGATTTTCCAAAACTCAATGAGACGTTTGATTAGACTCGCTTTCATAATGATTCCGACTATTTGTTGCCTGGTTATCCTCATCACCTCCGCACTATTTTCTTTGCCTAAGGTTCAGGCAGCAATAACGTGGCAAACCTCGACGATCTCGTTAGCGATTGTCTTCGGTTTTATCACCTTGTACTTTCAACCAGATTTTGATCTTGCCATCCAGGCAAAATCACTCAATTATTTTATCCCCCTGGGTTTTGTTCTTTTGACTACCTTTTGCTTGATAATGTTACTGTATGGCCATTCTCGAAACGCCTTTCGCCTATTCGTAATTGTTCTGTTGTGTTGCTTGGCGCTGGCATTGAGAAGCGTTTCAAAAAATATTGAACGCTTACCACTGTTGGTCGCGCTGGTTATTATGCCACCGTTGGCGGTTAATCTGTTCGATCGAGGTGTTTCGCTTTATTTGTCCTACGTGGGAGCTCTTGTCTTTCTGTTGATAATAACCTTCCGCAGAAACCACAAGGCCGCTTATGTGCAGACCGTTTAGAGCGTGGTAAAGCGTTCATTGCCCTCATGACAAGTTCTGGTTCGAGTCTGGCAGGAGTGTGCCTAATCTGCTTGTCGTTCGCATTTCTCAAGTTGCTTTTTTTGATTTGCGCGAAGTGGGGTTAACGACCACCCAGATGGAGTCTTAATCCCGCGCGCACAAGAATCGGAGGCCCCAGCGTAGTCACTGGCGTTTTGCCAATATCATAACGTTGATTGAGCAAGTTCTCCGCAGCGAAGAAGACATCGAGTTCAGGTGAAATACGTTTGGCGACCAAGGCATCGAGCGTGAAATAACTTCCCAGCCGGAAGAGATTCTGATCGTCGTCAAACTGTGAACTTGCGACGCGGCCCTGCAGGCCGACTGTCAGTGAAGGGTTCACGTAGCGCGCCTGAAAGGTAAGCTGGTGCCGCGCGACCTGCGGGATTAGTAACCCTTCGAGCGCTACGTTCGCGGGAAACTTTAGAACACTGGCGTCCGCGAGCAGGTAACCCGCCGAAAGGTGCCAAACACGGTTCAGGCTTGCCTCAGCTTCCAGTTCAACTCCCCGCGAGCGTGTTCGGCCAAGGTTCTGACGTTGCCTGGTGATCAGCGCGGGCGTTGTGGAAACTGTTACGTTGGCGATCGGGTTCGTTATTTCATTCCAGAAAAAAGTTCCACGCACTGCCAGTCTTTCTCCGGCATTGAACCTCAATCCAGCCTCGCCACCCGTCAGATGTTCTGCCCGCAAATTTTCGTTGGCGAGCGTTAACACGTTTCCAACTCGAAACGACCGGTACAGTTCATTCAGCGTCGGCATCCGGTAGGCGCGCACTGCCGCCGCCAGCAGGGAAACTCGCTTGTTGATTTCGAGGACCGCGGACACGTGGGGACTAAATGCGTCTTCAGTGCGGTCCGGAAAAGACGTCACTCGCGTAGCGACAGCGTTGGAAATTGGCCGGCTCACTGAAAGGGCGTTGTTGTTTCTCCAGTGATCGAATCGCGCACCTGCGGTGATGAACAATGGACCGACCCTGATCAGGTCTTCGACAAACGCGCCGTAGGTTTGCTGTCGTCCGCCGGCGCCGACCAGCGAGTTTGGCAGGCCGTTTACGAAAACGATTTCATCACTCGCTCCGCGGACTTGTTGCGATTCAAAACCGGCAACCATGGTTTGGCTTTTGCCGGCAGTCTTTGACCACTGGCTTGAGAAGCCCAGAAACTGGGCGGGGGAGCGTTGCACACGAGTCAGTGTCTCGGTGGCTCGGTTAAGACCGATCGCAGAGAAGGTTTGATCATAAACCTGAGTGCCGCCATACCCGCGAGCAGAAAAGTTGCCGCCCTTCGTCGACATGAATTCCCCGCCGACGGCGAATTGACGAATATGCGTGCGGTTAGTCTGCAACGCCGTGCCGTTTCTACGCGACTCGCCAAAAAATGAAGCGCTGCCGAAGATGTGTTGATACTTCCCGAACCACCTCTCGACTTTGAGATTCATCACGGCGTGGCGAGAACTCGCCTGGGTATCGACTAACCCACGCTCATCTGGCGCAACCGGAACATAGCCATGGCTGCTAAAGATTTCTACTGCCGCGCTCGCGTTCCAGTCACCCTTCTTCCCGCTCAGGAAAATTGAACCCGCCGGCGTCGATTGGTTGCCGTAAGAAGTTTCCAGTGATAGCGCGTTGGCGTCAGTTTTAGTGGTCGAAATATTTATCACGCCACCCAGCGCCGAGCTGCCATACAGATGCGATGCGCCTCCGCGCAAGACCTCGACCTGATTTATTGACTGACCTGGTATCCGATCCCAGTAGACCCAGCCACCGAACGGATCGTTTAAGGGAATACCGTCCGCCAAAACCAGAGCTCGACTGGCTCCGCTCGCTCCAAGCCCGCGCAAGGCTACACCCTGCGAAGTGGGATTTGCGGTTCGACTACTGGTGCGTCGAAACAAAGAAAAGCCCGGTACTTGACGGAGCGCGTCATCAAGCGTAAGCGCCGCGGTCGTTTTCAGCTCGTCTGGACCAAGTACGATTACGCTGGCGGCTGTTTCGCTGAGGCGAGTTTGTGTTCTTGTGGCCGTGACAGTTACCTGTTCGCGAATTTGAGGCAACCGCAATTTGATTTCCCAAAACTGATCGTAGGGACTGACAGTTAGGCTGCGCTTCTCGGCGGCAAATCCGTTCGCCTCGATCATGAGCACGGCCGGACCGGGAGAAACATCCTGAAATACAAACCGTCCCTCAACGCTAGTCAGGCTCCGGAGGCTGATTGCCAATGAGTCGACGAGGGTAACTCTGGCATTGGCAACTGCTGCACCTGCTTGATCGGTAACCAGGCCGGCGACCCGAAGTGACTGGGCACTCGCGGATTGATAGCCGGCGATTGGCAAAAGCGCCCCCAACAAAAGACGTAAAACGGTCGCGCGATCTACCAATCGAAACGACGGCTGTCCCAACGTTGATCGCCTCATTGTCGGTGTCCTGTTGGATTTGATCGACTTAGCTCTGATGCCTGTTGCAATATCACCGAGGGCTTTGCATAGAAAGCATTTCGAACGAAATGGATGTCCTTGCTGCGCCGGTGTTCGTCGCTACGCGGCGAAGACCGGCTCTCCCCGAAAGAGCTAACATAGTTTGAGTCGTGACGAAAGATGCGCGGCCGGGGCGAGAGCTGTCACGGGATTCACGATGGCCGAACGGCATGGTGTTCTTGTGCCAAGGACGTTATGGACCTTGCACAGTCCACACCTGCATGGCCGCAGTATCCCTATCTGTTTCAAATTCGATGGCAGTTCCTGAGGGCACGCTCCAGAAGTCGTCCTCTTTTCGATCTTGTTTCTGGCCGTTGATGATTGTGGTTACTTCTCCCGCTCGCAAATGGAAGATCAGGAGGCCCTCTGCTGAAATTTTCTCTTTTTGATGGTCGTAGATTATCCAGTCAGCAATAGCAACTCGAGCTTGCCGAGATTGGTTGTCTTTGGCTCGCAGCGCCAGGGAGCCTGCAAACCGATCTCCGGATTTCATTATTCCCTGCGACGGTGGTTTGCCTGGTGATTCTCCGGCGGTAGGCTTGGGCGCGGCCGTTCCGCCTTCCGGGGTTGGCCCGGGCGTCTGCGCCTGGTGAGTTCGGAATAGGGAAAACGCCCCGAGAGCCATAACAGAAAAGAGTGTTAGAACAATTGTACGCCTGGTCATTTGTTTGTTCCTCCTTCGCTCACGGCGAAAGCATATAGACGTTGCCGCCCTCAGTAGAGACATAGACCCTGCCGCCGGCCAAAGCGGGTTCGGTGTAAACCATTCTTCCGACGAGTTGGACGTCGGCAAGAACGGCTGGCTGCGGAACGAATGTGTAACCCATCGCCACGCAGCTAGCAGTGGGCACGTCGGGGTTGGAACAACGCCAACCGGCGGCTGGGTGAATGCTGGGATCAGCTATGGCCACCAGGTGTCCCAGGTCCGTGCCGATATAGACGATTCCGTTGGTGATAGTGGGACTGCCAAGTGAATAAGTGAATCCTGAAGTCCCGGGCACATCTATGAGCCAGCGCAGGCGGTCGTTGGGTCCGGCACAAACATTAAGGGCATGTAGCCGGCGATAACCGCCTGAAACGCTTGTAGTCACATTGAGGCCGCCATTCATGGTTACGTAAACGTCATCCCAGGCGGCCCCACTTCGCATGTAGCGAGAGTCGCCATGCACGGTGCCGTCGGCGGCGGTGAATGGGATGGTGGAAGCCGGAAACGACCATCGCCTCGAAGCTGGTCCGGGCGTTCCGTTTCCCGCATTGAGCGCATGCGTCCAGCCGTCTTTCATCGTCGAGATGACAATCCCGCCGCAACTCGCTCCCATGTAAGTGGGACTAGCCGCCCAATCCGGGTCCCAATCCCGGTTGTATGGCACTGGCTGAAATTTCCAGATTACCGATCCGGTGTTTGGATCCAGTCGCAGCAAGCTAAGACCATTGTTGGGCGCCGGCTCAGGACCACCGTTATTGGTATTGCCCGTGGTGATGTAGAGGCCGTCCCACCCCATCACGGAACTCCAAACACCTCCGCCACGAGTGTTGTCTCCGCACACGCCGGTTGAACAATAGGAAAACCCACCATCGATACTTCCGGAGCTGAGAACTACAGCGACCACTCGTCCCTGCTGGATTGGATTATCGCAGTGGTCTCCGACGCCAACGTAGACGCGGTTATTGAATATCAGGGGAGATGAATAACCAATTTGCTCATGAAGAGCTTTCACTCCAACAACAACCGCTCCTGCAGCATCGATAGCATCGCCGGTGTTTCCTCCTGTCAGATCGTTGAGTCTGGCAACGACCGGCGACTTCCAGATCTCAGCCCCAGTCTCAGCATTCAAGGCAAAGAGTCGACCTTCGCCGTAGTGAGTGCCAATCGATTGATCTGGAGCCCCGAAGATCACGGCATCGGTACCGCTGATTGAGGCTATCGCCGCTGAAGACGCGATGCCCTCGCTCGAGGGATTGCAGGTAAACTGCGACGTTAGCGCCGGTGAACCCACGGGGGGGTATTGCCAGAGTTGAGCGCCCGTGTTGGCGTCAAGCGCGTAGAGATGGCCATTTTGATTCCCCACATACACGCGGCCCTTGTAGACAATTGGTGAAGCTCTGAAACGGTTATTCGGGGCTCCCGGAGCGGTGAACGTCCACCGGACGGCCAAACCAGGAACTTGGGCCGGATCGGACAATGCTGTTTCTTCCAGTTGCGCGGCGGTTCGCAAAGAGTTATGGCGAAAAGCCGGCCAATCTTTCGAGCATCCAGTAGAGAACACAGCGAGCAGTAGGAGCGAGATTCCCGTCGGGACTCGCAGGATGAGGGTTCTGTTTCTCATGGACTCCTCCACGGTGAAGGGTTAGGGATGGCGGGCACTATTTCGCCCTGAGCAAAATCATCCGGACAGCCACAGGGTTCTCACCACTGTTTTCAAAGTTGAATGATTCACCTTCCGAAAGCGCAAACGTCGAGCTCTCCGCGACTGACTGCCGTTTTTCGCCGCTGATTAACAGTCCAGTTCCCTGGCGGACTTCGAAAACCGCGGCGCCTTCAAGCTGAAGATTTGAAGCCTTCTGCCGCGGTCCAATGAGAATGTCTCGAATCTCAACGTGATACTTGTCGCTATCATCGGTCGAGTAGACAGTTCTCGCGGCCACGCCAGGAGCAATCTCTTGATACGGTTTATCGGGCTTGTAGTCAGAGTATTTGATTTGACCTGGAGTAGGTTGTGGAAGGGTGCCTACCCCTTTGGCTCTGCCCTTACATCCAAATTGCGCCGACGCGGTAACGACTAGAAATACCAGCGCTAGTGAGCACATTAGTCTTTCTTTTGAAATAGACATTTGGCGAGACTCCTTTGGCAGCCCGACGCTCGGCCTCTGATGAAGAACGGAAGTTCCAGGAGCAAACTGGTAGCAGGCGTTATCGAATCTTCAGGATCGTGAAAATCGCCAGTGCAGTTTCGGCTTACGTTGCCGGAATGTTCACCCTAAACTCTTCTTGAGTTGCAGCGAGGATGCGACAAGTTAAGGATGAGGCATTGCCGATTGAAATAGAAACGTCTGTGGTTCGATATACGCCTTCACATGGTCGTTGTCAAGTAATTCGCTCTGATCGGTTGTGGACAGACCAAAAAATAGCGTCCGCTGTAATTGGGAGCGGAGCCTCTTTACGAGGAAGGTAGATCGCTCGCCGCGACAAACCCCTCGCTCCGCTGTTTGATTCTTGCCTGAGTGTGTCCGCTGACATTAGACTCGGTGCGCTCGGCCCACTTCTCTCGCGAAACCTTCTAATGAGTTCTCCGGAAATCGCCAAGCCCAGTCTCCGCAGAGAAGCAATCGCAGGCATCACCACGTTTTTCACGATGGCTTACATCGTGGTGGTGAATCCGTCGATCCTTTCCACGCCGGGTACCGGCATGGCTTTCAGTGGTGTGTTAACGGCAACCGTGCTCATCTGTTTCACCATGACACTGTTCATGGGTGTTTACGCGAAGCTGCCGTTTGCGGTCGCTCCCGGCATGGGACTCAACGCGTTCTTCACCTATACCATCATCCTGACGCAAACAGTCTGGTGGCAGGTAGCGCTCGGTATCGTCTTCTGGGCTGGCGTTTTGTTCCTCGTGATTTCGATCACGCCGGTGCGAGAAACCATCGCGAAGGCAATCCCCGCGGAACTTCGACTCGGTACCGCCGCCGGCATTGGAATCTTCCTGACGTTCATCGGGTTAAAGAATGCAGGACTGATCGCCGCTCACCCGGAAACGTTGGTCACCCTCGGCAAACTCGGCTGGCCGGCTGTGTTGACTATTCTCGCCACCGCTCTTTCCGCCTGGCTGCTAACTCGCAAGAGTGCTTTTGCGTTCCTCGCGGGAATCATCTTTGCAACCTTCATCGGCTGGATGCTGGGTGAGGTAAAAACGCCCGCCAGCTTTTTTAGCGCGCCGGACTTTCAAACTGTGTTCCTTAAGCTCGACGTCTGGGGAGCGCTAAAGCTTTCACTCGTTCCGGCCATCATCGCGATCATGTTCACGGATCTGTTTGACTCCATCTCCACATTCATCGGCGTGGCCCACTCGGCCGACTTGCTCGACGAGCATGGTCATCCGAAAAACTTGAAGCAGGGACTGGTGGTTGATTCGTTTGCGACTCTGGGTGCGGGACTGGCGGGGACCTCATCCGGTACCGCCTACATCGAAAGCGTTTCCGGCATCAATATGGGCGGGCGCACAGGGCTAACGTCGGTCTTTACCGCGCTCTGTTTTCTTCCGTGTTTTTTCCTCGCTCCGCTCGCAGGCATGGTGCCCTCGTTTGCGACGGCATCGGTTTTGATCCTGGTGGGCGCATCGATGTTTCGTAGTGTCGGCAAGATTTCATTCAGCAGGCTCGAAGAAGGCTTGCCGGCCTTTTTGACAATCATACTGATACCGCTGACGTTCTCGATTACGCAGGGCATCCTGTGGGGGTTTATCTCACACGTGGGTTTGTATGTGATCGCGGGCAGGCGTCGAGAAATTCATCCGATGATGTATGTGCTCGCAGTAATTTCAGTCGGACTCTTGTTGTTGGAACATGTGAGGTTCTCATAGCGCGCAACAGCAGCAGCCCGACCCCGACGGCGGTGTCGCAACGACGTCTAGAACGTACATTTGTACAACTTCATTTGTTCTTTGGCTTGTTCCGCGGATTGCTTACAAGCAGCGGCCAATGAGCCGCGAGTGTTAGGATTCGCCGCGAGCTTGCGCCAGCTGGTTCGCAATTGTTCTAAACCAGCTTTATATTCAGCCCGAGCAACCTCAGGAACCTTGCTGGAAACGCACGCGTCGTAGGCCGCGATGAAGTCGTCACATTCCGCGACGCCGATTTTTTCCCCGCTGTTGCTCGCCATCGTAGCGGGCGTAGTGGCGTTGGACGCCGGGGCAGTTGAATCGCTTCGGTTGGTGCTCCCCTCCGGTTTGGCACACGCCAGGAGTAAGAACGCGAACACAACGCACAGCGAAGCAAGGAGAAATTTCTTTTGCATCTAAAGCTCCTTGAGTTCAGGTGGGCATTCCGGCTGAACTGTTGAAACGGGATTGAAGAGCGCAGAAATGATACATGAGACCCGGCGATCGGTGTAATGTTCGCGGCTGCCAGACAGACGCAGTTTCTCCTTTAAGGAATGGAGTTGCCGATTACCCATCTGCGCAGGGATGAGGTCAGTACAACCACGCGGTAGGGGGTGGGTGGTAGAATTCTCATTCGACAGCAGATTTCCAAGAGGTCCAGACTGAAACGAGCAGAACCCACCCGCTTGGTGGTACTGACCTCAATATCAGCGCACATTGAATCAGGGTTAATCTCATGAACCGAACGTCAAAATACATCCTCTGGCTGCTGGCCTTGTGCATCGCGTTACTTCCCCAGATCGCGGTCGTCGTTTTCGCTCAAGTATCTCCCGCGGCGACACCCACTCCCGACAAACGGGGAATAGGAATTGAAAGTGGCGGCACCGGCGCCACCTCCCAGTCAGGATCACAGTCGCGAGAAGCCAAACCGGAACTGGTTCTCCAAACCGGCTATAACAACTTCTTCGGCGCGACCCGACTCGTTTTCAGTCCCGATGGCCGATTGCTGGCTACGACCACCTTCCGCAGCAACAACATCAAACTCTGGGAAACGGCTACCGGCCGCGAGCTCCGCAACTTGTCGAGCGGCGCTCAAGCCGGAATGAGTTCTCCCTATGTTGCGTTCAGCCGTGACAATCGACTCATCGCCGCAGCTTCGAGCAACAACTCCGTAAAAATTTGGGACGTCGTTACCGGTCGTGAGGTGCAGACGCTCGCCACGCCGCAGGATCCAGGCTCTGCGCCCGGCTCTTCAATCGCTTCTTCCTTTGGAGGCGGTGTCTACTTCATCGCCTTCACCCGCGACAACCGGGTCGTGACCATTAGCGACGCGGTCAGGTTGTGGGACATGACGAGCGGGCAACAACTCCGCGCAATCGAAATTGGTTTTCTCAATGCGTCGGCGATGATGGGCGGCGAGGGCGGGGCGGCGTTGAGCCCGGATGGAAACCAGCTGGCCTTGACGATCAACGAGGGATCAAAGACTCAAGTCAAAGTCTGGGATCTGAACAGCGGGCGCGAGCTGCGCACTGTAGATCTGCCAAACAGTGAAATCATCAGCGCCGAACTGGCGTTTTCCGCGGACGGACACGTGCTCGTTTCTTCTGCCGCCGACAAACGAGTAAGGGTTTGGGACATCACGGCGAAGAATGATCGAAACCTGGGCCCTGCAGCCCAGGAATACAGCTTGGCCAGCTTTAGCCGCGATGGCCGTCTCGTCGCGCTGGCGGAAAATTACACCATCAGACTCTGGGATGTCGCCAGCGGTCGCGAATTGCCGGCGTTGAAGGCGCCGAATACCGGATTGTTTGCAGCAGGCAGGATATTCGTCGCTTTCAGCGAAGACGGGAAAAGAATCGCCACCGGCGGCTTCGATACCCCGGTCGTTCTCTGGGAAACTGAAACCGGAAAACAACTACTAAAGATGAGCGGTCGCACTAACATGGCTTACCAAGTTGCCTTTAGCGACGATGGCACTCAGCTTTCATCGGGCGGACGGACGCGCTGGGATCTGCGCACCGGTCGCGGCCTGCGGATCAGTGCTGCGTCGCCTAATGGTGCGTATGGATTGCCGAGCCCAAACGGTCGATTACTCGCACTATTCGGACCGAACAGCAACGCGATCACGATTCTGGAAACTCCGAGCGGCCGCCAACTACACCGGCTCGTCCCAACCACCGTTGGCGGATCTGTTCAACGCGCCAGTTTTAGCTATGACGGCATCATGCTCGTTTCGACCTACATTCAAAGTCAGGAACAAGCACAGACAACTCCGGGTGTCCTTCAGGGCAACGGCATCGAGAACCAGGCAAAGATTTGGGACTTGAAGTCGGGTCGCGAACTGCGTTCGATCAATCTTGGCGGAATACCATCCGGGGCGGGCTTCAGCCAGGACGGTCGCATCCTTGCCAGCTTCACCAGCATGGGCCAGGTTTCGCTCTGGGACACTCAATCCGGCAGCAAATTGCGCGACCTCACGCCGAACCCGATGGTAAATCTCGGTTCGCTGACTTCAATCAAACCCGGACAAATGCCCAACATGGCCGATCTGAGTTCGATGATGACCAACATGATGGGCGCGATGTCAGCCGGCACGATGGGCCGGACCGTCACTTCAGTTGCCTTCAGCCCGGACGGTCGCACCGTCGCGATTGGTGGAGTTGAGTCAAAATCAAATTTTGATATGGCGGGCATGATGTCTGCCGCCAAGGGGCAAAACAGATCCAAGAATAAGACGCCGACTGATCCACAGGACTTCATGAAGAGCATGAAAGTGGAGGCCATTGGTCAGGTAGTGCTCTGGAACACGGCCACCGGCCATGAGGTTGGTGCGCTGAAAGGCCACGGGAAGGGTGTTACGCAGGTGGCATTCAGCGCCGACGGCAAATTGCTGGCTTCGGGCAGCACTGATAACACCATCAGGATCTGGGATGTAGCAGCGCGGCGAGAACTGCGCACACTGGTGGGCCACACAGCCAGCGTCGATTCCATGAACTTCAGCCCGGATGGACGTCTGCTCGCGTCAAGCAGCGAAGACGGCAGCACTTTTCTCTGGGACGCAAGCAACGGCGAGCACCTGTTGACGCTAATTTCGCTCGACGACGGCGGTGAATGGATGGTAGTGACGCCGCAGGGTTTGTTTGACGGCACGCCGGTTTCATGGAACCAGATTCTCTGGCGCTACAACCAGGACACTTTCAACGTGGCCCCGATCGAATGGTTCTTCAACGAGTTTTATCACCCCGGTTTATTGAGCGATATCTTTGCCGGACAACGGCCGCGCGTGGCGCAGGACGTTTCCAAAAAAGACCGTCGCCAGCCAATCGTGAAACTGTCGCTCCGGGACGGCGCGCCCACCGCGGCGATCGCATCACGCACCGTCAAAGTAAGAATCGAGATCACCGAGGCGCCCGCTGATAAGGACAATCCCCAGGGAACCGGCGCCCGCGATGTAAGGCTATTCAGGAATGGCTCATTACTCAAAGTCTGGCACGGCGAGACCTTGAATGGGAAACCCGCAGTCACACTCGAAGAAGAAATTACTCTGACTGCCGGCGACAACCGCCTGACGGCTTACGCCTTCAACCGGGACAACGTGAAAAGCAAAGACGCTAACTTGACCCTAACGGGCGCTGAGAGCCTGAGACGCGCGGGCACCGCGTACATCATCGCCGTCGGCGTCAACGAATATGCCAACGCTGACTACAACTTGAAATATGCGGTTGCCGATGCTCAAAGCTTCGCCGATGAAACGCTTCAAAAGCAAAACAAAGTCGCCCAGTTTGAGCGGATCGAAATAGTCTCCCTGCTCAACGAGAACGCGACGAAGGCGAACATACTCGCGGCTTTAAAGCGACTGGCGGGCGCGGTTGCGGCTCCCAGTCTCAAGGCAACTCCGTTTGATCGCCTCAAGACCGCGCAACCGGAAGACACAGTCATCATCTACTTCGCGGGACACGGAACAGCTCAGGCCCAGCGGTTTTATCTAATCCCGCACGACCTCGGATACACCGGCGACAGAACAAAACTGAACCAACAAGGGTTGCAATCGATACTCTCGCATTCCATCTCGGATCTGGAACTGGAAGAAGCAGTGGAAGGCATGGACGCCGGGCATTTGTTGCTGGTCATCGATGCCTGTAATTCCGGGCAGGCCCTGGAGTCGGCTGAGAAACGTCGTGGCCCAATGAACTCTAAAGGACTGGCCCAGCTGGCATATGAAAAGGGCATGTACATCCTCACTGCGGCCCAGAGTTACCAGGCCGCACTCGAAGCTGCTCAACTGGGACACGGTCTGCTGACCTACGCTCTGGTTGAGGAAGGACTCAAAACATCGATTGCCGATCTGGAGCCGAAAGACGGTGTGTTGATTATTAGAGAGTGGTTGAACTATGCCACCGACCGGGTTCCGCTGTTGCAGGAAGAAAAGATGAAAGAGGGGCGCGGCGTTGGTTTGGAGATCGCGTTCACTGAGGGCGAGCAGAAGATTGCAGATCCTGAGAAACGAAGCGTGCAGCGCCCGCGCGTTTTCTACCGGCGAGAGTTGGAAGCAAATCCGCTGGTAATCGCAAAACCGTGATGAATGGGGTTGCACAAATCAAACAAGCTTCGCGAGCTGTATCAGAACCGGGAGCGGTAGCGACCGGGTTGCTTCGCAAGCTGTATCAGAACCGGGAGCGGTAGCGACCGGGTTGCTTCGCGAGCTGTATCAGAACCGGGAGCGGTAACGACCGGGTTGCTTCGCGAGCTGTATCAGAACCGGGAGCGGTAGCGACCGGGTTGCTGCCGCGGGACTCAACTTTTTCGTTAGAAATATCAGCAGGCACGCGGTACGCCCAAGTTGAGTGCGGCGACAAGGACCCGGTACACGGGCGTAAATCAACGCAATTTGAGGCATCGATTTATGAGACGTGACAGTAGTTCGGCGAATTCAACGATCAACAGTGGCATTGGTCTCCTGTTAATCCTGTCAGTCAGCCTGGCTTGTGGTCTTGCAAAGCCCTGGCGCGATTACACCAAGAAACCATTTGACTCGCAGCAGTGGAAGGCCGGCGACCGCATCACGCGCGGCACGATGTACTTTGATTTGTTTGAGAAGCGCACGCTGACCGGCAAATCCAAAGATGAGGTCGAGGAACTGCTTGGCGAGCCAGACAAGAAAGTTTCAACCGAAGGACGGGAGGTCTGGCTCTACCGGGTCGACATCGTCGGTGAGTGGACACGTCCAGTCTTCCCTGTTTCATTCGACAAAAACGGGAGGGCATTTGCCGGTAGGGCAAAAGGCGGAACCATGTCTATGGTTTGCGAAGAGTCGGAAGCTTAGGTGGCGTGTGATTAGGAAGTTGTAGGGCAAGGACCCTATTTAATGAAAGCGCCATGTTCGACCTGTAGCCAGCGGCTCCAGGAACGGTGCTAAGATACAACTTGTGACTTTTGAGTGGGATGAAGCAAAAGCTGCAGCAAATCTTGTTAGGCATAGAGTTGCCTTCGATGAGGCGAAGACGGTCTTTGACGATCCCCTCTACGTTGATTTTTTCGACCCAGAACATTCGGTTGATGAGGCCCGTTACGTTATCATTGGAACATCGCGACAAGGCCGTCTGTTGATTGTTTCCTACACAGAGAGGGGTGACGCGATTCGCTTGATTAGCGCCAGGGAATTGACCGCAGCGGAACGAGATGCCTATGAAGAAAACTGAAGAAGACGCGAATGATGACCTTCAGTCGGAATACGACTTGCGAAGCCTCCGAGTTCGGAAGCTGGGCCCGGGACGGAAGGGCTTTGGCGGTATGATTCGTTTGGAGCCCGACGTAGCAGAGGTGTTTCCGGACGCAGACGCAGTAAATGCAGCCTTGCGCTTTCTTATAAAGGTTACTCAACAGAAATCTCCGGACCTGCACAATACAAAGCAGTGAGCTTGCCCCAAGCTAAGCAGCGTCTCAAGGTCGCAAATAAACAAACATCTCATCTGCTCTATGCCCCGCTAGGGAGCGCCGCAAAAAGATTCCAGGATAAGCACTGTGAAGACGATGAACAGGACCGTATTCATCTCATCCACGTACGATGACCTCAAGCAGTACCGAAGAGCCATTTGGGATCTTCTTGAAAATTTCGAGGTAAACGTGCGAGGCATGGAGCAATTTGGCGCTCGCAAAGAAGCACCCTTAGCCACCTGTCTCACTGAGGTGGAACAAGCTGACATTTACCTCGGTGTGATTGCATTTAGGCCAGGGTCTGTTGACGCCCAAAGTGGGAAATCATTCACTCAGGTTGAATATGAGAGAGCTTACGAACTAGAAAAAGAAATTCGCATCTATTTAGTCGACGAACAAAACGCCCTGTTTGCAGTCGGACACATAGACCGAGATGAAAAACGGAATAAGCTGGAAGCTTTTAAGCGCCTCCTGCGCGAAAGGCACACCATAGAGTCTTTTACAGCTGTTGATGATTTGAAGGAAAAACTTGATCGGGATCTAAAGCGTGTACTCACGGAAAAAGGGAAGGCGGTCGCAGAATCGGAAACAGACGAGTATTTAATTTCGAAGCAAGTGATTGTTACTACGGTTCGGTGGGGCCTCGGGAAGTGTACCATTCGGCCGATGCTAAACTCATCTTACTGTATTCTAAATTGCCTGAACCCATTTAGGAAACTTACTTTCTCTTCTGAAGCGTAAAAATGGCACCCGGTTTCATCGGCAAATCCCTACCCCGCAAGGAAGGCCGCAGGAAGGTTACTGGCGCGGCGTTGTATGTCGACGACATTTCGTTTCCCGGCATGCTTCACGGGGCGACTGTCCGTAGTCCCGCGCCACGTGGAAAGATCAAGAGCATCTCTTTTGCAGGCGATATTCCGTGGGAAGAATTCACCATCGTCACCGCCAAAGATATTCCGGGCGAAAACTACGTCGCGCTGATCCTCAACGATCAACCTTACCTGGCTGACGAAGTCGTCAATCATGCTGAAGAACCGGTAGTACTCATTGCCCACCAGGATAAATATCTAGTCGAGGAAGCACGCCGGCACGTTCGCATTGAGATCGAGGAAATGCCGGCCGTCTTCACCCTTGCCGATTCCGTTAATAAGAAAGAGATCGTCTGGGGCAAGGACAATGTCTTCAAGTCGTTTCTGGTCGAAAAAGGAAACGTTGATGACGTCTGGGCAAGCGCCGATTTTGTCGTTGAAGGCGAATATCAAACGGGCGCGCAGGAACAGCTCTACATTGAGAACAACGGCGTCATCGCGATTGCCAATACGGACGAAGGCGTGACGGTCTGGGGATCAATGCAGTGTCCTTACTACGTGCACAAGGCCTTGCTGAAACTTTTTGCAATGCCCGAAGAGAAAGTTCGCGTGGTTCAAACCGAAACCGGTGGCGGGTTTGGCGGTAAGGAAGAGTATCCGTCGCTGCTTGCCGGCCATGCAGCCTTGCTTTCACTGAAGTCCGGCAAGCCCGTGAAAATGATCTATGACCGCGCTGAAGACATGGTCGCAACGACCAAGCGGCACCCCTCCCGCACGCGGCACAAGACCGCGGTCTCAAAGGATGGAAAGTTGCTCGCGATGGAGATCGAGTTCATCGTCGACGGCGGCGCATACTGCACCCTCTCGCCGGTGGTCCTGTCACGCGGAACGATTCATGCCGCCGGTCCTTATTCTTGTCCTAACGTGCGCATCCGCTCGAAGGCTGTTGCTACAAACGTTCCGCCACACGGTGCGTTTAGGGGGTTTGGGGCGCCGCAAAGTATCTTCGCGCTTGAGCGACAGATGGACAGAGTCGCGTCGGCTGTCGGATTGACTCCTGAAGAGTTTCGCCGACGCAACTTCATTAAGGAGGGAGCGACGACGGCAACCAGTCAGTTGATTCGTGAGAAGGTCGACATGGATCAGCTACTCGACCGGGCGTTTGAGTTGACGTCTTACCACGAGAAACGGGAACGCTTTGCGAATCAGGAGCAGACGGCACGAGCAGACGGCAGGATCAAGAAGGGCATCGGTTTCGCTGCGTTCATGCATGGCGCCGGGTTTACCGGGTCGGGCGAGGTTTACCTGGCATCTGTTGTAGGCGCCGAAGCGACCAGCGAAGGGCGGGTTCGCATACTTGCCGCCAGCACAGAAATTGGACAGGGAACGAATACAGTCTTTTCACAGATCGCTGCCGAGGCACTGGGCGTTGACGAGAATGTAATTGAAGTTGCGCAGCCGGACACGAAGGATGTTCCTAACAGCGGACCGACCGTCGCGTCTCGCACTTCCATGGTGGTTGGCAAACTGGTGGAAAGCGCTGTGCTTGGTTTGAAGCAGACACTATTGGGCAGCGGCTTGTTGCAGGAAGGCTACAGTCAATCGGAGTTTCAGCAGGCGTGTACCCGGTACATTACCGAATTTGGACCACTGAAAACTTTCAGTAAATATCAGCCGCCGCCGAATGTTCACTGGGACGACGAGAAATATCAGGGCGATGCCTACGGCACTTATGCGTGGGCGGTTTACGTTGCCGAAGTTTCGGTTGACATGATGACATATGAGACTCATGTCGATGATTTTGTGGCGGTGCAGGAAGTTGGCCGGGTGATCAATCCGGTGCTGGCAACTGGACAGATCGAAGGCGGGGTGGCCCAGGCGATTGGTTTCACACTTTTCGAGAGCGTCGTTTGGCAAAACGGCCGCATGGCTAACAACCAGATGACTAATTACATCATGCCCACGGCCGCAGACATCCCGCCGATTCGTGTTTATTTCGAAGAGAACCCTTATGCCTACGGGCCCGGGGGCGCTAAAGGAATTGGCGAACTGCCGATGGATGGCCCGGCGCCGGCAATCTTGAATGCGATTGAAAACGCCACCGGGGTTAGTTTCAATCATGTGCCGCTGATGCCGGAAGCGTTGATGGAAAAATTGTGAGCTGCGGTGAGGAAGAGCGCGGGGCAAGCCCGCCTTACTGACCCCGAGATTAGTAAAGGCTATTTGGTAGCGGCTCAGTTTCGAGTAAACGAGGTCACTACAGAACCCCGACGTGTCGGGGTAACGCCGGACGCTGGAAATCAACTGTGTCCGAAGCAGGTTGCCGCAGCCCGGTTTTCGTCATCCCCCTGTCTTGTGAACGGATACCACCCAAGTAGACCTTAGCATCCGCCGCGCTCGGTTCTGTAACGAATGTGACTCTCCGCACTCAATGGCTGACCTTTGGGTCTCATAATTATCAAATTGGCCCACTACCGGCTCTCAAGTGGCATTTGCTGCCAATGACCTCAACCCCAACCTAAAGGAGACATCATGAAACTCTTAAAACTCTCACTCTCCGCGTCATGTTTTTTCATAGTTCTGCTGATGACGAGCCTCAATCAGGTGTTCGCGCAAGAACCGTGCGCAGCCCCGTGTGAATTTCGTTTTGCCGTTTATGGAGATTCACGAAGTGGTGAAAAGACCCACCAGGAGATTGTATCCCGGTTAGTCACCGCCAAACCTTCCCTGATACTGACGACGGGAGATCTGGTCGAATCGGCACTCTCAAAATCCCAGTGGAGAAAGTTTGACGAAATCACAGAGATCTTCCGTCAAAAAGAGATCACACTTTACCCGGCGGTCGGTAACCACGATGTTTTCTTGAACAAGTGGGCAACAGGAGCCTACCAGGATCGCGTGCCTGAGCCGTCTCGCCCAGGCAGCACCAAACTTTTTTATGCTTTTGATCGAGGAAACGTTCGGTTCATTTCGATCAACAGTCTCAGAACAAACAAATTGGCGCCAGGAGAGGCGCAATATGAATGGCTGGAATCGGAACTTCGCGATGCGCGGGCCGCGGATAAGTTCATTGTCCCTTACTTTCACATCGCCCTCTTTTCCATTGGGAACCATGGCAGCAAGGTTTCTCTCCAGAGGCATCTCCACCCGCTGTTTCTGAAGTACGGGGTCAGGTTGGTGTTTCAAGGACACGACCACAATTATTACCGAACACTACGATGCGGCTACTCGAAGAGTCCGCCCAAAGGCGCAACGCAGTGCGGCAACACGGATCTGACAGGCATTACGTATATCGTCTCAGGCGGTGGGGGTGCGGGTCTTTATAAAGCCAAGAACAAGAAGCAAGGCATCGCTGGCGATAAGTTTGATATGGCAAATAACTACACGATTGCTGATGTGTTTCCCAACGAAATTGTGGTGACGACCTACGCGTCCCGAGATCCTAAGACGGTGCCCTACAAAGAACTCGATAGATTGCGGTGCCCGATTGATTCAAAATCGCCGTGCCAAGTCTTGAATTGAGGGTTGACCAGATCTAAACCCCGGCCAGTCTGTGTTCGGGGTAAACCCAAGGATGGTAACAACTCGTTCAAGAGCAACGCCGGGAAACCGCAGGAGAAATTCGCCGATCGTTCGCCGGCTTCGAGGTTCTCAAGCAAAGCTCGCGCAGGTGCGCGGGTGCCGCGAAAACCAGGCGCCGCTGCCTTTGCCGGCGCGGCGTTCGACTCGTGGGCAATCGGCCCAATCCAACCTGCCGAACATGATATGCTTCGAGTTGAAGCCGTAATAGTCGGGCTTGAACGTGAACATGTCACTAGCCGACAAGAAAACCAAAGTTAACTGTAACGTCAACGGTCAGCCGAGAACGCTTGAGGCGTACCCGATGGAGCGCCTGCTCGATGTGTTGCGCGAGCAGTTGCGCCTGACGGGAACCAAGGAAGGATGCGGCGAAGGCGAGTGTGGCGCGTGTACAGTCTTGATCGATGGCCAGATCGTTAATAGTTGTCTTGTTCCCGTGGCGCAGGTTGATGGCGCGTCGATCAAGACGATTGAAGGTCTGGCGACCGGCGATCAGTTGCACGCCGTGCAGCAGGCGTTTATCGATTGCGGTGGTGCGCAATGCGGGATTTGTACTCCAGGTATGGTGATGGCCGCCGTAGATCTGCTCGAGCGAAACCCAGACCCGACCGAAGCAGACATTCGCACCGGACTGGCCGGGAATCTTTGCCGCTGTACCGGTTACATGAAGATATTTGAGTCGGTTTTGCGCGCCTGTCAGAAAGCGGGCTGACTATGCTGGATCTCGTTGATGAACTTCGTACGCTGGTTGCAAGTCTCGATGAGCACAAGATCGACTACGCCTTGTGTGGGGGGATGGCAATGGGCGTCCATGGTCGAACACGCGCAACCATCGACATCGATATGCTGGTCCTTTCGGATTCGTTGGGAGAGATTTTCGAGATTGCAAAGTCTCTTGATTACAACATCCGGGGCAAAGAGCTCAGTTTCGCCGATGGCGCCATCGAGATTCGCCGAGTGTCGAAAATTGATCCCGAGGATGGGGACCTTTTGTCTTTAGACTTTCTGCTGGTTACGCCTGCCATACTGCCGATTTGGGAAACTCGAGTTCAGGCAAAATGGGAGGGTGGAAGCCTTTCCGTGGTTACTGCCAGTGGGCTAATTGCACTAAAACAGCTACGGGGGAGTGACCAGGATTTGGTCGACATTAAAGCACTCATGGCAGAGGACTCTGATGAAGCAAGTTGATATGTCGGCAAAGGCGGTTACCGCAAGGCTTAAACGGGTTTCACAGTTGCGCCGGCTTTGTTTGTCTCTTCAGAAGGCGAAGCTCCCAATCGCAGAAAATTACGGGAAGCCTGGCAATAAATCCAAGGGGTCTTCAAAAGATTCGCCGCGACCATCAAAATGAGAGCTCACATTCCAAGCTACACGTTGATTACACCGCAGAATTTGAGCGAAGCGCTCAGCGTGCTCGCGCGCGAGCCAGGAGTTTGGCGACCCTTTGCCGGTGGCACCGATCTGATGGTGCTGCTTGAGTCTGGCAAGCTGCAACACGAAAACTATCTCAACATTTGGAACCTTGCGGAGCTTGGCGGCATCGCAGTCACTACCGATCACGTGACCCTGGGCGCATTGACCACGTACACAGAAGTCCAGTCCCATCCAATTCTGCGCGCCGAGTTTCCAATGCTGTGCCAGGCAGCCGGCGAGACTGGCGGGCTTGCCATTCAGAACCGCGGCACAATTGGCGGCAACATCGCAAACGCCTCCCCGGCGGCTGACTCGCCTCCAGCTCTTTTGGCCTATAACGCCGAGTTGGAACTTCTTTCCGTGCGCGGCTCGCGTTGGGTGCCATACCAGAGTTTTCACACTGGCTACAAGAAAATGATTATAGAGCCTGACGAACTGCTCGCCCGCATTCGTCTGCCCCGCCGCTGGCCGGATCTGTATCATTACTATCGCAAGGTGGGCACGCGAAAGGCGCAAGCGATATCAAAAGTCTGCGTTGCTGCCACGGCCCGAGTTGATGAAGGTGCAATAGACCACGTGCGCATCGCGTTCGGCAGTATTGCGCCGGTGCCACTTCGCTGCACCAGGACGGAAGACGTGATTCGCGGAAACAAGGTCGATGAAGTTCTGATTGGACGGGCCCGGGACTCGCTGGCCGCTGAAATCGCTCCGATAGACGATATTCGCTCAACTCGAGACTATCGCTTGCGAGTAAGTCAGAATTTACTTGAAGATTTCCTGTTGCAAGTAAACAAGTAGCCCGGCCGGCGCGACGTACTCTGGTTCCTTCACTAAACTGATTCAATGAACCACAAACAACTTAACCGGACACTAACAGTAATATGCGGGTTGGTTTTCCTGTTTTTGTCTGGCGCCGGCAACGCCTTCGCTGATTGCCCCGGACGCGAGTCCGCCCGCCAGGGCCAATTGCAAATGCTCGTGCTGGGAGACTCCATCATGTGGGGTCAGGGATTGAAGCGCGAGCAAAAGTTCTGGTGGCGCGTTAAGTGCTGGCTTGCGGAGAAGACGGGAAAGGAAGTTACGGAAAGAGTTGAAGCTCACTCGGGCGCCGTGATCGATGCCGCAAGCGCCCAGCGCATCCCGTATAAGTCTGACGACGGCGAGGTGAACCTCGACTTCCCATCAATAAATGAGCAACTGGATCGTGCCCTGGCCCACTACGGACCGGATCGGGAAAAAGTGGACCTGGTTCTCGTCGACGGTTGCATCAACGACGTGGGTGTCAAAACACTTCTGGATCCAACAACAGTGCCCGAGTCACTGCGAGAACAAGTCACTGCTCGCTGCGGCGTGGGCATGGGTGACCTGCTGCGGCGTATCGTCGGGAATTTCCCCAACGCGTATGTCGTGGTAACCGGCTACTACCGGATCGTTTCGACCGACACGGCGGACAACACATTCCTGCGCATGCTGCTCAAGGAAATCAACCACGATCGGCCCGAGATAAAGCGCATGGACGATCGGGAGATTCGCCGCCGCCTAATCAATGTTTCAGAAGCCTGGTACAGGTTTTCCACCATCTCGCTGCGGGACATGGTGAATAGAGTCAACGACGAGGTCGTCCAAAAAGGGCTGCCGCCGCGAATCATCTTTGTGGAAATCGAATTCTGGCCTGAACACTCCTTTGCGGCTTCCGAGACGCTCTTGTGGAACTTTGTATTTGGCTCCACCAATCTTTCCGGCTTCAGAAAAATTCTGATTATCCTTTCGCTGGGTGCGACGGCTTACAAACCTGATGACAAAGTCAGAGAAAGCCGGGTCAAGAGTTGCAAAGAGACATTCAAGGCCCCGAAGGGCAAGGAACCTGCGGAAGAAAAGAAAAAACGTAAAGCCAGTCTGCTGTTTTGCCGTTATGCTTCGCTGGGTCACCCAAATCACATGGGGGCCATGATTTACACTGAAGCGATTAAAGGTCAATTGAAGGACGTCATTGACAACGCGGGTTGGAATCGAAGTTCCCCTTCCCAATGAAAGGACCAACACGATGAACGGCTACACCGGCACACCGGAGTTTCGCAGCAAGGCAGTCTCGCCTGTTGAATGTCTAAAAACGGGTTGGGCACTGGTGCAAACCCAATACTGGCTGTTCTTTGGTATTTGCGCGATTGGATTGCTCATCGGGAGCCTCGTGCCGCTTGGTGTTCTCCTTGGTCCGATGATGTGCGGAATTTACTTGTCCTTCTTCAAATTGCGGCGAGGCCAGCGGGTGGAGTTTAACGACCTCTTCAAAGGCTTTGACTACTTCGCGAACAGTGTGATCGCAACGCTGGTCCACATGGTTCCGGTGATGGTGATCGTCGTGCCCACTTACATAATCTTCTACATCGGCATGCTCGCGATGATGGCTCAGCAGGGCGAAAATCCTGATCCCTCGGTAATGCTTGGTTTCTTCGGTTTCTTTGCCGTGGTTTGGATTGTGATAATGATAATCGTGCTAACGCTCTCCGTAGTGTTCACGTTTGCCTACCCGCTGATTGTCGACCGGGGACTGTCTGGAGTCGATGCTGTGAAGCTCAGTATCAAAGCCGGTCTGGCAAATTTCTGGCGAGTGCTAGGACTCCTGCTATTGAACGGGTTACTGGGTTTCGTCGGACTGCTGTTTTGTTATGTGGGGGCACTGTTCGTCATGCCTATTACCATGGGCGCCCTGGCCACGGCGTATGAGCAGGTATTTGGTCTCAGCGGCGGTCATCAACCGGATCTGCCGCCACCTCCACCAACTTTCACTTGATTACGACGGGCTGGGAAATGCCCAATCAAAATTTCGTAATTCGGGGCAAACAAGTCGTTTTGCCGGGATCGATTGTTCCGGCGTCGATCCACATTTCGGCCGACACGATTGTTGCCGTAGAAACCTACGACAACGTCCCGACGGATTGTGAAGTGATTGATGCCGGCGATGACTCCGTGGTGATGGCGGGACTCGTTGACAGTCACGTTCATGTCAATGAGCCTGGGCGAACGGAGTGGGAAGGGTTTAGGACAGCTACGCGGGCGGCGGCGGCAGGTGGCGTCACCACGCTCATCGACATGCCGCTCAACTCGGTTCCACCGACGACGACAGTAGCCGGACTTGAAGAGAAGTTGACCGCGGCCCGCGGGCAGAGTTACGTGGACGTTGGGTTTTGGGGCGGGGTGGTTCCGAGAAACACCGCGGAGCTTGCTTTGTTATTCAAGCGCGGCGTGGTTGGGTTTAAGTGCTTCCTGATCCATTCCGGCGTGGATGAATTTCCCAACGTAACGGAAGCAGATTTGCGAACCGCCATGCCCGAACTGGCAAGGCTCGACGCTGTGCTGATAGTGCATGCGGAAGTTCCCGGGCCGATCAGTAGGACAGGCATTCCTGCCTGTTCGGTTGCCGCTGAAACACAAACAGGAAGAGAAAGCGAAACCCGGACAGACAAGAATGTCTGTCCTACCGAGTACGCAACCTTCCTTGCCTCGCGTCCACGGGCGGCCGAAAACGAAGCGGTTGAATTGATGATCAGGTTGAGCGAGGAATTTGGCACCCGGGTTCACATCGTCCACCACTCGTCCGCCGACGCCTTGTCGATGCTTGCTGGAGCCAAAGCTTCGGGTGTGTTGCTGACCGCTGAAACCTGCCCACACTATCTGACCTTCGCGGCGGAAGAAATTCCGGACGGAGCCACGGAGTTCAAATGTTGTCCACCAATTCGTGAACAGGAAAACCGCGAACAGCTTTGGGGCGCCGTGGCCGACGGCACCATCGACATGATTGTCTCGGACCATTCACCGTGCCCGCCGGCCATGAAGTTGCGTGAGAGCGGCGATTTTCTTCAGGCGTGGGGCGGGATCTCCTCGCTCGAGCTTCGTTTGCCTGCGGTTTGGACTGAAGCGAAGAGCCGCGGTTTCTCGATCAATGAGCTCGCCCGCTGGGTATGTGGAGCGCCGGCAAAACTTGTCGGGTTGGCAGGCCGGAAAGGCTCAATCGCTCCCGGTTATGATGCTGACCTGATCATTTGGAATCCTGGAAAACGATTCAAAGTAAAAGGAGAAAGACTTCAACATCGCCACAAGTTGACTCCATACGAAGATCGGATGCTCGACGGCGTCGTGGAGAAAACTTTTCTCCGCGGCCGGAAGATATATGATGGAGGCGAATTGATCACCGAGCCGGAAGGATGTTTGTTGGTGTAACGCAAGCTGTTAGTTTGCGTCACGTCCCCATGAACGAGCGAATACCGGGCTGTGATTTGGATTGAGGAATGGCATAGCCTCAAGTGAAAAAGCGTTTTCCGGTAAGCCAAAGGCTTACCGCACGGAATGCGGCAGAGCCGCCTTTGTCTACGTTGGAGTTTCGCCAAGCCGATAACTAACCACACGCAAACTAACAGTTTGCTTTACAGGAGGCATCGATGTCTGAAGTTGAGTGGGCGCGAACCGAAGATGCGCCGGTAAAAGAAAAATTCGGCGGCACCGTTCGGGTGCGCACGCTGTGGCAATCTGAGAGCGGCGCAACTGCGCAGGTGGTTGAACTCGATCCGGGCGCCTGCTGGGAAGGCTTGGATGTGCACGAACCCGGACCTGAAGAGGTCTACGTAGTGTCCGGCGTTTTCAACGACGGCGTGAGAGATTACCCGGCCGGGAGTTTCATTCACAACGCCAAAGGCTCGTCACACGTTCCGCAATCGAAAACCGGTTGCACTATCTTCGTCTTTTACCCTGAAGGTTGATGTCGAGAAAATGGACTTCACTGAATTAGTTGATCTGGCTTCTGAAAAACTTGGCGGCGCGGTGTTGGTGGCCAACGATGAGTTTTTTGCGCCCAAGGAGAACCTGCTAAAGCCCGCCGCGCCTGTCTTCATTGAAGGTAAATACACCGACCTCGGTAAGTGGATGGATGGCTGGGAGACGCGTCGCAGCCGCAATCCAGGTCTCGACTGGTGCATCATCCGGCTGGGCCTGCCGGGCAGGATTCGTGGCGTCGTCGTGGACACGAGTTACTTTCGAGGCAATTATCCGGAACACTGTTCACTCGAAGCCTGTGCGGTTGATGGTCAACCCACGACGGAAGAGATGCAGGGCGAAGCGATTAGGTGGACCCAAATTCTGCCGCAGCTGCCGCTGGCTGGCGATTCGCGGAATTCTTTTCCGATTGAGAGTGACGAACGCTACACCCACCTGCGTTTCAAGATTTATCCCGATGGCGGCGTGGCGCGATTGAGAGTTTATGGCGAGGTCGTGCCTGATTGGGAACGAATCAGGCGGACAGGTGGCGACGTGGATCTGGCGGCGGTGGAGAATGGCGGCCGGGTGCTTTCCTGTAGCGATATGTTTTTTGGTCACCGCCACAATTTGATCATGCCGGGACGCGCTCTCAACATGAGCGATGGTTGGGAAACGAAACGACGCCGCGGGCCCGGTCACGACTGGACCATCATTAAGCTCGGAATGCCGGGAACGATTCGTCGTTTGGAAGTCGACACCTCATGGTTCAAGGGCAACTTTCCCGAGAGTTGTTCGCTCGAGGCGGTGAATGCGGCGGGCCTGCCGGAAGAGACGCTGACAGATCTATCAGTCGCCTGGACCAATGTTTTGCCGCGCACGAAGTTACAGGCGCACACGCGACACCATTTTGAAAATGAACTCCTGGCTGCCGGCACTGTCTCGCATTTGCGTTTCAACATTTTTCCGGATGGTGGCGTAAGCCGGCTGCGAGTTTATGGGCGACTTGAGTAATGAAAAACGTTGGGTGCAATTGAATCGTGCAGGAAGACCAAGCTCTCGAACGGTGGAACTCACTTAACCCAGGTGAGGCCATCAATGAGTTTTTGAAGTGCTGTGGCTCAAAGAACTGGGCGCGCCGGATGGCGGCCGGGCGACCGTTCACGAATTTGGGCGAGTTGCTTGAGAGCGCAGTTCAGAATTGGTGGGCCCTTGAGCAGCAGGATTGGTTAGAGGCATTTCACAGTCACCCAAGAATAGGCGAGCAGAAGGCGGCCGCACCGACATCAGCGGAAGCTGTGAAATGGTCTGAAGAAGAGCAAGCAGGTACGCGCGATTCCGCTCAAGAGACGAAGCAAAGGCTGTCGGCTTTGAATGATGAGTATCACCAGAAGTTTGGTTTCATCTTCATCGTTTGCGCCAGCGGGAAGACCTCGGAAGAGATGTTGGGAATACTGCGGAACCGGCTGGGAAACGATCCGGAAACGGAGTTGAGGATTGCCGCCGCCGAGCAGGCGAAAATTACCGAGTTGAGATTGAAGAAGCTGATCGAGACGCTGGAGAGATAACGAGCGCATCAGAACCGGGAGCAGTAGCGACCGGGTTGCGGCTTTGCCGCCCGATGTGCGGAAGGTCTCCGACCTTCCGTCGCACTCATAACATTTTTGGGCTATGCCCTTTTCGGGGCGCAGCCCCAAAAAGAAAAAAGTCTCTTACGGTGGGGCAGAGCCACCACCGCACATCGGGCGGCAGAGCCGCAACCCCGTCGCTACTGCTCCCGGTTCTGATGCAAGTTTTTACATATTGACTTACCGACTCCAGACGGTAGACTTCTAACTGCTGATTGATCGATGAGCACGATTTCCACCCACGTACTTGATATCTCGCGCGGCGCGCCTGCCGGGGGCGTGGCGGTTTACCTGGCCACGCAAAACACAGACGAGAGTTGGACCGAACTCAGTCATGCCTGGACCGACGAAGACGGCCGCGTCAAACCATTCTTCCTGGTGGAGCAACCAATCTCCAGCGGCACCTACAAACTGGTCTTCGATACAGAGCACTATTTTTCCGGACTCGATATCGAGTATTTCTACCCGCAGGTCACCGTGGTCTTCAGGATCGACGACACCGCACAGCACTACCACATCCCGCTTTTGATTAGCCCGTTTGGCTATTCAACCTATCGCGGCAGCTAGTAACGCAAACTGTTAGTTTGGGTCGCAAGCTAACAGCTTGCGCTACACATATGATCGATCCAACTATCAGCGAATGGCTTAACCTGATCTTCCGCTGGGTGCACGTTTTTGCGGGCATCATGTGGGTGGGAACTACCTATTACTTCACCTGGCTGGACGCGCGCCTGACTGAGGAAGAAAAGGCTGTCGCGAATACTGGCAGTGCGGCGCAAATCTGGATGGTCCACAGCGGCGGTTTTTATGTGGTCGAGAAACGAAAAGTGCCGGACCTCGCTTCGCGAACGCTCCACTGGTTTCGCTGGGAAGCCGGCACGACCTGGCTGAGCGGCATGGCTCTATTGATCGTGCTCTTCTACCTGGGCGGCGGGGCGCTGGTTGATCCCGACGTCCGCGACCTCAGCGTGGGCGCGGCCGTAGGTTTGGGAATCGGCGTGCTCTTTCTCGGTGGCCTGGTTTACGACGTGATGATGCGTACCCCGCTAGCGAAAAACGAAAAGGCTTTTGCGGTGGTTGCCTATCTGTTGCTGGTTGGCGTCTCATATGGCTTGACGCATTTTCTAACTGGCCGCGCCGTTTACATTCATGTGGGCGCGATGATGGGCACGATCATGACTGCCAACGTCTGGATGCACATCCTGCCGGCGCAAAAGAAAATGATTGCCGCGCTCAATGCAGGACAAAAACCGGATGACACGTTGAGCGCTCAGGCGAAGTTGCGCTCAAAACAAAATACGTTCATGGCCGTGCCGGTTGTCTTTATCATGATCAGCAACCACTTCCCGGGTGTTACCTACGGCGACCGCTACAACTGGATCATTCTCTCGATTCTGATTGTGTTGGGTTGGATAGCCGCGAAGTTTATCAGGAGGGCCTAACGCCGGAGAGACCTAGTAGTGATAGCGAGCCTGCAGGAAGTCTATTCGATCACCACTGACCAGATACACAATCCGGTGCTCTTCGGTTAAACGCCGCGACCAAGCTCCAGACATTAAGTACTTGAGTGGTTCGGGCTTCCCAATGCCGTCGAATGGATCTCGCATTACCGCTTCAATCAAGTCGAAGGCGCGTAAAGCAGTTTTCCGGTCGGTTCTTATCCAGTACCTAAGATCGTCTCTGAATTCAGGCTGAAAAACAGCTTCTCTTTTGGGAGCTTTACGTTTTTGTTGACTCAAGCCCCATCTCCCGGCGCAATTTGTCTACCGAGTGGACTTTGCCTTTTCTGGCCTTTGCACGGCCCAATGCTGCGATGAGGCGTCGTGCATTTTTGGGTGATCTCAAAAGATGAGCGGTTTCAAGTAGGCTGGACAATTCCTTTGCAGCCAATAGAGCAACGTCGCCAGAGTTACGTCTGCTAATAATAATCACTTCGCGGTCGTCGGCGGCTTTGTTGCAGAGCGCCGCAAAATTTGCCCGTGCGGCGGTATAAGTTGTTCGATGTGCCATTGAGCGTCTCCGTACAGACTTACTGTACAACTCAGCAGGTTGGCAGTCAAGCTGAGTACGGTAGTGGACTCCCATCTGACCCGGGCCAAAGTGCGCTATTTCGCCAGTGGAAAGATCGGGTCGATATCCACCGGAACCTCGCTGAGGCGTTCAAGCGCACCCTTCATTTCCGGCCGCAACAATGAATACTTGTCCAGGATTGCCTTGGCCTTGTCGTAAGAACCTTCAGCCTCAATCGTCAGCAACTCGTTGGTCAGCTTCTTCACTGCCTCCCGGATCTTTGCGTTATCAATACTGAACTTGCTCGTGGCAACGTCGAATTTGACCGCGCCTTCATCAATGAAATAGTTGAACTGAAGCGCTGTCCCGCGCGCGTGTGATTCGGTCAACCCGAAACGCACCGAACGAAACATGCTCGCCAGGTAGGTCGTGTAGAGCGTGCGCTGCATCTGTTTGTCGATGACGCCCTTATCAATCAAATACTGCAGCGCCCAAAGACCCGTTACATCGGCCTTTGCCTCTTCAATTGAGGAATAAAGATCCTTGAGTTGCAATCGCACAGTGGTCGACTGGCCGCCTACGGTGATGTTGTGCGGCCCCAGCCCGTGCATCAACTCGTGCATCAGGATATGCGTGAAGAACGAATCGAAAGCAATCTCCCCTTGCTGCTCAGGGGCCAGCACGACGCGGGAGATCGGAACCAGGACCTTATTGAACTTCGCATCCTGGATGTTCTTCAACATGATCCGCGCGGAGCCCTTTTCTTTTACCACGCGTTCGTCGTTGGGAAGATTGAAGGCCGCCGTTTGCACGCCACTGTTTCCTTCGCCCGAGCCGAAAACTTCATTCACCACCCGCATCGGCGACGACGCGCCGAGCTTCGGGTTCCGGTAACGCGCTTCGAGCGGCAGGTTGTCTTCGAGCTCCTGCAAGTGTTGGCTAAACTTTTCGAGTTTGGCGCTCTCCGCCGCGTCCGTCAGCGTGACGTAAGCTTCAAACGACGCTTTGTATCCGAAGAGTTCATCCTCGTAGGTTTCGTAGGGGCCGATCGTCAGGTCGATCGGCGCCTTGAGATCCATCCACGCCACGTCGCTCGCATAGTAATCGTTGGAGAGGAACGCATCGGCGCGTTTCGCAAGAAAATCTTTCAGCGTGCCGTTTGTGGTCAGGGCAGCAGCCTCGCGCAACAGCCGCGCCGCGGGTTCAAGAAACTCGCGATACTCCTGACTGTAGGGCACACTCATCAACTTGCCATTCGGGTCGCGGCGGATCGCATAGAAGTAACCCGTGGCCTTTTCTTTCTCCGCGTCAGACAAGCCGGCGAGCCAGGAATTAAATTCGTCTTTGGTTATGTCGTCGGGATAAAAGTTAGCGTACGGTGGTTTTTCGTGAGGCACGCCTTCAATGAAAGGCGCGTTGCTGTCCAGGCGCGACCATGGTCCGTCATTGATCAGGAAATAGTGCAGCCGTTGCCGGCCAGCCGCGCTTTTGTCAGCTTCAAGCTTCAACTTGAGTGCGTCGTTACCGCTCCAAACCTGGCGCAAAAATAAAGGATCCAGCAACTTTGCCGCTTCGATGATCTTGACCAGCGCCTTGCGATCGCCTGCCGAGAGACGCGCGGTGTTTGCGGTCAACACTGTTGGTGAGAACCGCCGGATCTTTTTTCCCAGTTCGGGATCGCCGGCTTGCTTCCTGGCGGTGCGTCTTTGCATCGCTGAAGTGTCTGCCGTTATCAATGTGCCCATTATCAACGTGACCAATATCAATCTGCCTACGAGCAGTAAGCTGAAAACTATCCTCATTATGAAACCTCCGGTTTTTTTGGAGTGCGGCGGCCAGGCGCCGCTTTGGCCACGACTCGTTGTCCTTACACGTAATATTCCTAATGCCCGTTGAGAAAGCGGCGCCAGGCCGCCGCACCAAAAACTTACAAATCCTGTCGATTCTTAAGTATCTTCACGAACGAACCTGAACGCAGTTCGGCGACGGTGAGTCCTGATAAATCAACCGCCTCGTCTTCAGTCAGCGCGCCGCAGTTAATTGCCCGCAGAAAGTAGTTGAGCAGACCCTGGCCCGTGGCCGCATCATCAAAAACGTCGCCAACCAGGGTCGCCTTCGCTGCCTTCTCGACGAAGTTTTTCAAACGCTCCGACGCGGCGTCCAAACTCTCGAGGAAAAACGAATAGACCGCCGCATAACGAGTCGGCAGCTGGGCCGGATGCAGGTCCCAGCCCTGATAAAACGCGCCTTCCAGCGAATGTTGAATGTGATCGTAGTGGAGCTTCCAGGCGCGGTGAACCACCGAACGGTTTTCCGCAATCTGTTGCGAGGTCAGAGGTGGACCACCTTCGCTGAAGCGGTGTGGCGCCACCGGCATGATGTTTGTCGCACCGTCCGAAAGCCAGATGCCGGTGCCCGCGAAAGACACCTGCATCATGTGCTTCGCAAAGTCACAGGCCGGATGCGTCATGTGCTGATGTGCGGCGGTGATGCTGCAACTCGCGGTGTAGTCGTAGGTACCAAAGTGGGCCGCGATGCAACGGCCGCGGGCAGCCTGAAGCAATAGCGGCAGATTAATCCCACCCCGAGCGTCGATAATCGACTGTGTGGTCTCGATCATCATCTCGAGTTTGAGCGATTCAGCCGGCAACCCGGTAGTCTTTTCGAGCTGGTCAAATAGATCCGCCAGGGCAGTGACTTGCTCCGGGATCGTAATCTTCGGCAAGGTCACTACGAAGTTTTCAGGCAACTTGCCGCCGGACTTCTCAAGCAACGTCGAAACGAAAATATCCAGCGTGCGCATGCTGCGCTGTCGCAATTCTTCGGTGAACGGTTTGATGCGGATGCCAATAAACGGAGACAGCGTCGAATTGGCCATTCCTTCAGCGACTTCGCCGGCTGCCGACGCCGCATGGCCGTCTTCCTCATCGTCAGGTCGATTCCCATAACCATCTTCGAAGTCGATGCGAAAGTCTTCAACCGGCTCGCGCCTGAGTTTTTCGCTGACGCGGTTATAGATTGAGTGGGCCAGCCAGGCGCTTTTGTCTTCCCGGCGTGTCCGTCCCGGATCGTTTTCCAGGCGCCCGCTGAGACCATCATCTTCCTCGACTTCCTCCGGCAAGTTTTCAGCGCCCGGCAGGCCGATGGCTTTGGCGAAGGTCAGAAAGTCAGGCGCAAACTGGTCCAGTGATCGTCGCGCGAGCACGCCCAGGCGTTGGGCCGAGTCTGATTTGAAAAGATGTGCGCCACCGTAGACGGTGTGCACCGGCTGTCGTCGACCTGTTTCGCCGGGATAGTTCGTTGCGAAATCTTTGTTTGCCTCACTCAGCCGGCCAATAATTCCGGTGACGGTGTCTTCGGACAAAGACGCTTTCATTCGATTCCTCGCAAATTGTTGATGGAACGCTCAGCGACTTTATTACAGGTCTCAGGAAAGTAAAAGTCACGACCTGCGATCGCTACGACCGATGAGGACAATCTCTGTCTGTTGAAGTCATTACTGGCTGAAAGGGTTGGATATGTGCTTTCAAATCGGTCCGGCGGTGAACCCACGGCTCTCGTCCAGCGGAGACGAGGCCGCAGGTTCCCCCGGCCTTTTGAACTACGGTTAGGCTTTCGCTGCCGTCGCCGTTTTACTCCGCTCCTGGTGAATGAATTTCCGCATAGCGGCAACATGACCTGGTGAACGTCGTTCCGACCAGGCTTCGTAGCGCTCCGCAGCTTTTTCCAGGTTTGCAAGAAGGTTCTTGTCGGCAAACGCCTCGCGAAACTGCGGGACCACCGCCTTGAGTTGTTCCCACACGCCGAAAAATTCCCAGCTGGTCTCAAAGAAAAGATCTTCGTGCAGAAGTCCATAGTTGAGCAACGCGCAGGCTTGTTCCCAATAGCCGATCACCATTCCCGCGAAGGCTCCAGTTTCAGTTCCCGGCGCGGCAATGCGCATGGCGTCGTCGATTGTTTCCGCGATGTAGTTTTGCTGAAACCAATCCCGTGCCTGGCGAAGCCGGGCCTCGCGGCGCAAGTCGTAGACTTGCAGGTGTAGTTGTGCTTGTTCGTGCGTCGGTTTTGTTTCCATGATTTCTTTTCTCCTTATCTTTCTAACGATGCATTGAATGTTGAAAACGAGGCTAGCTCAGTGCTCGAAACAGTTGCCACTCTTTCAAGCCCCGCGCTTTTTTGGCAATTAACCACTCGCCTCAAGATCAAGTCGAACGGCGAACGCCAGGATCGACAATTTCCTCAAGAAACATTCCATGAAGTTCCTACTTCACGGCTGCCTTAGACTGCGCGATATCATCCAATCAGTCTTTGAGACGGGTCGGGTGCTAATCCTTCCGTGCAAACTAATCGGCATCAGAGGAAAACATTGAGCAAAACCAGCACGGCGACCCTGGCGCTTTGCTTAACCGTCTTCACTAAGAAGTAGATACCGCCCGATCGTCCGCCGGCAGCCGCTTATCATATTCTGCTTCCAACTTCTCGAGCAGTGACCAAAACGGTTTTGGTTCCTTCCCATTGAGCTGGTCAATAAGAACCCCGACATGCACGTGCCAACCGCTGGCGACGCCTACCATCTCCTTGCGGTTGCGCAGACGCCGATGCGTCAGCACCATGAGCACCTGTCCTTCTCGGTCGGCCAGTTCAAACGTGACTTCCGATTCGTCTCCCGCCTCCTCACCCCACGTAAAACTTAGTACGTTCGGAGGTTCGCATCGGGTCACCTGACCGTTGCTCACCATACCTTCACATTCCTTGTAGCGATCCGGTGTTGTTTCACCGTGAGGAGTCAGCTCCGAGTTATGAAAATGGAATTCGAGGCTCCCGCCCGGGCGCAACTCCATGGGGCCGGATGCGAACCACTTTCCACGTTTCTCCGACTCGGTAAGGTAAGCCCAGACACGTTCGATTGGGCCCGGGAGCAATCGTTCGAGCCGAACCGTACCGGCTTCAGTAGATATGCCATACTCACCCACACCTGCCTCTTGCCTTCCAGCTTGCTCCTTCAATTCTGCTTTCATCGAGATCGTCCTTTCTTCTTCTTGGTTGACAACGCCGCCTCATCCTCGCTCTTGAGCAGTGCCTCTAAGGCATCGAGTCGCGCGTTCCAAACGGCACGCTGAGTCTCGATCCAGGTTGCGACTTCGTCGAGTTGTTTTCGGTTGAATGACAGGAAGTGTTCCCGTCCGGCAGTTCGGCGGCGCACCAGGTCGGCGCGCTCGAGGATGCGAATGTGTTTCGAAACTGCATTGAGCGACATCTCGAAGGGTGCCGCAAGTTCTGTGACTCGCGCTTCGCCCCTCGACAAGCGCTGTAGAATTGCCCTCCTCGTCGGGTCTGCCAGCGCCATCAGCGTCTGATCCAGGTTGGCTTGTTGGCCCTCCATTATATTCAACCGTATGGTTGAATATAAACCCGCGCGAGGTCCGTGTCAAGTCTGTAGGGGGCAAATTTGTAATAGGTCGGGTTGCGTTAGATGTTCCGGTCCTGATTTGGAAGTCTCACAAGTGCTAAATCATCTCGCGTCCAGCCCGGTGAGGTATATAATCCCGACACCTCGACATCGTCTCGCTCACGTATTCCGGAACCAGCTCTTTGAGTTTCTACATCGTCCGAAGAGGAGGTAGTCATCCAATGTCAAAGGCACCAACTCGGAATCAAACTTTGTCTATGAACTTTGTTGCAAGTAACGCACACAGGCACGTTCTCAGCGCGCTTGCCCTTGTACTCCTTTTGGCCATTTCAGTCCCGTCGTTTGCGCAAACCTTCCGGGGAACCATCCTCGGTACTGTGATGGATCCGAATGGCGCAGTCGTTTCAGGTGCGACTGTAACCGCAAGAAACGTCGCCACCGGAATAGAGCGATCAACGGTCACCGATGACTTCGGAAACTACACCATTGCGGAATTGCAGACCGGCGTTTACGAAGTCAAAGCTGAGAAAACGGGATTTCAAACTACGACCGTGACGGAGGTCGAGGTGGCGGTCGCGGCCGAGAAGCGGGCTGACGTGACTTTGGCGGTAGCGGGCTCGGAGGCGATGGTAACCATCGCGGCGGCGAATCAAGTAGAAACCACCACTAATACACTGGGCGGTTCCATAAGGACCAGAGAAGTCGCCGACCTGCCCGTAAATGGTCGCGACTTCACCAAGTTTCTGGTGATGATTCCGGGCGCAACCGGTGATCCATCGGGCGCCACCGATTCACCCGGCTCATTCGGATTATTTAGCGCCAATGGCAATCGTGGCCGGGCTAACAATTATCTGATCGATGGCACTGACATGAACGACGGCTATCGCAACTTGCCGGCGATCAACGAAGCCGGCGTGTTTGGTACGCCCGCGACCATTCTTCCCATCGAAGCGATCTCAGAAGTCGCAATCCTCTCCAACTTCGAAGCAGAATACGGACGTAACGCCGGCGCCATCGTCAACATAGTTACCAAGTCAGGAACCAACGACTTTCACGGATCGCTATTTGAGTTCGTCCGCAATAACAAACTTGATGCGCGGAACTTTTTCAACCCAAAACCAGATCCGGAGACGGCGTTTCGAAACAATCAGTTTGGTGGGTCGCTCGGTGGTCCGATTGTTCGTAATCGCACCTTCTTCTATTTCGCGTATGAAGGGCAGCGCGAACGTGTCGGGCTCAACTCCACCGCGCGGGTTCCCGACCCGCTCGAGATAGCCGCTCTCGGCGGGCCCTCGAATCCGGTCATCGCCAATTTGCTGGCCCGCAACCCATGGCCGACGCCAAATCGCCCGCTGCCGTTATTCGACAATTCGGGCCAGCCAAACCTTTTTGTGACGACCCGCGCGTCGAATGATGTGGACAGTTTGATCGGCAAGATCGACCACTCGTTCGATAAAGACAACCAGCTTACCGGCCGTTATTTTTACGGCACCAGCGATCAGTCGTTTCCGCTGGCAATTCTCGCCGGCAACATTCTGCCGGGCTACAACACCGTCACGCCCACCAAGGTCCATCTCGTATCCATCTCATACTTGAAAATACTCTCGCCCACCCGGGTGAACGAATTGCGTTTTGGCTATAACCGGTTCAGGCAGGGGTTCTTTCCCGAAGATGGTGACTTCGATCCGGGGTCGATTGGTTTGAATACAGGGATTACTGACCCGCAGGACTTTGGGCTGCCGCTGATTCGGATCCAGGACGATCTCGGGATTGCCAATATCGGTGCGACACTCTCCGTCCCGCGCGCGCGCACTGACATCAACTACCATCTGATTGACAACTTTTCGCTGAAACATGCCAGACACGATCTCAAGTTTGGTTACGAGTTTCGTCGCACTACCGTAAGTCAGTTTTTTGACGCGGGATATCGCGGCCGGCTTGATTTCGGCTCACTGGCTGATTTTCTGGCCGGCGATCTGGGTGGCGGGCGCGCGGCTCGCGGTAATTCAAACCGCAATACGTTTCAAAACTCACACGCCGGATATTTGCAGGACAGCCTTCGCTGGAATTCGCGGTTAACTCTGAACCTTGGCTTGCGCTGGGACTACTTCGGCGTTATCGGCGAAAAGAACAATCTGCTGAGCAACTTTGATCCCACGCGCGGCCTGGTGCTGGTTGGGTCGCCAGAACTGCCGCGTTTGTACCCGCGCGACTTCAACAACTTTTCGCCCCGGGTCGGATTTGCCTGGGATCTGGGAGGAAAAGGCAAGACGGTGGTGCGTGGCGGATGGGGTTTGTTCTACGATGCGTTCTCGCAGGATTTCTTCGCCGGGCAATTGCCTTTCAATACTTTCAATCCCGGCCCAGCCTTCAATCCCGTTGGCTCGTCGCCAATACTATTCTCATTTTCCACCGTCGGAACAATCCAGGCGGGTGTGCCGATCTTCACCGACTTCCTGGACTCTGACGTGTTTGCCGTCTCTTCAAACCTCCGCACGCCATATGTCCAAAACTACAACTTGAATGTGCAACAGGAGTTGTTTCGCAACGGCGTGCTCGAAGTTGGATACGTCGGCTCGCACGGCACCAAACTCTTTCGCTATCGCGACATCAATCAGCCCGCGAACCCGAGCGTCTCGTCGGCGCGGCCGTTTGATAACGGGCCCTTTGCGCCGTCGGGAGGCACCTTCTTTTACGTAAATCACCTTGAGACGAGCGCCGGTTCAGGCTACAACGCGTTGCAAACGAGTTTCACCATCCGCAACTGGCGGAGCTGGTCCTCAGCGATCCATTACACCTGGTCGCATTCCATCGACAACGCTTCCGATGGCCAGGACTATGTCGCAAACGCAACCCAACCGGACAACAGTTACCGCGCCGATCTCGAACGCGGCAATTCCAACTTCGATAGCCGGCACCGCTTCGTGGCTACCGCCAGTTACCGGATTCCCAACTTCGCAAAATCTCACCCTCGTCTGGGCGACGGATGGCAACTGAACACTGTGGTCACCTTGCGCAGCGGCAATCCGTTTCACCTGACGCTGTTTGACGACTACAACAACACGGGCGAGTTTTTCCCGCGTCCCGATCTCGTCGGAGATCCGTATGCGGGTACCAGCGGTCCGGATCGATTCATCAACCTGTCAGCCTTTCAGGTGCCGTGCACGCTTGATCCGGCCGGCGATGGCAGCGCGGGTTCATGCATTCCCGGGACGTGGCACTTTGGCTCGTTGGGGCGCAACGCGCTTCGAGGGCCGGGCTATCAGAATGTTGATTTTTCGATTTTCAAGGACACCCCCATAACCGAAGGCGTAAAGATTCAACTTCGAGCCGAGATTTTCAACATTCTCAACCATCCGAATTTTTCAAACCCGTTGCTGCCGAGCTTTGCGGCGGACATGACCTCAAGCATTGACCCGGTTACCGGGCGCGGCACTGGCTTTCTGCCGATCACCGTGACCCCCGACGTGGGAATTGGAAATCCATTCCTCGGCGGCGGCGGACCGCGCAACATTCAGCTGTCGGCGAAACTGATTTTCTGAGGACGTGCAAGCTGCCTAACCACTCGAGCTGGGGATCCTCGCAGTCAGGAAGGGCAAAGCGCAGCCCGGCCGCAGGGCGGACAAATGTCCATGACCGGCGAAGTCCGAAGAGGACTTCTGCGCTCCAGAAGAGCGCGACGTAGTTAACCAGGTGTTTCGCTCCTCTGGAGCGACGAAGTTCTACGTCGTCATGTTTCTATAGACATTTGGCCGCTCTGCGGCCGGCTTTGCACCTTCCTGACTACCCTACGAGTCTCCTGGAGTAGCAAATTTCATTTTGAGGTGTTCTCTGTGCCACCTTTGTGCCCTCCGTGACTCTGCGGTGAGCATGTTCCTGATACGTCTCTTCATCACCGAGGCACTTTACAAAGCCCACTAGCAAACGCCTTCTGCTGCAACTGAACTCGCGCTTGGTCCGGTAGACATTCAAAGTCATCACAACATTGTGTTATAACCCGCTCGTTCTTCGCACCGTTCTCAAACCTTAACCCCCCCGGAGAATGGCGCACAAAAAAAGGGAGGTTTATCGTGCCTATCCACAAACAAAAGCTTGGAGCAATTTCGCTTGCTTGGCTCGGGATCCTGATGATCGTTGCGTTGGCGTCAGTCGCTTGCACCGACACCAGCAAAAAGAAACTTAATCATGCGGCCGCGCTGGGATGGCGTGAGTATGTGCAGACCGATCTCGACATGTCCGAATTCTACGGCGCCAATTTCACGCTTGCCGCTCGCTTCATGGTGCAATATCCGAAAGCGTACGTCGGGCCGATCATGGCTGCCACCGGTGGCGGATTCGAGCTCTCCAAGCAGGACGACGCAACCACGCTGACAGCGCGGTTCGGCAACACGTCCGCGACCTATACATCAGTGAATCTGCAAGTCGGCAAGTGGCACCATGTGGCACTGGTGCGCACCAGCAATTCGTTGAAACTATATCTGGACGGGCAATCCGTTTGTCCGACGGGCCTGGCCAGTTGCGAAGTTACCGTCAGTGGGGCGCCGACGGGGGTGTTGCGGCTGGGACGGCCGGGGACGAATCCACTCTCGGGCTCGGCCGAATCGCAGCATTACGGGTTCATCGATGATGTGGCAGTTTTTAAGGTCGCGCTTTCGCAAAATCAGATTCAGTCGCTGATTAACGCGCCGCGTCTGCTCGGCAATGAGGCCGATTTGTTCGCCGGTTGGACCTTTGACACCGGCACTCCAACTGGCGGGAATTTACCGCAAGTGCTGGCGCGCCCGGTGGTGCACCAGACGATTACTTCCACCGGCACCATCGTCAGCCAATTCCCGCATACCGCTCTGGTTTCGCAAACGCGCGACAATGCGTTTGACGAGAAATTCATGAAGTTCCCGAACAACCAGGTATCGTTGACGTTGCCATTTCCGAAGGGTGAGGTTTGGACGGTGGGCCAGGGGTGGCAAGGGACCATCAGCCATTCCGGGCGCGCGGCTTTCGCGTGGGATTTTAATCTACCCACGGGTAGTACTAAGGACAAGCCTTATTACGCCACCGCGGCTGGTCCGGTGATCGAACTTAAAGACGATCGTGATTGCTGTGGCTGTGGTGGGCCAGCGAATAACGTCGATGTTCGACATTCGCCGGACGAAATCGGTGTCTACCTGCATCACGTAAAGAACACGGCAGCGGTGAGCCTGAATCAGAACGTCACGCTGGGTCTGAAATTGGCCAACGCCGGCGATACCGGTAATGCTGGTTGCGGTTCTTACCATCTCCATTTCGCTCTTCACAACAAGCCAGAGAGCCAGGCCGGCACTCTGGTGACGATTCCCGCGACGTTTGAAAACTACGAAGTCTCGACCGACAGCGGCGCGAGTTGGAGCCTGATCAAGAAGGGTATCCCGAAGCAGGGCGATTGGGTTCGCAACCCACAGTAGGCAATATTTTTCGAGATTTTGGCGATTCACTCTGGAAGTCGCCTATTGACCCTTGCCCAGGTTCAGCGGTGTCAAAAACGTTAACAGTCCTGCGTCATGGATCGGGTTCCTTTTCGAATTTCACGAGCCGACTTGAAACGTTTCTCGCCTAAGCCTCATAAACAGTCAGAAGCGACAGGTCGTCTATCCGCTTACTTCACGATGTTGGCGACCATCTATCTGTTGACAGATTTCTGCCGCACCGCCAGCTACAGCCGGCCCGCTTCACTTTCCTAACTTGGAGGGCCAGATGAAAAGACCAGCGATAATCCTGTTAATAATCATGTGCGTACCGGTACTCGCCTTTGGTGCGCAAATCTATGGAAACCTCAAATCGAACAATAGTTCTGTCGGGGAAAACGTCCCGGTGAGAATCCAATGCGACGACGGTGCCTCCTATGAGGGAAGGACCGACGGCTATGGTTCATACAGAGTGCCTCTGCGAGCGAGCAAGAAATGCGGCTTGACCGTGTACTTCGGCGGCCAATGGTCGCGCGCTTTTGACGTTTATCCTTACGAGGATCCGGTGCGGTACGACTTTGATCTCGTAGGCATGGGGGATGGAACAATAGGACTGCGCCGGAGGTAGCCATGAGAAGAAATTGGAAGCAGAAAGTCGCTTCGGTTTTCAGATCGTTCGGGAGTTTTGTAAAGGCGTTGGGTGGCGCCCTGACCGCCTTGGCGGTTGCAGTCGTGGGCATTTACGGCTCAAACGTTTTGGATCGCACCCGGGCCCGAGACGCCGACGTTCAGCTCTATGCGCAGCTGATGAGTCAGAGAGAACAGGCTGAAACGTCGTTGCGCAAGGACATGTTCAACTCAATTATTGGGACGTTTCTGAAGACAAGTTCCACCGGTTACCCCTACGAGCAGCAAGTCCTCAACCTGGAGCTGCTGGCTTACAACTTCCATGAGGCACTTGATTTGGCGCCGCTGTTCAAGCATGTCTACATGGAAATCCGCGACTCGAAAGATCCTCATGCCGATGAATACATGCGTCGCCTCGAGAAGGTTGCGGGCGAAGTGAAGAGCAAACAAATAGCCGCTCTGGAAGAGTCAGGCGGCAAACTGGATGCCTCGATAAATCTAGATGAGCTCGATCAGGCTTTGAACGGGCTCAAGGTAATCGACGGGGAGATTTCTCCCCATTCCCAGGCTGTTGGGGATCCTTCGTTGCAGAAGACGCAGTTCAAGGTAGAAGCGCTTTACGCAGACCGAAAGAAGAAGGAAATACGCATAAAGCTGGAAGTCAGACAAGCTCAGCAAGCGGGAGAGAGTAAGGGTTCGTCGGAAGCGCCTGCTTCATATTCTGTTTTCACTGTCAGCCCTTTCGATTTTCCGATGATTGATAACACTCGGCTTCCTAATGGTAAACGCTGCGCGCTGGTTGTACGCAATTTCGGCGACCCCAGCGTAGCAATCACTTTGGTCTATTTTCCTGGCTCAAGAGCCAGTCTTAAGGAGAAGCCTTTTTACGACGAAGCTATGCACGAGCTTTTATATGCCAGAACGCTGCTCGATAAAGAGAAAGCAAGATAGTCTCCCAGCAAGTTTTGTAAGGCCCGGTCAAACATAGCGATCGTTTACGAGGTAAACGTTATGAAGAGTCCAGTATGCGGAAGCATTGTCCTGGTCCTGGTACTGCTGGTGCTGCCTGGCACTGGCTCGTCCCAGGATCCGCTTAGGGCAAACAAAGACAAAAAAGCAATGCTCCATTTATTCGTGACTGGCGGTGACAAGGCTAAGCCAGTAGACGGTGCCGATGTAATCGTGAGGTCCGGCGACGGAGCATTTGCTGAGAACACAAACACAAATGCGCAAGGCGCTGCGAGCGTGTCTAACGTGCCTTTCGGGTCGATAATGGTTCAGGTCATAGCACCGGGATGGAAGACTTCTGGCCGTCAGTTTGATTTCAAGAAAGAAGAAGTCATCCAGGTCAACCTGGAATCAGATCAAAAGGAAAAGGCGCCAGAACCAAGTCCGACGCCGAGATGAACTTGAAGACTCACGCGCAGGGGCTTCCAAATTCCAACCGTTCATTACCTCAGAGCGGCGCTGCCTTGGTTATCTGCCAGCACCCACACGCTGAAGCCTCGTAGTACAAGACAGGTATTGATGGCTTTTTGGCCTCGGAGGGGGGTTGAGGAAAAGAAGTAAGGAACGGGCGGGTTATAACACCGAAGACGCATGCCCGCAACGTTCTGGCTAATCGACCAGGTTCTGGTTACTCGATAGGAATTAGGAACCCATTTCCCGGCAGCCGAAACTGTTTCAATTCAGGAAAGGGAACTCCGTTTTCGATTGGCTCCCGATGAAGTTGCGCCGGGTGGGAGGACGGGTGTTGAAGGCAGACCTAAAGCAATGCCGAAACCTGTTCGATCCGCCGGCGCGTGCCCATTTCCAGATAATCAGAAACGAGTTTGGCAGGTGAGTTTACCGTGGGCGTAGAGCCTGCCGGCGAAGGCGATGTATAGACTTTCACCGCATCGGTCGAACGAAACTCTGGAGTGTCTCGCCCGGTCGGCGTTTCGCTTCTCAAACAGTTCCCAGTGCCTTCTGCCGGCTCAACTCTGCCCGTCTTTGCGGTTGCCAGGACGGACCTCCGTCCACTTTTCTTGACAATGAATCCGCCCGAAGGTATACGGTGTTTGCTTCCCCCCGCACTTTTCTTTCTCACACAAACGGAAGGAGCCAACCGTGGGCGTCGACGTCGAATTTCCCGATGAATTTAATATTGATATCGTGGATCCAGTCGTGCTTGACGGTAACGTCGGTGTTGATGTCGTAGGGCCGGTTGAGCTTGCCGGGGGCGTCGAGCTCTCCGGTATTCCTGATACCTACCACATCGATATCACGCATATCCCAAAAATATCGTTGGGCATTGACCCGATTACGATCAGGCCTCTGGATGTCTCGGTGCACCTGAAAGAGATACCTTCAGTCCGAAGTCACTTACCGGCAAACTTTACTGTTGGTATTTCACTTCTGGGTTTGCAGTTGTTCTGCATACGACTGTGCGGGGAAGCTCAGGTCATCACCGAACCTTATAAACCCAATCCGTGCGAGCAGTGTGATTAACAAACACACGCCGCGTTGAGAAGCTAAGAGTGATGACTGGAGTTAACCGCCAAGACGCTAAGACGCCAAGACCGCCAAGAACGATTACAGTTTGCCCGCCGCTGGCTGCCAGTTCTATTTGCTCTTCTTGGCGTGCCTGGAGTCTTGGCGTCTTGGCGGTTCCACCAAATTACGGTGATAGCGAGCGTGGATTATGAAGCAGGATTACTCATCGCCGGTGCAGCTCAGAGGCAACCCGGGCCAGTTGGCAACAATTCTGCGCCTGCCAGACAAAGTGTCCAATTTGAAAGCGTGCAGCGTAAACCTGCCGGGCATCAACATCAGGCGCGCAACTATCCGCCCAATTGACTCGGGGACACCCGGATTGTCAATGCTCAGAATCAAGCTGCCAGTCTCTACTCCGCCGGGCGCTTACGAAGGCACGGTCCAAATCGGAAGCACCGAACTTCCCATACTGATCGATGTTGAACCGCGGGCGCGCGTCCGTTTGCTTCCACGTACGATCAGGGCTTCAACGTCGGCGGCTTCGGTCGTGAAAGCGAACCTCGTCTTGCTCAACGGCAGCAACTTTACGATTAACCTGGAAAAAGAATACCGGTTCTGCGTGTTTGAGCGGGGCGGCATCGACCGTGCAATTTTTCTCGCGCTGACCAGCGATCGCGTAGTAGGTGACAAGCGGGTCGAGCGACTGTTGGATGAGCTGGCAAGATCCCACGGCGGCCGCGTGCGGCTCGAGATCGAATCAGGCTCCGGAGCGGTGAGACCAACCGAAGCGCGCGACCTGTGCATTGCCTTGCACTTCTCGGATCGCCTGCGGCCCGGCCGCGCGTATTCAGGCGCCTGGAGAATTGAGAACACGAGTTTGGCTGTCACGATTCAGGTTACTGGCAAGATTCAGGAGGAAGTGGAATGAACAACTCAAATGCCGGCCAGTCGCTCGGCGAAGCAGTCATGCTGCTGCGGAACCTCTTCGGACACAGCGCTGAAATTGGAATGGGAATTCTGGGCGCACTCGGACAAAGCTCGTCCAATGCTCTCTGCGGAGTTGTTCAGGGGCGAACGCCGCTCGGCGCGCTCGGTGGATGTGACACCTGTGAAATTCCACCACCATGCTGGCTGCCTCAACCTCTCGGGCAGGTAACGAGCTTTGTTGCGCCCGGCGGTACAGGGACGGTTCGGTTCCGGGTTACTAACTGTGGCTTCACTCCTCGCACCATCACTTTCGCAGCGACCAAGGCTGTCCCTGCAGTAACGTTCTCGCCCGCATCCCTTGTTCTGGGCCCGCTAGAACGCGGCGTGGTCTCTGCTTCGGTGCAAGTGGCCGCTGAAGCCAAGCAGGGTTCCGAGCACGAGCTGGTTCTGTTGGTACATGGCTGCCGCAACTACTATCTGCGATGGGTGATTAAGGTTGCGGCGTGTGGCGTCGACATGTGTAACGAAGTTGAAGTGGATGATTGTCCCGACATGATTCATCACTGGTACGACCACTTCTATTGCCCGCGCCATTGTCAAGATCAGCGCCCGCCGGGCACCACGGGTGGAGTTCCCACCACCGGTGCTAACCCGGGGAGAAACACATGACCGAACCCATTCAACTGGTTGACGTTTGGCGACGCTCCCTGGAGGCAACCGTCAAGTTCTACTCCGAGATAGGAGGGCTCGCCGTTGAGTGGGTCGAGAGTTTGTTGTCCACGGCGTCTGATTCGATCGGGGCAATGAACCCGGTTGAAACCACACGCGCATCTGCGAAGGCCGAGGTGACCCCGCCTTCAACCGCCTCTTCAACCAGAGCCACGATGTCGACGATGGTGCTTGAAGCTGAGGCTGGACAAAAAGCACTGGGCGTATTCCTGGTAGAGAATGGTTTTTCGCGGACCGTATCAGCCTCAGCAACTGCCGGCACGTTCATTGACGACAAAGGAAACCAGATCAAACCGTTGCTGGAGTTTCATCCTCCTTCGGCCATGCTGGAGCCTGGCGAACAGGTTTTAGTCAGGGTGGCGGCCGGTATCACAGAAGTCATGAAGCCAGGCGTTCGCTACCGGGGCGAGATCGCGGTTCCGGACGTTCCGGGAACGCGCATACCGGTGGTGATCCTACGAATCGCCGTCGCGAAGGCGCGTCCACCAAAGAAGATCGGTAGCTCGTCTACAGTAGTCGGACGCAGCCGGAAGTCGAGTCGCCGATCGTCAGTGCGAAAAGCAAAACGCCATCACGCCTGAGGCTGATTCACGAACAACGAGGTTACCCGAGCCCTCTTAACTTTCTCTCCACACGTACCGACGCTTCACAAATTCGCGTCAGATTCGCATCTATAGAGGAGCGCACGATTGAGCGACGGGGTTGCTGCCGTACAAAGTTCCGCGTGGGAACTGCCAGAGACTCTCGACGTGGTCTCTGACATTGAAGGCTTGAAGCAAGTCCTCAACGACTGGTGTGATGACTGTGACAAAGAAGTGCGCGAGATTGTTCGCCGCCAACTGTCACCGCGAGCAAAGTACTTTCGTCCGGTAACTATTTTCGCCTGTCATCGCGCAGTCTCGGAGGCCGATCCTTCCAGCAGTTTGGTGTCCTCCGCGGCCGCGCTCGAGTTGATCCACAACGTCAGTTTGATAGTCGACGACATTCTGGATCGATCGCGTTTTCGGCGCGGAAATTTGTCGTTGCATTGCCGGTTCGGATTCTTGCCGGCATTAATGACGGCAGGTTATATGAACTGTGCTGCTTTCAAACTGGTGACGCCTGACGCCTACAGCGTGTGCTTGCTGGCCGAGTTGATGCAGCGGCTGGGCGTAGCGGAGTGTCTGCAGTGGCGATTGCGGCGGCAACCGTTGGGAGTCGAAGATTGGCGACTCATCGCCGGCGAAGATACCGGTGTGATGTTCGAAACCTGCGCCCGGCTGGGCACGCGCGATGATAGCCTTCGGAAGTTTGGCTACTTACTGGGCACGCTCTATCACGGCTGTGATGACGTCGCGGACGTTCGGGGCGCCGCAGCGCTTGGCGGAGGAAAAAAGGAAGACGTGGTGGATGGCATCCTTACGCTCCCGGCGGCGATCGCCACCAGGGATTTGAACACTGCCTTGCTGTTTCGAAACGCTTCTCAGGAAAACGCGGCCGAAATCACCGAGCAACTCATGATCGCCCTGCCTGAGGCCGAAGCCTACCTCGACAAAGTCGCTATGGAGGCGGAAGCGGAAGCACTACAGAACGCCAGGTTCCCCGAACGTCTCCTTGCGCTGATCCAGCACACGCGCGCTCTCTCGAAAAGCTGAGTTGGCTGAAATGTTTGTGCATCATCCAATGTCCACCCACAAGAATCCACGCAAACGCGTTCGCTCAAAATCTGCTGGAGCCAATAACCACTACGACGTGATCGTTGTTGGAGCTGGGCCGGCGGGCAGCGTGCTGTCGTGGGAGCTCGCGCGCAAAGGCATCTCAGTCCTGCTTCTCGAAGCATCGCGGTTTCCCCGCGAAAAAGTGTGTGGCGACTACGTTGAGCCACGCGGTCTGCGCGTGCTTGAGGCAATGGGTTGTCTCAAGCAAGTGGAAGAAAGACAGCCTCTGCCGATCACCCATTCCGCAACTTACGTCGATTCCGAGTGTCGTTACCGTGGCCGAATTCCTTTCTACGGTTTACTCGCTGGCCTTCCACCTCATGGCTACATCATCCCTCGCGAACAACTGGACGAGTTGCTTTTCCGGACCGCCGCGGCAGCCGGCGCGATCGTCCGCGAAGAAGTGGTTGTTAAGCGGGTTGAGTCAGGATCCACCGGCGTGTCGGTTGAAACCCGGAGCAAGTCACGACGCCTGACCTTCAAAAGCCGCTTAGTCGTCGGAGCAGACGGAGTCAACTCAGTAGTGGCTCGCAGCATGGACTTGCTGGCAAATGATCGCCGTCACATCGCGCTATCGCAGCGCGCTTATGCCGAGGGAATTGAAGGAGACGTCGGCGAGGCAGTTTTCTATTTCGAAAAGGATCTGTTTCCCGGTTACGGCTGGATGTTTCCGATTCGCGGAGGCCGAGTCAACTTCGGCGTGGGCATCCTGGCCGAATCGGCCAGTCGTTTGGACGTCAAAGTCCCGGCGCTCTTCAAGACTTTCTTTGAGAAGCTGCGCTGGTCTCATCATCGCTGCAAAAAACTCCAACTATGCGCACCGCCGATCGGAGGGATCGTTAAGACCTATGGCGCCGCTGGGCCAAACTACTTCGACGGTGGACTGTTGATCGGAGACGCCGGCAGCTTTGTCGATCCGATGACTGGCGAAGGAATCACGCCCGCAATTGAGTCGGCGTTGATCGCAGCCAGGGTTATCACCAAGGCACTGGCGGAAGATCGGACCGAAGCTGCGTTTTTGTCCTTGTACGAAACTGAGTTTCGCAATTACTTCGACCCATCAATGGTCTTTGTTGACCTGTGTGCCGCTACGATGCGCAACTGGCACTTTCGCGACGCATGGTTACGCGCGGTCGCCCGAGGCTGTGCGATCGCACAGAAGGACGCCGACTTCGCCCGAACAGCTGGCGCTTGTTTTGGCGGACTCGAGATACATCCTCCCAGCGTGCTCAGCGAACTCTGGCAAAAAACAGTTCTGGAACTACTGAGCATTTTTCCACGCAGCTTCTTTTCGGTACTGGAGGCAAATTCCGAGTCGTGGCTTTCTTATGCAGGCGACTGGCTTTCGTGGCAGGTTGGTTGGTGGAATTCAATTACCACTGATCCCATCTGGCATGCAGAATGGCAGATGGATCTTCAAACCAAGTGGCTTCACGCGCTCACGCTGATGACTAAGATTAACGGCGATCCGCGGGCGAAGGGGCTGGTCGCCGCGGCAAAGGGGAACAGGGGAACTGAGGAAAAAGTGGGGAAAGGTAAAGGGTAAGACCAGTCTTCAAGTCGCACCTTTCCCTGTTCCTCTGTTTCCCTTTTCCCCAGTCCCCACGTAGCTCAGTTCTTTGCTCTGGCAACCCGCGCGCGGGGCGTCTTGCGTTTGGAGAGTTTGTCTATTTCGCCGCTGAACTGTTCAGCTGCGACACTGGGAAGTTTTCCGAGGTCGCGCAGATATTCTCGGGTTAGGTCGCCCAAACGACTGAGCGCCTCATCAGGCTTGGTCCCTTCCTCATCAATCTTTGCGAGTTCGTCACTTAGGGCCAGCGTGTATTTTTCAGCGGACTGCGCCCATCCGGCCCAGAACTTTACGACTGAGGTCATTGCGGCAAGTTGGACTCTGGCGGCTTCAACCGTCAGGTCACGGAGTTCTTTGACTTTTTGAGAGGAGTCTTCAGCGGTTTTTGCGGATGAAGCTTTGGAAGCCATAGTCGCCCCTTTCCTGAAGGCTGTTTGAGGTTTTGGTAGCGCATACGGGACTCGAACCCGTGATCTCTGCCTTGAGAGGGCAGCGTGTTAACCAACTACACCAATGCGCCTCAACGAATTTGAATTATAGGGGTCGCTTCTGTTCCTTCGCAAGTTTAGGTATCTATCAACCGATTACGCAGATTCAGAAATTCAAAACCAGCCAATATTGTTTATTGTTGTACACAGTCTGGGACTATGGCGATGCCAATTCGGATGCGCGACGGTTATGCTCGTTCTCTTTTGAATCTGTGTAATCGGCGTAATCTGCGGATTCGTCTCTTGAATGCTATACTCTCGCCCCGGTAGCTTCATCCAAATCAGTACTCATTCGGAGAAACGATGATCATCGTCGTGTTGCGCGACAACGCAGCCGGAGAAGCGCGCGTTGCGTTGATGCCGGAGTCGGTGCAGAAACTGGTAGGGCTAAAGGCGACCGTGCGAATCGAGAGTGGCGCCGGTTTATTCGCGGCACGCACTGACGACGATTACGCGAAAGCCGGTGCGGAGGTATCCAGCAATCGAACTGAGCTCCTTAACTCAGCCGATGTGCTGGTAACCGTAAACCGTCCGTCGCCGGAAGTATTTGCCGGATTGCGCGAGGGAGCGGTGGTGCTTGGCTTCCTGCGCCCGCTTGATGAGCCCGCCGCTTTGGAACCTGCGTTGAAACGAGGCCTCACGACGTTCGCGATGGAGCTCGTCCCGCGCATCACTCGAGCTCAAGCCATGGACGCACTTTCCTCGATGGCTACCGTGGCAGGTTACAAGGCAGCCCTCATAGCCGCTGCCCAAATCCCCAGAATGTTTCCGCTATTAATGACGGCTGCCGGCACAGTACCGCCGGCGCGTGTCCTGGTGCTGGGGGCCGGGGTCGCGGGGTTGCAGGCCATCGCCACTGCCCGGCGGCTGGGAGCAGTCGTGGAAAGTTACGACGTGCGCGCCGCGGTGGGAGAGCAGGTGCGTTCGCTGGGAGCGAAGTTTTTGGAAGTTGATCTGGGTGGACTAAAAACTGAAGATGCGGGTGGTTACGCGGTCGAGTTGTCCGACGAAGCGCTGAAGCGTGGACGAGACTTGATTGAAGAACACGCAAAGACGGCCGACGTGATAATCACAACTGCACAGGTTCCCGGCCGGCGCGCGCCGCTTCTCGTGACCGAAGAAGCGGTGGCAGGAATGAGGCGCGGGGCGATAGTCGTCGATCTCGCCGGCGCTACTGGAGGAAACTGCGCGCTGAGCAAAGCAGACGAAGTTGTCGAGCGCGAAGGGGTAACGATCCTGGCGCCAACAAATTTGCCGGCGACTGTGCCCGTCCATGCCAGTCAACTCTATTCGCGCAACGTCACGGCGTTTCTTAGTCTCTTGATCAAGGACGGTGAGTTGAATGTTGATATGAATGATGATGTGGTTGGGCCATCGTGTGTCACGCATGCGGGAGAGGTTGTAAACAGCAGGGTCATACTTGGTTTGAAGCAGTAAAGAAATAGACTCAACGGAGAGAATTAGCATGACTGCAGAAACTCTCATATCCGCGCTGTACGTTTTCGTGTTAGCGGCGTTTCTTGGATACCAGGTGATCTCGCGAGTGCCGCCGCTGCTGCATACGCCGCTGATGTCGGCGACTAATGCGATCTCGGGGATTTCGTTGGTTGGCTCGATCGTGACTGCCGGCGCCGGTTACAACACTGTCTGCACCATTCTTGGTTTCATTGCCGTGTTTTGTTCGACCACCAACGTCGTAGGCGGATTCGTGATCACCGATCGGATGCTGAAGATGTTCAAAAGGAAGAGTCCGAACAAAAAAGAGTAACCACCTAACCAGGAGCTTTGTGCTTTGATCTTTGTACTTAGTAGTCATCGAAATCACGAAACAAGGACCGGAACAAAGAACAAAGTACAAAGAACCATTAAAACAACTGACAACTGACCAGTAACTAACTGACTACCTTGCGCACTTACTTCATCGAATTCAGCTACCTGCTGGCCTCCATCCTCTTCATTCTCGGTCTCAAGGGAATGAGCCATCCGGAATCTGCCAAACGCGGCATGCACCTGGCCGAGTTTGGCATGTTGATGGCCATCATCGGCACACTGCTCCACTACGAGATTGTCAGTTACACCTGGATCATCACCGGGCTTGTCCTGGGATCGCTGGTGGGTTTGGCGATGGGCTTCTGGGTGCCGATGACGGCGATGCCGCAACGAACCGCCCTGTCACACGCGTTTGGCGCGTTTGCGGCGGCGCTGGTTGGGATCTCCGAGTTTTATCGTCACGACGGTCATCTCGAAACCGTCACCATGGGTGCGCTGGGCTTTGAAGTAATGCTGGGCGCTCTGACGACTACCGGCAGCCTGCTTGCGTTTGCAAAACTGCAGGGCCTCGTTCGCGGCACGCCAATGACTTACCGCGGGCAGAACATCTTCAACATGACGTTGCTGGCGACGACAGTCGGAATTTTTATCTACCTGATGATTGTGCCCGGTTCGATGCCACTCTTCTTCGCGATGGTGGCGCTGGCCTTCGTGTTTGGAATTCTGCTGGTCCTGCCGATTGGCGCTGCTGACATGCCGGTGGTGATGTCACTATTGAATTCTTACGCCGGCCTCGCCTCCGCGGCGACCGGTTTTGTGTTGTCGAACAAAGTGCTGATTATTGCCGGCACTTTGGACGGCTTCTCCGGGTTCATTCTTTCGGTCTTGATGTGCCGGGCGATGAACCGGTCGATAACCAACGTACTGTTCGGCGCCTTCGGAAGCGCTGCGATATCGGCAAAACCCGGCGACCAGGCAGGCACGATGCGCGAGGTCAGCCTTGAAGACATCGCCGTCCAAATGGCTTACGCGAACAAGGTTGTGTTTGTGCCGGGTTATGGGATGGCGACGGCCCAGGCACAACATGCGGTTCGCGAACTGGCTGACACGCTCGAGAAGCGCGGCGTGACAGTTAAATACGGAATTCACCCGGTGGCCGGACGCATGCCGGGCCACATGAACGTTTTGCTCGCTGAAGCCAACGTGCCGTACTCGTTGCTCTACGAGTTGGAACAAATCAATCCAGAGTTCCCTTCGACTGACGTGGCAGTGGTGATCGGCGCAAACGATGTGGTCAACCCCGACGCGCGCGACAATCCTGCCAGCCCGATTGCGGGTATGCCGATTCTGGAAGTGGATCGCGCAAAATCCGTTGTTGTGTTGAAGCGTGGGCAGGGGAAAGGATTTTCAGGTCTCGAAAACCCGCTCTTTTTCAAAGAGGTGACGGGGATGCTTTATGGTGACGCGAAGGACACGTTGACGAGAATGGTGCAGGCAGTTCAGCAGGCATAGTGCGAGGTGGAATTTTCTTTCCGTACACCCTCCCTGACGGTCGGGCTACTGCCCCGGAGTGACTTGACCTCGTTCAAACTGAAAAACCAATGCGTAAATCACTTGCAGCTATTGTCCTGACGGCTCTGCTCGTCGTTGATTTTTCACCGGCGTTTGCTCAGCGTGCTGCTGCCAAAAAGAAACCGACCCTGGCCACTAAACGAGGCGTCGAGACAATCACGGCGGCACAACTCAAAGACTACTTATCGTTTATCGCTTCAGATGAGTTGGAAGGACGCGATACTCCGTCGCGTGGACTCGACACTGCCGCCAGGTTTCTGGCGATGAACCTGTCGCGCTGGGGCTTCAAACCCGCCGGTGACAATGGCACCTTCTATCAGAAGATCGCCTTGCGTCGCGATCTGGTTGATAAGACCGAAACCAGAGTGCAATTAAACAATGAGACGCTGGCCATCGGCGAAGACTACCTGCCCTTTGCCCGCTCATCTGAGGTAGCAGGAAAATTGGTGTTTGCCGGGAACGGCTGGTTTATCAAGTCGAAGAACATCGACGCTTACCGTGGGTTAGATCCAAAAGGAAAGATCGCCATCATCTTTGCCACCTTCGATGGAATGCCTCGCGGTGTTACTTCTGCGGACCTGAGCGGCAAGGTTGGCGAAGACTGGATGCGCCCGATCGAGTACGCAAAAAAGATGGGTGTGGCCGGCCTGGTTTTGGTGCCGGATTTTCAGTTTATCGCCAATTGGGAGCGCAACCGTGCCAGGATGACCGAACGAGGTTCTCTGGTGGTAGAGAAGTTTCAGCCGCCGAGCCGGTTGGCCCTACCCGGCATAATTGCGAGCCCACGCCTAACAAACTTTCTCTTCCAGGGTGAAAGGCGAAGTGGATCCGCGATTTTTGAATCAGTTTATGGCGGTGAATCAGTTGAAGCGTTTGCCTTGAATTCGGAAAAGAACCTCTCGATCACTGTCAAAGTCAAGTCGGACGCGGGCGCGACGCAGAACGTGGTGGCCGTGTTTGAAGGCAGTGACCCTGTTCTCCGAAACGAGTACGTGGCGATTGGCGCCCATTACGATCACGTCGGCGTCGGCATTCCGGTGAGTGGGGACGCGATCTACAACGGCGCCGATGATGACGGTTCCGGCACGACTGCGTTGCTGGCGATGGCCGAGGCGCTGGCAAAAAACAGCACTCGTCCGAAACGTTCAGTGCTTTTCGTCTGGCATGCGGGTGAAGAAAAAGGACTATGGGGCTCGCGTTATTTCACGGACAATCCCACGATTCCTCTCGACAAGATCGTGACGCAAATCAACATCGACATGATTGGCCGCAGTAAACCGGAAGGAAGCACAAATCCCAGAAACAAGGATCTGTCGGGGCCAAACGAAGTCTTCGTGATTGGCTCCAAAATGATGAGCACTGAACTGGGCGAACTTACGGCCGCGGTAAACGCGCAATATCTGAACCTGAGTTACAACTATCTCTTCGACAATCCCGGGGATCCCAACCGTTTCTTTTTCCGCAGCGATCACTACAACTACGCGCGCAAAGGGATTCCGATCGTGTTCTTTTTCGATGGTGAGCATGAGGATTATCACCGTCCAAGCGACTCACCCGACAAGATCGACTACCCGAAGATGGAAAAAATCACGCGCACGATCTACATGACCCTCTGGGAAATCGCCAATCGTCCCACCCGCCCGAAAGTCGACAAGCAATTGCCCGCGCAGATGGGCGGACGGACCGATCGATAATTGCGCGATTGAAGACCACAGCCCTGGCCCTTGGTCAAACGTCCACGAGAGACAAGTTCAAGAGTGTAGCCACTCAACCAGCCCGCGGCAGCGGGCGGTATGTCAGTAGACCACGGCGCTGGCCGTGGGTTAGCCACGCATAAAATCCAAGCCCGCGCGGGCTCGTTGTGTGGTCCAACCTCGCGGCCTTATGTGGATCTTCGATCACGGTTCGGTTGCCGATCATGCCGCCCGCTTCGCGGTCCGCTAACCCTTTTCCGCCACCAGCCGCCGATAGGCTTCATCGCGTGAGAGTCCCAACTCGCGCGCCGCTTTCTTCAGAGCCGTGCGGTGGTCTGCGCCGTCTTTTTCAAACTTCTCAACCAGCTCGGCAATGCTTACCACGACTGCACCGGCCTCGCCCTGAATTTCTGACCGGTCAATCAGCAGCACCATCTCGCCACGCGCCGCTGCCGGCGACGAAAACCGGGCCGCGAGCTCACTCAAACGTCCTCGCGAGATCTCCTCGTGAAGTTTGGTTAACTCTCTGGCAACAACAGCTTCGCGCTCGCCCAGAATTTCGCGCGCGTCTTTGAGGGTTGCGGCAATGCGGTGCGGAGCCTCGTAAAAAATCAGAGTGGCGGGGATCGCAGACAGCTCAGCCAGCCGTGACCGTCGCGCGCCGGAACGCGCCGGCAGAAAACCACCAAACAAAAACTCATCGCTGGGAAGTCCGGAAGCAACCAGCGCCGAGATGAGGGCGGTGGGGCCGGGCAAAGGTACCACTCGAAAGCCCTCGTCCAGTGCGCTCTTCACGATGCGAAAACCGGGATCGTTGATTCCGGGAGTGCCGGCATCCGAAACAATCGCCACGTCAGACCCCGTCCTCAGCAGCTTCGTGAGTTCAACCGCGCGGTCTCGTTCGTTGTGTTCGTGGTAGCTGAGAGTCCTGGTCTTTATACCGTAATGAGTTAACAGCTTGCGTGTGTGGCGCGTGTCTTCGCAGGCGATCAGGTCAACCTCGCCTAAAACTCTGACGGCCCGGTGGGTGATGTCCTCGAGATTACCGATCGGAGTGGAAACGAGAAAGAGAGTTCCTGCCATGAAGCTATTCTGTCATCAAGCGCTGGACAGGCGAAAGCCTCGTCCCGCTGGTGCTGGACGAGGCTTCCGGACAGGTTGGTTGCTCGGGCGGCTAGTTTGAGGTTTAGTATGGCAGGCGTATGCCGGGTATCCGGCGCCACCAATCGTTGTTGCGGTTTCGATTGTTACGATCGTTGCGGCGATAGTCGTCGTCGTCGTAACCGTAACGGCCGAGGCCATAACCGTCTGAGATGATGCTCAACTCTCGCCGGATTTGAGACCATCCAGACGCGACGCGGTTGTCGATCCGGCGCGTGCCACCGAGACGGTCGAGTTGCTGGGCCAGGTTCAAAACTCTTTGGGCTTCGTTCCGGCTCCGGTTGAGATCACGGCCATTGCCGAAACGCGATTTCAGGTCGCCGACGGCGCGACGAAAGTCGTGCGCGCGGTTGTTCATTTCGTCTTCACGACGGGTGCCGTCAACGCGACTGTGGTCGAGCGCACGATCCAGGTCCCTTTCGAAGTCTTTCGACAATCGATCGAGTCGATGAATGGAGTCGCGCAGATAGCGCTCATCGTAGCGACCATAATTGTCGTTGCGATTGCGGCCCCACGGATCATAAACGCCCTGGGCTGATGCCAGCGCAGGTAAACAAAGTGCCAGGACAGCAAAGGCAAAAATTGAAAGAGTCAGTTTGCGTCGGTTTGTCATTTCTCTCCTCCTAAAAACTTGCTATCAACCTTCTCGAGCCGACCGCACCTCGCAATTTCATAAAAACTGGGCCAGCCCGGTTTGTACCACTCGTTTTGGGGGACGCCTGCATCGCGAGCGTGGTGCCGCCCGGGTTGATGGCAAGCACCGTGCCTCAGGACAGAAAGCCGGTGTGCTCCACGATTTCCGCCAATAAAACGCAATCCGCGGCTTTTTTTCCGGGCGGTTGAATCGTGTTATCAGGAGGAGTGGTTCGAAAACGTGCAGCGGCTGGCGGAAATGGTCAGGAGTGTCTTGCGTGGGGTGGTGCGTCGCTTAAAAGAATCGCCACATGGCGGCGAATGTCTCCCTCGTGTACCACAGCGTGGGCGCCGTGCTTTCCTTCCACGGTCCATTGCGGCGTGCCGCGTTTGGAGAGAACCAAACGTATGATCGAACTCGCAGATTTGATCCCGAGATGTTTGATGTTGCCGTAGGCAAGTCCGCCTCCCCGAATGAAGCCGTCACTCGGCGTGCGCGGCCATCCCAGTTCAACCATCAGGACCCGAACGCCGTTTTCAAGACTCAAACTACGACCCACCATGCTGGCATTGCCGACTTTGAAACGGTGCTTATCCTCCCGGGAGATTTGAATCCCGGCTCCATGGCGATTAGCTTCTCCTGCCACCGTCATAAACATGGTCAATAACCAGTCGCTGCCGGTCTTGCGCAAAAAGTCATTTGAGCTGCGTAAGGCAAGATACTCGGAGATGTCCTTTCGCCCCGAGGCATGCGCATGCGCCTCGGCCTCAGCCAAAGCCAGCGCCCATGCTTCGTCAAGTTCGCTCAAGTTCTAACTCCTGTAATGCAAACTAAGAGTTTGCGTGCTGGTTGTAGGAGATTGCCTGCCGGAAACCACGCAAACTAACAGTTTGCGCTAGCCGTTGTTCGCCGACAAAAGCAGGCGATGTTATCATGCCCTCACCGGACGTTCCCAAGAGATTCAAACACGAAAGATCGTAATATGAGTTCATCAAACCATACCCAAAACTAACTGAACTCGAGTGGGTTGCAATTAATGAAATCAGCAAATTATCCGACGGCCAGGTTGACATTTTTTCTCGTCTGCTGCGTCGTAGCGTTTCTGCAGTTTAACGTCAGTCAGTTTGCCCAGACCGGAGCGAAGTTGCCCGAACGCAAGGGCCACGTGAGCGACGCTACCGGCGCGGTGGATGAGAATACCCGGCAGCAACTCGAAAATATTCTGGAGAATGTTAAGCAGAAGGCAGGCATCGAATTTGACGTCGCGGTGATTGAATCCACCGGCGATCAAGGGATTTACAAGTTCTCACGAGAGCTGGCGTCGAATTGGGGCGTCGGCCCGTTCACCAGATCGAAGAAAAGTTTGCTGCTGGTGGTTTCCGTTAACGAGAAGAGTTCTTTGGCGCTGATTAGCCGCGCAATTCAAAACGAGCTTCCCGAAGGCTTGTTGGGCGAAATGAGTCAGCGCATGCGTGCGGCCGTTAATGCCGGTCAGGTAAATGAGGCGTTGACCGCGGGCGTCAATTATTTCGTCAGCTCGCTTGCCACCAGGCTTTCAATCAGCACGGCAGATTGGGACAAAGCTTCGGCCCCGGCCGTTATCGAAGCGTCCGCTTCAACGGCTGTAAAGCCGGTGAATACAGCGCCTGATGCGGTGGTGGTTCCGGCCGTCACGACCGCGGCCCCGGCTGAGCGGACCCGCCTCGCCACGCGAAATGCGAGTCAAGAAATTACTACCATATCCGCCTCGAAGAAACCGGGCACCCCCAACACCGCGGAAGATGATGCTGATGAATCGGAAACGGTAGAACTGACCTTGACCGATCCGCTCGCCGAGCGAATCGTGAAACTCAAAAGCTTCCTTAATGATTATCCGGAATCAAAGTCGAGACCCCGGGCGATTGAAATTCTCGTCAGCGCCCGTGCTGGTCTTGGCGACGATAAGTTAAAGCTGGGAGACAGCGCTGCCGGCATTGAAGAATTCATGTTGGCAATCGCGGAAGCTCCGGTAAACCCTTCTGAGAAACTGTATTCCGGAGTGATCTCCCAGATTCCGCATAACCTCTATCTGCGCGGCGAACGCGCGGCCGCGGTAAAAGCTGCCCAGGCGATTGAAACGAAGTTTGCAGACGACCCGAAGCGGCTGCTGGCGATGTCGGCTTTCTACGCGGCCACGGAGCAGCCCCAGGAAGCAGCGCGAGTAGCTTCGCAAGTGTTAAAGAACGCTCCGGGACTTGCCGAGGCTCATCAGGCCCTGGGTCGCGCGCTTCATATCTCTCTGCAACTCGATGAAGCGGCTGCAGAGTACAGACGAGCGTTTGAACTTGATCCCAACTCCAAGTCGACTCGACGCAGCCTGGCTGATCTCAATCGCGCTTCAGGTAAATCGGAAGAAGCCCTCGTGCTTTATCGCCAGCTGTTGTTGTCGGATCCAAATGACAAAGCCGCCCGCGCCGGGCTGATTCTTTCTTTGCTCGAGCTTCGCCGGATCGACGAAGCAAAAGGTCTCATCGAAACAGCACTCAAGAACGACCCGCGCAACGTAGCTCTGCTGGCCGGAGCGTCTTACTGGTTTGCGGCGCACAACGACGGCGAGTTGGCTCTGGATCTCGGAACCAAAGCAGTTCAGATTGAGCCCCGCTACACCTGGTCGCAAATGGCCCTGGCCCGCGCGTTGATAACGCAAAAGCGACCGCTTGATGCTGAACGGGCGCTCCGTTTCGCGCGCGTGTTTGGTCGTTTCCCGACGCTCGAGTACGAACTGGCGAATGCTCTGAACGCAGCCGGACTTTACGACGAGGCGGCGGAAGTTTTGCTGCAAGCCTTTACTTTGAAGGACGACCAGATCGAAACCCGGCTGGCCGGCCGCGTGGTGGCGCAAGCGCCAAACTTCATCGAACTGCTAACGCCGGAACGGCGCGCAAGTATCTTCCAGAGAACCTCGGCAGACTCCGAAAACAATGCGAAGCATCTCAAGGCGTTGCTGACCTTTGCCACGTTAACTCAGGCACAAAGCGATGGCGGAAAGGTTGACGAAGCAAAGGCGGTGGCGACGGGGAAAGAGTTTGCCGCAGGTGACGACGATGCGCGCGTATACCGGCAGCTCTATGTTGCTGGTCGCTTGTTGAGAATGGGAATCGGGCTCCAAACAGTTCACGAGCTTACTGACGCAGCCCGTTTGAGCGTTGAGGCCGGGTTGAATCTGCCGGTTGCGACTTTGGCGGTCCAGGCCGATGAGTTTCGCGATATTCGCGCGCGCGCGATTGCTGCGGGAAGTACACCCGACATTCCGGAAGCTCCGCGCAACCTGTTATCGAGCCTTTTGCGCGGCAGAATTGAAGAGCTTACCGGCTGGATGTACTTCAATCAAGACAACGTAGAAAAAGCGTTGGTTCACCTGAGGCTCGCCGCCAACACACTTCCCGAAGGCACGCCTTCCTGGCGCACAGGTTTGTGGCATCTGGGCATGGCCCTTGAACAATCAGGAAAGAATGAAGAAGCACTGGACTACTACATCAAGAGCTACAACGCGGGCGATCCGGATTTTGGTCGACGACCCGTGGTCGAGCAGATTTATCGAAAAGTCAAAGGTTCGACGGACGGTCTTGATGAACTGATTGGTCGAGGCCCAAATACAGCGGCAAGCGTAGCCCCATCACCGAGCAGCGAGATTGCGAGCGCTCCGACCCAAACAACCGCTACGCCGGACAGCATTCCATCGTCGCCCGTAGCGGAGGCGACGGCAAGTCCGGCGGAATCAACGCCGACTCCGGCTGAGCCAGAGCCAAGTCCGGCGGAACCATCGCCGACTCCGGCTGAGCCAGAGCCAAGCCCAGTTGAACCAACGCCGACTCCGGCTGAGCCAGAGCCCAGTCCGGCGGAGTCAACGCCGACTCCCGCTGAGCCAGAGCCAAGTCCAGTTGAGCCAACGCCGACTCCAGCCGCGGAAACAGCGAGTCCTGAGCCCACTCCATCTCCGGAATCTGTTTCATCTCCAGAGTCGGAGCCATCATCGAGTCCGACGCCTGAAACACAAACCCCTACTGCTGAGGCCCCGACGCCTACGCCAACCCCCACGCCTGGTGCCGCGCCGGTTACGAATTCTCCAGTCGGTGAAATTATTGTCAGGCCTCGAACCAGCGTCACGATTAAGGGACGAGTAAAGGATTCGAACAACGAGCCACTGGCAAACGTGATCGTGGTTTTGATAAGCCCGCAGGGAACTGTGCTGGCATCAACAACGGATGACCAGGGGAATTATTCTTTTACGGTCGCGCCCTCTGAACTCAGTTATCGCATCATCCCGTCCAGGAATGGTTTTTCGTTTCTGCCGCTCGATAGAGTTTTGCCAGGCGTGAGTGACGATCAAAAGCAGCTCGATTTTGTGGGCATGCCCGCCCGCACTCCATGACGCTCCGGCGGCGAAAATGTAGAGGCGTCCCTCTGTGGACACGCGGATCAAGGCAAAAAAAAGGGGCGCCCACGAAGTGGCGCCTCTTACATTCTCCGTTCCCACATTAATCCGTGGCCGGTGAGTCCTGAACGTAATCCAGACCTAAGCCACTCAAGCTTTGATTGAGGCCCGCGGTCCCAGTACTGCCGGGCCTCAATAGATGCTTGACCGGTCTACGTCACTTGGCCGGTGGATTTTTTGCAAAGTCTCCCGATTTGATGATCGTGATCTTCGACGGATCGATGTGGCGTCGCATCGCCGCGGCGATTTGCTCAGGCGTTAGTGCTTTGAGCTTCGCATCGAGATCGGCGTCCCACTGAAGCGTTCGTTCAAAGAAGAGGTAATTATTTAAACGACCTGCCAACTCATTGTCCTGCGCCCGGCTCACCTGGCGGGATTGCAGGTAACCTGATTTGGCTGCCTCCACTTCCTCCGCCGTAAAGCCGTCCTTGAGCATGCGCGCGATCTCTTCCTTGAACGCGGCCTCCAGCTTGTCGACGTTTTGAGGTGCGTAGATCGCGTTCGCTGTAAAGCGTCCCCATTCGTCCAGGGCGCTGATGTTAATCCCCGAACCCACGCCGTAACTGAGCCCTTCTTTCCCGCGAATGCGTGCGGCCAGGCGTGAATTCAGGAAGCCGCCACCCAGCATGTAATTTCCCAGCAGCAGCGCCGCATAGTCCGGGTGGTTGTCACGAATTTTCAGATTGAAGCCGGCCAGGAAGAACGCGTTGGCCTTGTCTGGGGCCGGCAGCGACTGGTTAACGGCTGCGACATCCGTAAACACGCTCGGCACGCGCACAAATGGTTTCGGACTCTTCCAGTCACCGAACAAATCGTTGGTAAGCTTAGAGATCTCTTTGTCGTCGAAATCCCCGACCACAGTCAAACTTCCGTTCGACGCGCCATAGAAGTCCTGGTAAAACTTTTTGGCCTGGTCGAGAGTCGCCGCATTCAACTCGGCGATAGCCTCTTCGGTAGTGTTGACATGACGAACGTCGCCTTTCGGATAAGGACTCAGATGACGATTGAAGGCGGTAAAGCCGATTTGGATCGGCTCGCTCTTCTGCTCTTCGATGGACGCGAGATTTTGACGCTTCAGCAGTTCAAACTCGCTTTCCGGAAAAGCCGGTTCGCGCAGAATCTCTGCCACCAGCCGCATTACGGTTGGAAGGTTTTCGCGCGTCGTCTCGATATTTGCGTTGGCCTGCGTGGCGCCACCCGAGACATTAACCTGCGCTTTCAAGCGGTCAAACTCGTCTTGAATTTGCTGGCGAGTGTGCTTGGTCGTGCCCCGAATCAACATGCTGCCGGCGAGCTGGCCCGCTCTCGCCCGGTTCATCAAACTCTTTTCATCACCGAAGCGCAGCACCAACTGGGCGTTTACTTTGCCGGCGCGGGTCTTCTTGGGGAGCATCGCCAGCTTGATTCCGCCGGCATTAGCTCGCACAGTGCGCGATTCGATGTTAGCAGGCGAGGGATCGAAGGCCTCGCCCGCGGCGACTGTGGCGTCGCCTTTGTAGTCTTTGAGCGCCGCCACCAGGTCAGGCGTAGCCGGAATCTCCGCGCGATCGGGTTTGGCCGTGGGAATGAAAAGCCCAAGCGTGCGATTGGAAGGCTTGAAGTACTTCGCCGCCACTTGCGAAATTTCTTCCGTCGTGACTTTGCGCAGACGGTCGCGGTGCAGGAAGAACAAACGCCAGTCACCGGCCCCGATAAACTCGCTCAACGTAATACCGACCCGATCGGAACTATTCAATACCAGCTCGATACCCTTGAGCAGCGCCGCGCGCGCCCGCTCGACCTCCTCCTTAGTGGGCGGATTACTCCCGATCGCTTCAACCGTTTCCAGCAGAGTGTCTCGTGCGGCGTCAAGTGAATCCGTCTGCCTCACTTCGGCGCCAAATATCGCGAGCGTAGGTTCGCGCCACTGGAACCCAAACCCGAAAATCGAACTGGCTTTCTTCGTATCAACCAGGGTTTTATGAAGCCTCCCTGAAGGCGTGTCGCCCAGGACCTGCGAAAGAATGTCGATCGCGGCGAAGTCCGGGTGTGATCCGGCTGGGACGTGATAGAGCGCCTGCACCAGCTGCGTGTCGCCGACACGTCGCAGAGTTACCGACCGCTCGCCGTCCTGAACCGGTTCAATGGTGTAGATCTTCTGAAGCGTCCGCGTTGGTTTTGGAATCGGTGAAAAGTACTTGTCGACGAGGGTGAGTGTTTTAGGTTCATCAAACTTTCCAGCGATGAGCAACACCGCGTTGTCTGGCTGGTAGTGGTTTTTGTAAAACGCTTGTAATCGTTCGATTGGCACGTTTTCAATATCGCTGCGAGCGCCGATGGTGGTCTTACCGTAGTTATGCCAGATGTAGGACATGGACATTGCGCGTTCCAGCAAGACTCCCAACGGACTGTTTTCGCCTAACTCAAACTCGCTGCGCACCACGGTCATTTCGCTGTCCAAATCCTTCTTAGCGATGAAGGAATTAACCATCCGGTCGGCTTCGAGATCGAGCGCCCAGTTGAGGTTCTCATCGGTGGCAGCAAAGGTCTCGAAGTAGTTTGTGCGATCGGTCCAGGTTGAGCCATTCGGGCGAGTCCCGTGCGAGGTTAGTTCCTGCGGAATGTTTGGATGTTTTGGCGTGCCCTTGAAGACCAGGTGTTCGAGCAAATGGGCCATGCCTGTTTCGCCGTAGTTCTCGGAAGCCGAGCCGACCAGGTAAGTCATGTTAACGGTGATGGTCTGCTTGGTTTGATCGGGAAACATCAGGACCCGGAGTCCATTGGCCAACCAGTATTCGGTTATGCCTTCGACCGAAGTCACTCGCTCAATGCCTTTGGGCAATGGCGACGCCGGAGCCGGTTGTTGGGCGGCGACCCTGGCCATGTTCAGCGTGGAGAACGAATACGCAGTCACCAGGACAAAGGCCACGAACAGACGGAGCAACATCTCCTTGTATTTCATCTTTCTCTCCTCGACGGTTGAGTAAAATTACCGGATCTATTAAGCCGGGCAACAGAGTTTGAGCGCGCCCCGGCTCTGATCAGGGTGTTCATCGGCAGTCGCGCGCAAAGGTCTGAGGCAGTCTGACGCAATTTAGGGGAGACTGGAGTTTGAAACCTTTAAAGAGTTTGACGGCGCGTCCCCACGGGCCTAACCCGTAACCTTCGAACGCTTTTTGCTTGAATGAAAATGTAAGCTCAGCCAAAGGGTGTGTCAAGAAAGCCGGATTTGCGAACGATTGCGTAATTTGAACTCCCCTCTAGCCCCCGCGTGCTTTCTCGAGTCCCTTTCCGCAATGCGCATGTTTCTGTGGGATCGGCCAACCGGCTCCGCTTCTTTACCATCCAAAGCCCGACGCAGAAAGCCTCTACCACCGCCGGGACCGACACTACCTCGATAAATAGGCGAGAGGGAACCCGCAACCTGGAGCCGGCTTCCTGTCCTGTAACAACATCGCGGTTGTATAATTTGAGAACAATCGCCCCAAAAAGCTGAGACCGACATGAAGACATACAGGCCCTTCTTTCCCAAGGTTCTTTTCCTTTTGACTACGCTCGCGACGCTTATCGTCGTGGCCCCAGTGGTAACTATTGCGCAGCAGCCTGCGCAGAGTGCTAACCGGTTCGACATCACCAGCTACCGTATTGAAGCTCAACTGATTCCCGAACAGCACATGTTGCGCGCCGGGGCAGACATAACCTTGACCCCGCTGGAAGCCACTCGCTCGCTCGTTTTTGAGCTCAATGGCTCACTGAAAGTAGAAACCATCGATCTTGGTGGTAAGCCACTAACCGGTTTTGTGCAGGACGCGGTCGGAGTCGGGGCGCTGGGACCAAGTGTTCGAGTCGACCTCGGGCAAGTGGTGCCCGCTAGTCAACCGATTACTTTGCGATTTCGATGGAGCGGTGCGTTGGAGTCGCCGGAGGGTGGTCCATTGGCCACGCGGCGTCTGGCGTACGTTGGCCCGGAAGGCTCTTACTTGATGTATGCGTCGCGCTGGTTTCCATTCCACGACTATGCTGCTGACCGTGCTACGTCTGACATTACCTTGATTGTTCCCTCCGGCCTCCAGGTGGTGGGCACCAGCGACGATCCGATTAACCCGGCCTCCTCGGCCAAGGATGGCGCCACCCGGTACCACTTTGTTCATCGCCAGCCCGTGTTGGTCGGAAACTTCGCCGTCGGCCAGTACATCAACCGTAACCTGCGTTTTGGTAACTACGAGATTCAGTTTAACGCGAAGCCCGGCAGCGAGAGTCGCATCAATGCCTATGCGGAGATGATGGGCCAGGTGCTGGAGTTCTACTCGAAGCAATATGGCGCGCCGTTGTTTGGAAACAGACTCGTTGTGGCGCAGGTCGACGATGAGAGTTTGGACACTTATTCAGGTTCAGGAATCATTTTTCTGGCTTCGAGACTGTTTGACTCCGCCCGGTCAGTGCCGGAAGAAAAGCTGCAGCGCGAAGTGGCTTATCAGTGGTGGGGGCAAACAGTTGGATTGAAGTCGTTTGACGATGCGTGGATTTCGCAGGGGCTCGCCGAATGGAGCGCCTTTGCCTATCGAGAATCAAACCTGACCGGCGGCGCGCTCGAGCTGGCCCAGCGCGAACAACAGGAACGCGCGCTGACGTTTGAACAAACTGCGTCAATTGCCCGCGCGCCGGGCGCCCTGGACGATCAGTCGGCGGCTTATCAATCGATCGTTTTTCATAAGGGCGCCATGGTCTTCCGCATGCTGCGTGAAACGATCGGCAAAGAGAAATTTGATCGATTGTTGCACGCCTTTCTCCAGCAGTATCGCGGGAAAAACGCTTCCATCGACGAGTTCGAAAAACTGGCTTCCCAGGTGGCCCAGGCCAACACTCGTTATTTCTTTGCGCAGTGGGTAGAAGGCACGGGCGTTCCGGAGTTTTCTGTCGACTATCAGATTATTCGGACGCGGGCAGGAAAGTTTCGGACCCGCGGCACGGTGAAGCAGACGCTCGAAACGTTGCGCATGCCGGTCCAGCTGATGTTACGGGCCGAGGGCGACAATCAGACCGCCACGACCCAGATCGAAGGGAAGAGTGAGGACTTCGATTTCGAGTCAAACGGCCAGCCGATCGAAGTGATAGTTGATCCAAACTACAAGATCCTGCGAATGTCCGACGATTTGCGGGTTTCGATTATTGCCCGGCGCGGAATCGAGCAGATGAAAGAAGGCCTCTACGCTGAAGCTCAGCAGCAGTTTGAGGCAGCGTTGAAGTTGGACCGCTCAAATTCGTGGGTCTACTACAATCTCGGCTTGCTGTTTCTGGAACAGCGTAACTGGGGGCAGGCGCTCGACAACTTCGAAGCAGCACTGAATGGCACTTTGAAGCCTTCGTGGATTGAGGTGTGGGCGCATATCAAACGCGGCAATGCCTACGATGCAAAGGGCGAGCGCAACCGCGCAGTTTACGAATACAACAAGGCGGTGGCCTCCGGAATCAACTACGACAACGCGCTGGCAGTGGCGAAGAAGTTTTTGGCGGCCCCATTTGATCCAAAAGCAACCACTTCCGCTGAACTCATCTCACCGGGGCAGTAGCCGGAACACAGTACGCCACAACGCCCAACGACCGTAGCCCGCCGAGCGGGCGACATAATTGATTGGGGTGTTCGAGTGCGTGCAACCGATCAATCAAGAGAACGAAACATGACGTTTGATGTGAGGGCTGATTTATCGCGGGCTTTGTGTGGCGTACCGCGAAGTCGTTCAACTCCCTGGTTTGTAGGTCACCCAGAAATAAACCGCCTGTCCCACTCCAATAAAGAATCCAATGATCGCCCCAAAAAGTTCGATGGTCTTCAGGTGATGCTGGGCCACCGATAGCACCAGAACCTCCAGCTTTTCAATCGGATACTCCGAAACTTTCTTGTGCACCAACCCGCCGACGTCAAATTCGGCAATCGCCATCGGCAAACGTTCACGCGCCGCGGCGGTAATGCGTTCCACCAGCGCGGCGTTCGCCCGTTTGACCGCATGTTCGGAGACGTGATCCCCAAGCCGTCCAATTGGAGCCACCAGCAGTCGCTCTACCTGCGACGTCAGAATTGCGTTGATAGTTCGGGCGGTGTCGTCGCGCGAGATCAGGCTGAGAAGGCTGCTGGTTAGAAACTGCTTGCCACGTTGAATCGCGTCAGGATCAAACTGCTCCAGTGCCCCGCCGATTGTTTGCGGGCGCAAACGTTCAAGCGCCGCGCCAACGTAGTTTGAGATTGAAGTCGAGATTTCCTCGCCCTTCGCCAGTTCCAGAATGCGGTTTGTGATCTCAGTCTTGATCGCGTCGAACCTCTCCGACTCGATTTGGCCGATGAGCTCGTTCAAAGGCCGCGCCAGCACCTTGTCAATAGTCGAATTTAGAAAGGCCTCGGCTTCCTGTTCAAAAGCCGGACCACGCAGGTATTCCTCAATCCGCACGGGCAAAGTCTTGTTCACCAGTTCATCGACTTCGCGATGGATGCGTTCGCGCGAGATGAAAATCTTCTTGATCAGCGACAGGTGTTCGTAATAGTCGTCGACTTCACGTTTGATTAGCGCCCCGATTTGACGGCGGGTGTTTTCGCTGGTGGCGATATCTGCCAGGTGATGGACGATAGGCGGCACCTGCTGGTCGATGCGCTCTTTGATGAAAGCGATCGTCTCCGGGGTAAACGTTTCGGCGAGCGTGGCACTGCTGCGCGCCATGTCATCAAGGCGGCCGGAAACAAATTCCCGCACCCGCTGTTCCAGCGTCTCATCGCTAGTAAGTCGTTGGAATCGTTCCTGAACGAAGTGTTGGATGTGTTCAATCGCTTCTTCAGGGAGCGTGTCGCCAATGCGCCGCGCGAGCAACTCGTCGCCTTGCCGGTCCACAAAGTGTGCAATCGTCCTGGCGGTTTCGTCGCTCTTCAACAGTGCGGCTATGTACTCGGCCAGCCGGTACTGCAGCGCCGAAATCGTGTCGAGAATTGGGGCGCGCGCCTGGGAGGGCAGTGCTTCAATGAAAGACGGGTGGACCGTCGAGAGGAGTTCCTCGGTGTAGGCATTGACGAAATCTTCTACCTTGCGTTGAAAGAAATTGGTTTCAAAGAACGCGTTGAAAACAGTCTCCTGCGAAACCAGTTCATTCCCTACCGCACTGCCAATCGACTGTGCCAACTTGGCCCGATGCCGTGGAATCATGCCCTGCGGCCAGATAGTGATGCCCGCCGCCTTCACTGAGCTGTATGGGTGGAACAGCATCCAGATCGCCAGCCAGGCGGCGCCATAGCCGTGAAGAGTTGCCACTACGACGATCCCGATCGCGATCAGGAGTTTGAAGTAAAAGGGATCCAAGGTGGGGCAATCCTAAATCGTTAATGGGATCGGGGGAAATGAGAAAAGGGGAAAAGGGGAAAAGGGTAAAGGGAAAAGGGGGAACGAAACCAGCATCCACCGATGTTGGAGTGGGCTTAGAAGAGCGGCAACGGCTGTTGTCATTTCCCCTTTACCCCTTCCCCTTTTCCCCTGGTTCTTCCGGGATCTCTACAGGGTAGCCGGCATTAATCCATGCGCCGGTGCCGCCGGAAACGTTCATGAGGTTGGAAAAACCATGCTGCAGCAGAATGCTGGTGGCGGCGCTGGAGCGGTAGCCGCCGGCACAAATGACAGCCAGCGGACGAGATGGATCAACGGGCAGCGTAGCAACCATTTTTTCCAAACCCAGAAGGGGTGAGGTGTGCGCTCCAGGCACGTGTCCACTCTGGTATTCGGCTGCACGGCGGACGTCGAGAATCTGCAAGTCCTTTTGTTCATGCATCAACTCGCGCAATTCATCGACTGAGAGCTGCGGCAAACTTGCCAACTCAAATCCCGCCTTAACCCAATTCTCAACGCCTCCGGCCAGGTAACCCTTCACATTTTCAATTCCGACTCTCGCGAGGCGAGTCTGCGCTTCGTCAACATTCTCAGTCGATGATGCGACGATCACGATAGGGGCTGAGAGCGGAATCAACGAGCCCGCCCAACTTGCAAACTGTCCGCCCAGCCCGATGTTGATCGAGCGTGGAAGGTGCCCGGCGCCAAATTCGGCTGCAGGTCGCACATCGAGAACGATGTAACGCAAACTGTTAGTTTGCGTCGTGGTTAGATTCCAAACTTCTTCCGCGGTCAATGCTGCAGGCCTCGGCAGATCACCCAACGCCTCTGCCCCCGCGCGATTAATCTCCGCGTCTTTCGGAAAATAGGCAGGCGCCTCGGCCAGGTCGATCGTCATCATGCGTACGAAATCATCTTTCGTAATTGGCTTCAGCGCGTAGTTAAACTTTCGCTGCTCGCCAATTGTCGATGATGTTTCCTTCGACAAATTCTTCCCACACATCGAACCGGCGCCGTGGGCGGGATAAACCTCTGTTTCATCCGGGAGCTTTAGAAGTTTTTCGTGGAGCGTGTCGTACATCATCGCGGCCATGGACTGTGGCGCATAGCCTTTGCCGCCGGCCAGGTCGGGACGCCCCACATCGCCAATAAATAGCGTGTCGCCGGTTAAGACCTTCTGTGGTTGCGGTGCGCCTTCCCCGTTCCCGCCTTCCCCCATCGATTCTTCGGTAACGAGGACGCAAATGCTCTCCGGAGTGTGTCCGGGCGTTTCCAATATTCGCAGGGAGACTTTGCCGATCTTCATCTCGTCGCCGTCGCTGACTGCGCGATGCGGAAACTCAGCACCGGCTTCCTTGCCGAAAACGATCTCGGCGCCCGTGCGTGCCGCGAGTTCTCGATGTCCGCTGACAAAATCCGCGTGCAGGTGCGTTTCGATCACATATCTGATTTTCAGACCCTTTGCCTCGGCCTCGTTGATGTACTGATCAACGTCACGCTGCGGATCTACCACGACGGCGTCGCCTTCCGAACCAATCAGGTAGGAAGCGTGCGCCAAACATGCAAGATAGAATTGTTTGAAGTACATGATCTTAGTCGTTAAATTCGAAACTATTATTGCTCCGAATTGCCTCTTAAGTTAAGTGGTCGCCCACGGTGATGAAGCGGAGCTTGCCGGCCTCTTGCTATTCGAGCCGACCTATCTTGACCGGTCAGCCGTCAGATTTTGATTCCTGCAACTTATAAAACTCCTTTGCCGGTTTCAGCGGGCGCAGCATCCAGTATGGCCGTCGGGTGCCATCGGGTGAATACTGGTCCGCTGGTCGCGTCATCTCAAGCCACTTCTTGTACACCTCGCGTGACTTCCCAGTGTCGACATGAATATCTCCGTACTTGTCCGTATCCTGGGCTTTGTGCACCCGGACAGCCTGATGCCAGCAGTGCATGCCGGAGATTGGATCGGGATGGACCGGGAAGGTCAGGTTTTGATGAACTCCAACATCATTCCACCAGATGCGCAACGTGTCTGCGTCGCTTGATTCGTAAGGCCCGGCTCCATTCTTCCGTTCCAATCCCCACTTCGTACCGTCGTGACTCAGGTTGACGGTGGCCATCATTTGTTTCTGTCCGTTCTCGTGGGTCTTCCAACGTCCCATGTGATGGCTACACGCGACGATGCCGGGCTTAATTCCCTCCGTCACCCACGCGCGCACAACGAAGTGGCCAATCTCGGTTTCCACGCGCACCAGATCACCGGTCGCTACTTCAAGTTTGGCCGCATGTGATGTGTGAAGCCAAAGCGGATTTGTGTGGGCAATTTCGTTCAGCCACTTGGCATTCGCGCTCCGCGTATGAATCTGAACCGGCAGACGGAAAGTCGAAATCAGGATCGTCTGATCTGCTTCGAGATTGTCGGGATGAACGTGGCTCTTGATGTAAATCGGAAGCGCATACTCGGGCCAGCCCCAACTTGCCATGGTTGAAGAATAAAATTCCAGGCGTCCGCTGGGAGTAGGAAAGCCGCGGAGAAAGTCGCGGTCGACTCGCACGCCGGCAACCCGCCGTCCCTCAGCATCTCCATCAGGACTCGGCACCGGCACAATGTTTGGCGATGCGGGCTTTGGCGTGTGCGTTAACACCCGGCCCAAACTGTCCTCAACAAAGTCTTTCAATTCCTCCGCAGGAATTGGCTGTTCGTAGATCGCTCCGACTTTTTTCGTGATCTCAAATGCGCCGTAACGCCGCATGTACGAGAGCGGATCGAGATTTTCTGCTGCTGCCCTCTCAGGCAAACCGGGGACTGAGTTCTCAAAGAGCCATCCGTAATATTCGTCCACGCTCAAACGCGTGCCCGGCTTCTGCTTCGATTCGACAAACTGCCGAATGCCCAGCGCGCCGTCGGGATCTATGCGCCAGGTGAGTTCCATCCAAAACTCGTTCTCTTCCCAGACCTCGCCGGGATTGACTTGTCTTGTGTCGTTAATCTCTTCGCCGTCTCTTTGACGCGCAGCCTTCATGACCGGCTGGCGGAACCCGAGCCACTGCGCATCGTGTGTTTCGTAGGAATGCAGATCGTGGCGTTCGGGACCGAGACCCATCGGCAGGATGTAGTCGGCGAAGTAAGAAGTTTCACTCCAGACCGGAGTCAACGCCACATGGCATCCCACCAGACTCTCGTCCGTGAGTGCTTCGATCCAGGAGAAGCCGTCTGGATTGGTCCAGACGGGGTTGTAAACGCGGGTGAAGTAAACATCGAGTCGGCCGCGCCCGTCTTTCAGCAGATGTGGTAACAGAAAAGACATCTCATGCATCGAGAGCGGATACTCTCGCGGCCAGGTCTTTTCGTTCCACATCTTCGGGTGCGGTGGAGTGTAGATCGGTTTCGGGACAAATTTGTTCCAGGCATTTGGAAAGACGCCGCCCTCGGTAGCGACTGCCCCGAGCAAAGCGTTGATCATGAAAAGGGCGCGTGCCACCGTCCAGCCGCCACTGATTCCGGATGCCGCACTGCGCCAGTTATGACTGGAGAAACGCGTGCCGGCGGTGGAGACCAGTTTTGCAATCTCTTCAATCGTTTGCGCATCGACGCCGGATTCCTGGGCCGCGAATTCGAAGGTGTATGACCGGTAGAGATTCTTCAGAATTTTTTCGAAGTCATCGAACAAATAAAACTCGTCCCAATGACGCTCCGGTACTTCGTATTTTGCCTGATCGTCTGTGCTAAGAGTGCGTATTCCGTAGTTGCAGTATTCCGCCCAATTCCACCAGCGTTGCACAAACTCGCGGTTGTACAGATTGTTCTGAATTAAGTAATTGCCGATTGCCAGCAGAATGGCAGCTTCCGACCCCGGATACGGCGCGATGTAGTAATCCGCGTGCGTGGCGGTGTTTGAAAGCCGAGTGTCGAAGACGATCAACTTCGCGCCGTTCGCTTTGCCGTCGATCACTCGTTGGGCGTGAGGGTTGAAGTAGTGGCCCGATTCCAGGTGCGCGCTGATCAGCAGAATGACTTTCGCGTTGGCGTGATCCGGACTTGGTCGATCTAATCCCATCCAGAGTTGGTAACCTTCGCGGCTGCCTGAGGAGCAGATGTTCGTATGGGAGTTGTGACCGTCAATTCCCCATGCGGCCAGGATGCGTTCCGTGAATCCATCCTCGCCGGGACGGCCGACGTGATACATCACTTCGTCGCGACGGTCTTCAACAATCGCTTTGCGAATTCGGGCAGCAATGTCGTTAAGCGCTTCGTCCCAGGTCGTTTGTTCCCACTTGCCTTCGCCGCGTTTGCCGGCGCGTTTCAGCGGATAAAGAATGCGATCGGGATCGGTGATCTGGTTGAGTGTGGCAGGGCCTTTGGCGCAGTTGCGCCCTCGGCTCCCGGGGTTCTCCGGATTGCCTTCAAACTTCTGGATCTCGCCGGTGACTTTGTCGATGTAGGCCAACAAGCCGCACGCTGATTCGCAGTTGAAGCAGGTGGTGGGAACAAGCGAATAGTGACGCTCTTTCCGCTGAGGCCAGCTTCTGGAATCCAGCTCGGTCCAGTCGTCCCAGCGCTCTTTGGGTGGAAACGCTGCCAGGTGGATTCGGCTGGGGCCGGGATAGAAAGTTTCGTTATTCTTGGTCACGACTCTTGGCTCGTAATTCGAACCCGAATCATGCCGGGCGATATCACAGTAAATGCGTTCACGAACTCCGCTCCTCGCTCGCGCAGCGCCTGGGCGACCAACTCAGCTTGCGTTTGATTCGAAAGGCCTGCGAGACGAATCAATACGACACCACTGTGTATTAGCTTCTGTCGATAGGTTAATTCGCCGAAGTCTTTGTCAACAGTAAGCAAAACAGCTTCTTGTTCATTCGCTTTCCGAAGAACCGTCTCATCGGGAATCCCCGGTTCCATTTCAGCAATATAGGCCACGTCGTGGCCATCATCGCGCAAGCGCTCGACAATCTGCCTGCCGACGCTCTCATCGGCCAACAGGTTCACGCTGCCTTCCCAGGAACTGGGTAAATGACGTCAGCCTTGAGAACCTTTGCAGCAAAATCGAGCGCCGCCAGGACCGCTTCCTTGGTCAAGCGCGGATGTGCGTCGAGTATTTGTTCAATGCCTTCACCGGCTGCAAGCTTTTCCAAAATAAGTTCGACGGTTATTCGCGTACCTGCGACGACCGGCTTGCCCATCATGATCAAGGGATCAGATTGGATTAGATTATTCATAGTGCTACACCCTAAGTTAACAACTGTGGTACAACTTCACTGTGGTATAACTTCGCCTCAGCCCGCGGCCTTACGATTTGCTCTCGGATCCGTTCGCCCAGAAGACGCTTGATTCTTGCGGCGATTCTTCTCCTCGTACATCTCTTGATCCGCCCGGTGAGTCAAGTGTTCTTGGCTATCCAGTATCCCGCACTCCGCTAAACCATAACTTACAGGAATGCTCATTACCCGTTTCTGGCCATCAAACTCATAGTCAAAATTCTTATTCTCCAGCCGCAATAACAATTCGCCAAGTCTCTGTTTCGCCTGGTCGAGCGAAGCGTAAAGAAGAATCACGAATTCGTCACCCTTCTCTCCGCAACGCGCGATGAAGTCGTTTGGATCCAGCTCATTCTTCAAAAACTGAGCGATGCTTTTCAAGGCAAAGTCGCCTCCGGGGTGCCCATACTCGGTATTGATGTCTTTGAAATCATCAACGTCGAGCATCGCGAAGACGAACGGACGGTCCTCAGCCCTCCTTCGAGTCATCCAGCGACCAAACTCGTCCTCGAAACTTTTGCGGTCCGCCACACCGGTTAGAGTGTCCAGTGTATGCGCTTGCGAGTGGCTCAATCCTTCTAGATAAACTAGCGAGGTCAAACGGTCTATCTCGTAATGCAGCGAACTAAAGAACCCAAATCTCTGCCAGTCACGAAAAACATGTCCATATTCAAAGTGTACCGGAGGACCTGACGTCTTTTTTGGGTGATAGTAAAACCATCTGGTCAGGGTCAGGGAAAAACTTCTGAGCTTATTCACATCATCAACTTGAGTTCGTTCGACGCCTTGCCGTTCAAGCCATGAAATCAAGTAATCGGCCAAGAACACTCGAACGTGATTCATTTCCAACCAGTCGAATTGATCCAGCTTGTCGATGAAGTCCTGCAGCCTATTGCTATCTGAGTTGCCTTTCAAACAGAAGAACACCAACCGAAGGCTTTGATGAATCTCACGCCGGATTGCGTGAAGAAGCATACTCAAATCAGTACGACCCTGATCCTTGTTTTCAATCATCAGCCGAAGTGAGTGCAACAGAAGGATCTTTTGCCGGTTGCGCGCGAGCTGTGATCTGAAGAACTCTTCGTTCACCCCGCTCACAGTAGCCTGACTGCTAAAATTTAGATTCTGCACGCGCATGGCTATCTGTAGCGGTTTGGTCTGATTAGCAATCAAATATTCATATTCGATGTTGAGGCACTTGAAGAATTGTAGATCGTCACCCCATGCTCCGACCCTCACCTCAGACCATAAGGTTTCCACCATAATTCGCTCAAGTCCGTGATGAAATTCATCAACTAGATAGCTTTCCACTTTTTCAAGATACGTAGGTTCCGCGCTCATGCTAATTCTCCCCCAGTGCAATGGGTTCCACACATTCGGTAAACACGCCATCCTCTCCCGGAGTAAGCGCAACTTCCGAAGGGACGCCTCGAATCGTCGTTGTGATTTGGGCCACTGTTATGCCGGTGAGATAGGGGATAGCAGAACTACGAGTTAGGATCAGAACGGGGCGGAGCTTATCAGGAGCGCGGAACGTATACCAGTAAACGTCGCCTTGCTTCACGATTCTCCCCACTCCTGTTCATCCTGCCATTCCGCGATTTCTTCCGGTTGCTGCGGATGCGCAAGGTAACCTTGGGCGTGCTGTCGTTCCTTCGCGATTATCTCGCGCTGCTGCAGCGCCCTTTCCAATGCCACTTTCATAAAATCAGAAGGTGTCATCTGCAAAGCGTTCGTCGCCTGTTGCACCTCAGCTAACAATGCCTCATCAATTGACAATTGAATAGTTTCCATGACGTTTAGTCTAACATGCGTCGCCAGTCTGTATGTAGCATCGCTTCAAACAACGGTCATGCCAGAGGAACCGATTGTCCTGCCTGCACATAAGCATTTTCGAAAAGCATTAATCCAACTAGAGCCAGCGGCACACCACCTAACCCCATCGAAAGACTAGTGACGTCGAAGATCGTCAGTAACGGGAGCAGCCCTCCAAGAATTGATAGCGCGATCCCGACCCAGAAATCGGTTTTGTAGCGGCCGCGCACCATTTCCCAGATTGCGAGACGGGCGTGGGCCGTCGGGTGTGTCAGCGAGACCTCACCGCAGATCATCAGCAGGTGAATCAAAGTAGATCCAAGGAATATCCAAAGGAGATATGGCAGCTCCGTGCGGACGGGATGTAAGAAGCCGCTCAAGTCGTCCAATTGCTCGACGCTTTCAAGCCACACGAAAGCCACCATCATGACCGCCGATCCGAGCAGCAACGCTTGCACCAGCAGGTGTGGTGGCAGCAAAGGGTTTTGCCACATGTCGCGCGCCTTCGCCTGAGCAAACAAATACGCCGTGTAGACAGCGGTCAAAACAGACAACGGAATGCCTGGAATAATTAGCCACCACTGAAGCTCGCGGGAACCAAACCAACTGCCGATAAAGTGAAGCAGCAGCACCATTGAGTAGCCCGCGATGACAAACGCCCCTTTCACCAACCAACTGCGCCACTGCGGGTGCGTGAAGATCAGATAAAACCTTTCGGGATGTTCGAGGTCCCAAATTAGCAATCCGCCGGTGATTGCCAAAAACGCACCCGAAATCATTGGCGCCGCCCACAACCAGAGTGGACTGTCGAGGCTGCTAACTCCAAACAGCACCAGCAGTGCCGCCACCAAGTAAACACCACTCGCAATTCCTTTCGTCCAGGTGTAGAGGCTGACTCGCCAGTCCCAGGGAATTGAATGCGCCACATCGTAGGAAAGCAGCGCCGCCGCGGAACTGTTGTTGTAGTTTGGATTTCCCGATACCACCGTGGCGGAGCTCTGTTGCTGTTCGCTCCACATGAAAAGGCCACCGTCGGGACGCTTTGCCGCCAGTGGGTCGAGCGTCGCTTGATGCGCGCCTTTGTAGAACAATTTTGGCAGCGTTTCTTTTTCGGGCCGGCGCACCGCGACAGGTTCGCGATTGACGATCTGCGCCACGTAGGACTCAGTGTCGTTCATGTCGCCGATCAGAATTGCCTGAGTGGGACAAACGACGACACAGGCGGGCTCGAGGCCGACATCGATGCGGTGTGCGCAGAAGTTGCATTTCTCGGCCGAGTGATCTTCCGGGTTGATAAATATCGCATCATACGGACAAGCTGCCATGCACGCCTTGCATCCAATGCAGATTGATTTGTCGAAATCGACGATGCCGTCAGCGCGTTTGAACATCGCGGTGGTTGGACACGCGGTGACGCACGGCGCATGAGCACACTGGTTGCAACGCGTCACCTGGTGCGCACGTCTCACCTGGGGAAACACACCCACATCGACGTGTTTCACGTACGTTCGCGTGACCGAGAGTGGAACGAGGTTTTCAGATTTACACGCGGTGGTGCAGGCATGACAGCCAATGCAGCGCGTGTGATCGATGACCTTGGCCCATTGCACCGGGCGGGTTTGGGACTCTTCGAGCATGCGGCTCCGTATGGTGTGCGGGAAAGTCGAAACTATATCACGCGTGGATCGGATTCAGCCGTGGATTTACGCGGAGCAACCGCGATCGAGTTGCCAGGGAGAACAAACCACTGTCTGATCGCCAGTTAGCCTTTACAGTATCCATCTATCGGTATTCAGCGGCGGCTCAATTCCGGGGTTCCTCGGCCTTTCGGATCCACCATTATCGGCGAAATCCGCGGCTTAATCCTGGGATCCGACAGGGCTGGCATTGACAAAAGCAGGTGAGCATAAGAAATTAACAAGGTTAGTTACGCATTCCCCCGGAGGTTATGTTGATGCGCCTTATTCTTAGCGGTTTTCTTATCGTGGTTGCCAGCGCTCTGGCGCTGACTGCCTGCAATTCCAAGGAACAGCAAAATGCGCCGGTCGCCCGTCAGTCCGGTTCGCCACAATCTGCAGCACCGGTTTTCGCGGACGGGGTTCGACGCGTTACTCCTGCCGAGCTCCAGGACCTGTTGGCCAAAAACCAAGCGATAGTCATCGATGTTCGCACTGACTCGGCGTACCAGGGAGGCCACATCAAGGGGGCCAGACTCATTCCCGAGACTGAAGTTGCCAAGTACAGCGAAGAGTTGCCAAAAAACAAGCTGATCGTCACGTACTGCGCTTGACCAAACGAACATACGTCCGCCCGTGCGGTGGTCGACTTGAGAGCAAAGGGAATTGAAAACGCAGCGGCCCTCCTCGGCGGTTATGTCGCCTGGGAAAAAGCAGGACTTCCAATCGAGAGACAGCAGTGATCAGGAGGCAGTCGGCAGGAGCAGTCGACAGGGTTAGTTAGATGCTGCGAGTCTACCGCGGCGAGTAGACTGCAGTTTCTGAGACGGGTGATCAACAAGTGCATTGTTCCAATTGCGGATCCTACATAGCTCCCGGCAAGAATTTCTGCTCTGACTGTGGGGCGGCTGCTAACGACCCGGAAACAACTCGAATAGTTAGAGCGCACCGCGGACTCCCGGTATCCTCGAATGAACCGCATGACGACCTGGAGCAGGTGATCTTCACGGTTCGCCCCACCATGATTTTCATCAAGCTCGGATATGCCCTCGCAGCCCTGGGCGCAATCGCGCTCGTTTTTTTACTGGCCTGGCTCAGTATCCCGGCGTACATCTCAGTGCCGCTGGCGCTCGCGTTGTTGTTGATTCCCGCCTACTACCACATCAGGCGAAACATGGTTCGTTATACGCTGACCGATTCCAAGGTCGAGATCGACACCGGCCTGATTGCACGAACTACGCGCAATATCCCGCTCACGAAGATCCAGGATGTGACAGTTTCCGCGAGCATCCCGCAACGAATCCTGGGTTTCGGCGATTTGATAGTCGATAACGCCAGCGAAGTGGGCGGAACCACCGTTTTGCACAACATCAGCAATCCCCGCCATTACGCCGACCTGCTTTTGCGCGAACTCCGAACGAGGCAGTAAGATTTCGTTTAGAGTTTCGAGTTTCAAACCGCGTTGGGTGTGGAACATCTTAGAAGTATCGGGTTCTAAACAAGGGCTGTTTTTGCAGGTGAGGCCACTTTCTTGTTGAATTCATTGAGTTTAAGGTCACTCGTACTGGTAGGTGTGTCGCTATTGTTCTCGGTTGCGACCAGCGCGCAGGATCTGTCTACCAATCAAGCCGCCAAACTCTTACCCAACAAGTTGGGAGATTTTCGGGCAGCGGGTCCCGCACGATCGATCCCGAGCGATTTGATCGAAAACAATGAACAGAAGGTGGTTACATCGTTGGCAGTGCGCAGCTACGTTTTACCAACCGGCGCCCGCCTGTCCGTGACGCTGGTGACCACCAGCTCCGATTCCGGCGCTTATGCTGTGTTAACCAGATCGAGGAGAACGGCTGAAGATTCGGTAAACCAAAGCGGAACCAATGATGAAAGCATCGGCACAGCCGGCTTTTCGTTTTGGGACGGAACTTACAACAATCTGCATTTTTTCAAGGGACGCGTTTACGTCTCGATCAAAGAAGAAGGCAAATCCACCGGCGCCAAACCGCTCACAGACTTCGCCAAGCCTTTGGCGGAAACTCTTGACCGCAGCGAAGGTGAGATCCCGGTGCTCGTAAAACACCTTCCTGATTGGGAGAAAGCGGGCCATCATGCCCTTTACGTCATAAGCGTGGAAACTCTGCGAGACCACTTCGGCGAGGAGTCAGTTTTCAAAGTCGTGGACTTTGGTGGCGGCGCTCAGGGTGCCGTGGCCAAGTATGGCCAGGCCGAACTGGTGCTAATTGAATTTAATACACCACAACTGGCCACCGACAATGATCAAAGGATCGTGACCAGGATTCAGGAACTGCGGAGCGCCGGCACAACAGCGCCGAGCGCTTATCGACGCGTCGGTAACTACGCTGTTTTCGTCTTTGGCGCCGCGAATGAACAGGCAGCGGATCAGTTAATCGATCAAGTTAAGTATCAGCAGGTAGTGCAATGGCTTGGTACGGATCCGAATCTTTACGAGAGATATGAAAAAGCGCAGCGGGAATTTCTGGAAACGACATACGGCGTTTTTGTGGCTGTAGTAAAAGGCTCAGGCCTCGCGCTGATCACTTGTTTCGCGGTTGGTGGACTTTTTGGCGCGCTGCTGTTCAGGCGCCGTCGCGCTCAACAGCGTGCCGCCGAAGCTTATTCTGACGCGGGCGGAATGCTCCGCCTCAATCTTGACGAGATAACTCCTCAAACAGATCCGTCACGATTAGTCGGACCGGGAAACTGAGTCTTCCCGACAAATGACTATCCGCAGATTACGCAGATTATGCAGAAAGAGAAAACCGACGGAGTCGGGCTCTCCAGTCTGTAAATCGGCGGCTTAATTTGAAGATGGATTTTTTCGGATGACGAAACGATTTTTCGGAGCAAACCAAAAAAGCGCCGGACGTAAGAGTCCGGCGCTTTCTTGTTACCCCCCTTGCCCGAAAACAAATAGCGGGCTGCTGATCTTCCTGGGAGGCTCCCCCAAGCCCCTTCAGGACGGAAACCAGCAGCCCTGCAATAACGCCCGTCTGATTGCTAGTAAACGCTAACTCCGTTCCCCCGAAAGAGTCACCGTTCACTTTTCAATTCGCGAGAGGATGCCTCCCCCAAAGCTTCCACTCACCGCAATCGTTCGGGCTTCTGACCCGATTTACCCTTTCTACCCTCCTTGTTTTCGAACTGGTATTTGGCAACGAGCGTGCCAACGACCACTTCATTCAACCCAAGTTCCGGTGATCGAAACTTTCCTTAGGAATTCTCGATGTGTCTGTGTGCTCACCGAACTATTTAGTTGAAAAGGTTGAGAGCGGCGTACATCTTCGGTACAAGGAGACTGGTAGAACGAACGATAATCGCTCGCCAACGCAACACAATTGCTGTTGGAAAGGGGCAAAGCGAAGGGCTGAAAATCGACTTTAACCTGCAAGTTAGCGGAGGCTACTTCACGGCAATGCGCTTACCAGCGCATCGATCTCTTCGGCCGTGTTGTAGAGGTGGGGAGCGATGCGCAGCCGGTCGCCGCGCGGTGCGGTGATAATGTTCATTTTCCTGAGGTGGTTATAGAGCGCCATTGGAGTCAGTCCAGATTGATGACGAATGCAAACAATCTGGGATTTTTCACCCGGCCGGCGGGAACTGACAACTTCATAGTTTGTGCCTTGCAGTCGTTCACAGAGATGGTCGGTAAGCATTTCGAGATGAGATTGGATACGCGGAATGCCCGTCCCGGTTAGAAGTTTTAGACTGACTTCCATTCCATGGATGATAGAACTGGGGGAGGTGCCCGTTTCCCAGGCGAGCGTGCCCTGGTTCCATCCCTGATCGAAATTGAGATAGTCGTCCGGGTTCGGAACGCTGGTCCAGCCTACGAGTGTCGGTTGGATTCGTTCGCGAGCCCGATCCGACAAGTAGAGTAAGCCGACGCCTTCAGGCGTCAGCAGCCATTTGTGACCCGCAGCTGCCGCCACGTCAACCAACTCCGCCGCTACGTTAATCGGAATTACGCCGAGCGCCTGAATGACGTCGACTACCAGCAATGCGTCATGGTCGCGCGCGGCCCGACCGATCCGTTCCAGGTTTGCTCTAAAACCGGAGGCGTACTGAACCTGGCTAATCGCGACCAAACGAGTTTGATCGTCAATTAACCCGATTAGCTCGTCGAGATCTATCCGGCCATCGCGCTCTTCACACATCCGAACTTCAACCCCAAATGCATTTCTGGCGCGCAGCCAGGGATAGATGTTTGAAGGAAACTCGTTGCTGAAGGTGACCAGGTTGTCGCCGGCCCGCCAGTCGAGACCATTAGCGACGGTCGAAAGCCCATCAGAAGTGTTGCGCATAAACGCGATCTGCTCGGGTCGCGCGCCGAGCATGCCGGCCAGGAGCTCTCTCGTGCGCTGTCTTACCGCCAGCCAACTTCGATAGTTTAGCGAACCGTTTTCCGCAACATCGTTCAGTTGAGATTGAATTGCCTGGATGGTTGGGCTGGGCGGCGGTGAAACCGCGGCGTGGTTCAAATAGTTAACGCGCCCAGTCAGTGGAAACAGCGCGCGCAGGTTATCGTTCATGGTGTGGAAGACTGGGCTGGGCTTTGCTGCCGACCAGACTCAACCTCTGCATCAGAACCGGGAGCCGTAGCGACCGGGTTGCTATCGCCGTGCTCAACCAACGCCTTCGGCGTAGGGGCGTTGGTCGTTGTTTTGAGAACCGAATTGTGTCGCAACAGGTGAATTCAGTTGAGTGCCTCGACGACGACCCGGTCGCTACGGCTCCTGGTTCTGATACAGATCGTTGCAAGGCCTGGATGTCTTTCAATATTGTCTATCCAACTATCTTCCAAGTCATCTAGGCGCAAACGGTCTCCCGTAGAATTCCTTGTACAGCCAGCCCAGCACTCTAGCTTCAGCAGTACACAACGTTTCGAGCCAGCAATTAACCAAAAAATCTCTACGACCGCTCGCTGAAGGAATCTTTTCAGCTTCTTTGACGATCGAACCGCCTGCCTGCAGGTCGAGCTGGTATGCACTGGAGGCGGATTCGTTTGCCTTTGAGGCGGAGTCGAGGGCGTTGAGCAGTTGGCTGATCCACGAGTGAAGGTCTGGTTCGTTATCGTGTTCAGCCAACGCCTGGATGATGCCGATGGCCAGCCGGTCCTCCGCCCGCTTAAAGTCGAAAACTTTTTCCCCTGCGAGGCGGCTCTCATTCTGTTTCCACTGAAACACTTCTTCCACGTTTGGGTGCTTGATGATCGCCACCCGCTGATCGAAGTCGAGAAACCACTGAATGACGTCGGGAACGGAATCAAGGACCACGTTCCCGCGGGCATCGCGCTGCAATGGAGGTGGACTGTAGGCCGCGCCTTCCCCGTTTTCAGACACTGCTTTTGAGATACCGCCCCCCATAGAAACTTATGCGCCGCCGGTAATATTTAGTTTGAATGCAGCCGTCACTTCGCCAACAACGTCTCCCCGGCGATTTAGTACCGGGAAAAACGCGTAGCGAGACACCGCCTCCAACGATTCATCAATCAGTATCCCGAGTTGTCTTAACGACTCGATCACCACCGTTGGTCGCGCACGATGATCGTCTCCGTCCTCAATCTTGATCGCCATCCCAAAACCGCGCGGCCATTGTTCTGAAGGCAACACACCGACTGTGTAGACCCCTTCAGCGCCCACCTTTGAAACTAGTCTGCCGGGAGCGGCGCGCATTATTTCAGTGTCAAGCCGATCGGCAGTGCCGCCAATCAGTTCCGGATAGGTGGCCATTGCCGAGACGATTCGCTCGCAAGCTGACCTGACACTTTTGTCAAACTGCGCTGGCGGCGAGATTAGTCGAGCGTACATCAGTGCCATCGCTTTTACAGTCAACCCAAAGACCGGCACGCCACAACCGTCAGTTCCAACCGCGATATCTTCAACCGGAACTCCGGAGAATTGCGAGACAGTCTTGCCAATCGCCAGCTGAACCGGGTTATCGGCCTCGTCGTACGTTTCTTTTGGCGCACCCAGATGGAGCGCCAGCGCCAGCATGCCGGCATGTTTACCCGAGCAGTTGTTATGCAAAACGCCCGGGCTTTCGCCTCGCTGGCGCAGTTGGCGAAATGCTTCCGGACTGAAGGGTTCGTGAGCGCCGCATTTCAGAGCCGATGGCTCCAGCCCTATCTTTTTGAGCATCGATCTGACAACTTCCGTATGAATCGATTCACCGCTGTGCGATGCACAGGCGAGTGCGACTTCCCGGTCAGTGAATCCGAAACGATCGGCAGCGCCTGATGCAATTAACGGGATGGCCTGGTGTGGTTTGGCTGAAGAACGCAGGTAAGTGACGGTCTCAGGGCCGCCGAGGTAAGCGATGATCGCGCCGTCAGGATCGACGGCGACAACGTGTCCGCGGTGGCGCGACTCGGTGATGCCGCCGCGCCTGACCTGCACCAGGGGTTCAGGAACAGGAATCTCCAAGTTGTTGTCAGACGGCTGCCTGGAAACCTGCATCGATGAGTAATCGACCTCGCTGAAGTATGAGTTGGATTAAGCGGCGTCATGTTAGCACGGAGACAAGACTATCAGCAGATTACGCAGATTAAGACTTTTAAGGATGGCAACGAGCCTCGGAAGGAAAGTGAAGGGCGTCTCGACGAGACGCCCTTCCTGACGGTCGGGGCTACTGCCCCGGACGCTCCGCGCCTGGGCTACTGCCGCCTGTAGAAGCTGCTAGCGTAACTACGCAAACTAACAGCTTGCTTTACAAGCCGAATACTGCCCCATCTAAGTCACCAGTCGGCAAACAAAAAAGGCGGAAGGTTTCATCCTTCCGCCCATTCAATTTCCGCAAGAATTCCGACTGGGTTATGACTTTGCTACTCGCTTCCCTCGACTGCCGCCCAGGCTCAGAACAGTCAACTTAACTGTTCGCCGGCCGAAACGCATTGCTTCCCTCGTGCTGGGAATCCAAATGTCGATCCGTCGACCCTTGATCATTCCTCCAGTGTCGGCCACCAGGTACTCTCCCGTGTAGCCAGGGTGTTCAAGCCGTACCCGGGAACCCAGCGGGAGCACCCTCGGATCCGCGGCGATCAAACCCCGGCTAACCATTCGGCCACTGGCGGTCCTGCCCCTGAGGCTGTAGGCCGTGGCGACGTAGTTTGTGGCCGGTCCTACCGGAACGCCCTTCGGTTCTGAAACCGTGCCGGTCAGCGTTGCCGGGTCAGCTGAACGCGAGACTTCGCCCGATAGTGTCTTAGTCTGAGTTGGATCCTGGAATGGTGAAAGGAGTGTTTCTGCTATCGAAGGTTGGGCCGAAAAGGCTACCAATGCCATTAGAAGGGCAGTCGCTACGATTGCACTTCTGCTTAAGAATGACTTCATCCGTCGGGTCTCCTGTCCGAGGTAATAATGTTTCCAGCGCCGTGCGCGAGTCTGTTCTTTCCTAAGACTCGTCCTCCGGCTCAAGGAGTGGAACCACGTCAGCCGGAGTTGGGGGCTTGCATCCTTGATGCAGGCCACTGAAAACCCAAATTCGCGACCAAAAAATTAAAAAGCGGAGCTTGAACCCCGCTTGAATGGCAAGAAACCTAGCACACGGGTTTTGGGGTGTCCAGCCGCAAAACCGCGTCAAATTATCCCGACAGCCCTCCGCCAGACCTAACTGTTTGAAGTGCCAAGACTTAAATTTATTGTGAGAAAACTAACGAAACTGCTTGACAAGCTTACATTTCGAGGAAATTCTCGATGACCGCCCGGCCGTCCGGATGGTCGGCATCGAAGAGCTCTGGGTGAAACTGAACCCCAAAAAGCGGCCGGCTCAGGTGCTCCATTGCCTGGATTGGGGAGGTTTCGTTGGTGGCCGTGAGCCGGAAGCCCTCGGGCAGGTTCTTGACTTCGTCAAAGTGTGAATGCCAGACGTCGATCACTGCGGGCAGGTTCTGAAAAATGCCCTCCCTGTTAGTCTCGACCGGAAAGTAACCGCGCTCCCGTTTTGCGCCTTCATATCCTTCGCCAGGTTCCAGTCGGGCCATTAGGTCTACGGTCGCGCCAAAGGCGAGGGCTATCTGCTGATGACCACCGCAAACTCCCAGGATAGGTTGCGGGGCCTTCTTGATTACTTCAACGACTCCATGTAACGACCCGGGCGGATATTGGTCCCAGGGGTGACTCTGTCCGCTGAGAATGATGTGAGAAGGGTTGACCGACTCGACTCGTTTGAGTGAGACCGCATGAAATGGCTCGGTCAGAACTTCAAGGTCCTCACGCACGCGCCCGAGCGCAGTTCGCAACTCGCGTGGGCTCGCCCCCTGACCGTCAATGGTGTTGTCGATGAGATAAACCAGCGAAGACATGGGGAAAGGGTAAGGGGTAAAGAGGGAAGGGTAAAGGGGAGGGACGGGGGAACGGGGAAAAGGGGAACAGGGGAAGAGGCGCCTATTTCTACCTTTCCACTGTTTTCCTATTCCCCTTTTTCCCCACCTTCCTTCGGGCCGAGGGCGAACAGCTTGCCGTTGAAAGCGCCGATGTAAATACGGCCATCGAGAATGGCCGGTGTGGCGTTGATGTTCTCGCCAATCTGCAACTCCCACAGACGCTTGCCGTCCTTCGCAGCCAGCATGTACATCCAGCCGGATTTGTCGCCAAACACTACCCGACCATCAACCACCGGAGCCGTGCCCCAGATCGGCGCGCGCACCAGGTGTTGCCAGACCACTTCACCCTTTTCGGTGGTCAGGCAGTACATGTGTCCGTTGTTTGAGCCGATGTAAACGCGATCGTTTACCACGATCGGGCTGGCCCAAAATCCGCTCCGCTCTTTGAAGTTTTTGCTGAGTCCGCCGTCGGCCTTGAACTTCCAGACCGGAGTGCCATCCTGTTGGTTAAAACAGTAGACGTAGCCGTCTTCGGCCGCGGTGTAAACCTTGCCCTTGGAAACGGCCGGAGTTGAATCTGAATCAGCCCCGATGCGCGCTTTCCAAACCGTCGTTCCATCACTCATGTTCAGACAGAAAAGATCACCTCGCTCGGTGCCGATATAGATCTTTCCGTCCACTGCGGAAAAGCTTCCCTCCATCGAACCCAGCCATTCAGTCTTGTAAACCAGCGCGCCATCTTCGAAATTGAGACAGTAGAAGAAACCATCCTCACTGCCGAAATAAACTTTTCCGTCAATAACAGTGGCTGAGCAGTCGACTTCAAATCCGGTCTCGTATTTCCAGATGAGCGAACCGTCCTTCAGATTGAGGCAATAGACCCAATGATCCAGGCCGCTGGCAATCAAGCGATCGCCTACGATAGTAGGCGCGGCCTTCAGACTATCCGCAGTCTGGTAGCTCCAGATCAGAGCGCCGGTTTTGGCATCGAGGCAGTAGAGATAACCGTCGGCTGACGCAAAATAGACGCGGCCGTCAGCAATCGAAGGTTGGCCGGGCCAACTCGAACCGCCCCAACCATCTTCGTGCAAACGGCCAGTCGTAAGTTTGGTCTCAAACTCCCACAACACTTCGCCGGGACGTTCTGACCACGGCCCTGTGCCATAGAAATTCCGCTCCGAATTGCCGAGCCACATCGGCACGCTACTGGGTGGAGCTGGCTTTGCAGGGAGCGGTTCGGCAACGGTTTCTTTGACTAGTTTGCTGGTGCAGCCAGTCAACGGGACCAGGGCCAGGAAGGCAAGCAGCAAGATTGTCAGACTTCTAGAAAGACTGACTGATGGGCCGGAAATGTCGGGGCCGGGAGAGCTCATCGGGGGAAATTCTTTTGGAAGCGGGCCCCCGTGGGCGCCGCGGGGAAAAATGAGAGGAAGTCGTAGGTGTGGGGGGGGGGGGGCCCCGCG
>JAXIOV010000151.1:0-22433 GCA_045403245.1 Pyrinomonadaceae bacterium | reverse complement strand
AGACGCAACCGCGTTGCGGTTGAATCGTCTAATCAATTCTGTAACCCAGGGTAGCCGAAGCGGCAACCCTGGGCTGTAAGACGTAACCGCTTCGCGGTAAAGCAGTTCAAGTCAGAAATTCTAACGAGGGACTACAGGTTTCGTTGCAACCCAGACTTTGAAGCCGCGAGTTTTCAAACAACGATCTGTTGCACTTCCAAGTTGAATCCACGATAAGCCAATTCGCAATCCGAAATCCGAAATTCACGCCGGGGCTGTAGCTTAGTTGGACCAAAGCACCTGATTGTCGATCAGAAGAACGAGGGTTCAAATCCCTCCAGTCCCGCCAACTATTAGTGCAACATTTGATTGTCTTTTGATTCCGGTAGCGTGAAGAAGCCAATCAGCAATCGGCAATCGAAACTGTCATGCGTCAGTAGCCAAATGGATCAAGGCACCTGCCTCTTAAGCAGGGGATTGTGAGTTCAAGTCTCACCTGGCGCACCAGTTTGAATTTCGAATTTCGGATTTCGGATTTGGAGACCGGGTGAAATGAGGTCGGCGGGTCGGCATTAGTGTCCGGGGGGCACGCTGACAAAAGCGAAATCCGAAATTCGCAATTCGAAATTCGAAATTCTTCAATTATTCTTAGAAAGGAGGAAGCAAGATGCCTTACGAAAAAATACCGGTTGGAGGTGCGGTCGGCGAGATCCTCTCGTGGGCCAATCACCCATTCAGCTCGGACGAGCAAGCGATGCTGCGCAACGTTTCGCGCCTGCCTTGTTTGTTCAAACACGTCGCCTTGATGCCAGACGCGCATCTCGGCAAAGGCAGCATGGTCGGTTCGGTTGTGGCTACTAAAGAAGCAGTCATTCCGGCGACCGTGGGGGTCGACATTGGTTGCGGCATGATGGCAGTGAAGACGCCGTTTAGAAGTGTGATTCTCGAAGGCAAGTTGAAAGAGTTGCGCTCCAGAATTGAAGAGGCAATTCCAGTTGGTTTCAATCAACACCGGGACCCGCTTGATGAATCGTCTAGCTGGAAAGGCTGGGAACACTTCGGCGAGCTTCACAAAGGCGTGCAGGATCGCAAGTCGAAAGCTATGAACCAACTGGGCACGCTCGGTGGAGGCAACCACTTCATCGAAATTTGTCTGGATACGGAAGACAACGTCTGGTTGATGCTGCATTCGGGTTCGCGCAACATCGGTAATGAACTGGCCGAACGTCACATCTCGACCGCCAAGAGTTTGTGGGTTCTGTCGGAATTGCCGGCGCCTGATCTGGCCTACTTCATTCAAGGTACTCCAGAATTTGAGGCTTACTGGAAAGACCTGAAATGGGCCCAGGCCTACGCGAAGAAAAACCGTGAGGTGATGATGTCGCGTTTGATGAGGGTCTTCAACAAGCTCTTCAATCATCGCGAGCCGTTTACGCCGGAGTTGGCCGTCAACTGCCATCACAACTACGTCGCCCTCGAGCATCACTACGGCGAAGAAGTCTTTGTGACGCGCAAGGGCGCCATCAACGCAGAAGCCGGATCCTACGGCATTATTCCCGGATCGATGGGCGCGAAATCGTTCATCGTCAAGGGACGTGGGTTGCCGGAAAGTTTTAATTCGTGTTCTCACGGTGCGGGGCGAAAAATGTCTCGTAATGCGGCCAAGCGAGCATTCAACGAGGCCGATCTCGAGCGGCAAACCAAAGGGGTTGAATGTCGTAAAGACCGGGGCGTGCTGGATGAAATTCCGGGCGCTTACAAGGACATCAAACAGGTAATGAGGAACCAGAGCGATCTGGTCGCCATCGTTGCCGAGCTCAAGCAGGTTGTTTGTGTGAAAGGATGAGGGGAAAAAGGGGAAAAGGGGGAAAGGGTAAAGGTAAGTCGCTCAGGTTCCTTACCATTCCTCCTGGTCCAGTTCGCCTTCCCCCTTCCCCTTTTCCCCATCCTTGGCAGCTATAGTTTGCAGAAGTCAGAAGTCAGAAATCAGAACTCAGGACTCAGAACTCAGGGCTCAGAACTACTAATCCGGGGTGTGGTGTAACGCAAGCATCCGAGTCCTGGGAACTCGTGGCGACAGTTCAATTCTGTCCACCCCGACCAATAGAAGAATTTCGGATTGCGGATTGCGGATTTCGAATTTGCGCAACGGCGAGAGTCAAGTCCAGTTTGCTCGCTTAGTGTTTCGAAATTCGAACTTGTGGTGATCACGTCGAGTCAAATTCGAAATTCGAAATTCGAAATTCTTCCTTGCTCCTGTAGCTCAACTGGAAGAGCACGACGCTTCGAACGTCGTCGCTGCGGGTTCGAATCCTGCCAGGAGCCCCATATATTTCAGATCCAAAATCCGAAATCCGAAAATCCGAAATTCTTCTTGCGGGAGTGATGTAGCTGGAAACATGCGAGTCTTCCAAACTCGTCTCGAGAGTTCGAATCTCTCCTTCCGCTCCAAACTGTAGGACAGGCATTCCTGCCTGTCCCCCCTTTCAAACCAAAACTGTAGGGCGGGCATTCTCGCCTGTCCTCCCTTTCAAACCAAAACTGTAGGACAGGCATTCCTGCCTGTCCGTTCGCCAATACCAAATGGACAGACAAGAATGTCTGTCCTACTTTCGCGCGCGTCGCCAAGCGGCAAAGGCACAGGATTGCAAATCCTGTATCGTGAGTTCGAGTCTCACCGCGCGCTCCAAATTGTAGGACAGGCATTCCTGCCTGTCCTTCTTTCAAACCTAAAGGGACAGACAAGAATGTCTCCCCTACTTCGCTCGAAAGGAGGTGCCGAGTGATGGCATTAAACGGCAGAGTTTTACTGCTCAATCAAACTTACGAACCGCTCGGCACCGTCAGTGTCGCGCGGGCTATAACCATGACTTTCAAGAACTCGGTCAGCGTCGAAGAATGGGACGGTGATCGGGTGTTGCGTTCACCGCGCGCTGAATTTCCGGTTCCTTCGGTAATTCGCCGGCGCGTCTACATCAATATTCGCCGTCGCCGGGAAGCGTCAGGTATGCGACGCCTGCGAATTTACATGCGCGACAAATTCCGTTGCCAGTATTGCGGGGAAAAGAAGGCTGCCGCAGAGCTGACACTGGATCACATTCTGCCGCGTTCGCGTGGCGGTGATAACTCTCCGGTCAACATCGTCACCGCCTGCATTCGTTGCAACAACCGGAAAAGCAATCGCACGCCCGAGGAGGCGCGGATGCCGCTGCTGACTTCGCAGTCGGCTCTACGCGTGAAACTCGAGCGCGTGGTGCTTTGCCACTATGCAGAGGTGCGAGCCGAATGGCGCAAGTATCTCTTCATGGATGTGCACGACGATCGCAACGTGGTGGAGAAGGTTTACCACGAGCGGAGACGCGGGGCTTAGCCATTGCCGATTGTCGATTTCCAATTGCCGATTGGCCTTCAAATCACATTCTCACTTGAAGCTGAAGATGGGCCTCTGAATGGAGTCTTCAATTCGGCAATTGGCAATTGGCAATGCCCCGGGTCGGATAGCTGAGACGGATTAGCGCGGGTCTGAAAAACCCGAGAGGTTGGTTCGATACCAACTCCGACCACCGGAAAGGAATTTCGGATTTCGAATTTCGAATTTCGAATTTACGAGGCACGTGCGGTCTGAAGGAGATGGTCGAAACGCTAGTTCTTGCCGTCTTAGCCTGAGCCGAAAACCGAGCACCGAAAACCAGCAAATCCGAAATCCGAAATCCGAAATTCTCCCGGGTCTGTAGCTCAGTGGAATTAGAGCGTCTGTCTTCTAAACAGAAGGTCGCAGGTTCAAGTCCTGCCAGGCCCGCCAAACTCAAGTCTCGAGTCTCACAGACCCCAGACTCCAGACTCTCTTTTTTGCGGAGTAGCTCAAACTGGAGAGAGCGTTCGTCTCATAAACGAGAGGTTGCGGGTTCGAATCCCGCCTCCGCGACCAAACAAAAGGATGAAGGATGAGAGATGAAGGCGGAATTAACGAAGATATTCAAAGCGACGATACGCAGGTATTCATCCTTCATCCTTCCGCCTTCATCCTTTTCCTCCTGGGGCTATGATCTAACGGCATGATGCCTGCCCTGCAAGCAGGACGTAGAGGTTCGATTCCTCTTAGCTCCACCAAAGCAGAAGTCTGGAGTCGTAAGTCAAGAGTCTGGAGTCTGCGGACTCACGACTCCAGACTCTAGACTCCCGACTCATTCCGGCGATGTAGCTCAACTGGATAAAAAGAGCGTCGGTCTTGTAAACCGGACGATAAGGGTTCGACTCCCTTCATCGCCTCCAAGAAAGAAGGGAAATAGGGAAAAGGGGGAAAGGGTAAAGCGAGCGCGGTTTGTACTTGCCTTTTCCCCCTTCCCCTATTCTCCTTTTTCCCTATTCATTCTGTGGCGTAGCCAAGTTGGTAAGGCACCGCACTGTTAATGCGGCCATGCGAAGGTTCGAATCCTTCCGCCACAGCCAAGATTATCGTCAAATGGCGATTTCTGATTGTAGGGGCGGCACTCCGTGGCCGCCCCGGTTCTCGAAACAAGTCGGTGGGCGAACAAGCGGCCATTTCTCAGTTTCTCGAAAGAGGCGACGACAAAGCGGGGTGGCCACGGAGGGCCACCCCTACAAACAGCGGTCGAAAATCTCACTGACCCGGAGCTCGAGTGACAGAGCGGCGGCCTTTTAAGCCGTGAGGTGCGGGTTTGAGCCCCGTCGGGTCAACCAGAACCAATGTCCAAAGTCCAAAGTCCAAAAGTTCAATGCTATGCGAAGGAGCACGGACCTTGGACTTTGGACCTGAGACTTTGGACCTGATTCATTGCGGGATGGTGTAACTGGTAACACGCTGCGCTTTGAACGCAGAGATTGGAGGTTCGACCCCTTCTCCCGCATCCACTGTATCCTGCCAACCGTTGTGATCCGCAAAAAGGTATTTCGATTCAATCGCAGAGAGGAGGCCCTCAATGTACCTCCGGTTTGTATGAAATGAATTCGACGCAGACGCCCAGGTACGAGAAGGAATCTTCTGTGCTGCTTTTGACTTGCGGTGTTCCGGAGAGATGTGGGAGGACGAATACCATGAACTCTCTCGCCTTCTCGCCTGGTTCGACGAGCATCTCGAGTGTCCGGATCGCTTTTGTCGCTCGAACAAACCGGGGCGGCAACCCAAGGCTGTCTGCTGGTTCAAGTCTTCCGCCACAGCACACTTGAAAAAGGCTTGGGAAATGGTCGCGATTCTCGAGAACAACGAAACCCGGATTCACATGATCAAGGCGGCAACGCCGGGTTACGTCGTTTATGAAGACGAGTTTCAAATTGCTGCTGAACCTTTCGCGGATTTGAAACGACAAGAAATGAGGTGAATGAAATGAGAGGACCAGGAACTAAATTCTACGAGTGATTGGTGAGTACCGTCCCCGGTAGGTGTGAAGGGAGCAAAGCGGTCAGGAAGGGCGCAACATCGTATTTGTAGTTGACCGTCAGACCCGTGGGCAGATCTACTTGCGTTAACTGGTTCTCTTCACTCCAACTGAAGGTGGTGGTGTCCGAATCTTTCTTTGAAATCAGGTTTCCGTTGGCGTCATAGCTGTAACTGGCCGCGTCGCTGTCGGTAAGCCGGTTGAATGGCTGGTACTTGTAGTTGCCGCTCAAATGTGAGCTGGTGCGGTTGCCCACTTCGTCGTAGCCGTAGTTCTCATTTGGTTGGAGGGTGCTGGTCCCCGAAGTCAGCCGATCCACCGGATCGTAGTTGTAAGAATGCTCGCCCGCTGCGTTCACCCAGGTACTAATGTTGTGGCCGCTATATTTGTACTGGTTGTCAATGAGCGTGGTCGCTCCGGCGGAGTGCGTCAAAGCCTTCAGGCGATCCAGGCCGTCATACACGTAACTGGCCGTCACCCCGTTGGGCGCGCTGCGGGAGGTTAACCGGGAAACTCAATATTGTCGGACCCTTTAGTTTTGCCCATAATTCACTTCGGAATACGCACAAAGTTATTGGGATAGACGGGGACCGGTCTCGTTAACTGAAACTGAACGGCGCCGCCACTGGAAGTTGGCCCATTTAGAGGAGTCGCTAGGTTTGAGGTTGGCGTCCTAACGTTATTTGCGGCGTCGGTTTCGAGCACCGAGATTCTTCAAGGTATTCCACACTCCAATAATTGTCGGGATGCGTGATTTTGTTAATTCGCCCCGCCGCATCGTAGGCGTAATCGGGCGCAGGAGGAAAGATAGACTCAGGCGACTTGGCGGCTATCGCCGTTGCTCGTCTTGATGAGCGAGTGTCCGTTGGTAAACTCCATCACGTGAAGATCGTAGTGTTTGATCTTCGCGTTAAGCGTACTCACTTTTAGGTTCAGGAGCTTTGCGGCGCGACTTTGATGCCCGGCTGTGGTTCGCAGGGCACGCTTGATGAGTCCGATCTCAAATCGTTTCACTTCATCATAAAAGTCGATACCACCTTCGAGGTTTTGGGCCGGTAATTCCTCGCCCGGACTACAGGCCTCAATGGTCTGAACTTCCTGCAGAAGCTGAAGAACCAATTCCCGCAACCTGGAGTTGACGTTTCTTGAAGCTTCCGGGGCTTCGTCGTGGCAGTTTGATGGCGTGGTGTTCATTATTTCCAATTCCTGGGTCTGCCAGGTTGCCGCTGTTTCCATAACCCCTCCTCATGCGAGTGCTTTTAGCTGGTTTCCGAGCGCTTTTGGGTAGTGCCCCCTGAGTTCGCCGCCAATTTAATGGAAAAATCCCCAGAGGCGCATGGTTTTGTGACGGAAGGGCAGTGGCTAGTGACTAACAGGCTTCAGGGGGGCTTTAAGCGGTGAACAACGAAGGAGTGTCAGTACCGTCTGCGGTAGCAGATGGGTGCTTTTAACAAGACGTGACGACCCATTCGCTACCGCGAACGGTACTGACCTACCTGATTCGCGTTCAATAGCATTTATTTGCGCTGATTCTCAGCGGGTCAGGGCAGTTTGCCCAGTGCTTCCTGGAGCCGGTCGCGATAATTGCGCGAAAGCGTGAGTTGAGTACCGTCCTGCAGAATGATGTGGTATTCGCCGTGAAACCAGGGCTGTAACTCCTGAATGTAATCCAGCCTGACTATCGACGAGCGATGAATGCGGACAAACTTCTTCGGATCGAGCTGCGACTCGAGACTGCTGATTGTTTCACGTAGCAAATGTGACTTCTTGCTGCTGTGCACGGAAACATAGTTACCCTCAGCCTGGATCCAATCGATTTCGTTGGTCTCGAGAAAATAGATGCGGCCGTTGGCTTTGATTACCAGCCGTTCAAGATATTTATTGCCGGCCTTCAGATCTTCCAGTAAGGCGAGGATTCGCTGATTAGATCCACCACTGCGATCGGCCATGACCTGGGTCTTGGCCCTGGTCCAGGCGATGTCAAACCGTTCCTGGTCGAAGGGCTTGAGTAAGTAATCGAGCGCGTTGACTTCAAACGCGCGGACCGCGTACTGGTCGTAGGCAGTGACGAAGATAACGTGTGGGACTCGGTCGCCAAGTTCCTCCAGCACTTCAAACCCGCCGAGCTCAGGCATCTGCACGTCGAGGAAGATCAAGTCCGGTGAGAGTTCCTTAACCGCATCCAGCGCTTCGCGACCGTTAATACACTCTCCGACGATGGTTGCCTGTGAGTCGCCTTCCATCAATTCGCGGAGCATCCCGCGCGCCAGCGGCTCGTCGTCCACCAAAAGCACACGTATGGGAGGAGAGTCGGTCATTTCTTTCTTCGACCTAAACGCCGGCAGATCTCGTGAGCCTGGGGAGACGCCCGATGTTACACCACGAGGCTGCATTTTTCACTTAAACCTTCGAAATTTATGGAAATTGACTAAGGCTGGACTAAATCTACTGGTTGGCGACCGCATCCCTGTGAAAAGGTATTTCCAGGGTCACTATCAGTCCCCCATCCGGATTGTTACTTAGATCAAAGAGATGAGCCGCTCCGTATAGTCGTTCCAGCCGCGTCTCGGTATTAGCCAACCCAAGCCCTCTCTTGAACAAGCTCTCGGATATCCGATGGCTGGGAAGGCCCGGGCCGTTGTCCCGAACCTCAATACGAAGAACACCGTTGCGCTGTTTCGACTCAATTTCGATCAATCCGGGAGTGGACCGTGGCGCGATTCCGTGGCGAATTGCGTTTTCCACGATTGGTTGGAGGATGAGGTTTGGCACCTTGGCGTCGAGGGTGGGCTGGGCAATATCGATGCGGGTTAGCAGCCGATCCTGAAAGCGAATTCGTTGAATATCAAGATAACAACGCAGGAATTCCATCTCCTGTTCGAGCGTGACTTCCTGGGAGCCGGAGTTTTCCAGGGTAAGCCGCAGGAAGTCTCCCAGCCGGGTGATCATCTTGCGGGCCGCCTCAGGATCTTTATTGAGTAACGCGGAGATTGAGTGGAGCGTGTTGAAGAGAAAATGAGGATGCAACTGCATCTTCAGGGCTTGCAGTTGCGACTGTGAGAGTTGGGCCTCGAGCTGGAGGGCCCGCACCTGGCTTTCGCGATACCGGCGATAGTAGCTGAAAGCGTAACTCGTGATGGCGATCAGTAAATAAATGCCCATGCCTTCGCTGAAGTTTGCGATTACAAATCGCCCCATTCGCGTGTAGAAAAATGGTTTGCCTGCCGGCCAACTCCAGTAAAGCCAATTGACAATATGGCCAAGCGCGGTGACGACACAACTGAGGACAATGCTGATGGGAAGATGTACCAACGCACTTCGGATCCAGTTGTTTCGCTCGATCGGCAATCGCGCGGCGGCAAAGACGACGAGCGGAGTAGCCAGCGCCCAGAGATACGACCAGGTAAACTGAAGGAAAGCTGAGTCCGCCAACTTCATCGGCGTTTCAGAACGAAATGAAGTGAAGTAACCCTGGAGCGTGAAGACTACGCCGATAAACGTCCAGATTCCCCAGATGAGGGCAATGCGAGGCCAGCGTCGCTGCCACCAGGGCTTGCTGGTTTCTGTAATCGGAAAGTCAGGGTCAGATTCGCTATGCATGTGCACCAATGATTGGCGGCCGATGGCCTGTCAAAACGTGAATAAGATGCAGGATTGTACCTTCGTACGCTGGGGGCTCACAGGAAATTTACCAAATCCCACGGTGCTGATTCCAAAATTCTGTGGCAAGGTAGAGAGATAGATTCGGTATTTGACCGGCGAAATTAAGTCCTTGAGCACCTTTCGGCCAATGAGTTTGTGATGAACTGGCCGCTCGTTGTGGCCGAACGGCCTCCAGTGAGGACGCAAATCCTCTCGGCAACTGAAGGGCAAAAGAAAATAGCCACCCGCGGATGGCCACCTTCTACAAAATTTTGGCTTGCTGTTGGGCCTTGCACAAAAATGCGGCGGAGGCGGCGTTCGGCTTTGCCCATGTGCTAACGAACTGAAAGAGAGAAGCAGCTTTCACCCTGTAAGGAACCATCGCCCCATAGACGAGGCGCACTTTGGCTTTGGATTGGTCCAGGCAGTTATTCTGCCCTTAACACTTCTTCTTTACTCCGCGACCTTCAAGAACTTTGTGCACAGGGCAACAATCCCACTGAACGCTGGTCACGCAGTCGAACCCGACGATCACGCACACGTATGCGCCGGGCAATTATCGAGCCACCGTTCAGGTAACCGACTCACGCGGAAAAGAGAACACCAACTCAGCGGGGGTCAATCTTGAAGTCGCCGTAGGCACTGCCACCGGCTGCGCCCAGCGGCCTGGCCATCACAGCAACGACGAACAACTCGATCACACTGTCGGGGACCGATAACGCCGATACCGAAACCGGCTTCAAACTGGAAAGGTGCCAGAACACGAACTGTACCAACTTCCAGCAGCTCCCGGCCTTCGGTGCGAATATCACGTCCTACACCGACTCTGGACTCAAGGCAAATGCGACCTATCGCTACCGCCTGCGCGCCTTCAATGCGGCAGGCAACTCGCCCTACTCGAACATAGTCAGCGGGGGCGCGAAAATAGTCGCTAGAGATAGACTGGAATCAGCGGTCAAATAATAGAAAACGGGCGGCCTTAGCAGGGCCACCCGTTTTTCTCGTTTTAGTTGTCCCGTCTCTCGGTTAAAAGATTGGCTCCCCACAGTGGACAATCTTCGCAACTTTTTCCTGAGACTACCCACGGAAATGCTCAGTTGCTTTCAAAAGTCGCAAGAAGCGCGCTAGTCCCGCAAGCGATCCACATTCCGCACAGAGTGGCAATCCACTGCGATAGCCCAGAGTGGACAATCTTCGCAACTTGTTTCTGACGCGAACGACATGCAACCGGTTGTTAGCCTGCGGCCGGGCGGCCGCCGAAGCCGATGATGTAGCCATCCGGGTCCTCGACATAGAAGCCCTTCGTGCCCCACTCGGTCGCCGTGATCGGCTTGATGATCGTCACGCCGTTGGCGACGCACTGCTCGTAGAACGCCTCGACGCCGTCAACGCCCGCCGAGGCGTCGAGATGATCGTTGTTGCGCCTGTGCTGGCGGTCCGCGTCATTCTTGGGCGCTTCCTTCAAGTGAAGTTCAAGTCCGTCCAGAACACCGATCGCGTAGAACCCTTCCCATGGCTCGCCGAACGTGAAGCCGATCTTCTGGTAGTACGCGATCGAGCGCTCAAGGTCGTCGACAAGGAACTGTGGAGCGAAAGATGTCACACGCGGCTTCATCGTGCTCATAGGCCTCCTTCTTCAGCAGGCTAACGAATGGGATTCTTTCGGCAGTTTCGCCGCGTGTCAAGATGGAGTAATTCGCAGCTCCAAGAGGCGGCGAGCACTGCGCAAAGAATCCTATTCGTTATTTTAGGAATGTTAGGGCTTTCCCCAACGATCCAGATTGAACGAAAAAAGATCGATTTGTAGCCCATGACTATGGTTCTTTTGTTCTTCAGTTAACATAGTTCACTCCTATTGGCCTAACTATGTGTATCCTGATCTGGATAAATCCAGAAACGAGGAATACGGTCTTGCTTCGGGCCGCACGTTCAATGAGGCAAAGCAATCACTTAAACACGATTATATAAAACGCGCCCTCTAGGTCCCACCATCCTCCGGGCATCGCATTCGGCCTCCTAAAAATAGCGTTGCGTCACATTCCACGTCACAAAAGACCAAAGGCCACTCTCGCGAGCGGCCTTTTCTTTCGCTTTGCTAAGAGATTTTTGGCTCCCCACAGTGGACACTCTTCGCAACTATTTTCTGCAACCAAGGAGAGAATTGCGTGGGACTTTAGTGAACTCCGAGCAACGCAATGAGGCCGTCAGCGAGCGTCCCACGCCAACTCAAACCATCGTGGCCGCCGACGAACTGCTGATAGTGAACCTGATACCCTTTTGCCAGTAACACATCGCGCAAGTGACGCGTGCCTTCCAGAATCTCGCCTCCACCACCGTTCCTGTCGTATTCAAATGTTCCCACCGCCAGATAGAAACGCAATGGCAGCTTCGGACTCGCGAGGATTTGCTTAACCATGATGTTGCCTTCGGTCGTAGCGTCTCGAGAACCGTCACCACCGCGTCCGCCAGAGTCAGGACATCGCGAACCGCAGACACCACCGTTGTGTTCAAACGACCACCAAAAGGCGCCGGATTGGCTGAGCACATTGCCAAAGACTTCAGGCTGACGCAGAGCGACATAAGCTGAGGCAAGCCCCCCAGCGCTGTAGCCAGTGAGAACGGTTTGCTTTGGATCTTTTGTGACGTTGTAATGAGATCGAACCCAGGGCAGGAGTTCCTTTGCCATAAAATCCGCGAACTCATCACTGGCGACAAGATCCACCAGACGACGACGAGGGACGTTCTCAACAAATACCGCTACTGTCGGCGGAATTTTGGAAGCTGCAATGAGATTGTTCAGCGTCGTCACCCGGTATTGACCGTCGTCTGACAAGTCTTCTCCGTCGAACAAGATTAACAGCGCGTTAGGTGGACCATCTGCTTTGTAATTGGCCGGCGTGTAAACGGAAAACGAACGATCAATTTTCTGAATGGCGCTCTTAATGGTTTGTTTCTCGACTCGTCCTTCGGCTACTCCAGGTTTGGCAACCAGCCATGGTTGCGGCGCAGCTCCGGGCAACTCCGCCACGCTGTCACAGTTGAACTTGCTGGTGTCTGGAGGACATGCTGATAAAGGATTTTTATTGAGCGGATCAGCCTGCCCGGTAGCACCACGTTGTGCGGCGCGAGGATCTTCAAACGTCAACGGATCGTTCGGGGATATTTGGTAGACAAAACGAGCGCCAGTGGGGAGTTTCACGGTCAAATACCAGACGTCTGAGTTCGCGATCTGATGCATGGAATAGTCGGCCGGTGGACCAACCCCCAGATAAGAACCTCTCACAAAGACATTTCGTGTATCGTTCTTGCTCCGCCACAGGAATGTCACCAGTTGATATTTGCCGTCCGAACCATATGGCTCACTAAGCGGAGTACCCTCGCCTGCTACCTGTTTCCAGAAACTCTCTGTGTTCGTCTGACCTGCGACAATCTGATTACGAAGAGTCTGGATCCGTTTGCTCGGATAAGGATCGCTCGAGGGCTGAGGTTTGAGTCGCTCGTCGAGCGAGACCACTCCGCCTATGGACAATTCATAGCTGGCAGATTGGTCGCCCGGATTCTCAATCTTGAAGGAATACGAGCCGGCGCCTTCGGCGGCGAACGGAAACGAGGGTTTTCCCTCACCGGTTGTTCCCACAAGGCGGCGAGCAATCGTTCCGTCGGCATTCAGAAGGAAGAAGTTGATCCTGCCCTTATAACCAATCGAAACGTTGAAATAGTCTCCGTCATTCAGGGAAATTGAGAAGAGATCCGTTTTGCCGGGTTCGATCTTTCTGGCGACGGTCTGATTCGGCGAGACTCTTTCTTGCGCGATGGCTTCTTGCGTTGGCAAGAAAAGGAAGCAAAATATCAGCAAACCGATTTTCATAGCACCTCCAACGAAGCGGCGCAATTGATGGTTCCGTTCGTCCATTAGTCCAAAATCTGACAGACGTCTCTCAAGAGGACATCCACAGCATATTACCGATGGACGATCCCTTTGTCTGGTATCAGATTACGATTTTGTATGGTCCTAAGAACTGCGAACGATGTTTCGATACTTGTGAGGCGTCATACCCACATACAATTTGAAGACCTTTGAGAAGTGGCTCTGATCAACGAAGCCTGCCTGTAAAGCGATCGCGGTTAAGGGGATCTCTCCCTTGATGAGTTCGGCACAGGCGTGTTCAATTCTTAGCTTGCGGACAAATTCACCAATCGTTACCCCAAACTTTTGACGAAAAGCTGTGGCCAGATAAACGGGATGAACACCTACCTCGGCAGCGATCTGCGTCAGCTTCAAGGTTTCAGGAAAGTGTTCGACAATCATTTCGCGAGCTTGCCTGAGCCATGGGGGTGCAGTACGAATTCCGGGCCATGGCTGGCGCGCGGCCTCAGCCAAAAGCTCAAGTGCTAACCCCTCAATCGCCAATTTCGCAGCGGTGTCGGTCTTGTTAAACTCGCGATACAGTTTCGCACATAGCTGAGGCAAAGCACCTCCACAGAACTCAGATGTAATTCTTAGGGTAAGAGAATCAGCTCGTAGTTTTTCTATCCAGCGGGCAGAGATCTCAAACATGAAGACTCGGGTGTCCGCGCCATGAACAATAGCTTCATGTGTTTGGCCTGACGCGCGAAATGTCAAAGCAGAAGGCTGGCAAACAACCTCTCGGCTTCCACATCGCTCGGTATAGACTCCCTGTAATCCAAAACAGAAATATGAGTTTTCGTGAGCGTGCCGCGGCAATCTGGAGTGCGGGTCAAACTCCGATTCCGTCAGGATAAAATCCGCAACTCTTAGGCTCTTTGTGATGCAACCATGAAAGCTGCCGGGCCGTAGGCGTTCAATCACCATTTAAACTCCATGTTACTCGATTCATAGCGTGCAGCAGAATACGACTATTCTACAACGACAACAATGGAAGCCGGTAAACTGAGTCTGATTTCGGCGAAAGGTATCCAGTTGGTTTATATTCTTGCGGTAAGAACATCGCTCGCAAAGAGAAAAGGTCGCCGGAATTGATTCTGGCGGCCTTAATCGGAGATGGCTCCCCGCAGTGGACACTCTTCGCAACATTTTTTCTACGCAGATGCAGCTCCTGCCAAAATTGTTAAGTTAAGTATATGTGTGCTAGCGCACAGAGTTAGGTCTTTTTTTGGAGGATAAACTATCATTGAGCCCGACATTTCGAAGAAGCAACGACTCTGCTCACGCCGACAAGAGTGCTTCATTCCAGCTTCGGCTGATCAGTAACATGGGCTGCGCTGCTTCAGCCGGCTTTCCTTTACGAGAGACTCTCACAACCAAGATATTTCTAGAGCGCCACCGTAGGGTCGGCCCACGAAGATACCGGCAAAGAAAACGCGTTCTCAAAATCCCGGTCCTCAACAACTCAGACGCTTAGGTGACGATTCAAGGAGAAATGAAATCATGGCCGAAGATAATCTTCCTTTGCCGATAGAGATCCCATGGAAGCTGGCGTCCACTACTCAGCCGCTGGCCTCCGCACCGGCTGAGACCAGCATGTCGCTATTCTTCTTCGAACCCGATGAAGAACTGCTGACCAGCCAGTTTCCTGACGATAAACTCGTGTTTCTTAAAGTGACCGCATCGGTCTCTCCGGCTTCGTTTCCCGCCAAGTTGTCGCGCGTGGCCGCGACCTTCCTCGGCGAGGGCATCCCCTGCTTTCATTTGCTGCTGGACTTGAAGGTGCGCACTGCAGCTGGCAACCTGGGCACGATCCGGCCCTACTTTCATGCGGCGGCCCCGCTAACCCGCCGCATGGTTCAGACGGGTGTCGTCGGCGTCGAATCCTACGAGGGCGAAGCCGATGGCCTGACGATTGGCAAGAGCGGCTCACAGATGAATGAGACGTTGCGCAGCCATTCGAGCACGTCGAGTTCGAGCACTTCGGGGGGGGCGACGGCCTTTCTGCCGATCCCACTTATTCCGACCCTGGTTTCGGTCGGCGGATCGTCGCGCAACACATCGACCGACGTGTCCAGCGACCGCGGAGTGTCACAGTCATTCGATACCACCTCGCGAGACGCCTCCGAGGAACGGCGTGAGCTGATCAGCCATACCACTCGGGTCGAGAACATCATTTCCTTGCTGAACGCGAAGTATGTCGGCACCCCGCATCTTAGCTTTTCGCTGTCGCCGCAGCCGCTGCAGCAGCTTTCGGTAGATGCGTCCGACCCGAACCTCTGGTTCCAGCAATTGCTGGCGCGACGTTCCAGCGGCATCGAGGGCATACAGGAGTTCACGACCGTGGTCGTGGTTCCCAGAGGGACGGACTTTTGCGTCAACGCCCGTCTGCGTCGCGTTTGCCTGCTCGACAGTCCGCCCGGGCCACTATCGTTCGACGAACGATTCACCAACACACTGCTGCAACCGTTCCGAATAAAACAGTATCTTGACCGCACCTTCCCGCCGGGCACGCCTCTCGAAGAACTCGACATCGATATACTGGGCGGCATAACCGCGACTGACTTTCGCAGGCCCGTTGTAGAGCTGTGGACCTCCAACTTTGACGTGGTTCAGGCGGTTGCCGTCCCGGCGAACGACGCAACGGTGGACGCCCCCGCAAGAGTGAAGGTCAACTACAAACACAATCTCGAGGTCTGGCTGGACACGCTGCGCGACGAGTACGAGCAGGAGGTGGCGCGGTCGCCGCTCGAACGCGGCGTACTCTTTGGGGAGAACCGGGAACTGAATACATGTTTCGCTCAGAGCGAAGAAGGTGGAGCGCTCTCAGTTTCCAGCAGTAGCGCCGGGGTCACCCCCCTCTTCCGAGTCGACCTCCCCCCCGCCACGTTCGACATTGGCGGCGTGAAGACCTCTTCCACCACGGCGTCAACGAGGTCCCGGGCCATCGAGACCACAACACGCTGGAACGCAATCGACCGCCAGTTAGCAACCGTGCTTGCCAACCGGATCGAGTTGTCACAAAAACCGCTGGCGATCGACGACCCGAAGGTGTTGGGCATCTTGATTGATACCTGGGCCAAACTCAGCCCCGACGATGAACGCAACCTGGGCTTCGAACAGGCCGCGGCCCTGCTTAAACTGAACAATGCACAACGGCGCCAGCTCAAGGCCACCGGAGCCACCGACCTGAAAAGTATCGCCTCAGCGCTGAAGGCCGCGCCCGAACTTGAACGTCACGACGCCGAGGTCCAGCGAGTTCGCCAAATCTTCAAAGACCGAAAGGTCGGTGGCACGCCGCCCGACTTCATCAAATTTGCCATCTCGTCAAGTGCGAGCAAGGACATCACAAAGGCAATTGGCTCGAGCCTGGCCAAGAATCCCGATCGCGGTCTCAAGGGCTAACGTGCCCCGCACAAGCCGCCGCCGCGGCTCCACTTGGAATAATTGCTTTATTAGGCGATGACATGAAGAACACGTCCGCTCGCAGACGGCCGAGGCGGCTGCAACTGGGGCCGGTGGTGGGCCACACCGACGACACGTCGACGCGCATTTGGATTCAGGTCTCCGATGACCCGGGCCTGTACCGGCTGCGTGTTGAAGGCGTTGGACTGTTCGAGTTCGAAAGCACCGAGTTTGGCGCGGTCGAGTTCGGCACCGCCATTGCCAGCGTGACGGGGCTGCGGCCCGACTTGCGCTACCGATACCGGGTTGTGCGCGCCGGCCGGTTCGTTCCGGGCGCCAACGGCTCGGTGCGAACGATGCCGCCGACAGCATCAATGACCAACCTCTTGTTCTGCGCGATCTCGTGTAACGGCGCCGAAAAGGTGGGTGCCTGGAACGATTTCGCGGACTTCGTAGAACGATCGCAACCTTCGTTCGTGGTGATGATGGGCGACCAGATCTACATGGACGAGGACGCGCCAGACATCTTTGAAAGCCATTTCAATGCCGACCCAGTCGCGCGCCGTAAGGCGATGGCCGAGAAGTACCGCTCCAACTGGTCGCGCGACGTGGTGCGACGAGTCTTCGCGAACGTGCCTATTTACATGGTCTGGGACGATCACGATATCCGCGACGGCTGGGGTTCACTAGCCTCCGATAGCCCGACAATGGCCGCGCGATATGCTCGCGGCGCGGAGATCTTCCGCAAGTCGACTGCTTTCTTCGAGGATGCGCGTGACGTCTATTGGCATTTCCAGGGTTGCCGCAATCCGCTTCCGGGCGACCACCGCGATCCGCTGTTTCCCGCGCAGCTCGACCCGGCGTTTCCTAACTACATCGACAGGCCAATTCCGCCGGGGCAACGACTCGGGATGCCTTTCGTGTTCCGTTGCGGCCGTTTGATGGTGCTCGTGATCGACAGCCGCGGTGAACGTGACGTGTTCCGCGCCAAACTTCCGATCCTCGGCGCACGCCAGTGGACGTTCATCGATGATGTGTTCGAGCGGCTGCCAGCCGATATTGACGCGCTGGCGGTTGTCACCGCCACACCGATCGCCTCGCAGGATCCGGATGGCCAGACTCAGAGGCTGATGGGGGAACGCACCGACGACATTGAGGCATTCAAGCGCGGCGATGAGAAAGAGCTGTTCCACCCGGAATCCAACTCGGACCTACGCGAACTGGGCAAGGCGATCTTCAACGAGAGGTTTGCCCGCCTCACGGGCCGGCAGCTTAATTTGGGCAACTTCCAGATCTCCAACCTCGACGAGGCGCGCGACCAATGGTCGCACCACTTCGCTCGGCCTGAGCAGAAGGATCTGCTGAAGAAAGCCTTCGCGGCGCGCTTAACGAACCGCAGGGCAGCCTCGGCCCGCGGCCTGGTTTTCCTGTCCGGCGACATCCACATCGGTTGTATTTTCGACATCAGTGCGATGCGGTCGCGCGGCAAAGTGGTGTCACTGACGTCGTCGGGCATCAGCCAGATCGACGACTCGCAGCCGCTGGTCGGCAGCTTTGTCGACGAGGAGTTTTCACTTGCACTGGGAATTGACTCGACGTTGCGCGATGTGGTCAACCGTTTCAATTTCGGCGTTATCCAGGTACAGCCGACTGGCAGCGGCGCCGAGATCAGCGCGGTGCTCGCCCACGAGGGTAATGCCTCCGCCTTCGGACTCGACGTGAAGGACCTCCTGTAGCATCCGCACCAAACATTTCACGACTACGTCCAGGTATGAATGATCCGCTCAAAGATAAAGGCCACCTATCACGGTGACCTTTTTTCCTTATTCAGAAGTTGGCTCCCCGCAGTGGACACTCTTCGCAACCTTTTCGCCGCCCCCACAATTGACCTGAAGATAACCTTTGACCTTCTGCGGCAAGGTTTACTAGCTGGCTAACGAATCGCTCAAAGCAGCACCGTAAAGCCTTCCTGACGGAAGTGGTCGTCATGCGTCAATATGTCGCTGACGCCTCGCTCGCGCATCGCATGCATCGAGATACAGTCCGTTAAGCTATAACCTTTGTCGGGGCGTGCTTTGTAAAGGGTAGACCCGACATGAATGCTTCATGGTTCTGTGGCGCCACTTCGATATTCGCGCCGCTGAGAATTCCCTCTGCCTGAGTGACTGCTCCACGGCGGGCCTTTTCGCCGTACTCCGAAAAGAAATTCAAGAGTTCCACAAGCACATCTTCGGTGGTGATCAGTTTGGTTTCCGCAACCAGTCGGCTTGCCGCGATGGCGCGTTCATGCCACTGGTCTCTGGGATTGAAGAGAGCCACAAAGTAGAGCGTGTCAACGAATGCGACTTTCAAGGCTGTTGCTTCGGCGCTCCGTAGAGGTAATGATCGAGATTGATCGAGCCGTCGGTGGGTACGTTCTCCCAGGTGTCTGCGGGTAACCCAGCGTTGACCTCTTCAACAATCTCCCAAATTGGTCTGCGGTCCACAGCTGTTCCGTGAGGTCCAGAACTGGCCCCACCGGCAAGAGTATCAAGGAGTCGTAGCGCTTCCTGTTGTTTGTTGGGCGGCAGCGCTCGCACCTTATCAATCAGTTGGTCTTCCAGATTTGCGGCCATGATCCTTCTCCCTGTTTCGTGAAAGGGAATCTCTAACAGTTGGTCAAGTATAGCATTGTCAAAGGGACTTCCTCATTCAACTATAAGACCGAGGTCCTCCAATCGCTTGGAGACGCAACTATTCATGCTCAAGACAACAATAGACTTTCAGCATCCGTGGATCTTTTGGGTTGTAGCCTTTACGCGGACCCGGAAAGCGCCCGTCTAGCATCGTAAGCAGCCTTACATTACTCAAAAGATAAAATCGCCAATAAGGTTTCTGGCGCGATTCACTGTGACCGCGCACAAGGTAGGCGCTCAAGACGTCATGCCCGGCGGAGTCTCGACCAAAAAGGTGAGGTTCAACCACGCGCGCATAATTTCCATAGCTGGATTGCAGCAGCCTCTTACAGCGTATAGCTTCGCATATTAGGTCTTTTGCAAGCATAGGCGCTCCCTTTTGCCGATCCGCCCCGACAAGAGTTTGATCTTCATCCTGCAAAGCGGAAAGCGCGGGCTTAAGTCTTGCGGCCCATGATAATCTTCGCCCTGCGAAGCACCTGATCATAGGTGATGACATTAAGGTTCGTAAACCCGGCATTGAGGAGGCGCTGTGCTTCGAACTGCTTGTCAATCCAGTCGTTGCTTCGCCCATGGATCAAAAGTGAGCACGGCTTAGCGATGGGAATCCCTTTCAGCCTTTCGCGAGTCTTGATGCTGTCGATCTCCCCTTCAAGAGCGAACTGGTAGTTCTGCGCTTGGAAAATCGCGGCCACTAGCTCTGGATGCGGGAGATAATTGTCGTGGTCTTTCTCCGCTTGCCAAAACCCAAGGGCTGGGCGTTTTAGCTCCACGATATCCGCCCGGTAATCATATGCCTCCACTAGCAAGTCGGCGATGTTGCGGACATCGATCCTCCGCGCGTCGAGAATCCGGACGCAGTCGGAGCCAAGGACCCACGCATTGCTTTGAAACCAAGGCTGGAACTTGTGCTCATTGGCATTGTCGCTTAAGAGACGCTCGAACTCCTCAATTGCCACTCTTCTACTGGCTGCGATGGCTGCATCGGCGATCACGCTCGGAGTTGAGGTCGAAAAAATGTTGGTCAAAATCTCCAAGTCCTCACGGCTCGCAGTCTTTTCAAGCCCCTTGACAGCGGCGTCGAGGAGCGCAAGGGTCAGCTTGGAACCGCCTTTGTTCACCACCTCGATTAAGGCTTCGCCCTTGCCTTCAAGGCCGACCTCGAGGGCCTTCAACAGTTGGTGAACACGGATCGGTGTTGCCGTCCCGGCGGAGACCGCCGAAATGCTTCCGTGTTTGCTGATTGCGCTTAGGAAGAAGAGAGCCGACCTATCGTGGTCCGTCGTGCATGCGAGGAAATCCTTGATGTTTACAACTGCGACATACGTGGAATCCGTGGTCAATTCGTCGAAGGCCACGTCGGCTTTATCGCTGAGCAACAACAGAGGGGCCTTGCCGCATATCTTAGCAAACTCTGCGACCGCCAGAGACAGGTCATGCAAACCCGAGAACTTAGGCTGATTGTGCCCAATAACCGCTACCCAGTCGAAATCGAAAACGACATCGCAGCTGGCCTGGACCATCCGACGAGTGAATAGAGGATGCTCCCACAGAATCGCTGGGCCGCTATACAGCGTTTGCATTCGACACCAATTCAAGGCTCAAGCCGCTGTTGATTTCGGGCAATCCAAACTCAACATCGGTCGCAAGATGGTTTCGCAGGTCTTTCAGGACTACGGCAGCATCGAGCATTCTGCCGAGCTTCGCTTGAGATTCAGGCCGGGGTTTGCTGGATTCCCTGGCTCGATAAATCCGGATGCCGTTATTAGGATTGCCGAGGGCGTACGCACAAAGACCACGGCAGTAAAACCGGTTGAATTCACACTGCGCAAAAAGCATATGCGCGTCGCTCCTCACCTTTTTCGGTTTTCTGGCGCTCAGTTCCGTCGAATTGAATGAACCGATCAAGTGCTCGCCCAGCCATGCTTCGTTGTAATCAGTCGCAGCGCTCCGAAGAAGCGGAGGGTATCCGATGTTTCCAGCATCGGTGAATCTTGTGCTGAGAACCAGCACGCCATCCGCAATGTCCTGATCGATTTCCCTTAGCATACATTCGCGCACGCCGGGGGTTAAGTCTCTGAAGTTGAAGTCGCCTGGCATATTCGGATCCTCCGTTCGATGCTCAGTTTACTCGAATGATGCTCAATATCACATCTGCACAATAATACGCCGGTATGGGGTATCATGCAGCAAATGCCAAAACGAAAACTCCTCGACGGAAGCAGTGATGTTGCAAGCCTGAGACAGTTGAGTCTAAGGACTGAAGAGCCCATACCGCAGTTGGATGCCTTTGATTTCTTTCCTTTCCCTCTGCGCTCCATTTTCCACGACAGTCCATCCGCACAACTCTGCGCCGCGCTCGGAGTGCTCGACTGCGTTTCGCCCTTCGGTGTGCGGAGTGGGCACCCAGTCGTTTCCTGTCGTCGCTATGAGTGGGAATCATATTTCAAAGCCATCAAATCTCGCCGCTTCGACCGTCCGATCGTTTGTAGATTCCATCGCCATGTAACGCTCGCGCTAGTGTTGCCCTTCGATGCAGTTGAGTGATCGGCACAGTAGGGGCTACGCACCTGAGATGTTTATGACACGTCACCCCTGACATTCAGGGCTGAGTCGTCTACGTTGTTAACGCCGCGTCTACAATGTCTACTTCTGAAAACTGAGGACTTAAGGGTTTCTTGTTAACGTTTGTAAACATGCCGTTAACGTTGTGAACAGCGGCGTTAACATTTAAACGCCCGCATCGATGGACTGTTGCCAACATCTGGAGAAAAGAGAAATGAGCGAATCGAAGGAAACCAAGAAAACCAAGAGCATTGCCTTTCGCCTCAAGGATGAGGAATACGCGCAGGCCGAAAGCGACTAGTGCGGCTCCGCGACCGTCGGGCCGCAAGAAGAGAACCGCAGCCCAGAAGAAAGCCCACTCCGAACGGATAAAGAAAATTTGGATCGAGCGGAAAGAAGCGAAGAAGTAATTGTTTACTAGTTCTGCGCAAGATTGAAATTTGGCTGCTCAACGTCAACCCTCCCTCCCCTTTTCTAAGGGTGGCCGGGGCGTTTTGGTTTTCTATCCCACATTAATACGCGATCACCTGCCCAAATTCCGCGAAAACCACTAAGCAGAGTAAATAAGGGCGGACAGCGTTTAGCGCTCATAAGAGATATCCAAAGGAACAGAAGAAATGAGATTCTTACTTGGTGTACTCGTTGGCTACTGTATGCGAGGCAAAAAGAAACTACTAGTCACACTCCTTGCGATGGTAGCGTTCATTGTCTTCATAATCTTGCCGGCAATCACACTTTTCGCGCTCCGTTTGGACGTACAACATGAACGCCAGTCAAGACCAGGTCAAACCAGAGTTCCGTCGCTCAAAGGATTGAGTTATAAAAACGCCGAAACCAAACTTCACGCCTCTAACTTGAACATTC
>JAXIOV010000162.1:0-34582 GCA_045403245.1 Pyrinomonadaceae bacterium | reverse complement strand
GTGCGTTTGGCTGACATCACGAGAATGATCGCGTCGCCACTGGGGCCGACGTTTAGCGTCCCAACCACTACCGGCTCGCCTTCACGCATGCTGATGTCCGTGTTAAGGCCAGTGTGCTCGTAGTTAATGATTGGCCCGGCGGGCGCATTTGATGCAACCATCGTCGCAGTTTGAATCGGGATTCTCGAACCAAACTGAAAGCCCTCCATCTTGACGATCTGCCGCCCACTGCTATCCGTGCCCAACTTTATCGTGGTCACGCGAAACTCATTGAAGCTCGGGGAAATATTTGACGCCGCAGCCTGGCTCATCAAAGGTCCGCCGATCCATTTGAGGTTAAGGCGGCCCTCGTTCTTCACGCGATTGATCAGCGTGGCCGCAAGCTTGTAGTTTTTGAATGGCAGTGATGCCCGTAGTTGCTTGATGACCGGATCGAGTACCGCGGGAAGCTTTGCGTCGTCGATCTCCTGATTGGTGGCCACCAACAAATAAAGTTGGGTGTCCAGATTCGTCTCATCTTCCTTGTCGCTTTGCGCCGTAGTGGCAGTGGCAGTCTGTCCAAACACTCCTGGACCACTGGCGAGCACGCCACAAAACAGAATTGAAAACAGAATAGTTGCCAGACTTTTACGCAGATTCATACCGTATCTCCTTCACAGAAAATTGTTGATTCGGGAAAAACGAGGAGAGGGGACGTCCAGCCGATGTCAATCCGGTCAGACTCTTCGATGGACTCGCTACTTAAAGACCCGATCGCGATGGGCCAGCAATCGTTAGCTAACACGCTGGTGTCTGGGGAAAGTTCCCGGGACGTGACAGAAGGCGCGACTTCGAAAGCCTGCCTAACATCCCGTCGCCTTCGGAGTAAAATGGGTTCGATCAAACCCGCGCTGGGGTTTCCAGCGGTTTGGGCAGAAATCATAGGGTCTTTGAAAACCAGCTTCAAAATTACTCGAACCCGCAAGAGCCGGAAACTGGTAGGATGACTGAACATGGAATGTCCCCGCTGTAAGAGTACGCGAATTCAGCGCGGTTATCGCGACGCACCAATTCTTTTGCGCCTGGGAGGGGGCCACGAGCTCCTCTGCAACAACTGCGGTCTGGAATTTAAGCGCTTCAAGTGGGCGGCCACGTTCCAACGAATTCCCGTAAACAAAAGCGAACCGGCACTAAACCGCCGTCACGCTCCAAGATACAAAGCTCATCTTCCAGTCATGATCAGACTTGTCGATAAGGCGACCGGCACTGGGCCTTCAGTTTCACCAGCCGCCCACGGCCATTGCCAGACGATTAGCACCCTCGGTATGGCCCTCTCGTTCGTCGGTTCGCGTTTCGACCAGGTTGAGTTTGCAGAACCCGGTCGCTTCCTGCTGGTAGTCGTTAATCTTCCCGGTGGTGCGGTAGAAGCCCTGGTAAAGACAATAACGCATAAGCGGATCGAGAATCCGGAAGGCCCGTCAAACTGGTTTGTAGGGGCTTCGATATCCCAGATTTCTGACGCCGACCGCGCACGGCTCTCAAGCTACCTCGAAAAACGATCGAACGAGGTCTGACTGTCCCGACAAGGCCCTATCCGCAATCCCGACAACCAACGAGCCTCCTGTCACGCTGCATCAGGTTCAAGTGGCACCCGCAGTTCAAACCTTGCGCCCTTACCGTTGACAGGCGGACTCAATCGCGCACTACCACCGGCCTCTTCCATACGCTTTCTGACGATCGCTAAACCTAAACCCGTCCCTCTTTGTTTGGTGGTGAAAAACGGCTCCCAGATCCGTTGGCTCAGATTTTCAGGAACGCCTGGCCCGGTATCTTCGACAAAGATCACCAGCTCGTCGCCTTCGACTGTCTGGGTGATGGTGATTGCTCCGCCCTCGGGTGTTACCTGCAGCGCGTTCAGTATCAGGTTAGACAGAGCGACCCTGACCGCTGACACCGCGGCGCCGCCCAGTTCACGGTCGACCTCCAAATTGCTAACCAGGCTAATTCCCTGTCCTTGAGAGCTTTTCATGAAAAGCTCTACTACCGCTGGGACCAGTTGGTAGACTCGCTGCGGCAGCTCCGCGGGCGTTTCCTTGCGGGCAAAACTCAGCAGCTGGGTAACACTCTGCCCGAGACGATCAGTTTCTCCGACAATCAAACTCAAATCTCTCGCATATTCCTGGCTGAGACTCTCGTCTTCACCCATTACCTGGGCGATTGATTTGATCGCTGACAGTGGGTTCTTGATCTCGTGGGCCACAGTAGCGGCCATCTGACCAAGGGCCGCCAGCCGCTCGCGGTCCGCGAGTTTGCGTTCGAGCTGCACATTCTCCTCAACGAGCCTGCAGTCCTCTACCGCGATTGCGACCTGGCTGGCCAGCACCTCAAGGACTGATCGACTGTCCTGAGTCAGCGACCCGGGAGCCGAGTCGATCAGCAGGACGCCGGAGATCCTTTCGTCGCGACGCAGAGGGTAGGCCATGGTGTAACCGTGAACCTCGAGTAGAGAATTGTCCTCGACCGGCGCCCAGCCGTCCTGACTTGAGAGGTTCAAGATCTTATTCACCCAGGCATCAAGACCCGGCACGGCGGTTTGGTCTCCGCTGCCGTTTCCCTGACCTCTGTTAGGTGCCCGATCGCCAACGACGATCCGCGTCCGTCGCAGACCCAATGCATTCGTTGTTTCCTGTTCGACGAAATCGAGCAGCTGCGGCAATTGTTTGTACTGGCCGGCATGCGAACTGATCCGCGAAACAATTTGCCGATAGAGGGCGGCTTCTCGTTGAAACAGCCGGTGGAATCTCTTCTCCAGCCAACGTCTCAAAGGCGCGGCACCGAGCGCCAAACCCAGGATTAGCAATGCTTCTACCACGCCTGCTCGTATGCCATAGCGCGAAGTCATCCAGTCACCAATCGTGCGAATGCCGTAGATGTAAACGGTCAGAACTACCGCCGCGAATGAGGCAACTATTAGACTCTCTTCAATAATTAGTTCCAGATACCGGTAACGGTAAATGTAGTAGGCCAGCAGCGCTGAAGGCAGCAGCGAGCCCAAATTTGCAATTGTCTTCAGGTAAAGGCCGAGTTGGGTGCCTTCACCCAGACCAAGCGCTAAAGCGGCAAGGATTACGACGCCCACCGCCACAAACGAGGCCGCCAGCGTTCTCATGATCAGCTGCTCGCTGCGGTTCGTGCTCTTCTTTGCAATAAGCAATTCAGTGATCGCAATGACGCCCAGCACGTAAGCGATCCAAACCGCCATTGGCAAGACCAGAAACTCGAGCCTCTTGAGCATGGGAGCGTAGGGCCTGGCCCAAATCTTATAGAGCGCAAGTGTCAGGCCAATGGTTGGGAGGTAAGACAAGTAAAGCCGAATTCTTTCGCTGAGTTTGAGCGAACGATTCGCAGAGTTGGCCCAAAGGCGGAGATGGATATCCAGCAGGAAGGAGTAAGCAAAAGTAATACTGACTACCGCGACGGTGTCGGCCAGCTTGAGAAGCGTGGTCCAGCGATTGAAGCCTAGGTCGAAGAGTCCGTGGAGCGTAATGACGAGGTTGCTGCTGTGCCAGCCAAACATGCTAAGGGCCAGCGCAAACAAAACCCGCTCAAGTGGATTCAACTTGCGGCGGCGGGAAGCGAGTTGAAATCCCATCCAAAGCGGGAGCACCGCGCCTATGCTGTAACCGACGAGTTGTAGGACTTCGAGTGGGGACATTCTGGGGGGTCAGTTGTTGGTTGTTAGTTGCTAGATGCAGAGCTTTGTACCTGGTTGTTGGGGTGTGCTTGATTCGGGGACCACCGAGGTCACACCTTAAGACTCAAAGCTCAAAGTACATAAGGTCAAAATACAAAATTCCAAGCCCGCAACCCACAACTAACAACTGACAACTAACAACTGACAACCAACAACTCACAATCTTCCTACTGGTTCGCCGCACTGCGCGCGGGTAGCAGCATGAATGTAATTTCCGTTCGCCGGTTGCGCGCTCTGCCGCCCAACGTGGCATTGGTTGCCAGAGGATTTGAGGCGCCCATGCCATTTGCCTCAATACGCGACGGATCGACTCCGGCTGCCTGGAAACGATCGGAGAGCTGACGGGCACGCTCCTGAGTGAGCTGTTGCAACGTCACCTCGTCACCTTTGCTGTCCGTGTAAGTTTCGATGACGATTTGATAATCAGGATTGCTGGCCAACAGGGCGGCCAACGGCTCCAGCTTCGCCGCCGCCGCCGAAATCAGCGTCGTCGCGCGCGGGCCAGCCCAGAGAGACTCCGGAAGCACCAGTTGGAAGCCTCTCGGAGTGTCCTTCAGCGTCCCGTATTTTGTGAGGGTTTGCTTGAGTGTCACTTCCGCGGCGCGTCGTTGTTGTTCTCGTTGTTCGGCTTGAATGCGCTCATCGTCCGCCCGCTTGGCGCCTTCGAGCCGGGCCAGATTGATCTTCGCGGTTTCGCCTTCGGCACGAACGACTTGCAATTCGTCCCGCAGGCGAGCAGTTTCAACGCGCTGCTCACGCAATTGCTCATTTGCCGTCGCGGCGTCCCTTTCAGCTAGCTCACGAGCACGCTGTTCGCGTTCGAGGTCATCGCGCAGTTGAGAAATTTCCTGTTGAGCGGCATCCACCGTTTTCTCGGCCGACCGCAGCGCCTCATCGCGCTTTTGAATATCCTCGCGACGTAAACGCGCGGCGCGTCTCGTGAACGCTAACTCTTCGGCCCGAGCTCCCGATGACGTGGCTTTCCGCGCCATGATGTCGACTTCAGCATCCTTCTGGTTGAACCGGTACGCTTTTTCGGCAGCCAACAAGTCGTCTTCCGCGGTTTGCAGTTCCTGAGGAGCGTCCGTTTGTGCTCCGGCAAATCGTGCCAGATTAATTGATTGCCGCGCGCCAAGGAGCGAAACCGGGATCTCCTTATAATCAGCTGAAGCGATTTCCGGCACGCGTGAATCGCGGAAATAGTCGCTGGAGTTGCCCAGGTACTGCACGTTAACGGTTTCGACTTCTCGCTTGCCCGGGCGTTGTGGCGGAATGTTTTCCAGCACCACCATCCGGCTCGGCACCTTCATCAAGAAGTGGGGTTCGGCGGTTATGATCATTGCAAATGTCTGCAACGGCGTCGTGACGTCGAGCTTCGAAGCAATGAACGCGCTTCCACCCCTCTTAATTTCGCCAAGATTGTCTACCCGTCCGTCAGGTGAGATGGCCCACAGAATAAAGGTCGTGTAGATGCCACCCAGTTCGTTTGCTCGAGGCAGATTGTCGATCGCGAGTTCAACGCGAGTGCCTCTGCGCCCGCCCCGCTTCACTTTAGCGGCGCCTTTTAGCCTCGGTAACAACGTGGTGCCACGAAATCTGACATCGACATTTTCCTCGAGCGGGTAGGTGATTGCTACCGTACGCCGCGCCAGGTCATTCTGGGCAAGGGAGGTTGAGCTCAGCCCGGTCGCACAAAGCAAAAGTGCCAGGACAGTTAGCCGCGCAAAAACTAAACGATAAGGCATTTCAAACTACTCCTTTGTTCAGCCCTGATTATCTCATCGCTGCCGCAAACACGGCCGGAAAGCCCGCGCTATTGGTTGATGCAATGACCGGGCTCATTGTTGCCGACTGACGGGAAAAGAATCAAGCCAGCACGAAGTCTGGAGTCCAGGGTCCAGAGTCGGGAGGTGGAGTCGACGGGGTCGCTTGCGGGCAGACTCAATGTAGTCTCGTGGGGTCAATACAGTCGAAATGGGAATGGTTTTCTGTCGGCGGTCATTGGTCTTTATTCTGGTGCCTTGAACTATCGACTCCAGACTTCAGACTCAAATTCCAGACTTATGGTAACGGGTCTTGCGGTAGGCCAGGAATTGAACGACAAAAACCGAGATGGCGGAGATGAGGAGGACATGAACAAACCCTCCCTTGTGCAGGAAGACTTTCAAAATCACCCAGAGAACCAGTAGCGCCGCGCTTACAAACCACATACTAAGCCTCTCTCAACAATCAGGCGGGTTAACGGCGAGAAGTTTGCCGCCGGAGCGGATCGCAACTACAAAAACCGATTATCGGTTTCCGGCCACCATCGGCGACTTCAAAACGCACCGGCTTCTGAAACTCGCGGGTCTGGTAATCTGCGGGCGCGATTCTCCAATAGTAAATGCCCGGCGCCAAGTCTCTGGCGACATACCGTTCACCGACCACTCGCCCATCAAAAAGCACGTCCGTGAAACGCTCATCGCGGGCAATTTGCAACCGGTACCTGGTCACACCTACCTGTTTGCTCCATTTGATTTGCACTCCGGCATCGACCTGTGCCGCCTGAACCGTTGGCCCAACCGTCAGGCTGAGGATTAACGGGAACAACGCGAGCGTCAGACAGCGGCGCGTGAAACTCCTGATTTGTGTTGAGAGTTGTAACACCTGAAGTATGAACCGGAACTAAGGGGCCTCGTTCAGTTTATAGCCCACGCCGCGAACGGTAAGCACATAACGTGGGTTTTTTGGATCGGACTCCAACTTTTTTCTTAGCCGATTGATATGGGGATCGATATTGCGTTGATAACCTTCGTACTCCGTGCTCCACACTCGATCAAGCAAAGCGTTGCGAGACCAGGCGCGGCCAGGTTCCGACGCCAGCAGCTCCAGAATTTGAAATTCAAGGGGCGTTAGATCGACGCGCGCTCCTTGCCTGATGACTTCGTGGCGACGCTTGTCGATTACCAGGTCACCTACTTCCACCCGCTCACTATCAGTGGCAGGCTGGACGGAGCTGGTCCGGCGCAGCAACGCTTCCACGCGATACTCGAGTTCACGCGGACTAAACGGTTTCGCCAGGTAGTCATCTGCGCCCGCTTCGAAACCGGCAACCTTGTAATCCAGAGCGTCGTGTGCGGTGAGAAACAGTGCCGGAGTTTGCACGCCCCGGTCTCTGACCTTTTTCAGCAGCTCGAAGCCAGACATTCCAGGCATGGAAACGTCCAGTATGAAGCAGTCGAACCTGCCGCTGATGGCCGGTTCCAGCGCCGCTGATCCGCTCTCGCGCTCATCCACCTGGAAGCCGAGCCGACGAAAATACTCCGCCAGGAGCAGACGCATGTCCGCATCATCGTCGACAATCAAAAGGCGTTTTCCAGCATACTTGCTGGCTACTTGTTGTGGCTGTCCCAAGGCGATCGATCCTGTCGGGGGCTCTTGTGAAAAAAAAGATCGTACGGAATTATAACCTATGTTAACGAGCATGAGCTACGAATCATGCACCCAGGTGCGGTCGGTTTCCACATGAAACGTAATTTTCTTCGCCTTGACGCCATCAAGTGTGGATAAGTATAGTTTCCCTTTAGTTTTACAGCCGTCTTTATTCCTTCCTGATAGCGACTAAAAGAGCAACTGGCGAGACCAATCGCCCCCATTGATTTGCAATTGCCGATGCGTGATCTTAGAAGACTGCTGGGTTATCTGAAACCTCACCGGGAGATTTTCGCGCTGGCAACGTTTGCGATGCTGCTGGTCGGCATCCTGGAAAGTGCAATCGGCGCTCTCATCGTACCCATCTTTGACCAGGCCTTTGCCCAGGGAGATGGTCAGCGTACTGCCACTCTTTTTGGTCTCCAGAACATCATTCCTGAGTCGGGCATCGCTGCCTGGAAGACAATATCGATACTGTTGCTTAGCTTCACCCTGGCCAAGGGAGTCGCGGAATACTTTTCAACGTATTTGATGGCGCGGATCGGACAGTCGGCCGTCCTCAAGTTACGCCAGGACCTTTACCGCCACCTGCTTTCTCAGTCAGCCAGTTTTTTTGAGCGGCATCGGACCAACTATCTGGTTTCGCGTCTCGTCTCGAGCGCAGCAGCTATTGAAACTGTGGTCAGCAGCACCCTCCGGGACATGTTGCGGGAGAGCTTTACTCTGATCGCGTTCCTCTCGGCATCGTTCTACTACAGCTGGCGACTAACGCTCGGGTCGCTGGCGATTGCGCCGATCGTTGCCATCCTGACGGCACGCTTTGGTACCGCGTTGCGCAATCTTGCTCGCGAGAGTGTCGAGGGCAATAAGCAACTTACCGACACGGCCCAGGAAGCTCTGGCGAATCAAACCATAGTCAAGGCCTATCGTGCAGAGTCCAGGGAATCAGGTCGATTCACGGAAGTGGCAAAGCGCATTGTGCGCGCCAACCTGAGAACGGCCAGCATATCAGGATTCGCTCCCCCGACGATCGAAATGATAGGAATCATTTTCGTCGTCTGTCTGTTGTTTTTTGGACAACGGGAGATCGTTTCCGGACGGATGAACGCCGCCCAGTTTCTGACTTTCCTGTTCTTTCTTTTTCGCAGTTACGATCCGATGCGCAAGCTTTCGCGACTCCAGAACAGTATGGAACAGGCGCTCGCCGCAGCCCATCACGTGTGGGAGATAATGGATGAACACAAAGAGTTACCGGAGAAACCGAATGCCGTCGGGCTGAAACCGTTGGCAGACGCTATTGAGCTGAAGAACGTTTCCTTTGGCTATGCAAACGAAGAGCGGTCTGTTTTGCGGGAGGTCAGCCTGAGGATTCCGGCGGGCTCGATGGTCGCACTGGTGGGTGAATCTGGCGGCGGAAAGTCGACGTTGACTAAACTGTTGCCTCGGTTCCACGATCCTATTTCCGGCGGCGTCTTTTGGGATGGCACGGATCTACGCGACGCCACGATTTCCAGCCTTCGCAGTCACATAGCTCTGGTCACGCAGGAGACCGTCTTGTTCAACGACACGGTGCGCCACAACATCGCGTACGGAAGACCGGAAGCAACTCAGGCTGAAGTTGAAGAAGCGGCGCGGATCGCTTTCGCTCACGATTTCATTGAGGAGCTGCCCAACAAGTATGAAACCATCGTGGGTGAGCGAGGAATTTTCTTGTCCGGCGGACAACGGCAACGCCTGGCAATCGCCCGTTCCCTTTTGGTTGACGCGCCGGTATTGATTCTTGACGAGGCGACCTCCGCACTGGACGCAGAATCAGAACGCTTTGTGCAAAAGGCGATCGCTAACCTGGTGCGTAACCGGACCACGATCGTCATCGCCCACCGGCTCTCGACTATTCGTCGCGCAAACACGATAGTAGTGATGGAACGCGGCCGGATCACCGAAATCGGCACTCACGCAGAGCTGCTGGCCCAGGGCGGGCAATACAAACGATTGTATGAACTTCAGTTTGCCGATGAAGAAGAAATGTCCGTGGTCGGTCAATAGTCTCTGACAAATGAACAAATTCTTATGAAATCAATGACAGGCTATGGTCGTGGGTCGTCGGACGGAGAGCACTTTTCAGTGTCCGTAGATCTGAAAACTGTTAATAATCGCTTTCTTGACGTACACCTCCGTTTGAGCGGCGAACTTGCTTCACTCGAACCGGCCATTAAGCGCCAGATCAGTTCTCGACTGTCGCGCGGGCGAGTCGACGTGACGGTAAACTTCGAGAGAACATCGCAAGCTGGGTATGAGCTCAACCGGCCGCTGATTGCTGGTTACGTTAATGCGCTGCGACAAATGCAACAGGAGTTTGACGTAGCCGGTGAACTCGACATCAACATCCTGGCGCGATTACCAGGTGCGTTGCAGCCCGCGCGTGACGGGCTCAGCGATGAAGTTGCGGCCGGGATTGAAAAGGCCCTCTCCCAGGGGCTCGATGAACTGGAACGCATGCGGGCGCAGGAAGGTGAAGCGTTGCGCATCGAGATGTCTGATCGAATCTCGAAGATCGAAGCGCTCGTCCCAACTATTGAAGACGCCGCCGCCGGCCTGGTTGAAGCTTACCGGCAGCGGCTTCAGAAGAGGATTAGCGAACTGCTTGGTCGTAATGGCCAATTAATCGAGGTAGATCCGGCGCGGCTGGCCCAGGAGGTCGCGTATCTTTCCGATCGCAGCGACGTAAGCGAAGAGATGGTCCGCCTGCGCAGTCATTTAACTCAGTTTCGCGAGGCCCTGAATTCATCTGCCGAGACCGGCAAAATGCTGGACTTTCTCCTGCAGGAACTCAACCGCGAAGCCAACACAACGTTGTCAAAGTCTACCGATCTCGCCATCAAAGAAGCTGCACTTGGCATCAAGGCGGAAGTCGAAAAAATACGAGAACAGGTCCAGAATGTTGAGTGAGACCGAAGAGGAACGGCCGATGAACTCCAACACAGCGGCCAGCAAACGGCGCGGTATTCTTTTCGTGGTCAGCTCGCCGTCTGGCGGTGGCAAAGGGACGCTGATTCAGCGCGTGTTGAATAAGGTAACGAATCTTAGTTATTCTGTTTCGTTTACTACTCGCGCTCCGAGAAATGGGGAGATAGATGGCCGCGAGTATTTTTTCGTCACTACCGAGAAGTTTGAGGAGATGGTAGCGGCCGATGCGTTTCTTGAGTGGGCACACGTTCACTGCAAACTCTACGGCACGAGCCGCGAACAAGTTATTCGCGAGATTTCAGCGGGCCGGGACATCATTCTGGAAGTTGACGTCCAGGGTGCAGCCAGTGTGCGGCAGTTAATTGCCGATTCGGTCAGCATATTCATTCTGCCACCTTCCTTTGAAGTTCTGCGTACCCGGTTAACTGCTCGCGGCACGGATTCTCCGGAAGAACTCGACGTGCGACTCCGCAATGCACCGCTTGAGTTGCAGGACTACGCCGCGTTTGAGTACGTGATCATCAATGACGACGCCGACCGCGCCGCGAGCGAAATGGCGGCAATAGTCTTCGCCGAAAGGGCGCGATTGAGTCGCCAGGGCGAAAAGTTCAGGCAAGTGGTGGAAGCATTTAGTGAGAAAGAGTTGGAAAGTTCTAATCAAGAATCATAAGCAGAGAGAGGCTGGTAGCATTTAATGTCACCCAAAGAAGAGATCGAAGAAATAGCCGAGGAGGCGCAGGCGCCGGAGATTGACTCAAAGTATCGTCTGATTATTCTAGCCGCCAAGAGAAGTAAACAACTGCAACGCGGCGCACGCCCGCGTATCGACATTGACACGCTTAAACACAAGAACACGCGAGTAGCTTTGGAGGAAGTGATGCGAGGGCGGGTTAACTTCACTGTTACTGGAGACGGGCACAAAGAATAGACGGCCCTCGCCCGGTTGATCTCAGTTTTTTGAGTCCTCACGATCTGAGATCTGAGATTTGAGATCTGAGATTTCACATGCCCTTGTAATCAGGCCCGCCTCCACCTTCCGGAGTTACCCAATTGATAATCTGATACGGGTCCATAATGTCGCACGTCTTGCAATGGACGCAGTTTGAGAAATTAATCTGCAACTTGCGCCGGCCGTTAGCAGGATCGTCGACCATTTCGTAAACCGCCGCTGGACAGAACCGCTGGCACGGATTCCCATATTCCTCCTCGCAACGCGTCGCGCAAATGTTTGTGTCCACGACGTGAAGATGGCTGGGTTGATCTTCACTGTGCCCAACTGCCGCGTGATAGACATCAGTCAATTTGGTGAAGGCGATCTTGCCGTCAAACTTCAGGCCGTTGTATCGCTGTTCAATGTTGTCGCCCTGATAGCCGAGATCTGAAAGCTTTTTCATCGCCTCATGACCGGGTTCCGCCCTCGAGCGATCAGAAATTCCCCAGGCCCTGCCGCCGGTAACAAACTGAAGCCCCGTATTGAGCAGCCCCAACCAGCGTCCATGCCTGAACCCGGCGTGGAAATTCCTTACCTTGCGCAATTCAGGGATAATCCAGCTTTCGTTAACCAGTTGCTCGTAACGCTGTAACTGTCTGGCCGAAAAGTCCTTAGCAACCAGCGCTTCAAAGATTGCCTCCGCCGCCAACATGCCGCTTTTGATCGCCGAGTGAATTCCTTTCAGCCTTTGCGAATTCAGAAATCCAGCGCAGTCGCCAACCAGCAATACTCCGTCAGCGTAGCTTTGCGGCATCGCAAAGTAACCGCCCGCCGCAATTGTTTTGGCTCCGTAACGAATCATCTTGCCGCCATCGAGAAGTCTCCGCAGAAATGGGTGTTGTTTGAATCGCTGGAATTCCGCGTGGGGATCGAGCAGCGGATCCTGGTAATCGAGACCGGTGACGTACCCGATATTCAGAATGCGGTTCTGCATTCCGTAAATCCATCCTCCGCCGTAGGTCTTCCAATCAGATGGATAGCCAAGCGTGTGAGTTACGCGTCCGGCGGGATAACGATCGTCGGGCAATTCCCAGAGTTCCTTCACCCCGATGCTGTAAACCTGTGGCTCGCGTCCGTTATCGAGACCCAGTCTTTGAATCAGCTGTTTGGTTAAGGAACCCCTTGGCCCTTCACCGAGTACGGTCACTTTGGCAAGCAGATCAACTCCAGGTTCGAAGTTGGGTTTTGGCTTCCCTTCCTTGTCGATGCCTTTGTCGCCGGTGCGTACGCCACGGACGCGATCCTGTTCGTCGTAAAGCAAATCAGCTCCGGGGAATTCCGGAAAGATATTGACGCCGGCTTCTTCACACTTCTCACCCAACCATGCGGTCAGCCGGTTGAGCGACACGATGTAGTATCCATGATTCTTTAATGGCGGCGGCGTAAGTGGAGAACGAATCGCGCGGCTTCCAGTCAGATAAAGGAAATAGTCTTCTATTACGGGGGACTCCAACGGCGCTCCCTGCTCGACGAAATCCGGAATTAATTCCCGAAGAGCCCGGGGATCCATCACGGCGCCCGACAGGATGTGAGCTCCAACAGCCGCGCCCTTTTCAATGACACCGATTTCGATTTCGCCTAAGGAGTTGCCTTCGCCCTTCTCTGCCTTCTCGTTGTGCGACTTTACCAAACGGGCAAGGTGAAGGGCTCCGCTCAGATTTGCCGGTCCCGCACCGACAAACACTACGTCCATTTCCAGGGTTTCACGTTCCATCAACTAATCCAATCGCGATAAATGAATGGCCATTCAGTTTTGGCAAGTATAACAAATGAAGCGCAACTGTCGAAAATCCCGGATAACCTCCACTTCACTTTGAAATCTGGTCGAAATATTCAGGTTCCCGACATTTTTGTCCTGAGGTAAACTCAGCGCGTTCAATCAATGCGAAACCTTCAACGACTTCCAATCTGCATCGCAGTTTTCATCGCGCTGATTTTCGGCGTCACCTGCTGGCTAAGCGGAAGGTCTGAGCGTTCTGGTTTACCGGCAAGCCGCTTCGATTCGAGCCAAACTGGATCAATCTCACCATCCCTTATCCTGTGGGCCTGGGAAAGGCCTGAGGATCTTCGTTACATCAATCCGAAAACAACCGGCGTTGCTTTCCTATCGATGACACTCTACCTCCGCGGCGAACGCGTCGTCCCGCGACCACGCCTGCAGCCGCTTCAGCTGCCGCCGGGCGCGGCGGTTGTTCCGGTCACTCGAATTGAATCAGATCGCAAAGATCCGCCGGCCCTTTCGTCTAAGCAACTCAAGGAAACTGTTGCCGAGATCGCAGAACTCGCCAGGCTGCCAAACGTTTCAACCATACAAATTGACTTTGATGCGACTACAACGGAACGCGAGTTTTACCGCGCGTTGCTGACCGAACTGCGCCGCTCTTTGCCAGCCTCCACCAAACTCTCGATCACCGCACTGGCTTCGTGGTGCGAGGGTGATAACTGGTTGGATGACCTCCCGATTGATGAAGCGATCCCGATGTTGTTTCGAATGGGCGCGGACCGAAATGCGATTCTTTCCAATCTTGCCGGCAAGCGTCTCAATTCAATTCGCTGCCAGGCAAGCGCCGGGATTTCAACCGACGAGCAACTGGAGAACCTTCCGCAGGTTGCGCGCCTTTATGTCTTCAACCCCAAACCCTGGACAGCAGGGTCTGTGCACAAACTCATGGAGAGGCATAGAAGATGATCGCTCGAACCCCCCGATTCTTGTCAGTTGTACTCATGGCAGTTCTTTTGGTGACGCCCACAGCCGCGCTCGCTTGTGGACCTTTCACCCTCAGCGCGGTGTTCACTTTTACTGTCCATCCGGAGTATCCGCTCGAAAAGTTTGCTCGCGGTGAGATTGGGGTGGTCCAGCCCTCCTACGCCCGCTCGTACCTCTATGTCGCATATCGCCATTTGATCGGCGCCTCCTTCACCCAGAGTGAGCAAAAGGCGCTGGTTGATCTCTGGCGGGAACGACTCGACCACCACTGGGATCCAGCTGAACGTGATGGAAAGGAACAATGGCTAGCGGTTCGCAAGAAGATTTCGGGCTTGAACGAGGCTCCAGAGTTTGATGTTTATCGAAATCGTGAAAAACCAAATGAATATGAGACCTACCTAAACTGTCAGAAGGACAGTTTCGAGACTGCTGTGGAAACACTTGATGCACGTCTCAAGCAGTTTGGCGCCGACGATGCCGGAGTCAAGCAGTGGGTCGAGGCGCAGGATCTGGTGTTTTCGAATTGTTCCGAAGGGACCCACATTCCGGCCCCGCTCACCAGCAATGCGACTGCGCTCCTCCAGGCCGATCGCCAATATCAAATAGCTGCTGCGAATTTTTATGCAGGAAATCTTGATGAAGCGAAGACTATTTTTGAATCCATTGCTGTCGACGACCATTCTCCCTGGCGAGTCGTTGCTCCGTATCTCATTGCACGGACGTTTGTTCGCAAAGCGAGCCTTGGCCCGGCCGAAACAAAAATGGACGCTCTGACTGAGGCCGAGAGTCGACTAAATAGAATACTCTCGGATAGATCACTGGTCGCCACCCACTCTGACGCGCGGCGACTGTCCACCATTGTTCGCATAAGGCTTCATCCTGAGGAAAGACTAAATGAACTGGCACGCCTTTTAGTAGCTCCGACTGAGAATGGAAACCTAAAACAGGATCTGTGGGACTACACACTCCTGCTGGACCGGTATGAGAGCGACGACGAAACCCAACCGGCCAGGAAACCGGCACAGGTTGACGATCTCAGCGACTGGATACTGACGTTGCAGGCTGGCGATGAGGAATCAATTCAGTACTCCATCGCTAAATGGAAGGAATCGCGTTCAGTTCCCTGGCTAATCGCCGCGCTCTCAAAGGTTGATGCAAGACACGCTAGTGCGCCTGAGCTTGCCCGAGGTGCAGCACAAATTCCAGCAACGTCTCCAGCGTTTGCTTCCGCCGCGTTCCACCTGACTCGCTTGGATATCGAGGCGGGAAGGGTTACACAGGCCCAATCTCGCCTCGACGATTTGCTGAAGAGATACCAGGATACCCTTAGTGCCTCGTCGTTAAATCTAATCCGCCATCAACGAATGATGGCTTCCCAAACGCTCGACGACTTTCTAATCTACTCTCAGCGCGTACCGGCGGCGCTGAGTTGGGACGACGATGGCCGAGAAATCCCCGCGGAGCCTTCGGAACTTTCCGCGGACACCAAGGAGTCACAAGCAAAACCTCTTTTTGACCTTGACGCCACCGAAGTACTTAATTGGCGTATGCCACTAGCACTCTTGAAGCAAGCATCAAAGAGCAACAAACTGCCTGAACACTTGAGGCGGGATGTGGTTCAGGCGACGTGGTTACGGGCTGTCTTGCTCGGCGATCATACAACTGCTTCGACGCTCAGCCCGAAATTGGAGGAGCTGATTCCAGAGATGAAACCTCTGCTTGCCAACTACTTGAGCAGCCGCACCGCCGACGCTAAGAACTTTTCCGCGATTTATGCCTGGCTCCATTTTCCCGGACTTGAACCGGTAGTAGACACGGGCGTTGGTCGAGGAGCCAACCTGAGCGAGCAGGACTCGTACCGGGACAACTGGTGGTGTTCATCGGCTACGGGTGTCTTCTCGCCCCTGGAAAACGAAGAGCGTTCCGTTTTCCGAGCCCGGAGCGACCTGACTCCAATTAGATTTCTTTCGCCGGCCCAAATCGCTGCTGCCGAAAAGGAATTCGCAACGCTGCGGGCTACTGGCGCCGCGCCAAATTACATCAGCCGTCAGGTGGTGGAATGGGGGATGAAAAACCCAACGGACGCCCGCGTTCCCGAGGCCCTTCACCTGGCGGTCAAAACCACGCGCTACGGTTGTGCCGACAAGGAAACTGGGCGATGGTCGAAAGCAGCCTACGATCTTCTTCACCGCCGTTACCCCCGCAACGAGTGGACCAAACAAACACCCTACTGGTTCAAAAACTGAAAGAGCCCGTTGGACATCAAACGTTACGCAAGGACAAAGACGCCGCGAACCTTCGCCTCAGTTCGGCTTGGTGCCCACCAGCCTGTAGAATATCTGGAAAATCCAAGTAAGAGAGTTGCACATTGACTGAACAAACACACACCAATCGTCTGATCAACGAAACCAGCCCTTACCTGTTGCAGCATGCACACAATCCCGTGGATTGGTTTCCCTGGGGCGAAGAGCCATTTGAGATTGCCCGGCGCGAGCAGAGGCCCATTCTACTGAGCATCGGTTATTCGGCCTGTCATTGGTGTCATGTGATGGAACATGAGTCGTTTGAAAACGATGACATTGCCAAATTAATGAACGAAAACTTCGTTAACATCAAGGTCGACCGCGAAGAACGTCCCGATCTCGACCACATTTATATGAATGCCGTGCAAATGATGACGCAGCATGGTGGTTGGCCGATGACCGTCTTTCTCACGCCTGAGGGGGTACCGTTTTACGCGGGCACATACTTTCCACCCGAAGATCGTCATAACATGCCGGGCTTTCCGCGCGTGCTCATTAGCGTTGCAGACGCTTTCCGTGAACGCTCTCAGGACATCGAGCAGACAGCGGCTTCGGTGCTGAATGAGCTCAAACGTCTCACGGAGGCGATTGAGTCAAATGAACTTCTTACGTCGGAACTCCTTGACGTTGCCTACCGTGGAATTATCCGAAACTACGATTCGAACAACGGAGGGTTTGGCGGAGCGCCGAAGTTTCCACCCGCTATGACTCTGGAGTTTCTGCTTCATACGCTTTCCCGCACCGGGAATAACCAGGCCCTTGAAATCGTGAGTCAAACTGCGCGCAAGATGGCCCATGGTGGGATCTACGACCAACTGGGTGGCGGTTTTCATCGCTACTCGACTGACTCGAGATGGCTCGTGCCACATTTCGAAAAAATGCTCTATGACAACGCCCTTCTCTCGCGCCTCTATCTTCACTTTTACCAGGTTGGTGGCCAACCCTGGGCGCGCGCCATCGTCGAGGGGATTCTGGATTACGTCGTTCGTGAAATGACCGACCCACGAGGCGGTTTCTATTCGACACAAGACGCTGACTCCGAAGGCATCGAGGGCAAGTTTTTTGTCTGGAGCCTGGGGGAGATACAGAAACTTCTCGGGGAGCGCGATGCGGCGTTGTTTGCGGAGTATTACAACGTAACCGGTGAGGGCAACTTCGAGGGCGAGAACATTCTCAACGTCACTCGCGAACCGCTGGAGGTGGCCCGGGCAGCCGGGGTTTCTGTAGGTGAATTAAGCGATGCGCTCGAGCGCGGCCGGAAGACGTTGTTCGCCGCCCGCGAAAAGAGAGTGAAACCCGCCCGTGACGAAAAAGTCCTCGCCGCCTGGAATGGTTTGATGCTTGCAAGCTTCGCCGAGGCAGGGGCTATTCTTGACCGGCCAGACTACATACAGACGGCCAGGAACAACGCTCGCTTCTTGCTGGACAAGCTGCGCCAGGATGGGCTGCTCCTGCGGACATACAAGGACGGGACAGCAAAACTCAACGCCTATCTGGAAGATTACTCATTCTTCATTGATGGTCTGCTGACTCTGTTTGAGGCAACCGGTGAGATCGAATGGTTGGAGGAAGCCCTCGACATAACTCAAACCATGATTCGAGAATTCTGGGATGAACAAGACGGCGGTTTCTTCTTTACCGGCCAGAGTCATGAAGAGCTGATCGTTCGTTCTAAGGACTTCTTCGACAATGCCACCCCATCCGGGAATTCAGTTGCGGCCGACGTTCTCCTTCGCATCGGCGCGCTTACGGACAATGCGGATTACCAGAGACGTGCTGCCACCATTCTACGGCTCACTGCTGCCGCTATCCGGCGCTACCCTTCCGGCTTTGGGCGAATGCTCTGTGCTGTCGACTTCAACCTGGCGTCGCCCAGGGAGATCGCATTGATCGGCGATCCGAATTCTCCTGATACGAAATCCCTTTCGGCCGAGCTGTGGAAACACTATCTGCCGAATCGGGTTATCGCTCAGTCACTACCAAATGAAACACGAGCGGCGGAGCTAATTCCGCTACTGCGCGACCGTCCCCAACGCGACGGATTGGCAACAGCTTATGTTTGCGAACGCTTCGTTTGTAAGAGTCCGGCGAACACCGCCGCAGAGTTGGGAAAACAGTTGGCAAACCGGACAGCCGCGCTGGGCTGACCGATTTCTCCCTCCCCTCAACGGGTTCCCGCCCCCAAACCCGCCAAATTCCTCAAATAAAAATCCATGTATTGACTCCAAGCTGCTGAAAAGGTTATTCTTAGCCGTGCCCAACAACGTTGGCACATGGTTAACGTTGGACATTCCCACCGTGCGGATCCCAGGTCAATAGAGCTACAAGGCGTTACCGACTTCTACGTGGAGTTGAAGTGCGCGCTAAACAGGACAACTAAATAATGATCGAAACCGGAACTTGGAAAAGTACCGCTCTGCTCGTCAGCATTTCTCTGCTTGGCCTGGTGCTCATTTTCTTCGGGCTCATTGCCACTCTCCAATTGCCGTTTCTGACGAGCGCAGGCCAGTTTTCCTGGATGGTACTGCTCGTGCTCACCCTGGTGGCTAGCCGTTTCACTGTCTCCATAACCACCAGCGTCGGAGACAGCAATAGCCGCAAGTCTGTGGCCGATGCGTTCGTCTTTCTGGCAGTGATACTCTACGCGGCTCCGCCCGCCAATACCGTCGGCCCGGCCACGCTGTTGGCAGCAATCGTTGGTTTCGTTTCCACCTACGGACTATCGAGCCGAAGAGAGTCACTCTCCACGACCGCAATCGCGGTAATATCAACCTTCGTCTCGGCTTCCTGTTACGGATTTCTTGTAAACGTTTTTGCGAACGATCTTTCTCTAACTTCCGGGGGTGGCCTCCCGCTCAATGTACTGCTGATCCCTCTCTGTGTGCTGGCCATATTGCAGTATTTTCTCAGCACCCTGTCGACTGCCCTCTTCCTCAACATCATTGAGGGCAAACCGCGTGTACTGCCCTCACCAGAAAGTTTGGTTTGGACCCTGACGACGCAAGTCGCCGGCGCCGCGTCAGCCGTATTGTTCTACTCCGCCCTTAACGGGGGCGGACTTGCTTTTGTTCTGCTTGGGCTTTTGATAACCGGCATGGTCCACTTGCTGTACCGCTTCAATGAAAAACGGCTCAGCGACGTCCGCCATGCCGAAATCGAGCAACGCAAGCACGTAGAGGAAATGGCCACGATTCACATGAACACCATTGAATCGCTCGCTATCGCAATCGATGCGAAGGACCAAACTACTCATGGGCACGTGCGCCGAACTCAGATTTATGCTTCTGAGATGGGCAAACTATTCAAGGTCGGGGGAAAAGAGCTGCAGGCCCTGATTGCCGGAGCGCTGTTGCATGACATCGGCAAACTGGCCGTGCCTGAATATATTCTCAACAAACCGGGCAAGCTAACTGAGGCTGAGTTTGCCAAGATGAAGATTCATCCAACCGTGGGCGGAGACATTCTTCGTCGCGTCAACTTCCCTTACCCGGTCGAAGATATCGTTCGCTACCACCACGAGAAGTGGGATGGCAGCGGCTATCCGAAAGGTCTGAAAGGCGATGCGATTCCTCTGGTAGCTCGCATTATTTCGGTCGTCGACTTTTACGACGCGACTCGCTGTGACCGGCCCTATCGCAAAGGCATGAAGCGCGAAGAGTCGCTTGCGCTGTTAAAGAGCATGGCCAGCGTCGCATTTGATCCGCGCGTGGTAACCACGTTTATCGATCACGTCGAAGAATTCGATCGTCTGATCGACGCAGAAGATATTCAGGAGCAAGTTGCCTCTGAAATTGCCGAGCACGATTATCAAACCAAGACAAGGCCCGACGCAGGTCTCGCCTCAAACGTCCTGGGTGCCCCCGATGGCGATGCCGGCTTCCGATCCATCACCGAAGCTCAGCGTGAAGTGTTTGCCTTGCATGAGATCGCGCAGACGATCGGTTCCTCGTTAAACCTCCACGACACGGTAACGCTGATCTCAAACAAGTTGCGAGCGATCGTTCCTTTCGACACCTGCATAATCTTTGTGGTGGACGAAAAATCGGGCAAGGCAGTCGCGGCCCACACAGCCGGTGAAAACGCCGAGGTACTTGGCAGCCGCAAGATCAACGTAGGCGACGGCATTACCGGTTGGGTCATAGCCAACGCCCGTTCCATGTGTAATGCGTCACCAGAGCTCGACTTCGTGGGCGTCTGCGAAGAGGTTTCGAGAAGCTATAAAGGCGTGCTCGTCTCGCCGTTGCTGCGTGAAGACGGAGCCTTCGGCGCCATCAGCCTTTATTCCAAGAGCCGGACCTCCTACACGTCGGAACACGTTCGGCTGCTGGAATCGGTCTCCCAGCACGCTTCCAGCGCTCTCAATAACGCGTTGACTTTCGAGAGAACCAAAGAGAGCGCGCTTATCGATCCGTTGACTGAGCTGCCGAATTCTCGCGGCTTCTACATGATGCTCGAGCAACGCGTTGCTGAGTGCCAGCGGATGAGCAACGAATCGCTGGCGGTGATCAGCATGGACGTTGACGACTTCAAAGCGATCAACGACCAGTATGGCCACGCGATCGGCGATCGGGTTCTGGCGAGCATCGCAGCCGTGATTCGTAAAGAACTGCGTCAGATGGACATCCTGACGCGCTACGCCGGCGATGAGTTCGTTGCGATCATGCCGATGGCTTCCAGTAATATCTCGACGCTGGTTGCGGAACGGATCCGCAATGCTGTCGAAGCTCAAAGTTTCAAGGTGCGAGCAGAAAAGGTTGTTCAGGTCGGTATCAGCATGGGCATCGCGTGTTTTCCCGACCACGGCGAAACCACCGAAGAACTTCTGACCGCTGCCGCTCGCCAGATGCAGAAAGACAAGCACGCTAGAAAGACGGTCTTGACGATCGCCAATAGCCCGGTCACGGTACTCGACGCCTTTAGATGAGTCGGAGTCACTCTGGTTTTCCCGAAGCGCACATCGCGTAATCCGCGGTGTGCGTTTTTTGCTGTGTAAAGCCTGGTTTTGCACGTCGTTACAAACCTCGCGTATAATTCCAAGTCACTTGCAGTGGCAAAATAATCTGAACCCATTCCGGTTAGCCGCTTTGATGGCGGTTCATTAGTCGAAAGCGACCGTGGCAAAGTCTAACTCCGACATAAGAAAAAGAACGCCTGAGACCTCCCGTGCTGTTGCTGATGAGATGAGCACCACGGGCGTTATGGATCGGGATCCCGCTGAGGCTATGGTTACCGGCGAACTTCACCAGGAAAGTCTTCAAGTCAAGGAACAACAAAAAAGCCGGCTTGGCGCCGTAGATCGCGACACACTCGTCAAGATCTATCGCCAAATGCTGCTCATCCGTATCTTTGAAGAGAAATCCGCGGAGGCTTACAGTGCCGGCAAGATTGGCGGCTTTTGCCACCTCTACATCGGTCAGGAAGCCGTGTCCGTCGGCGCCATTTCTGCGATCCGGGAGGATGATTACGTTTTAACCAGTTATCGTGACCACGGCACTGCAATCGCAAAAGGCATGACACCCGAGTCGGTCATGGCAGAGCTCTACGGAAAAGCCACCGGTTGTTCGAAGGGCAAGGGTGGCTCCATGCACCTGTTCGACAAGAAACTTAATTTTCTGGGCGGACACGCCATTGTCGGCGGGCAGATTCCCCTGGCGACAGGTGTGGCTTTTGCCTCGAAATACAAGGAGACCGATCAGGTCACGCTCAGCTTTTTTGGCGAGGCTGCGGTGAACCAGGGCGCGTTTCATGAGTCGCTGAATATGGCCCAACTCTGGAAACTACCGTGCATATACATTTGTGAAAACAACCAGTATGGGATGGGCACCTCACTGCAGCGCGCGATGTCACTGCATGATATTTCACAAAAGGCCTGCGCCTATGAGATGGCAGCGGAGTTTGTCGACGGCATGGATGTGCTGGCGGTGCGAGAAGCAACGCTGAGAGCGGTGGAGCGGGCTCGCAAAGATTACCTGCCTACCCTGCTTGAGGTTCGCACCTACCGGTTCATGGGCCATTCAATGTCGGACCCCGGAAACTACCGCACTCGCGCCGAGATCGAAAAACATCAGGAACGCGATCCGATCAAGTTGTTCTCAGCAAGTCTTAAGGAGGAGGGCATCCTTTCGGATTCCGATTTTGAAAAGATTGAAGCTCAAGTCCGCGAACAGGTTCAGAACGCGGTGAAGTTTGCGGAAGAGAGTCCGCTGCCTTCAAGCGAGGAATTGTACACAGATATCTACGCCAACCCGATTGAGCCCGGCAAGCGTTAAGATCAGACTGGAAGAGGAACGAAGTTAGATGGCGGTAGTAACCATACGCGAAGCACTTAATCAGGCCCTCAGAGAGGAAATGCGTCGCGATGCGAGCGTTTTCCTGATGGGCGAAGAAGTTGCCGCTTATCAGGGAGCTTATAAGGTTACCAAGGGCTTGCTGGAGGAACTTGGGCCCAAGCGTGTGATCGACACCCCCATCACCGAACTCGGTTTCGCCGGACTCGGGGTCGGCGCCGCGATGGTAGGCCTTCGACCCATCGTGGAGTTCATGACCTGGAACTTTTCGATTCTAGCCACGGATCAAATCATCAACTCAGCCGCGAAGATGCTCTACATGTCAGGCGGCCAGTTCAACATCCCCATCGTGTTTCGCGGGCCCGGTGGCTCTGCGTTTCAGGTTTCGTCACAGCATTCACAAGCGCTCGAGTCGTGGTACGCCTACTTTCCCGGGCTGAAGGTGGTAATGCCATCCACGCCGGCGGATGCAAAGGGTCTCCTGAAATCCGCAATTCGCGATGACGATCCGGTGATTTTCATCGAGCAGGAACGCATGTACGGAAACAAGGGCGAAGTGCCGGACGACCCTGACTTCCTCGTGCCAATTGGCGTGGGCGACATAAAACGAGAAGGGACCGATGCCACGATCGTCGCTCGGGCATTGACGGTTCCGCTGGCTTTAAAAGCAGCCGATGTTTTAGAAAAGCAGGGCGTCTCCGTCGAAGTCATCGACCCCAGAACAATCCGGCCCCTGGACATCGGGATGATTATTGAATCGGTCAAGAAAACCAACCGGGTGGTGATTGCCGAAGAATCGCATCCATTCTGCGGCGTGGCCGCGGAGATTAGTTCCGAGATTAATGAGCGGGCCTTCGACTATCTCGACGCGCCGGTCAAGAGGGTTTCGGGCGCCGATGTGCCAATGCCCTACGCTAAGAATCTGGAGGAACTCGCGATACCAACCGTGGATCAGATCGTGGCGGCTGTGCGTGAAGTTTCTTATTTGTAAAGCTGTCAGTAGTTAGTCGTTCGTTGTCAGTCGCTCTGTTTGGCGCGCGAGTGGCGCGGTTTCAAGAACTTGCAACTAACTGCTGACAACTGACAAAAGGACCAATCCGAATGGCAACTCAGGTGATCATGCCCAAGCTCTCGCCCACGATGGAGGAGGGCCAACTTTCTCGCTGGTTGAAGAAGGAGGGCGATAAGGTTTCGATGGGCGAACCACTCGCCGAGATCGACACTGACAAGGCGACGATGGAGATGCAGGCACTTGGTAACGGCGTCCTGCGCAAGATTCTGATTCAGGAGGGTGAATCAGCGCCACTGGGCCAGGTCATCGCGATCATCGGCGAACCCGACGAAGACATTTCAGGGCTTACCAGTCAACTGGCTGGCGGCGAATCCGCAAAAACCACAACCGCGCCAGTCATTCAGGAAGCAAAACCCACTCCGGAAGCTCCATCCACTTCCCCACCGGCTCGCGAAGCCGGAGAAAATGGCCGGCAGGCTCCCAGAGCTGTCGAGACCGCCGGCGCGGGGCGCGTCATCATTTCACCGCTGGCGGCAAGGATGGCGGCGGAGTCTGGCTTGGATTTGCGCTCGGTGACCGGCAGCGGCCCGGGCGGCCGTATTATTAAGCGCGACATTGAAGATCTGATCAGTAAAGCAAAGACTACCGCCATCTCTTCACGGCAGCCCCCACGCTTTCGGGCCATTGAAGGTGGACTACAGAGACCGGCGGGACAGCCTTCGGCCTACCACGACGAACCCATCAGCGAGATTCGGCGCACTATTGCCAAACGACTGGTTACCTCGATCGGACCTATACCGCATTTCTTCCTTACAACCGAGATCGAGATGGATCGCGCGGCGGACATGCGTAAGGGCATAAACGAACTGGATCCGGAACTGAAGATTAGCGTCAACGACATTATCATCAAGGTGGCGGCTGCGGCACTGGTCAATCACCCTCAGGTGAATGCGTCATTCCAGGACAAGGTGGTCAGGTATTACGATCAAGCCGATATCGGCGTAGCGGTTGCGATCGAGGACGGATTGATTACCCCGGTGATTCGCCAGGCTGATCAAAAGTCGCTCAGCGAAATTGCCGCCGAGGTCCGCGACCTCGCCGAGCGTGCGCGCCATCGCAGACTGAAGCCCGAGGAGTATATGGGCGCTACGTTTTCCATCAGCAACCTCGGGATGTTTGGAATTGACGAGTTCACTGCAGTGATAAATCCGCCCGAAGGCGCGATTCTTGCAGTAGGCGCGATGTCGCCCAAGCCTGTGGTTCGGGACAACGAGGTTGTCGTGCGCCAGATGATGCGAGTAACAATGTCCTGCGATCATCGCGTAATTGACGGCGCCACCGGAGCAAAGTTTTTGCAGACCTTCAAGAAAATACTTGAGAACCCGCTATTCCTGGTGGTGTAAAAGCCAGAAATACCCATTCATTCAAAACCTAACCTCAAAGGGCACAAGGCCACTACTCAAAGACAACGCAAGGAAAAACGCTTCGCGGATCTTTGTGAAAGGTGGCGCACTTTGCGGTTACTGTTCTTTAGTCTTCAATGCCCGAGTCGCCATCCCTCAAAGACCGAAACGCTGCCCCCCACATTGTGCTGTTAGTGGTCCAGTTCCTTTTCGGCACTTGGCCACTCTTTGGCAAGATTGCCTTGCGATCGATGTCCAGCGCCAGTTTGGTTGGATTCCGGATTTGTGGGGCGGCAATTATCTTCGCACTGCTTCAAAGAAAACTCGCCGAATTGCGTCAACTTCCGAGGCTCGTTATCGCCTGGCTGATTCTTTCGTCCTTGCTGGGCGTTGTCTTGAATCAACTGCTCTACGTGAAGGGGCTCTCTTATACCACCTTCATCAATGCCGCATTATTAACTACCACGATTCCGGTATTTACCCTGGCCGTGAGCATCACGCTGGGCCATGACCGCGCCACTGTTCGTCACATTCTCGGAATAGCACTGGCTGCTGCGGGGGTTGTTTACCTCGTGGATCCCTGGCGGGCGAGCTTCTCAACGGAAACCACGCTTGGGAATATTCTGATTGTGGTGAATTCACTATGTTATGGAGCTTACATCGCAGTGTCTCGAGGCCTGGTTAAGCGTTATGGCGCGCTCAGGGTCATTACGTGGATTTTCCTGTTTGGGGCGGTCCTGACGTTGCCAGTTGCAGGATACGCATGGAGCGTTGAGCCCTGGGAGACTGTGCCGCTAACCGCGTGGTTAGCAGTGGTTTACATTGTGCTCGTGCCCACCGTGGTGGTGTACTACCTCAATGCCTGGGCGCTCATTCGAGTGCCGCCCAGCATCGTGGCCATTTACATTTACCTGCAACCACTTCTGGCTTTTGGTCTTGCGCCAATTGTGCTGGGCGAGAGGTGGAGCTCGCGCACCGTTCTTGCCGGCGTCTTGATTTTCGCGGGTGTGGCTGTGGTAACGGTTCGCGGTCGCAGCCGCGCAGTCGAGGACGTTTCGGAACATCCGGATGCGCTGGCGCATTGAGTAAAGCAAACTGTTAGTTTGCTTTGGGGGGGTCCTCGCAAGCTGCAAGGAAGAAGAAGTATTCTACTCACCACCAAGCAAACTAACAGTTTGCTTTACATGGTAATAAGGCGGCCGACTGGGTAGAGATTCATCTGCGGGTCCCAATAAGGCGAACGACGGTAGAAGAACTGAAGCCGCTGCCCCGGGTCTGCCGCAAACTGCTGATCGGTGGCCAGCCGCGCTTCAAACTCTTCGCGCAGTTTTTGATCGGTTGCCAGCATCTGCCTGGCGAGTTTCTCAAGAACGTAGCTCTCGCCATACTCTTTCTGTTCAAACGTCGCGTTGAAGAATCCCCATCGAACCAACGAATCAGGCGCTTCAGGCTCAAGCAGATTCATAGCGACCCTGGCCCCAACCTGAGCGACCGGAACAATCACCGAACCCGTTGGAAACTGTCTGCGCTCACGAATTTTCTCTACGCTGTAGGATGGCATCAGCCTGCCCTCAAATGGTCCTCCGGGCCACTTAACGTTCGCGAAGCGGTAAGCCTCAAGGTCAAATTCCCGCGCTTCCATTGTAGTTTCCATTGTGAGCCCGTGTAGTTGCAATACGTCGATTACTTCCTTCCACTGCGCCGGAACGATGTAACCGACTGGTGGCGCAACTGCAGCTTTCACCCGAAAGTCGTTATACATGGGGACCATCATGTCCAATGGCTTGCTACCAAATGTCACGCATGGCGCACCCGACACGTCGCTCATCGCCACCTGCGAATCCACGCCTCGGAACCGATAAGGTGTTGTATTTTCAGTAAGTTCGAAATCAAGCGGATAACGACGAGCTGGATCGTATGATCCGCCCAGTGCAAGAGCTCTTTCATCAGCCTCCCGCCCGGCCTGCAGGAGACTCTCGGGATCGCGATTAACTTCCTCCAACACAAATCTCAAAAAGTCGTATGTGCCAATCACACGTGAACGATAGTCTTTCAACATGTGTGTTTCGATGAGAATGCCGGGCCGGTTCCGAATTGGCGTGTACCCGGTCGAGAAACGCGGGCTGCCATTGAAGTCCCTGATGCCCTTCCCGAAGTCCCGATTGTCGATGAATTCCAGATACCACGAAACGATGTTCCCGGCGGCCTCAGTTGCCGGCGCCACTCGTTCATCAATGAATTTCTTCTCCCATGCCAGCAGGCTTGGATCAATTCCTTCGTGATGCTCGTGCTGATACGTGATGTTGTACTGATAATCCGCACCGTTGGTCACGTGGCAGTCGATAAATAGGTCGGGATGCCAAAGGTTCCACAACTTGAGCCACGCGCGAGTTTCCGGCGTGTCCGCCTTCATATAGTCGCGATTGAGATTCTGGTACGAACTGGTCGTGCGCCAGCCCATCTCGTCGGGTCCGTTTTGATTGATGCGGTTGTACGGACTAACGCGCTCGTGTCCGTCCGTGTTGTAGATCGGAATGAAAAGAACAACTACGTTTTTGACCAAGCCCTCGCGTGACTTCGTGATCGCGATGTCTCGAAGCAAGGCGAGGCCGGCATCCTTTCCGTCGGGTTCGCCGGCATGGATACAAGCCTGGATGAGAATTACCGGTTTGTGAGACCGACGCGCTGCCTCGGGTGTGAATGTGTCGCCTTCGGCGGCAATTAACAACGGCAGCTCGCGGCCTTGTCCGCTTCTGCCGAAGGTTTCATACCTGATCCGGTCTGACGCATGAGCAAGCTGCTTTGAATAGGCGATGGTCGCGTCGTAACGGGGTGTTTCGCGGTAGTCTGTTTTCTCAGCGTGGGTAGTCCATTCAGGTTGCACTGGAAGGCTCATCTGTATTTAGTCGAGAGTCTGGAGTCCGCTTAGTTTGGCACAAACACCGGTTGAGATCTTTGGATCCTTAATTCGAAACTCTAGACTATAAGGCCCCCTGGCAGGAACGGCACTGCGTGCGTCGCTTCGCGTTTAGAGTTCCGCAGGCAAGGCAGCGAACATACATTGTACGTGCAAACCAGGCTGTGATCAGCGCGCTTCCTCCCAGAATCGCAATCAGCACAGCCAGGTTCAGCAGCAAATCCTTCAAACTAAAGTAGCTCTCCTACAGCCTACAGTGGTAGCGCTGTCCGTGCGCATACCCGGTCCTGAAAACCTCGTCGGAAGCATCTTCCTCGGAACATACGACCCCAACGACGATCTCTTTACCTCTGTTGGTCATGGCGGCCTCGAATCCGCGGCGATAGTTTACTTCATCGCGATGGAAGTCTCTTCCCTCAGGGTACTCCGACTCTTCGGCGTCTCTCAAAGATCCTCCTTCTTCTTCCTCTCCCTACATGTCAATCCGGTTGTAAACTGTTCTGTAACAGGCTTCAAGACGGTGGCACAATTGACACAAATCGTTGAGGAAATTGGCAAGCCTATGTTAGAGTCAGACTAATAAATCGCAGGTTTTCGGCGGGCTGCTAAGTTTTTGGCCCGCCGCATTTGAAACTGATCCCGGGGAATAGCAATCGCATGTATGACATCGTAGACAAACATTGGCCAATGTCGGAGGGCGACGGTAAGGCAACTCGCAAGAAGAAGCCACGCATACTTGCGATCACTACAGACTGTTGCACCGGCTGTGCCGGGTCTCCGGCGTGCATCGAATATTGTCCGATCGAAGCCTGCATGTTCTGGATCCCTGACGAAGACCACCCGCCGTTCGGACGTATCGAGGTTGACCCCTATCTTTGCATCGGTTGTCAGAAGTGCGTCAGCAAAGGACCAGATGGAGCATTTCTCGACGGGTGTCCATGGGACGCGATTGAGATGGTACCGACCGACGACTGGGAAGCATTGCACGGCATCTCGCTTCCCGACTCACCGCCTCCCGCAGCTTCCTAAATCTGCCTTTACTAGAGACTTCCCTTTCCTGATATCCGTTACGCCGGGAGTATGTCACCGCTACGTACGGAAATGAGCAGAAGTAGAAACTGCACGAGATCGGTCAAAGAAATCCTGCTCTCGCCCGAGTTTAAGCGAGAAGTATCAATCCTGCTCTTTGCTTTTGCGGCCATCAACGCGCTCATTTCGTTGCTCCTTTTCAGCGGAGGCCAATCAGACGCTGAGACGTTAGCCACAGGTGGGGCCATTCTCATCCTGGCAATACTTTACGCTGTTTTTGCGACACTGATCCGACGAGGTTCGAATGTCGCGCTAGTTTTGGTTGGAATATTTTTCGCAGTGGACACTGCGCTCTTGTTTGTCCCTACCGGGGAGCGTGGCTCCGCAGTAGCGCTCTTAGCTCGGGGCGCACTAATCGTCTTTGTGGTTAAGTGGATCCGGAAACAGCGTAGGATGGTGGACTAAAGAGACATTGATTCAACCTTGTCTTCGGCTCTTGATGGCATTGACTGTCTGAGCCGCTTGTTGTTTGATGCGCTCGCTTGCCGGCTCTGCCCCGCCCGCAAATCGCTCGACTATAGGAAGATCTTCTTCCGTTCCCAATACTGCCAAGCCACGAAGTGCCTCCCAGACACTTCCTTCATCCGATTTTATCGTCATCAACGGAACGCCGCTGGAAACGTTCGCGCCGTTTGTCACCAGGATCCGATCAGCAACACCAAGTAGAGGGGATCGCACAGTAGCTTCGTTGTTTCCTTCGCGAATGCGAGCGAGCAAGGACCCGCGGCTCACCTGGGCTCCACTCGAAAGAGTGCTGACCACGGTACCTGCGGCAACCGCCTGAACTGTGTAGGGTTGGAGGATTGCGACCAGCTCGCGATGTCCGCTGGCGTCATTAAACCGGACGAGTGCCAACGCGGCGTTTCTCCTGACGATAGGTTCCGGATCTTCAAGCAGCTTCTTTAATGCTTCGTGAAACTCGCTCGACTTGTTATCAGCACCCATTACCCACGCCGACGTCAGCCGGTATTCGGTCTCCGGATTGTTGGCCAAAAACAGTATTTGGGGATACCACTGTTTCGCTGCCGGGTCTCCCCGTTCGATGCGTTCCTGGATTTGCAGCAGAGCATGCTGAACGTGACGCGGACGCTGGTAGTCAACGACGTATTTTGAAATGTCTGCATCAGAAAGGCCGCGACCAAACCAGGTGAAATACCAGGCCAGGAAGGAACCAACCACAAACAGCACCGCCAGGATCAGAATTGGTCCGGACGCGCGCACACGGTTGACCGGCTGCGTGACGTCCGGGTTGACCATGACGTTCGAATCGTTACCTTTTTCCTTCATTTACCGACCAGGGTACAGCTGGTAAAGCATGAGATAGACAATTACGCCGGTGACTGAAACATACAACCACATCGGCAATGTCCAGCGCGCGATCCGGCGATGCCTCACGAAATCCGCGCGCGCGGCGCGATAGAGTGTCACGAAGATCAGCGGCACGATGACCACCGCCAGGATCGTGTGCGTGGTCAGAATCACAAAATAAACTGGACGTACAATTCCCTGCCCGGTGAACCGCGTAGTGCCGTGAAAATAGTGGTAAGTCAGATAGGAAGCAAGAAAGAGCGTTGACGCAGCCAACGCGGCAAGTTGGCAGTTACGATGGGCCACGACCCGTCCACGCTTTATGAACCGGTAGCCGTTCAACAAAAACACCGCGCTGGTGGTATTCAAGATTGCGTTGATGTGGGGGAGGTATGAAATGTATTCAGGCATTTTGGGGTGCAGCCGCTCGACGGCCCTCTGACTAGAGCGGGATGCATTTTTGTTTGTAACTGAGGCTATTCTATTCAGAAAGAGAACTCAAATGCGAGTAGTCAGGGCTTGGGAATTCAAATTGCGACGCCACTAGCCCAAACAAAAAGCGGCACCGAGCCGCTGCACTACAAAGGGTGTGGGATTATACTCTTACTTGCTGGTCTTGGAACGACTGGCCGCTTCTTTTCCCTTTTCCGTCAGCGAGTAGAAATCGTTGCCTTCCTCGGCAAGGAGCCCGTCTTTGACAAATCCTTCGACCGCATAAAAAACGGCAGTGCGGGCGTTGGTGTCATTGCCTCCTGCTTCAAACAACGTGTGGAGGTCAAGCTTCTCCTTCTGCCAAAGCTCAAAACTTCCAAGCACTGCTTTTTCGATTTCAGTCACGGCGGGATTCAGTCACAGAGGCAAACGCTAGGGCTCTTTTTGTTTCATTCTGGCAACCATTGATTTCACATCAGGAGGAACTGCCCGCCCCTTGCTATCGAGCAAAGGTGGCGAAGTTTGGGGCGCCAGCGACCCCTGACCTGCCGCCTTGAGCGCCGCGCGCTTCTGAAAAGGTATTGGCAGTTTGCCTTCTGATTTCAAATAGAGCAAAGGGTTCGCGGCGAACATCAGGGCCATCACCAGACAAACCATCGTGATGAACAGGTTATCAGTCGACAGGAAGCTTCCGGAGAGCACCGCATTTAGCAGGGCCAAAGCAACAAAAGCCACTGCTGCGATCACGCACAGTAGATTCAGCAGCCGCAATTCACTCTTCATAACGCCAACCTCGGCATTCGCCACATCAAATCCTCCAAATGGAAAGTCGCGAGTCTGGAGTCGTGAGTCTGGAGTCCGCTGTGCGGGAGATGCTTTTGACTCCCGACTCACGACTCTTGACTCGCGACTTAATGCTTCTTTCCTGCCGGCTTCGGCTTCTCCGACATTTCCTCGTAACCACATCGCTCGCACTGCCAAACCGGGAATGTTGCGTTAGGGTCACCGGTACTCTGGTAGACCGCGCGGTCCGATGGAATGATCTTTCCTCCGCACCGTGGGCAGACCCGGCCCCGGGTAGTCCGCTTTTCAACATCGATCCGGAGCAGGTTTTCTTCAGCCATGATGCGTTTGGTGATCCAGAGACTAAAGTCAGAACGTCAGGTCAATGGTCAGGATTATCGTCTCCAGGCTCCTGACTCTGGACTCTGGAGTTTCGTCTCAAGACGATGAAGATTGAACAGAATATGGTAACCGGAGGGACCAACAAGACGAGAACTCCAATATTGAAGTTTCGAATGAAAGCCGCATTGTCGGAACCCGCCAGGGCTGCCCGGCACATCGAACATTGTCCAAACGCAGGCTGGCTCAACAGCAGCATCGCGATTAACGTTGCGGCCACCAGCAAAAACGTCTTCGACTTTAGTATTTCACGCATTAATGTTCTTCAGCCGGAGGCGGCGGCGGTGTCTCCTTAAATTTGTAGCGGAGGTCCGACGATCTGAAACTGTCGGGGAAGAAGAAGACGAAGATGAGACAGATGCAAACCACGAGCATGGGAACGATTGTCAGTATCAAACTCAGCCGCTCAAACTTCAGGTGCATAAAATAAGCAACGATCAGCGCCGCCTTGATAATTGACAAACCAAGCAGGATCGTCAGCATGAAATGGATCGGCATGGGCCGGTAGGCCAGAAAGATCTCAATCAAGGTCAACACGACGAGCCAAACCCAGATTGAGATAAACAGTTTATTACTGCCGGCAAAATGTTCTTCCGCGTGAGCACTCATGTTCGTTCTCCTCCAGCGCTATTTCGCGAGATGTCCGCCAACATCGACCGACAAGATGTAAATCAGTGGGAACACAAACATCCAGACCAAATCGACAAAGTGCCAGTAGAGACCACTAATCTCGATGTCTTCGTGTTTGAGTTTCTTCACCCGCGCAGCCACTACCGAAAGGTAAATGGCGCCGGTCGCGACGTGAAACATGTGCAACCCGGTAATCGTGAAGAACGTGGCTCCAAACAGAGGCGTGGGCAGTTCGCCGTTTGGCCCCTTAAACACTTCGACCCAGTGTTCGGGAAGGACAAACGGGCGCATGCCTTCATGAAGCAGGTGGTTCCACTCAATCAAGTGAAGAACGATGAATGCCACGCCGAAGAAAATCGTCGCCAGGATCCATTTGCGCGCTCGCTCTTTCTCTCCGCGGCTCGAGGCCGACACACCAAAGACCATCGTCAAGCTCGACGACAGCAGGCAGAAAGTCATTACCGAGGCGAAGACAATACTCGGGTAAAAAGGAAACGGAGTCGGCCACACGTTTGAAGCGCGCAGGTAGCTGTAGCCGATCAAGAGCGCGGAAAACGTGAGCGAGTCGGAAACAATAAACAACCACATTCCGAGCTTGCGATGACCAACGCGATAGGGATGGACTCCACCGCCCCAGTCGGCCGCGGGAAAATGTGCTGCGCGTGCTTCAGTACTCACCTGTCACCTCCATAAGTTGCAAAGACTTCAGCCGTGCCTAGTCGACTTACTCCGCACGTCTTACAGACCAAGGTTTGCGCGCTATTTCCAAAAGAACAGCAATACAAACAGGTAGATCCACAACAGATCCATGAAATGCCAGTAGAGAGCGACGGCGCCCGCTGCGTCCTGGCTCCGTGAGATGGCCCCACGATCTTCCTTGAACGCGCGCGTTCGCAGCGTCAGGAAAACGAGAGCGATCAGCCCTCCAAGCAAATGAATTCCGTGCGTCGCCGTCAGGACATAGAAAAAAGAACTATGCGGATTGCTCGATACGTAAATTCCCTGTGCCGCCAATTGACGCCACGCCACTAGTTGCGTTCCGAGGAAACCAAACCCCAGCACAACGGTAACGAACAGCCAGGTGCGATACGGGGAATTTGCTTTGAGCCGGCGTCGCGCAATTTCCAGCGTGCCGCTGCTAATAATGATCACCGCAGTACTTAAGAACAGGACTGGAACTATTGCCAGAGGCCGCCAATCGTTGGCTGATGCCGCGCGCACGATGTACGCGCTGGTCAGGGCGGTGAACATCATCAGGATCGCCGCCGAACCGACCATCACTCCGATTCGATAACGATTCTCAAACGATCGGCCCGATGCAAGTTGTGTTTGAACTGCTGCGACCATAAATACGCGTTCTTATCTCCAAATGAGCAATAACAAAAGCAACCAAATCCAAAGCCCGTCCATCGTGTGCCAGTAGCGCGAAACTACGGCAGTAGCAGTCAGAGCCTTCGCTTCACTGGAAGCCTGATTAGCGCGGCGTCCCGTCGCGAGTAGATACGTCAAAGCCAACATCCCGCCTAACAGGTGCACGCCGTGCAACCCAGTAAAGAGATAGAAGAAGGAACTGTGTGGGTGGCTTGCAAAAAAGACGCCCTGATTCGCGAGTTCCCTCCAGCCCATCACCTGCGCGGCAAGAAAAAGAAGGCCGAGCATCAACGTCAAACCAAGCCGGCGAAGGTATTTGGCGGTCTCTGCCTGCTTCAAAGATCGCTTCGCAGTCTCAAAGGAAAGACTGCTGAGCAAAATGATCCCGGTGCTCACAAAGAACATCCGCGGAACTGAGACGGGCCGGAATTCGCTACCGCTACCCGTCGAGAGAATGATGTAGGCGCTCGATAAAGCGGCAAACATCATGATGATCGAAGCCAGAATTACCCACGTCGTGATGCGATAGGTGGCTGGCGAAAACCTGCGCCCGGAATCACCAGACTCGCCGTGTCCATTGCCACCAGGCCCTTTCCCATTTGGGCCGGGAAACCTTGGCCCACCTCCCGTACGCTTTCCCTTGACCTCTTTCGGTCTAGTGCTTGTGACCGTTGTGGCCATTGCCGCTTGTTACCTCTGCTTCGGGTTCAGTTTGCATCACGAAGTCGTTTGGCGCGCCGGGTACAGCGAATTCATACGGCCCCCGATACACAGTCGGCAGAACCCCGGCGAAATTGTCATGTGGCGGCGGACTGGTGGTGCTCCACTCCAGAGTCGTC
>JAXIOV010000228.1:0-1841 GCA_045403245.1 Pyrinomonadaceae bacterium | reverse complement strand
TAAGGTCCCGTGCTTGGACAGAGTGTGCCGGTGGTACCACTCGCCGTTACATCCTTCGTAGTTTGAAAGATCATACTGGTCTCCTTAAGGTTAGTAGTTATTCCCCACTAGCGACTTTAGTCGCCACCAACAAAATCAAGCGCGGCTGGTAGGCGTCGCTGACCGCCCGGCTGGTGACTCCCAGACGACTGGGCGTTAAAGCAGCGCCCATCGCAACGTAACCGATTCGTTTAGTCTGTACTCGATCACCATCAGCTTTACGATTTGCTGATAACTCTTGTCTTTCTTGTCAGCGATTCTCAAAAGGTAGATGTGGCCGAGCCTGACCGGCGCATTGGCCGACGGTCCGACGTCTGTAAACAAAGCCGGCCCCTCCCTCAACGGTTGCAACTGTTCCTGCGGGTTGTCTTCCTTGAGGATCAGGATTTTATCTCCCTGCAACTGCAACGAAGCGAAGCCCTCGCCGCCGCTGCTTGCGTCTTCGTAACCGTAACGCTCGCGGAGATCGTCAGCTGTTCCCAGATCGATAATTGCGGCCACTCGGTTGCCCTCGATCCCGGTGACGAAACTGCCATCCACGGTAAGGTTGAAACTAAGATCGCTGCACCGGTTAGACCATCGGTGATTCTGAAACGCCAGTCCCTCGCGGCCGTCACGGAAACACAGCGCACGGGCCAGGGGATCCAGCGCGTACATCGTTACGATGCCTCCACGCACCTGTCGCTCCGGCACTGACTTTTTCTCACCCGAGGCCATGCCCTGGGCACAAAGCGCGCCGCACCAACAAAGCACCATGGAAATTGAACAAGCCAGATGGAAAATAGAACGTTTCATTTGATCAGTCCTCCAAAGAATCGCTCGTGTGAACCGCGAAGCCTCTTAGCGCAAGCAAGCTGGCCAGTTGGTTACGACGCAGCGAATGAAACAGCGAAGGTCTCGACCACACTGCTGGTGGCAGTTTTCCAAAACGAGTTTGAGCTCAGCCTTGCACTCATCCGAAATATCCGGCGAACGAGCCTCCACTGCCCTCTCTTGACTGCCAGAAAACCCGATCAGGAATACGATGAGTGCGATTAAGAGTACAACTTTTCTCAACTTCATTTCAGGCCCCCCTTCTTTCCTGCTGGTTCGGCATATCCTGTTAGTTACCTTGTGGCGTCCCACCAACTGCCAGGATTTGCTGGAATTTGTCGTTTTTCACGTGCAGCGATTCATTCAGTCGCCTCAGTTCTCTGAAATACATGAACGGGATAAATTGCGGACTATATTGTTCAGCGATCCAGTCCTCGGTAAGGTAGTTCAATTTGTACAGTTTGATCTCTTCACTGCACTGATTGAGAGTCTCGGTAACCGCTTTCACCAGCAGCACGTTATTCAGCGAAGAATTGAAAGGGTACAACAGTGCGTTTTCCCGCACACGTCGCTCCCAGCTTCGCAGGATTTTCAAACCCCTCTCATATTGTGCTGAGTTGATCTCCAGACGCAGTATTACTTCCGAATCACTCCGCGGTTCTCTCAAAAAATCTTTATAGGCGGGCGGCGGGACTGTGCCAAAGGCTTCCTGGCCACCGCTAGAGTAAATCCCCAGAGCATCGACTTGAGACTCGCGTCCGACGATCTTGAACAACATCGGAAATGCGGGTCCGCTGGTGTCATAAAACTCCCCCCGTCGTGCCGTAAGCACGATGAAATACCGATTAGGATCCACTTTGATCCAACGAGTGCGCTCATAACCCGGTAACTCGCAAGTCAGAGACGCTTCCGTATACTCGATAATCTTCATCGAGCTCTTGCCAAAGAGAAACACCGGATTTTTAGTTGTCGTGGTTACGACGATGGAC
>JAXIOV010000178.1:0-75787 GCA_045403245.1 Pyrinomonadaceae bacterium | reverse complement strand
TCCATGGCTGGGGACGAAAGCAATCACCCCAACTGGAATCACGTGTCGAGAGAATCGACACCGGCATGAATGTTCGTGGCCTGGCTTCCGGCTTCTTTATGTGGAGTCGCGAAGGCAGCAAGCAACTTGCCGCGCTAAGCGACGATGGCACCATCCGCATATTTGGGCGTGGAGTATTAAACACTCAGCCCTTATCTGATCTGGAACTCACCGCCCGTGCCAGACTTCGCCTGCAACCAAAAGACACCACGAAAATTGATGTTGAAACTCTTTCCGGTTGGCAAGCAGCCAAGGGTGAACGGTGGACCAAGGCACGCGAACTGGTAACCGGTAAGTCGGTTGGAGCTGACGGGACTACCCAGAATTTGTTGCGAAGCGTGCACATCTCTTTCACGGGCACTGACGACTTAATCGTGTTAGGCGGCAGCAGTAAGCTCGACATCGTTCGTCAGGTCGACACTGCGAAGGGCGCCCCGGCGAGTGCCAACTTAATTGGAAGCGACTTCACTACCACCAGTCTGGAGTCGGCGGGTGCGCCGGCGACGTTGGCGTTGCCGCAGAAGTTGAATGGCTGGCGTGATCTTTTGGTGATGGAGGCGGGCAGTGTGTCTCCGACCGTAGTTCCCCTCGCCCCCACCGCAATAATTTCAGTTGACCGCATTGACGATCCTTCGGGCGCGGCCCTAACAGCGGCCTCAGCCTGTACTGGCGCAGCGAATGATTGCAGCTTGCGCGGCGCAATTCAGTTCACAAACCAGCCCGCTAATGCCGGAAGTACGATCAATTTAGGAGCGGCTACTTACACTCTCAATATTAACGGCAATGGTGGTTGTGTAAGGGAAAGTCTGGCGACGGGTAATACGATCGGCGATCTCGAGGTCAACCAGACAACCACCTTCATTGGCACCGGCCAGGCTTCGACAATCATTAACCAGATAGGCACCGGTACCGGCCCCACCTTTACTGGCGACCGCGTGCTCTGCATGGATGTCAATCTCACGGCGGGGCTAACGTTCACCTTCTCCGGAATGACAGTGGCCGGAGGCCGGGATGTTGCCAGTGGCATTGGCGGCGGCGGGTTTATCGGCGGAGCGAAAAATACGACGCTCAATCTTACCAATGTAACCTTTGCTAACAATCAAACCTTCCCTGGAGTTCCTCAAGGTCCTGTGGGCGGTGGCGGCGTGTCAGTCACGGGCGGCAACATGAACGTCACGAACTGTACCTTTGGGGCAGCGAATAACCCAGGAGCCAGTCGCACAGACTTGACGCTGGGAAATGCCGCGAACAGCGTCAGCGGAGGAGGTCTTAGTTATTCAGCTGGTGACCCGCTGGGCACTAATGGTGCAACCGGGACCCTGGCGATTACCGGCACTACCTTCACACACAATACTGCTTCATCATTATCGGGCGGAGGCGGCGGACTTGATGTCCTCGAGTTCAACGTGTCAGTCGGCACGGCCAACATCAGCACTACAGCTTTTACCAGCAATCAGGCGACAGGCACGGCGAGCGGGGGCGGGATCATACAAAAGAGTATGAACAACCTCAATATTAGTACCACGTCATTCACTTCCAATTCTGCGGGAAACCGTGGCGGCGGAATCTTGGTAGGCGGCGGCACTACGAATTTGAACGGAACGATCGCCAGCATCACGTTTAGCAACAATACGGCCACCACTGCCGGGAGCAGTATTTCTGCCGCGAGCTTTGTGAATCTTTCCGGCACCAATACCACCATTGGGGGAGACCTTGAGATAACAACTAACGGTGTCTGGACCAATCTAGCCGGCAGCACTATGTCTCCGACCAACTTCATCATGACCGGCACTGCCAGCTTTACGGGCAACAACAGCACCACTAACGTGGGTGGCAACTTCACTTTTGGATCAGGGACGTTTACTGCCGGCACCAGTCTGTTTAATTTCAATGGCACGACTGCGCAGAGCATTAGTAACGCCAGCTCCATCACCTTCTTTAACCTGACCGATTCCAACGTCACGCAGCCGCTCACGCTCAACAACAGCTTCGCGGTCAGCAACACCCTAAACGTTAATGGCCCCAATGCGATCCTCGCACCGGTCGCTGCCGCGGTCATCAGCGGCGGAACCGGAACACTGACCGGCTCGGGCAGAGTGCGCGTCACGCGCACCGGGGCTGATGCGTTTTTCACTCAGTTCACCATGCCGACTCGGACGCTTACGAATTTGACTGTGGAATATATTGGGGCCGCCGCGCAAACGGCGAGTGTTACAACCTACAGCAACCTCATAATCAACAACGGCAGCGGCGTAAATTTGGGAGCAGGCACTACTACGGTTAACAACACGTTGACTTTGCAGGCCGGAGCTCTTGGCGTTGGCGCCAACACGCTCGTCATTAACAATGGCACGACCGTCGTCGGCGGTAGCATCACGAGTTCACCCACCGGCACCGTTAACTACAACCAAAGTAGCGCCGGTCAGGATGTGAGGGCTTTCAACTACGGCAACCTGACTTTCAGTGCGTTTACCAAGGTGCTTGCCTCGACCGGCACGATAGGAGTTGCCGGAACCTTCAATCCCAACGGTGTCACGTCCGGCCACACCATCACCGGCAGCACGATGAATTTCAACGGTGCGGGCGCGCAAACCGTCCCGGTCTTCAACTACAACAATCTGACAATCAGCGGTGCGCGCGGTGGCGCGACCGTGACGCTGGCTTCCGGGATTATCGGCGTAGCCGGCACGTTCAGTCCCACAGCCACGGCAGTTGTTTATTCGTTTACCGGGAACACGTTTGATTTCAATGGTACCGGAGCTCAGACCGTTCCTGTTTTCAACTACAACAACCTTACGATCAGTGGTAACCGTGGTGGGGCTGCGATAACCCTGGCGAGTGGCAACATTGGCATCGCGGGTGTTTTCAATCCCAGCGTTACCAATAACACGTGGATAACCACCGGCAACACCGTCGTCTTTAATGGCACCGCGGCCCAAACTATTCCTGCTTTCAACTTCTTCAACGGAGTGACCATTAACAACGCTGCTGGCGTCAGCCTTGGCGGCAACGTAATAGTGGGCGGGGCATTGACGTTGACATCCGGAGCGCTGGCAGTTGGCACAAACACGCTGACGTTGAACGGCGCCGTCTCTGCGACCGCGGGCACCTTAACCAGCGCCGCCACAGGCACAGTTATTTACAATCAGGGCTCGAACGGGCAGGCAACTGTACTGGCAGCAAATTACGGTAACCTGACGTTCAGTAACTTCAACAAGACACTTGCTAGCACCGGGACGATTGGGATTGCCGGCACATTTACGCCTGGTACCGCGACGGGTCACACCATTACCGGTAGCACCATCAATTTCAATGGCACCGGTTCACAAACGATTCCGGGATTCACCTACAACAACTTGACCAGCAGCGGTCTTGGTGTGGCTCGCACTCTCGACCCGGTCAACACGATCCGCATCGCCGGCGTGTTTACGCCCGGCACCGACATCTATACGATCACTGGCAGCACGGTCGAATATAACGGCACCGTCGCGCAAACGCTGCCTCCTACTTTCATTACTTATAACAACCTTACGCTCAACAACGTGGCGGGGGTCGCCGGCTTTGCCGGTCTAACCGTGCAGGGACTGTTGCGGGTGCAGGCGGGCACTTTCACCAGCAGCAGTCAATACAACAACGTGCAGATCGATGCCGGTGCCACGCTGGCTGCTACCGCAGCTAGCACGATCAACGTCAGTGGCAACTGGACCAACAACGGAACCTTCACCTCGAACACCGGCACAGTCGTTTTCAATGGCAACAACAACACTCAAACATTAACCGGCACCACGACGTTCAATAATCTAACGATTAATCACACGGGAACGGGCAACGTGATTGCCACCGGTACGACGAATGTCAATGCCCTTGGAACCAGTCTTCTACGGGTGCAGGGAGGTACGTTTATCATCGGCGCCGGTAACCTGGTTAACGTTCAGATTGACAGCGGTCAAACGTTGCAAGGTACCAACGCAACCACGTTGAACGTCACCGGCAACTGGACCAACAACAGTGGCACCTTTACACCCAGCGGCAATACTGTGAGCTTCAATGGCGGCGCGGTTCAATCCATCGGCGGAACCGCAGCCACGCAGACGTTCGACAACTTCATAGTAGCCAAGACTGGCGGTACAACATTGAGCGTTGCGGCCAGCACTACGACGCTGGATATCAACGGCAATTTGACGCTTACCACAGGCACGTTTGCCGCGGGAACAGCAGCCGCCATTAACGTGGCCGGCAACTGGACCAACAACGCAACGTTTACGCCAGGTGCTGGGACGGTCGTCTTTGATGGCGCTAATAACACCCAAACTCTGGCTGGAACTACGTCCTTCAATAATCTGACCATCAATCACACCGGCACCGGCAACGTAACAGCCGTCGGCAGCACGCTGGCTGTAACCGGTCTGTTGCGCGTGCAGGCAGGCACTTTCATCAGCGCCAGCACCTTTAACAACGTGCAGATTGATAGCGGCGCGACGCTGGAGGGTACCAACGCTACAACGATGAATGTCTCTGGCAATTGGACGAACAACGGAGGGACGTTCACGCCGAATGGCAATACCGTTAACTTCAATGGATCCGGTGCTCAGGCGATCGACGGTACGGCAGCTTCACAGACGTTTAATAACTTCATTGTCAACAAGAGCGCCGGCGCCTTAACGGTCGGCGGCAGCACCACAAGCATAACAACCAATGACCTGACCATGACGCTGGGCAGCTTCACGGCTCCCGCGACTTTGGATATTAATGGCATCACGCTTCTTTCGGCGGGCACGCTGACGGCAGGGGCTAACATTACCGCTGCCGGAAACTGGACCAACAATGGAGGTGGGTTCGCTGCCGGATCCGGAACGGTGACCTTTGATGGCGGAGTCGGTCAGACGATAGGTGGAACAACAACGACTACCTTCAACAATTTGGCCAACGGCAACGCCAACGGCCTCGCCATCGCCCTCGACACCACGGTCGGTGGCATTCTCGCGTTGACCAGCGGCGATATCACCGTGGCCAATACCCGGACTCTAACGCAGCCTTCCACCGTCGCCTCCACCGGCACCTTTGACCTGATCGGAAACGTGAGACGAACAGGTGGCCCATTCGCGCCGGCAGTCATCTTGACCTTCGGCAATCCCAACAACCAGATCAGCTTCGCCGCCGGTGGCACCCTACCGACGGATATTCTGGTCAACCTCGAAAAAGTTCCTTCATTCCCAACCTCGGTGCAAAGGAACTACGACATCACGCAGACCGGTGGCACAGGTTTTACTGCCACGCTGCGTCTGCACTATCTCGACAGCGAGTTGAACGGCAACCTGCCGGAGGCAAACCTGAACCTGCGGCGGTTCAACCCCGGTGACTCAATTTGGAAAGCCCAGCTTCCCACCGTTGTCGATTCCACGAACAACTGGGTGGAAAGCAACAACGTCCTCGACATAAACTTCTCCACCAACTGGACCTTCACCGCGCAGTCGCCTTCGGCTTCGAATGGAGTGGTGACGGGTCGTATCGTGGACAGCCAGGGGCAGCCAGTAGAAGGTGCAGTAATCAGCCTCAGCGGTACACAGAACCGGAAGTTCATCACCGACGCGAATGGTGTCTACCGGTTCGACAATGTAGAAACCAACGGCCTCTACACCGTCACGCCATCGCGAGCCAACTATAGTTTCAGTCCGTCCTCGCGTTCCTTCAGTCAGCTTGGGGAAGTCACGGAAGCGGCGTTCAATTCGACATTGACGAGCGGCGGATTATCCAATCCTCTGGATACGCCTGAGTACTTCGTGCGGCAGAACTATCTCGACTTCCTGAATCGCGAACCAGATGAATCGGGCTTTAACTTCTGGAGCGATCAGATCATTGAATGTGCTGGAGACACGAATTGCTTCTCGCGGCGCCGTGAGAATGTCTCGGCGGCCTTCTTCCTGTCGATCGAGTTCCGTCACACGGGCGGACTGGTTGATGGGCTCTACCGGGTAACCAACGGGGTTCGACCTGACTTCGCTGAGTTCATGCCTGACACGCGGGCTGTTGGACTTGACGTAGTGGTTGGACGTGATGGTTGGGAGGCGAAACTCGAGGCAAACAAGCAGGCGTTCATCGCGGCCTTTGTGAACCGGCCGGCATTCGTCGGAGTCTATGGCAACATGTCCAACGATGCTTATGTCGACGCGTTAATTAGTCACACTGGCGTGAGCTTCTCGAGCAGCGAGAGAGATGCGCTGGTGAGTGGCTTGGTGAATGGAACACAAACCCGCGCTGGCGTACTGCGAAGTATCGCCGAGAACCAGCAATTCGTGAACGCGAAGTTCAACGATTCGTTTGTGATGATGGAATACTTCGGGTACCTGCGACGTAACGCGGATGCGCCTGGCTTTGCGTTCTGGTTGAACAAGCTGAACGAGTTCAATGGAAACTTTGAACAGGCGGAAATGGTCAAGGCATTCATCGTTTCCGGTGAATACCGCGACCGCTTCCCGAGGTAATCAGGAGCAGGAGGCAGGAGCAGTCGGCTGTAGGCAGAATTCCGCCAGCGCGATCAATTGAGCTCGCGCTGGCGGTATTCTTTCGGGCAATCCATTTTCTCGCAATAGTGAACCGGTGACGAAGGCTATCGCAGAATTTCAGTTCGACTTACATCTTGCCCGAAGCTTCTTCGATGTCGAGACTTGCCGGGAGTTGATCAGCGAGATGCGCCGTTCGCCGAGCAGCCCAGCAGTGACCTACGCGAAGGGCGATTCAGGGTCGGTTGACGACAGAGTCCGTAAGGTGGCGCGGCTCATGCCTTCACCTGAGACCGTCGAGTATGTCATGCGGCGACTGATGGCTTATCGCGAGACAATCGAGAAGTACTTTAAGGTCAGCCTCGGCGGTTGCGAAGATCCGCAGTTTCTACGCTATCGGGTTGGAGACTTCTTCGTTGCCCACCAGGACGGCAATACCGGACTGCTGCAGCTCGACACGGACAGGTCGCGGCGAATCTCGGTGAGTATTTTTCTGAACCATCAATCTGAGCGGCCTGAGCCGAACGCTTATTGTGGCGGCTCACTCGTCTTTTCCGATTGGCGTAGCGGCGGTGAATGCCGGCTCGCTTGTGAGGCAGGTACATTGGTCGCCTTCCGTTCAGAAGTCACCCATGAAGTCATTCCGGTGACGGATGGCGAGCGATATTCAATAGTCAGTTGGTACGGATGAAACAGTAAGCAGTGGGCTGTAAGCAGTCCGCGTTCAGCAGGAGGCAGGTCAGTGCGATCCCAGGATAGCGGATGGGTGATCAACACAGAACTTCTGCTATCCGCGGATTACTACGAGTACACAGACTATTGGTTTTGGGCACTGGCTATGCCTTGTATTAAACCGTCGTGCTTCCTACACGGCGGTTCCAAAAGTGTGCTATAAAAGCGCAGTCTCCAGGACGCCCGATACGTTTTTGACTAAACTGGCTGCGGCCTTCTAACCGTTTCTTTTCAATCAAGCGCGAAAAATGGAGTTTCGTTCCTCTAGCTTAGGCTCAGGTCGAGGCCTTGTGGCTTCCTTCCTTTCGTTTGCGCTGGCGCTGCTTCCGTTGCTAGCTGTTTTCGCAACACCGGGTGTTGCTCAACAACTCACTAAGGAGCAAGGTGACCTGTTTGAAGCTACTGCCGTGGGAACTGAAACCGGTGTCTTACTTCAATGGCATACCAGTTTCGAAAAAGACAATCTCGGATTCAATGTCTATCGACTTAGTGGCGGACAGCGCACCAGGGTTAACCGCGAAATCATTCCCGGTTCTATTTTCACGAATGAAGCGATCTCGTTGCGAGCGGGGAATTCCTACTCGTGGCTTGACGCTTCAGGTTCCACGGATTCAACCTACTACATCGAGTCAGTAAGCTTGACTGGCGTTTCCCGAGTGCGTGGGAGCCTGAAGGTTGCCGGTGTCGTTGGAAACAGACTCTCGGGAGCCAATCGCGCGGGAGCTGTCGGGGAGTTGCCGGGGGAAGGTAACGAAGGTGACCAGTTTGAAAAGCAATATCCTGCGGCCGAAGCGCCACAGATCATCTCCTCAGAAACAATCGAAGAGCAGTGGTTCGTCGCCGGCCAAACCGGACTAAAGATCTCTGTCAAGAAAGACGGTTGGTATCGGGTCACGCAACCGCAAATGGCAGCCGTGGGGTTCAATCCTCCGGATATTGGCAACCTGCGTCTCTTCGTTAATGGGCAGGAATTGGGAATTCGTACGAGCCAGAGTCGTGGACCGTTGAGCGTCAATGACTATTTTGAGTTTTATGGCCAGGGGCTCGACACTCTTACCACCGATACACGCACTTATTATCTAATCGCCGGAACTCAATTAGGCAGGCGCGCCGGTGGTGGTGGTGACTTGCAAACTGATTCATCGCCGCCAACGTCACCTCCGCCGGCCGGTTTGCCGCCCGCAATACCTTCGGCGCCGCCCCGGTCGACCTGGTTCGGCTGGATTTGGCGCGTCCTGACGCCGACTGAGGAATCGAGAGAAGCGCCTGACAACGTCCAGCCGATCAAGAGTGAGCCGGCCAGGGCCGAGCCTGTGGAGACCGCATCACAGGTACAACCATTCACAACCGAACCGACTAAAACCGAGCCTGTCAAGACAGAGGCGGTCAACGCTGAGTCGATCAAAAGCAAGCCGGATGTTGCGCCGAAGAAGTTGATGGAGTCTGACGTCGCCCGACCTGCTGCGACTGGTTCATCTGCTCAAAGTTCTTCCCAGGCGGCGGTCAAACCGAAGAGGAAAACGGCGCGGAAGAAACGGAGGCCGGTGCAACGCCGACAGCGTCGCGAAAATAGCCACGCCCAGAATGTCGTCGCCGCCGCACCCACAAATTTTTCATTCACGGTCGAGAAGAAAGACCGCCTGATCTACTTTGCCAACGTCCTCAATGGCGACAAGGACAACTTCTTTGGGTCGGTGATTGCCAATAGTTCCACCAATCAGGTAATCAACCTTCCGAATCCTGATCTCGCAGCTACCGGTACTGCTCAACTCGAAGTTGCCCTGCAGGGGGTTAACCAGGTTTCCCATAGTGTGACTGTCCAGCTTAACGGCGCCCCAGTTGGATCCGTCAATTATTTTGGCATGGGGAATCCGGTTCAGATTTTTAGTGTGCCCATTTCCCAGCTTCTCAGCGGCAACAACACAGTAACGTTGAGTTCCGGCGCCGGTGACGCGAATCTGATCGACTATTTGCGAATTACTTACCCGCACACTTTTCAGGCAGACAACGACTCGTTGCGATTTAGTTTGCCTGGACGACAGTCGGTGAAGGTGGGTGGATTCACCTCGTCTTCGGTGCGCTTGATTGACTATACCGATCCCTTCGCCGTCAAGATCTCGCGGCCGGCAGTTGAGCCCAGCGGAGGCGGCTTCGCGATCACGGTCCCAACGCTTCCGGACCGTCAAAAACCCACGCGGTTGCTTTTCGCCGTGGCCGATAGTCAGGTAGCGACAGCTCCGGCACTGACTCTGAACCAGGCATCGTCGCTGAATCTCAACAACAACGCTGCTGAATACCTGGTCGTTGCTCACAAAGATTTCATTCCGCATCTGGCTCCCCTTACCACGCTCAGACAGAATCAGGGCCTCAGCACGAAGGTTGTGGACGTGGAAGACATTTACGATGAATTTGGTTATGGCGAGCACGGCCCGCAGGCGGTAAAAGCCTTCCTTTCGCACGCGGCCACATCGTGGGCGACTAAGCCACGCTACGTAGTATTCGCTGGCGACTCTAGTTTGGATCCACGCAACTTCACGGCAAATCCGGGCGGCAGTTTCGACTTTGTGCCGACGAAACTGGTGGACGCGACTTTTAACGAAACGTCGTCCGACGATTGGTTGACCGATTTCGATGACGACGGTATCGGCAATATCCCTATGGGACGCCTGGCGGTAAGAACTACGGCAGAAATAAACCTTCTGGTTTCGAAGATCGTTAACTTTTCACCTGCAAACGTGCCGCAGAACGCAATCCTGGTTGCCGATGACCACACGAATCCGCCCTACTTTTTCAATTTTGAAGAGGCCAACGATCAAGTCGCAGCCATGCTGCCAGGAATTGGGATCGAGAAAGTCTATCGTCGTATCGACTCAACTTCCGCCTGGACCATCAACTGCCAGAATCAAGGTAATCCTGACTGCTCGGTCAAGGCCCACATTAAAGCGAAGTTCAACGAAGGACAGGCGGTGGCCAACTACTCCGGCCACGGCAACGTCGACACCTGGGCTGGAGGCTCATTCTCGGCCAATGATGCCTTCGCGTTGACCAACGGCAATAAGCTCTCGTTTGTAATTGTGATGGATTGCCTCAACGGCTACTTCCACGATCCGATCCTGCAGTCGATGGCGGAACAGTTCATGAAGGCGCCGGCAGGGGGCTCGGTGGCGACCTTTGCCTCTTCGGGTTTGACGATTCCTGAAGGGCAACACGATATGAGCGAGCAATTGTATACGCTCATTTACGCTGCTGGAGCTCCGCCGATCGCGCTCGGCGACGCCATCAAGATCGCTAAAGGCTCGACCACGGACATCGATGTGCGGCGCACCTGGATCTTCTTCGGGGATCCGGCGATGAAGATTAAGTGACAGGCAGTTCATTTCTTGAATTCCAGTCGAACCTGAATCAAGCCATCCGGGTCACCGATTAGCGGGACCCAAAACCACTGATTCCTGTTTGAGTCATTCAATCAAAGGATTCCTAAACAATTCCAGTAATCACTTGCGTCGGTAGCCGCGTTCGGCGTTGGTTTCAAATCCTGCATTCCCATCGAGGTTAATGATGTCATCAAAAAGGAAAATCTTTTCGCTGCGCGTACGCGCGGCCATGGCGTATTCCGTGATCGCAGTCTTACTTCTGGCCTTTCCTGCCGGCAATTGTTTTAGGAACCACATAGTGAGAACAGTCCTCGCCAATAGCTCCGCCCAAACGCTGCCTTTCTCACAGAATTGGAGCAACATCGGACTGATCACAACCAACGACGATTGGGCGGGCGTGCCTGGGATTGAGGGGTTCTTTCTTAACAATGCCGCTGTATCCACCACTGGCGTTGATCCACAAACGATTCTGGGCGACACGTTCGGCGCAGGCACGACCACCGTTGATCTCGACGTCATTGCCAACCAAACTAATCCAAACACGCTTGCGAATGGTGGCGTCGCCGAATTCCATACCACGCTTCAGGCGGGGGGCGACAGCACCAACCCAACCATTGCGCTCAACGGCTCGGGCACTGCGGATGCACCGTTTGCCATTTTTCACCTCAACACGACCGGACAGTCGGGCATCACTGTTTCCTACAACCTGCGCGACCTGGACTGTTCGATAGATAACTCGACGCAGCCGGTCGCGCTTCAGTTTCGAGTCGGCAACACCGGAAACTACACCAACCTACCTGCAGGTTTCGTAGCTGATGCGTCGGCACGGGTCAACGGCGTCGCGACGGACACGGCAAACTGCACCCTGGTCACGCCGGTCAGCACGGCACTGCCCGCGGCCGCCGACAATCAGCCGTTGGTCCAGGTTCGCGTCATCAGCACGAACGCCGTAGGCAACGACGAGTGGATTGGCATCGACGACATCAGCGTTACCACTGGAGTTGTGGGTGATGTCGCCCCTTCAGTTGCCAGCACAGTCCCGACCGACAACGCGACCGGTGTTGCTCTGACCTCCAATCTATCAGTGACTTTCAGCGAGGCTGTCAACGCTCCAAGCGGAGCATTTACAATTTCCTGTGCGACCAGTAGCACCCACACATTCGTCCTCTCCACCGGCGACAACATAACCTTCACTCTTAATCCTGACTCCGACTTCACATCAAATGAGGTTTGTACGGTAACGGTCACCGCGGCGCAAGTGACGGACCAGGACACTGACGATCCACCAGACAACATGGCCGCCGATTTCGTCTTCGACTTCACCACCGTTAACGTGGGCGCTTGCGGCGCGGCGTTTACTTCAATCCCTACAATTCAGGGTAGCGGTACCGCCAGTCCGCTGGTTGGAAACAACTTGTCGACCGAAGGAGTGGTAGTTGGCGACTTCCAGGGTGCAAATAATCTGAAAGGCTTTTACATCCAGGATCCTACGGGCGATGCTAACACTGCCAGTTCCGACGGTATCTTCGTCTTTGACGGCAATACACCCGCAGTTCCCGTGGCGATAGGCGATCTCGTTCGCGTTAACGGCACTATTTCTGAGTCGTTCAACAACACGCAGATTAACCCGGCTATCGCAATCCTGGTGTGCAGTACCGGCAATCCACTTCCGGCTGCCACTGTCTACGATCTCCCTGAACCGGTTAATAACGACCTCGAACGCGTGGAGAACATGCTGGTTACGTTTCCAGAGACGCTGACCGTGTCAGGAAATTTCACGCTCGGACGCTTTGGTGAACTTTTCCTTTCGTCTGACGGCCGCATGTTCCAGCAAAACAACTTCGACCGGCCCAACAGTCCCGCCGCCTTGGCAGTCGCCGATGGGAACCAGCGCCGCTACATCGTCCTCGATGATGGCCTGTCAATTCAGAACCCGGATCCAACTCCTTATTTTGACGCCGTGCCGACTCGTCGTCTTGGTGACACGGTTGCTGAACTGACGGGTATCCTGACGTTTGATTTCAGCGAGTATCGCCTCGAGCCTACGGTTGCGCCGGTGTTTACTTCGGCCAATCCTCGCACGTCGCCTCCCGTGTTGGGCGGCAACGTGAAGGCGTCCAGCTTCAATGTGCTCAACTACTTTAACGGCGACGGATTGGGCGGCGGTTTCCCAACCTCCAGAGGCGCCACCTCCGCTGCTGAATTTACCCGCCAGCGCAACAAGATCATCGCCGCGATGGTCGCGATCAACGCAGACGTGTTTGGTGTCATCGAGATTGAGAATGACGGCAACGCCGCGACCAGCGCAATCCAGGATTTGGTTAACGGACTTAATGCTGCCACCGCTCCCGGCACCTTTGCGTTTGCCGAGGGCGTGACCCCGGGCACCGACCTAATCAAAAACTCGATCATTTATAAGCCGGCAACACTTACGCCGGTGGGGTCCGCAGTTAACGATGCCGACGCGATCTGGACCGGCCAGGCGCGCAACCCCTTGGCCCAAACGTTCTCGGTAAATGGGAACGGAGGGCAATTCATCTTCATCGTCAACCACTTTACTTCCAAGGCGTGTTCGGGCAGCGACACGGGAGGCGACGCCGATCAGGGAGACGGGCAGGGGTGCGACAACCTGCAAAGAACTCTCCAGGCTCAGCGACTGTTGCAGTTCATCAACCTGCAGCAGACCGCTACGAACGAAGAAAAGGTCCTGGTTATGGGCGACCTGAATTCGTATGGCGAGGAAGATCCAATCGTTGTCCTTGAAGACGATCTGGGCGATGTCTTGGGCGATGGCGCCGGTGGACTGGTGGATCAAATACAGAAATTAGTTCCCATAGGTGACCGGTATTCATTCCAGTTTAGCCAGACGTCCGGCTATCTGGATCACGCGCTTGCCACCAAGCAACTCGACTCGCGAGTTCTAAATGCCGTCATCTGGCATAACGATGCCGACGAACCGCTTATTCTCGACTACAACGTGGAATTCAAATCCGTAGCGCAACAGGCAATCAATCAGGGAACGCCCTACCGCGCTTCCGATCACGACCCCGTGGTCGTGGGCCTCTCGATTCTATCGCCGACATCAACCGATGGAACCATTACCGGACGGATTACCGACACGCGCGGCGTTCCGGTTGCCGGCGCAGTAGTCAAGTTGAGCGGCTTACAGGACCGCAAGCTGATTACTGATGCAAACGGAGAGTATCAATTCGCAAACGTAGAAACGAACGGCTTTTACACGGTCAGACCTTCGCGCGCAAACTATTCGTTTAATCCCGCTGAACGCTCCTTTAATCAGCTCAGCAACAACACGCAGGCTGCTTTTACCGGTACTCCTACCGGCGAGTCTGCCAATCCTTTAGATACGCCGGAATACTTCGTCAGGCAGCACTATCTCGATTTCCTGAGACGCAATCCTGACGAAAGCGGCTTCAACTTCTGGAGTAACCAGATCCTCGAATGTGGCCCGGATGCGGGTTGTATCGAACGGAGAAGGATTAACGTTTCCGCAGCCTACTTCCTCTCCATAGAGTTTCAGAAAACCGGGGGCCTGGTGGATGGACTCTATCGCGCGAGTTATGGACGACGCCCTGCGTACGGCGAGTTTATGCCTGACACGGAGAGCGTCGCTCGCGATGTCGTCGTTGGTCGCGTTGGATGGGAACAACTACTCGCTGCGAACAAGGAAGCGTTTGTCAGTGCGTTTGTTCAGCGTCCTCAATTCCGCGCGATTTACGACGGACTATCGAATAGTAGTTATGTTGATGCGCTAATCAGTAACACTGGCGTAAGTTTCGTTCAGGGTGAACGCGATACGCTGGTCGACGGGCTCAACCGCGGCACGCTTTCCCGCGCAATCGTGTTGCAGCGCGTTGCCGAGGATGAAAGTTTCGCGAGGGCGAAGTTTAATGAAGCATTTGTGATGATGGAATATTTCGCCTACCTGCAACGTGATCTGGATGAGGAAGGTTTCCAGTTCTGGCTCAGCAAGCTCAACCAGTTTAATGGCAACTTCGAGCAGGCAGAGATGGTCAAGGCATTTATTATCTCTGCCGAGTACCGGGACCGTTTCAGGTGAGAACAAGAGGGCATTGTCTTAATTTGAGGTTTTTCTCCCCGCAGATTTTGCGTCCTCTGTGCCTCGGTGGTGGATAACCAAGCACCACTCACCACCGTGACACGGAGACCGTCGAGGGTGGCAGAGAAAAAGCGAAATTAAGACGCTGCTAACAATAGCGGCTTCTCGGGCATTTTTGAGGAATGGCCGCCATATTTACAAGGAAAAGACAGATTCGCTATTGACTAGTTAACCCAGTCAAGGATATTGTCTGCAACGTCCTTAAGTAGGTATCGACTTCCTTGACTGCGGTTTTACGCCGCGTAGCAGCACCAAGTTATTCTTTAAATCCAATCAGGGACACCTTGAACAGCGGATTTCCAGAATTCGGTTTTCTGCGATCCGTCTTGGCCAAATTATCAAAGGGTCTAAGGGACTAATTGAAGGGCGATCGATTTTCCATTGACTGCAAGTAACAACCTTAGATGGGGCGATAGGAGCAGGGACATGCAAAAGATGCCACAAGCCAGAACAAGCGGTCTGATAGTGAAAGAAGTTGACGGTGAGATCCTGATTTATGATCAGGAAACAAATAAAGCTCACTGTCTAAATCAAACTGCCGCCAAGGTGTGGGAGCATTGCGACGGAAAAACAACCGTGTCGCAGGCTTGCGCTTCCTTGTCGCGCGGCTTGGAAACTCCCGTCGATAACAAGTTGATATGGTATGCCCTCGAGCAGTTTTCCAGAGATCAGTTGCTGGAAGAGAAGATCGCAATGCCACCAGCCATGATGGCAGGGATGAACAGAAGGCAGATGGTACGCGCTTTGGGCTTGGCAGCCATGATCGCAGTGCCGGTCGTCACCACCATTGTTGCCCCGACAGCGGTGCAAGCCGCCAGCCAATTACCGCCGGGATCACCATGTTCAGCACCGAGCGAATGCCAGTCCGGAATTTGCTGCACCGCGCCAGGCGTTTGCCCTCCGGCGAATCCACTAAATACCTGTTTCTAACAGCTTAGTAATTAGAAACGGGGGAAGTTTGCTGAATTTGAGCGTCTTTGCAGAAGAGTCCTGGGAAATGATCGTCAAAATACATAAGGGCCGGGAAGAAATGAATCCCCCGGCCCTTTGTTGCGAGTAATTCCCGCGGGTGTCTTCTGAATGTAGTGAGTCTTTCGATATTGAAACTTTGAATCAGCCCGTCAGCTTTTTCTCTTTGAACTGAGGTTGATCGAGAAATTAGCTTTTTGCGATCTCTGTGGTCTCGACGGAACGGCGATCGATTGCACTCCGAGGTCCGCGTCTCGAACGTGCGTGTTAAGTTACTATGACCGACCGTAGTTTTCTTTTTCTACGCAACCCGTCAGTCTTTCTCTTCTTTTCAGTTTAAGTCGCGAGGGTCGCAGCTTTTGCGCCTTTGTCTTATATCACCAGGCTCCGGTTCCCTGGGGCACGTTAACAGCAAAAGGACTCAAATCGTATGAGACGGAACACCTTTTTCGCGTTGATGATCGTTGTGGTTGTCGCTGTCTTGTTGCTTATGCTGCCGGTTAGCCAGGCGAAGCGAAAGACTGGCAAGTCTGCTGACAGCAAGAAGAGCGTGACTGCGCCAGCAGTGTCGCGGCTTATCAAGTCCGATTCGCTGCAGTTTCCCGTGCCGCTGGTCGGCCGGGCGGTCAACTTTGGCGTATCACGTCCCGTGTCGGAAATCGCGGCGGCGGCGAAAATTGGTAAACCCGACGGAATAATCAAAGACAGGAAAGGTAAGGGCGAAAAGGTGCCGGCCAATGCAGACGAAGACGCTGCGGCCCGCGAGATCAACGATAGGAACCGCAAGGTTACTCGTCCATTCGATTACACAAAGCCCGGGACACCCGATGGGGCACTCGCAAAAGTTGGGCCGGAAGCCAGCCGAAGTGAGTCGATTAACGTGCCACAGGTGATGCCAACGCCTACAGTAAGCTTCGAAACGATTTCGCTTACCGATACAACTGCGCTGCCTAATCAGGGTTTCTTGCCACCCGACACGGTCGGCGAGATTGGACCGAACCACTACGTGCAGATGGTCAATAGTGCCTTCCGCATCTACAACCGCACTGGTACGCCCCTGATCCCGCTAACCAGTATTGGCGCAATCTGGGCGACCATTCCCGGCCCCTGTGCGTTCATTGAAGACGGCGATCCGATCGTGCTTTACGATCAACTCGCAGATCGCTGGATGCTCTCACAGTTCTGCTGGTCAACAGGAGCAGTTCCGAATCATCAGGTGATCGCCGTTTCACAGACCGGCGACCCAACCGGCGCATATTTTCTCTACGACTTTGTGATGCCGAACATTAAGTTCAACGACTATCCAAAGTTTGGCGTCTGGTCTGATGGCTACTACATGAGTGACAACCAATTCAATCAGGCCGGCACCCAGTTTCTCGGCGCGGGACTTTTCGCTTTTGACCGCAACAAGATGATTCTAGGCGACCCGACCGCCACCTTTGTCTACTTCGACAAGGCCGAAGGCTGTCCGGCTGCCTGCCAGTTTGGCGGAATGCTGCCTGGAGACATCGAAGGCTTCACGCCGCCGCCCGTGGGTGCACCTGCGCCTTTCATACAATTTGACGCCGACGAGTTTGGCACGACCGACTCATTGCGCATCTTCGATTTCCATGTCGACTTCGCGGTACCAGGAAACTCGACTCTTACCGAACGCACCGGTAGTCCGCTTGCGGTGGCCGCATTCGATCCGCGCGAGGTGCCTGCCGGGTCGCGTAATGTCATCCCGCAGCCGCCCCCCGGCATAGCGGTAGACGTAATCTCCGATCGCTTGATGAACCGGCTCTCCTATCGCAACTTCGGCACGCATGAGTCGATCGTCACCAACCACTCTGTCAACGTGCTCGTGAATCCGGCATTCCGCGCCGGCGTCCGTTATTACGAAATACGCAAGCCCACACCGGCGGGTGCTTACGTAGTGCAGGAACAGGGCACGATGTCCGGACCGGGCGGCGATACTGAACATCGCTGGATGGGCAGCACGGCGCTGAATGCCGCAGGCAGTCAGGCCGTTGGCTACTCAGTGTCGAGCGCGACCGTGTTCCCATCGATTCGCTATGCGGGCCGGCTATCAACTGATCCAGCCGGCAGTCTCGCCCAGGGCGAGGCTTTGATGGTTGCCGGAACCAGCTCCCAGACCCACTCTTCCGGACGCTGGGGCGACTACAGCGACTTAACAGTTGACCCCGTTGACGACTGCACCTTCTGGTACACGCAGGAGTACGTCACTGGAGCGGCGTCGCCTGACAATACCCGCTGGCACACGCGCGTCGGCGCGTTCCAGTTTGGTCCGTGCGTACCTATCCAGAAGGGAGTGCTGACCGGCACCATCACCAGTTCGGCTGGCGGCGCACCAATCCCCAACGCGACGGTTTCCGCCAGCCCGTTTTTCCGCAGTTCGAACGGAAGCGGAGTCTATAACATCGATCCGATGGGCCTCGGAACTTACACGGTGAACGTTTCGGCTCCGGGCTATCTGCCCGCGAGTGTCCCGGGCGTCTCGATTACGCAAGGCAATACGACCATCCTGGATTTCCAGCTCACGCCGCAAAACATTTTGACTTCAGGCACGGCGGCAATCACCGCGGAAAGTTGTGCTCCTCCAAACAGCGCGCTGGATCCGGGCGAGACGGTGACGGTTGATCTGCCAATCTCAAACACCGGCGGTTCCGGTGCAACCACCACCAACCTGGTCGCCACGCTGCAGGCCGTCAACGGCGTGTCGTCGCCGTCAGGTCCACAGAATTACGGTGCAGTTGCGCAAGGCGCGCCGGCCGTAGTACGACCGTTTACTTTCACGGTTAGTGCCACTTGCGGAAATTTCGTTGACATCACGCTACAGTTGCAGGACGGGGCGACCAACTACGGCACCGTCATCTATAGCCTGCGCACCGGAACGCTTGGCGCGCCGAGTACGGCTTTATACTCTACCGGCAATATCGCGGTACCCATTCTGGATAATACGACGGTTGATATTCCGATTAACATTGCCGCGACAGGTGCTGTGGCGGACGTGAACGTTCGGGTGCGGCTGAATCACACGTTCGACGAGGACGTGACGCTTACCCTGATTGCGCCTGATAACACCTCGGTGATCTTGGCGGCCAACCGCGATACGGCAGCTGGCGGCGGCGACAACTACGGGACCGGTGCGAACGACTGCTCCGGTACGCCGACGATCTTCGACGATGCGGCCGCGCAGCCCATCTCGGCGGGGTTGCCCCCGTTCTCCGGCACGTTCAGACCTGAATCTCCGCTCTCTGCGATGAACGGCCAAACCATCACCGGCACGTGGAAGTTACGTGTCAACGACAATGCCAACATTGACACCGGCACGGTCGGTTGTGTCACCCTCGAGATTTCACGACAGCCGTTCATTTGTTGCGGCGTTGCGGGTACGCCGGTAATGGCTCCGGGAGGCCCCGGGACGATCACGTTCGAAAGCTACAACCCGCCCAACAACACTCCGGATCCAGGCGAAGGAATCACGGCCAATTTCCCGATCGCCAACACAGGTGACGGCAACTCCACGAACCTCGTCGCTACTCTGCTTAATTCGGGCGGGGTAGTTCCGTCAACAACTCAAAGAACCTATGGAGTTGTGGTCGCGGGTGGACCTTCCGTTTCACAACCTTTCACTTTCCAGGCAATTGGCAACTGCGGCGACACGATCACCGCCACTCTCCAACTGCAGGACGGTGTGATTGACCTGGGTACGGTCACCTACACATTCCAGTTAGGAACGACCAACACCAGTACGACGACGTTTTCCAATCAGACGGCCGTCGTAATACCCGCAAGTGGCACGGGCACTGCGACGGGCGCGCCGGCCAATCCGTACCCGTCGAATATTGTTGTTGCGGGCATTACTAACCCGGTAACGAAGGTAACCGTTACGCTAAAAGGTTACTCACACACCTTCCCTGATGACGTGGATGTGCTTCTGGTCGGTCCGACCGGACGCAAGTTCATCCTCTACTCGGATACTGGTGGCGCCACCGATATTCTTCCTCCGGGCTTCAGTCTTACGTTCGACGACGCTGCGGCGACCGCCATACCGGATGTCGGCCCAATTAGCGGAGGCGGCACGTTTAAGCCTTCCAACTATGACACGGTACAGGATCCGTTCCCGGCTCCGGCCCCGGTCGGTCCATACTTGTCGCCCGCTCCGGGCGGTGCGGAGACACTTGCTTCCGCCTTCAACGGGCTCGACCCCAACGGTACCTGGAACCTCTACGCAGTAGATGACGCCGGGGTGGATATCGGCACGTTTGCTCAAGGCTGGGATCTGACGATTACCTCGACGGCGAACATCTGCCTCTCTCCAAGCGCGTCATCGAGTTTCATCACCGGCCACGTCAGCACCACCGACGGTTCGCCCCTTGCGGGTGCAGTGATAAATCTGAGCGGTAGTCAATCGCGCAAGACAATCACCGACGCAAATGGCAACTACCGCTTCGAGAACGTGGAGACGAGCGGCGTTTACACGGTCCGGCCTTCGCAATCCAACTTCGCGTTCATTCCGGCCGAACGCTCCTTTAGCCAGGTTGGCAATGTCACCGAGGCGATGTTTACCGCGATGCCGGTAGGAGGTACGCTGAATCCTCTCGACACGCCGGAATACTTCGTCCGCCAACATTACCTTGACTTCCTCGGGCGCGAGCCTGATGAAGCCGGCTTTAACTTCTGGAGCGATCAGATACTCGAATGTGGAGTTGACGCAGCCTGCCGTCGCATAAGAACCATTAACGTCTCGGCAGCCTACTTCCTCTCCATCGAGTTCCGCAGCACGGGTGGACTCGTCGACGGACTCTACCGGGCCAGTTTTGGTAGACGCCCACAATTCGCCGAGTTTATGCCGGACACGAGAGCCGTTGCCCAGAATGTCATCGTAGGACGTGGCGATTGGGCGGCTACGCTCGAGGCAAACAAACGGGCATTTATAGATGCCTGGATGCAGCGCGACGCATTCCGGTCCGCCTATGATGGACTCTCAAACAGCCGTTATGTCGAGGAGTTGATTGGTCACACAGGCGTGAGCTTTAGCCAGAGCGAACGCGATGAATTGGTCAACGGCTTGAACACAAACAACATGACACGCGCTCAGGTGCTCCGAAGCATTGTCGAAAACCAACGGTTCGTTGCTGCGACGTTCAACGAACAGTTTGTCATGATGGAATACTTCGGCTTCCTCAGACGTGATCCTGATCCGGACGGCTTCCAGTTCTGGGTCAACAAGCTGAATGAGTTTAATGGCAACTTTGTTGACGCGCAGATGGTTGAGGCGTTTATCGTTTCCGGTGAATACCGGCACCGGTTTGGCCAATAACCTGAAAGCATTCCGGCCGCAAGGTTAGAAAGCAAAACCACTCAACGCTTCGTAATGCGTTGAGCAACAAAAAGGACGGGAACTCGAGTTCCCGTCCTATCTTTATAAGGTACCGCGTTAACGAAATGACACCCTGCTCGCAGGCTACGAAACGCTTCAGGGCTGTCGTACGGCCAGCGGCGCCTGGGTCGTATCTGTCTGGTGAGTTGACGCGTCTCTTTGAACGCCGGGAATGACCGGCGGTGGAGGAGGATTGGCTACCAGCACCTCGAGCGCTGAGTCGATCACTTCGTTGATTCTCGCCACGAACACTATCTGAAGCTCACTCCTGACGTCGGCAGGAATGTCTTCGATATCCGCCTCGTTGCGACTGGGCATGACGATGCGACGAATCCCAGCGCGATGTGCCGCCAGCACCTTCTCTTTAATGCCGCCGACTGGAAACACCAGACCGGAAAGAGTGATCTCACCGGTCATGGCAGTGTCAGGCCTGACACGTCTTCCGGTGTACAGCGAAGCCAGCGCCGCGGTTATGGTCACGCCTGCGCTGGGGCCATCTTTAGGGATGGCGCCCGCGGGCACGTGCAAGTGAACGCCGTAGTTCTTGAACATTTCGGCATTGATGCCAAACTCGTTTGCGTGTGACCAGAGATACGACCGGGCGGCCCTGGCCGATTCCTGCATCACCTCGCCAAGTTGACCCGTGATCGTCAGACCACTGCCCCCGGGGAGAAGAGTGGCTTCTATAAAAAGGACTTCGCCGCCCATCTCCGTCCAGGCCATCCCGGTGGCGACACCTGCCGGCAGTTCTTTGCGGGCTTGCTCCGGGTAAAACCTCGGCGGACCCAGATACTCGGATATGTCTCCTGAATCAACCACAACTGATTCCGCCTCGTCCTGCGCAATCTTCAGCGCAATCTTTCGCGCCACCCCGCCGATATTTCGTTCCAACTGGCGCACACCGGCTTCACGGGTGTAGCGAGTGGCGATCAACTCTACCGCCGAGTCGGCGATAGTCAGTTGTTCCGGCTTCAACCCGTTTTCCTCGACTTGACGGGGGATCAGATAACGCTTGGCAATCTCCAGCTTCTCTCGATCGCTATAGCCGGCGAGGGAAATCACTTCCATGCGATCCCGGAGCGGCGCAGGAATTGGCCCTAATTGATTTGCGGTCGCAATGAAGAAGACTCTCGAGAGGTCGAACGGCAGATCGAGGTAATGATCCCTAAAAGAATTATTTTGTTGCGGATCAAGAATCTCCAGCAGCGCGGCTGATGGATCGCCCCGATAGTCGTTTCCGAGCTTATCAATCTCATCAAGCATGAGCACCGGATTGTTCACTCCGGCCCGCCGGATCGATTGAATGATTCGCCCCGGCATGGAGCCGATGTAAGTGCGCCGGTGGCCGCGCAATTCTGCTTCGTCACGTACACCGCCTAGTGACATGCGTTCAAACTGACGGCCGAGTGCTCGCGCGATCGAGCGGCCCAGGGAAGTTTTGCCAACGCCTGGCGGTCCCACGAAACAAAGGATCGGACTCTTGGTATCGGGCCGCAGTTTGATCACGGCCAGAAACTCGAGGATCCGCTCTTTCACGTCTTCCAGACCGTAGTGATCTTCATCGAGAATCTTTCGCGCTTGCTTAAGATCCAGCTTGTCTTCGGAAGATTTTCTCCACGGCAACTCGAGAACGTATTCAAGGTAGGTTCGGATAACGTGATAGTCGGGCGCCGCGGCGGGCAGCCTCTCGAGCCTTTTCAGCTCTCGCTCAGTTTCCTCCCTGACTTCGTCGGGAAGGTCCGCGGCTGCCAATCGCTCACGCAGCAGTTCGGCCTCAGCTCTTTCGCCGCCTTCGTCTTCGCCCAGTTCCTTTTGAATTGCTTTCATCTGCTGGCGCAAGACGTAATCTCGCTGGGCCTTGTCCATTTCGGTCTGGGCTTCGCTGGCGATTTTGGAGCGGAGTTGAATAATCTCGAGTTCGCGGGCGAGGTAAGTGTGCGCCAGGCGGAGCAGTTCGTCAGCCGTGTCCGCTTCGAGCATCTTCTGCTCCTGCTCAACGCCCAGGTTTAGGATTGAACCAAGAAAATATGCGAGGCGAACAGGGTCGACCGATCCGAGCACGGCCACCCGCACTTCGGGCGGGACCCCGGGGAGCAGGGCCAGCGCCTGTTGCACCATCGACTGAACATTACGTCTGGTGGCTTCGACTTCTTCAGAGTCGTTTACCTGGACGTCCGGCAGGATTTGCACTCGCGCGCGCAAGTAAGGTTCTTCTTGTTTCCACTCGACAACCTTAATCCTATCCATGCCCTGCACGATGATGTGCATGGTGTCTTCCATGCGCTCCATGCGTTTTATGGTAGCGAGCGTTCCAACCTGATAGAGATCCGGTGGCGTCACCTCCTGGTCGCCGGGAAGCGCAACATCTGCCCTTGCGGTGATGCAGGCCATGAGTTTTTCTTCCGTACCCAGCGCTGCCTCCAGCGCTTTCACGGAACGCGGTCTTCCCACCGCAAGCGGTACTACTGTCTCAGGGAACAGGGTCGTGTTCTGGAGCGCCAGCACCGGAATTTCAAAGACCTCGCCCTGCGACCTGGCTGCTGGTGCGCTCGTAGCCGGTTCAGGTCGTTGCCCGGCCGGGGTGGATGCCGGCGGTTCGGCCGCTGGAGTTTTGTTCTCTAGACTGTCTGCCATGTTATTGATCTTGTTCTGATCCCCTTCGCGAACTCGCCGAGCAACCGGCGCGCGAAATTTACCGGCAACGAAGGGTAATGATGAGGAAGCCATCGCAATAATCATGTGCGAGTGATGCTTCCTCGATCGAGCTCGGAAATTCGATCATCTTTTCAAACCGGCTGTAAGTAATCTCCATCTGATGGTAGCTGAATCCTTCGCGGTAAAAGGTGTCTCGACGGCACCCCCGAATTCGAAGGTGGGAATCATCAATCTGGATCTCAAGGTCGTCAGCAACGACGCCCGCCAGATCTACTTTCACCAACCAGCCTTCATCGCAGCGGTAAACATCGGCGGCCGGGTTCCACAAACGCCCGGACGGCCGGGCCCCGGGAACTGCAGTCAAGAAGGCCACCTGACGATTTCGATTTGCCATAAGAATAGATCGCTCGGGTTAGCGTGGATGCCTAAGAATAAGGGAAATCGCCAAAGCGTCAAAGGGGAGGTGGCCTTTTCTGGGCCAAATCTCCCCACTTGCCGCCCCACGTGCGTCCAGCCAACTTGCTTAACGAGGTTGGTAAGGCCGAGCACCTAAACTATCCAAAGATTCTTCTCCAGAAAGAGGACTCTTTGGAAATATCTTCCAGCGCTTCCCCAAGTTCGCGGTCAGCCTCGGTTTCGAGTGCGACGTCGCTCATTGAGATCATGCCGAGAAGGTTGCCGCTCTCGCTTACGACGGGAATTCTGCGCACCTGTTTGTCACCCATCTTCCGAACGATGTCGATTACTCGATCATTCGGCCGGGCCGCATGGATGTCTGTTGACATGATTTCTTCTGCTCGAGTTGTATTGCAATCTCTTCCTTCGGCCACCGCCCGCACCACAATGTCGCGATCGGTAATCAAACCAATCAACTTACCGCGGTTGTAGTTTGATGTATTCAGACGGTGCTCTTCGGCGGTTCCTTTGCCATTTCCGTCTGAGGCGAACTCCACCACGGGAATTACACCTGTATCTTCGTCCTTCATTAGAGCCGCTACTTCGAGTGCCGTGGTGTCGCGGCTGGCCACTGCCAGTTCGCGAGTCATGATGTCGCGGGCCCTTACTCGCGAACGCGATGCCCGATCGTAGTAGTACGGGCGCGCGGCCATGTCTCGGCCGTCGTAATACAGACGCCTCGAGTCTTCCCGGTATGGGCCGGGATAGCCACTGTACCGAGGCTCGTCGTATTCGTAGTCGGCGCGTTCGCCAAATCTCCCAAACTCGCGCTCGGATTCATTCTGTAAACGCCCACCGCCGGAATATGGTCGAGCGTAATTCCACGGCCTTTCGCGCCCAAACCGATCATTGCGGTTTGGATAATCACGTTCATCATCAAAATCGTTTCGGTATCTTGCCATTTGTCTCCCTCCCTCGTGCTTCAAAAGAAAGTAAAGCCCCGTTGAAAACGAGGCGAGCATCAATGAAATTACTCCAGGGGGCTCAGGGGGTGTTTGCGCGGGGGTTACTGCGAGGGAACTACAACCAAATCCCATTCGAAACTTCTTTCAAACTCGACGCCACCACGGCACGGAGGGGGGAGAGCGACTAAGTGTCCTTGACCGGCTTGCCTGCTACCGGGCGCCAGTGTCTATCTCGGCGATCAATTGCACGCGTGAAGTGATGTCGAGCGTGCCTACTTCGATTGGTGTCGGCATCGCATCACTCTTCGCAATTCGCAACTGGGCATATTCCTGGTAGATAGGCTTCGGTTTCTCGAATCCCTCTTCCTGGATTTCAACGATTCGGACCACTCGACCACCCAGGGCCCGCGCAATCACTTGAGCCTTGCTGATGGCCTCGCGAGTCGCGTCTGACAACGCCTGGTCTCGCGCCGGCCGATCTTTCCTCAAGGTAAACGCGATACCAGACACATCGTTGGCTCCCGACTGGGACGCGGCATCGATGACGGTCCCCACCCTGGTTAGATCCGCGAGGGTGACGGTCACGCTGTTTCGCGCTTCATACCCGACGATCGTCGGTGGTTGATTTTCCTTATAGACCCTTTGCGGCTGCAAACTGTAGCCGCTCGTCTTGATTTCGGCGCCGGCCCCTGCCGCGCTCCGGACGGCCTTAATCACCGCATCACTCTTGTTGGCGTTCTGCTGTTGCGCCTCGAGGGCGTTTTTGGCTTGAGTCACCACTGAAATTGACAGAATCGCAGTGTCCGGTTGCGATTGCACAATCGCGTCGCCCGTTACCAGCACTTTGGTCATGCCTTTGGTGATAGTTGACGTTTCGGCGGTACCGGTCTGTGGTAAAGCCTGCGTGGCTATCATTGCAATAAGCGCCGCTGCGCCCATTATGCTTATTAATCTTTTCATTACTCTTCCCTCGTTTCGCTGCAATTTGAGCGGACTTAATCATACGCCGCTCGTCATCACAGAACGAAACGGGGTTACTTTCTTGCGGTTCAAGTTTGCCGGCCTTTAGCGTTTTCTCCCACGACGTTTCGGCGACTCTAGTGTGCGCATAAGAGAGATTGGTTCTTTTGCTTTCTAATAGCCCCGCAAACACTGTTTTGTTACGATTCATGCAATGCAATCATTCGATACTGACAATCAAGATCTGGAGCGCTCCGCCACCGACCGGCACACCGTGACGGCCGGCAATGCGAGAGATTTCCCTCCCGGAAGTCGCAAAACTGTTGAACTTCCGGCAGGACACGAACTGGCACTCTTCAATATCAACGGCGAATTTCATGCCATCGACAACTCTTGTCCTCATAAAGGCGCACCTCTGGTAGAAGGGACGGTTTGTGGCGATGTGGTGGAGTGTGAGTGGCACGGCTGGCAATTCGACCTCCGCACCGGGGAATGCCTGACCGTGACGGAGAAGATACAGACGTATGAGGTTGTTATTGAGGAAGGGCTTCTGAAGATTCTGGTTTGAGAGATGATGCGCAGGAACGCCGGCTACGACTCTCCATCACTTCCAATAGCTTCTACTGGACAACAGGTGAGCGCTTCCTCGCAGGCTGCTTTCTCTTCGTCGGTTTGCGGTTGCTTGTAGACAAACGAATAACTGTTGGCGTCAGAGCGTCTGAAGTTTTCCGGCGCTGTATCGCGGCACACATCGCAGTCGATGCAGGACGAGTCGACATAGTAAGTTCCGGGAATATTCTCTTTTACGCGGTCGTTTCTGTCAGGCATTAGCGATTTTGGATCTTAGATTGCTGATTTGTTCGTAGTTTTTTTGGCGATTCCACATTCCAGCTCGCGAGTTGGATTCGTATCGCGTCCGCAATCCGCGATCCGCAATCCGCAATCCGCAAGCTGAAATTCCTATGGGTGGGTCATCTCGTCCGGCTTGACATACTTATCAAACTCCTCACCCGTCAAATATCCCAGCTCGGTGGCTGACTCGCGCAGGCTGATGCCTTTCTTGTGGGCATTCTTCGCTACCTGCGCAGCCTTATCGTAGCCGATATGAGGGTTGAGCGCGGTCACCAGCATCAATGAGTTTTTGAGATAGTCGTCGATCTGTTGGCGATTGAGTTCGATTCCTTTGATGCAATACTCAACAAAACCATGACAGGCGTCGTGGAGCAGACGAATTGAGTGCAGCAAATTGTGAATCATTACAGGCTTAAAAACATTCAACTCGAAGTTTCCCTGTGAGCCTGCGATGGTGACGACCGTGTCGTTGCCGAAAACCTGTGCGGCAACCATGGTCATAGCCTCACTCTGCGTCGGGTTTACCTTTCCTGGCATGATCGATGAGCCGGGTTCGTTCTCAGGCAAGACCAATTCTCCCAACCCGCAACGCGGGCCCGAGGCGAGCCAACGAATGTCGTTGGCAATCTTGGTGAGCGACGCAGCCAGCGTTTTGAGCGCGCCGCTGGCGAAAACAATCTCATCGTGCGCCGACAAAGCCGCGAATTTGTTCGGATGTGACTTGAAAGGCAATCCGGTAAGCTCCGCGATTTTTTTTGCCGCACGATCGCCAAACTCAGGATGTGAATTGAGACCTGTCCCCACCGCCGTCCCGCCAATTGCCAGATCAAGCAACCCCGGCATCACCATCTTCAATCGTTCGATGTCCCGTTCCAGCAGGCTCGCCCATCCAGACATTTCCTGGCCTACCGTTAAGGGAGTCGCGTCCTGGAGATGTGTGCGTCCGATTTTGATGACGTCCTTAAACTCTTCGGCTTTCGCAGTAATTGCGTCGTGGACGTTCTGCACTTCAGGAATCAACTTGCTGAACTGTTCGGCCGCGGCAATGTACATCGCCGTCGGGAAAGTGTCGTTTGACGACTGCGACATGTTCACGTCGTCATTCGGGTGAATCGGCTTCTTGCTTCCCATCTCGCCTCCGGCAATCTCGATTGCGCGGTTTGAGATCACTTCGTTGGCGTTCATGTTCGTCTGCGTGCCGCTCCCGGTCTGCCAGACGCGGAGGGGAAAATGCTGATCCAGCGTTCCCTTAATCACTTCGTCGGCGGCTTTTTCGATCAACTCTCTTTTCTCGGCGGGAAGTTTGCCGAGTTCGTAGTTGACCGCGGCGGCCGCCTTCTTCAGAAGGCCCAGCGCCCGGATCATTTCGCGCGGCATTTTGTCGTCGCCGATGTTGAAATGGAGCAGGCTCCGCTCAGTTTGGGCCCCCCAATATTTGTCCGCGGGCACCTGGATCTGGCCCATCGAATCGGATTCGGTCCGAAACCCGGTTTCTTGTTTCATTTTTTCCTGAGGCATATGAAGTCTACAGACGTGGCTAACTCAAGGCTTTGGAGTTATGGACGCTTCCCAGCTGGCCAAAGCGCCAGGCGGTCGGCACTACAAAGGTAATTGTACACTGCTCGACGGCCGGATCTTCAACAGCGAGGCAATATGCTTGTCAATGGTCCCCGCTTGGCCTAGAATTTCGCCCGTTACCCTTCTCCAAGCTGCTTAGGTTCCCCCCTGAGCCAGTATGTCAACTGCGGAACTCGATTCCCCGGCAAGGTCGAGGTCTCACCCACGAGCGCTTATTCTTGTGGTTGAGCGCAACCCCATTGTGCAACGTCTCGAGCGCTTTTTTCTGGAACAGGCTGGTTACACCGTTGAGTTTGTAAGCGATGGCCTCTCCGCGCTGGCCAAGGCGCAGGAGCTGCAGCCAAGGATTCTAGTCACGGAGATCCTGGTGCCTAAACTCGATGGCCTCAGTCTTTGTCGAAGCATTAAGGAGAATCCGGAGACCAAAGACATTTTGGTGATGATCTTCAGTCACCTGCAAGCGGAAGATCGTGCAATTGAAGCCGGCGCTGACGCCTTTCTTATCAAGCCCCTGGACGAAGAGCTTCTGATTTCAACTGTGGAAAAGCTCCTGGCAATACGACGGTCAGCAGCAGAGATAAATTAATGGCGACAAAAATTCCAACCGGATGTCCGGGGCTGGACGAAGTTCTTCGCGGCGGTATCCCGGAAAACACGATCACCATGATCATGGGGGCGCCGGGAACCGGCAAGACAATTCTCGCCGAACAACTTGCCTTTGCGAATGCCTCGCCGGAATCGCCCGCGCTCTACCTCACCACTCTGTCAGAGCCTCTCGAGAAGTTTATTGTCCATGGGCAGACCCACAGTTTCTTCGAGGTCGCTAAAGTTGGCAGCTCGATTTTTTACGAAGACCTCGGTCTGATGCTGCGAGAATCGGGTATCGAGAAGCTGCCGGAAGTCATGGCTGATCTGTTTCTCCACCGCCGTCCGAAATTTGTCTTTATCGACTCGTTCAAAGCTCTGACGGAACTGCTGACGACGCCGCAGGAACGGCGCACCGTTATTTACGATCTCGCCAGTGTGCTGAGCTCCTATAAGTGCACCAGCATCCTCGTCGGCGAGTATGCACAGGAGACAATGACTGAGTTGCCGGAGTTTGCTATCGCCGACGGTGTGATCCAGTTGCTCAAATACTCGACCAATGTAAGAGAACAGCGATTCTTAAGAGTTGAGAAGTTGCGCGGCTCAGAATCACTCGCCGGAATACACGCCTTTTCAATTGGGCAAAAGGGAATTGATGTTTATCCGCGACTGCTGTCGCCGGACGTGGCGCCGGAATATTCGCCGAAGGTTGAGCGTGTGAACACCGGGATCAAAGGCCTCGACACGATGATTAGCGAAGGTTTTTGGCGAGGCAGCACGACCTTGATTGCGGGCCCCACTGGTTCAGGCAAAACCATCATGGGCGTCCATTTCATTGCTGCCGGCGCTATGCAGGGCGAACCAGGTTTGTACCTGGGTTTTCAGGAGAATCCGACACAACTCGCGCGCATCATCGGCGGATTCGGTTTGAATGCCAAAAGACTACTCGACGATGGCGGCTTTGATCACCTGTATCAATCTCCGGTTGAACTTCATCTCGATACCATCGTCGCCGAGCTGTTTCGGAGGGTACGGACAGGGCGCATCAAGCGCGTGGTCATCGATGCGTTGGGAGACCTCGAACGGAGCAGCGTCGACCGGCAGCGCTTCGCCGATTTTACCTACGCCCTAACTCAGTGGTTTGCCGTAGAAAACGTTACCTGCCTGATGATGTACGAGCTGACCAACCTCTTTGAGATACACGGGATCAGCGATCAGGAAATCTCCAATATGAGCGACAACATCGTGCTGTTGAGATTCAAAGAAGGGACCGAAATGCACCGTACTCTTCGGATCATCAAGACTCGGGGCAGTGCACACGATAATCGCGAACACATACTCGAAATTACAAACAAGGGCATATTTGTTAAGAAACTCAGGTAGCAGTCGTGAGTATTCAAGAGCCACCACCAATCACAAAAGATCCTTCCCGGCGTCTGGCTGCCATTAACCGCGCCATCACCAACTCGCTGAACTTCGACGAAGTACTCGAGTTGATCGTCCAAAACGCCGCTCAACTGGTGGACGCAGACGTCTGCCTCCTGCTGATTCTCGAGGAGGGACGGTTGCGCATTCGCGCCGCGCAGGGAGTAGATGCTGGCTTGGTTCAGGAATTCTCGGGCAGGATGCAAGAGGATGTACTCAGAGAATTGAGCGGGTTGTTGGGGATCGAGCGCGAAGATGCATTTGTTTCAATTCCGATCATTGCCCAGCAGGCGCTCAATGGTCTTTTGGTCATTTCGCGTGCCGGCACCTTAACCGCTGAAGAGCTGTGGCAATTATCGGCGCTGGCCGACCAGGCGGCAATTGCGTTGCAAAACGCGCGCCTCTACGAAATAGAACTGGACGTGGCCTCTCAGGCGCGCGACGACTCGCAGATTGCACTGCTCCGGCTGGCGGCGATTATTGAATCCTCGCACGACGCCATCATCAGCAAGAATCTTGACGGAATAATTAGGAGCTGGAACAAGGCGGCTGAGCGAATCTTCGGGTATGCAGCGGAAGAAGTTATCGGTCTACCTGTGGCTATTCTGATTCCCCCTGACCGCCAGGCAGAGGAGACTGACATTCTCAGGCGGATTAGACGCGGCGAGCGGATAGATCACTTCGAAACAGTCAGACGGCGCAAAGATGGAACTTTGCTCGACATATCGCTGACGATTTCTCCCGTCAGGAATGATAAGGGGGAAGTGGTGGGCGCCTCGAAAATCGCGCGTGATATCACGGAGGCAAAGAAAGCTCAGGAGCGGCTGCAACGCGCGCTCGAGTTTGATGAAACCGTAATGTTGAGCATGGGTGAAGGCCTTTACACAGTAGATGATGAAGGCCGGGTTACGTTTATGAACCCCGCGGCCCAAAGAATCTTTGGCTGGACGCTGGATGAGATTATTGGACGTCGTATGCACGAGGTTGTTCATCATACTCGTCCTGATGGCACCCCCTTTCCCAAAGAAGACTGTGCGGGATTTCAGGTGCTTCGCGAAGGCAGGATGCTGACTGAATATCAAGATGTTTTTATTCGCAAGGACGGCTCGTTCTTCGATGTGGTCTACAGCTCTTCGCCCTTGCGAGGCGACGGCAAGATAACCGGATTGGTAGTCGTTTTCCGCGACAATACCGAGCGCAAGCGGGCTGAAGAGGAAATTCGTTTCCAGGCCCACTTGCTCGACGCGGTTGAGCAATCTGTCATCGCCACCGATTTGAAAGGGACCATAATTTACTGGAATTCGTTTGCCGAAACACTTTATGGCTGGCCCTCAACCGAAGCGCTCGGCGCAAATATCCTCGACCTGACACCGGCACCCGACCTTCGCGAACAGGCCGGTGAAATCTTTGCGTGTTTGCAGCAGGGACAAAGCTGGTCCGGCGAGTTCCTGGTTCAAAGACGAGACGGATCGTTGTTCCCGGCCATGGTCACTGACTCCCCCATCGTCAATAACAAAGGAGAATTGATAGGCATCGTCGGTGTTTCGGTTGACAACACGCTGCGACGGAAAGCGGACGAAGAGCGAGAGAAATTACTTGAGCGCGAGCGTGAGGCACGCGCTGATGCTGAAGACGCCAATCGTTTGAAGGATGAATTTCTGGCAACCTTGTCTCACGAGCTCCGCAACCCCCTCAACGTGATCATCGGATATGCGGAGATATTACGACGAAGTAATGAATCTCAGAAGCACGCTTTTGTGGTCAAGGCGGCGGAAACTATTCGTCGCAACGCGCTGGCCCAGGCGCAATTAGTTTCCGATCTTCTGGATCTGTCGCGGATGCAGATGGGCAAGCTTTCGATTAATCGCCAGCCCGTTTCTTTATCAACGATAATTGCAGATGCAATTGAGACCGTGCGAGCGGAAGCAGCTAGAAAGGCAATTTCCCTTGAAATCGAACTCGCAGATGACATTGTGGTGGTTGAAGGCGACCCGATTCGCCTGGGCCAGATTGCGTGGAACCTTCTGAACAACGCGATCAAGTTTACGCCGGTCAACGGAAAGGTGACAGTCACGCTGAATCAGGAAGCCGATGCGGCCATCGTTGTGATTGAAGACACGGGTCAGGGCATCCCGTCGGAGTTTCTCCCGCACGTGTTTGAAATGTTTCGTCAGGCCGACGCGAGCAGCGCGCGCAGGCAGGGGGGCATGGGAATTGGCCTGGCGCTGGTGAATCAGTTGGTGAAGCTGCACGGTGGGCGCGTCGAAGTGATATCGGAAGGCGAGGGCCGTGGCGCGCGATTCACAGTCTGGCTGCCGTTGTTCAAACAAGGAGAGTCCGGATTGGTGCCGGAGAAGACCGGGGTCACTGGGGCGTTGAAAAAGAAGTTTATTCTGGTGGTCGATGATTCAGCCGAAACGACGGAGATGCTGGGCAAGCTGCTTGAGCTCGAGGGAGCGTTTGTCGATTTGGCGCGCAGCGGACCTGAAGCGCTCGAGCTGGCACGGAAGAAAAACTTCAACCTGGTGATTTCTGATATCTCTATGCCGGGGATGGACGGCTATCAACTATTTCGCAGCCTGCGCGAGTTGCCGGAGATGGCCGACGTGCCGGTGGTCGCGTTAACGGGTTACGGCCGCACCCTGGACGTGGACCGCGCACGCGATCAGGGCTTCGCCGAACACCTTACGAAACCGTTGGACATCGATCGGCTGCTGAAGATTGTGCGGGAGCTGACTGACTAGGGTTGCGGATCTGCGGTCGGTTGATCCTTCATCGCTTTCCGGCAACGCACAGCCTGCCCGCATGGTTCACTCCGTCTGGAGAAAGGATCGTCGCTACACTCAGCTCATTAGCTTTCCACTTCACTACCCGAGTCCTTCCAGGTTTTCCAGCCACCAGCCATCGAGTAGACATTTGTGTAGCCCATCTGTTGCAGCACGTCGGCGGCGAGGGCGGAGCGGAAGCCACCACCGCAGTAAAGGATCAGTTCGGTGGATTTGTCTGGCACTGCGGCTTCGATGTCGCGTTCAATGATGCCTTTGCCTAAATGGATCGAACCTGCGGCCCGACCAGCCTCCCATTCGTTGTCTTCACGCACGTCGATTAACTTTGCCTCCGGGTTCGCACTTAGTCGGTGCTTTGTATCTTCGACCGTGACTTCGCGAATCCGAGTCTTAGCGTCGTTAACGATCTTGAGAAAGCCTTCAGAGTGTTTCATTGGGTTACCTTTGGGAACGAGTCACCTTTAATACTGGAACGAGTAATAGTGGAACGAGTTTTCATAGTTGAACGAGTCAACTTCATAGTAAGACCCGGTGGTACTGGGACCGCGTCCCGCCCGCAATAAGCGCCGCAGGCGCGCTTGGTGGTGTGGTGATCCTCCAGCTCGTAGAAAGCCTTCAACGTGCGCGTTATTTCCGCCTGACGGCGCTCGTTGCGGGCGAGACGCCTGGTGCGATCCCAGTACAAGCGAGCCGCGCACGCTTCAAATTGCGTTACAGCGGACCAACGCAAAAGTTTGCGTTACAAACAACGCGCAAATAGCCCCAATTGGATGAAATGCTGTTGAATGATTATAATGCCGGTCTTTCAAGAAAGCATTTGTAACTTGGTACACCCACGCCCTCCCTAACGGTCGGGCTACTGCCCCCGAACACGGTCGGGCTACTGCCCCGCTGCAATGCGGTTGGCACTTTAGGAGAGGAACCCGAACACTTTGGCTAACGAACAGTTTGACGTAACAATCATCGGCAGTGGACCGGGCGGCTACGTGGCCGCCATTCGTGCAGGACAGTTGGGCTTGAAGGTCGCAATTGTTGAAAAAGATACGCGCCTCGGCGGTACGTGCACGCTCCGCGGTTGCATACCCACCAAGCAGATGCTGATGTCCGCCCACGTTTATGAGCAGATGCAACATGCCGCCGACTTTGGCGTACAGGCTACTGGAATTCAACTGGCTTTCGCCGACGTGCAGAAACGCAAAGACAAAGTGGTGATGAAAAACTCGAAGGGCATCGAGTATCTGATGAAGAAAAACAAGGCCACTGTTTTCAAAGGCACAGGCAAACTCGCGCTGCCAGGAAAAGTTGAAGTCACCGGCCCCGATGGCGCCAAACAAACGATTCAAACGAAGAACATCATCATCGCCACCGGATCGGTCGTTCGACCGATCCCGGGGTTTGAAACTGACGGAGTGCACGTCGTAAACAGCGATCACATTCTCGAATTGAAGGAAGTCCCAAAGTCCCTGATTGTAATGGGTTCGGGGGCTGTGGGGGTTGAGTTTGCGTCAGTCTATTCCCGGTTTGGCGCCGAAACGACGCTGGTCGAGTTGCTGCCAAGACTCGTGCCCCTTGAAGACGAAGAGGTCTCCAAGGATCTGGAACGATCGTTTCGCAAGCGCGGGATCAAGTCGCAGGTGGATACGAAACTCGAAAAGTTGGAGAAGACCGATAGTGGCGTCCGCGTCTCCGGAAAGACTTCAAAAGCGGAAGCGGTAACGCTCGAAGCAGAAATGTTGCTGGTCGCAGTCGGTCGCATGCCTTACACGGAAGGCCTCGGGCTGGAGGGGACGAAGATCAAGGTTGAAAAGGGATTCATTCAGGTCGATGAATTTCAGCAGACAGGGGAGAAGGGTGTCTACGCGATTGGCGATGTGGTGCCCACGCCCTTGCTGGCCCACCTGGCTTCCAAAGAAGGCATCGTCGCGGTCGAGCACATGGCTGGCGACAAGGGCGTGCGTCCCATCAATCTTCGCCTGGTGCCAAACTGCACATACTGCGATCCCGAAATTGCTTCCGTCGGATTGACTGAAGCGAAAGCGAAGGAGATGGGATACGAGGTTAAGATCGGCAAGTTTCCGTTTTCAGCTTCAGGCAAGGCCCGCATCCTGGGTGAAGAAGAGGGCTTCGTTAAGATCGTGGGCGAAAAGAAGTACGACGAAATACTCGGCGTGCACATCATTGGCCCACACGCTACTGAGTTGATTGCGGAAGCTTGTGTGGCGATGCAGCTGGAGTCGACTGCCGAAGAACTCGGCCGCACGATGCATGCGCATCCGACGATCTCCGAGGCGGTCATGGAGGCGGCCGAGGGCGTGCATGGTCTGGCGGTGCATATTTAAGAAAGTTCTGAAAAGAAGCAAACCTCGACGCTACGCGTCGGCTTGAAGTTAGCCCGGCGTTTCAACGCCGGGGTCAGATTGTTAATTGTTCTCGTCGCTTAGCGACGACTGAATTCGCACGAGTCTCAGGTGTCGCTACGCGACACGAATGCTTGTTTACCTTTTCCCGGCCTTGAAAGGCCGGGCTAACTTCAAGCCGACGCTACGCGTCGAGTGCATGTAATCAGCGATACGCAATTAGTAGATTGAGTAGGTGCGGTTTAAGAGATCATGGAAGAAAAGCCTGACAGGAGAACCTCAAGCAGAGATCCCCGTCGCCGCCGCGGCCCGCGACGGCCGCCACGTTTCCAGATGCGTGTCAGCACAAAATACGCTCCTCGAAAGGCAGCCGATGGCCAGGTCCTGACTTGCACTACAGAAACGTCGCTCAAGCCCGAGCAAATGCTCGACCTTTACAGTTATTTGAAACTGACGCGTTTGGTTGAAGAACGCCTGGTTAACCTGTATCGACAGACAAAGGTCGTCGGCGGTGTGTTTCGTTCGCTGGGCCAGGAGGCAACGGCTGTTGGCAGCGCCTACGCGCTCGATCAGAAAGACTTCATCACGCCCTTGATTCGCGATCTGGGGGCGGTGCTGGTAAAAGGCATCAGGCCGCGCGACATTTTCGCGCAGTATATGGCAAAGGCCTGGGGACCTTCGGGCGGCCGCGATCTCAACATCCACTTCGGCGACATGGAGAAAGGTTTCATCGGCCCAATCTCTCATCTCGGCGACATGATTCCGGTGATGACGGGTATCTTACTCGCAGCTCGCATGCAGAAAAAACGAACTGTCGCAGTTGCCTACATCGGCGACGGTGGAATGAGCACCGGCGCGTTTCATGAGGGCCTGAACTTTGCAGCTGTTCAAAAACTGCCGCTCATTGTGATCGCTGAATACAATCACTACGCCTATTCGACGCCGACAAGTTTGCAAACCGCGGTGCGAGACCTGGCTGAAAAAGCCGCCGGTTATGGAATTCCGGGTCACATCGTTGATGGTAATGACGTAGTTGCCTGTTACGAGGTAACCAGGCGCGCGGCTGACTACGCTCGACGCGGTGGCGGCGCTGTTCTGATCGAGGCGAAGACTTACCGGCGCAAGGGTCACGCGGAACACGATGACCAGCGTTATGTTCCCGACGGGGAAATCGAGTGGTGGGAGAAGCACAACGACCCGATTGAGCGTTACGAAAAATATCTGGTCGCACAGGGTTTGGCCGATGCCGCAAAGCTGGAGGAGATCACGGCGAGCGTAACGCGCGAGATCGAAGAAGATTGCGCCTGGGCTGAGTCTTCGCCGATGCCGGAAGCGGAACAAGCAGCGCACGGAGTATTTGACAACAATATAGTCGCGCCGGCTTTTCGTCCTGAAGTTCTCAAGAACTAGCAGGGCAGAGCGGTGAAGGAGAAACATCAGAAAGCAACTTGTCGCGGCTTTGCCGCCCGATGTGCGGAGGGTCCGACCTTCCGTAGGCTGGTTTGGAATTCGGGGCTGCGCCCTCCCCTTTTTTGACCAGGCAATTAGGGCATAGCCGCAAACCGGAAGCGAGCCGGCATTTATCCCAATGTCAACAGCAACCAAAAAGGAACACAAATCGGCGCGACCCGAACGAGGCGGACAAGCCACGTTGGTGGAAGCAATCCGCCAGGGCATTTGGGAAGAGATGGAGCGCGACCCGACCGTCTTTGTTATTGGAGAAGACGTCGGCGCTTATGGCGGCGCGTTCAAGGTTACCGACGGGCTTATCGATGAGTTTGGCAAACGTCGCGTGATTGATACTCCGATCTCTGAGGCGGCAATCGTCGGGGCTGCTTGCGGAGCCGGATTGATGGGTATGAGGCCAGTGGCCGAATTTCAGTTCATCGATTTTATTTCGGCCGGGTTTGATCTGCTGACCAATTACGCCGCGAAGTGTCGTTACCGTTGGGGGGCAAACATTCCGGCGGTGTTCCGTGGCCCGTGCGGTTCCGGCGTGCGCTCCGGACCGTTTCATTCACTCAATGCGGAATCGTTTTTTCTCAACACGGCTGGTTTGAAGATTGTGGAGCCCTCGACAGCCTACGATGCGAAGGGCTTGATTAAGGCGGCGATTCGCGATCCCGATCCGGTCTTGTATTTTGAACACAAGAAACTCTACCGGCTGCCGCGACTTCGTGAAGAGCTCCCCGCCGACGATTACATTGTGGAAATTGGCAAGGCGCGCATGGCGCGTGAGGGGCGCGATCTTTCAATTATCACATTCGGCGCCATGGTATTGACTGCACTCGATGCAGCGGAAGAGTTGGAGAAGGAAGGCCTCGACGTTGAGGTGATCGATCTGCGCACACTGGCGCCGCTGGACAAGCCGGCGATTCTGGCCAGCGTCAGGAAAACCAGCAAGGCCATGGTCTTGCACGAGGCGTCGCGTACGGGAGGAATCGGCGGGGAGATTGCCGCCATCCTTGCTGAAGAGGCATTTGAATGGCTTGACGCGCCGGTAGTGCGGGTCGCCTCGATCGATACGCCGGTGCCATACTCACCGCCGTTGGAAGATTACTATTTGCCGCAGACCAGAGACGTGCTTGAGGCGGCGCGCAAACTCGCTGCGTATTAAGAAGTACCCTGGTCGAACAGGAGAGAATATCTCCACAGGTTGTGGCCTTCCTTCCAAACTGGGAAGTCTCAAACTTGAGTCTGTTTCATTAGAATTGATCTTGGGTTGGCAAGTTTAGAATTGGAGTACGCTATGGCAACAGAAGTTGTAATGCCGCAAATGGGTGAATCGATCGCCGAAGGAACGATCACCAAGTGGCTCAAGAAAGTTGGCGACCACGTTGATCGCGACGAACCATTGTTTGAGATCTCAACCGATAAGGTTGACGCCGAGATTCCTTCACCCGCAGCAGGCACCTTAACAGAGATCCGCTTTAAAGAAGGCGACACGGTCGAGATAAATACCACCGTGGCAGTGCTCGATGGTGGTGCTGCCAGCGACGCCGCACCCGCAAAGACTGAGGCTCAAGCAGCGCCGGCCGCAGAAGTAACGGCTGAAGAAAGGAAGCCGCAAGAGAAACCCGCACCGCCGCCCGTGGTGCAACCTCCTGCGCCTGCCCGCGTGGTAGCGCAGCAGGCTGAGCCAGCCAAGCCATCAGTGCCAATCCAAACAGAAGAACCTAAGAAGACAACGCCGGCGGGCGCCGGCAGTCAAACCGCAAAACCAAGATCCGACAACGGAAGTGGGGCCACTGCCGATGAGCTTCGCCGTACAAAATCGAGCCCGCTGGTCCGAAAGATTGCTCAGGAGCATGGTGTTGATATAGCCCGGCTCGAAGGTACCGGGCTGAGCGGCCGCGTCACCAAAAACGACATTCTTAGTTTTATCGAATCAGGATCAACGGCAGCTCCCGCTCGTGTTTCCAGCCCCGCGATTCAGGAGATTCCCGCTCCTCCGCCATTGAAACCGGGTGAAGGTGATCGGGTCGAACAAATGACGGTCATGCGCAAGAAGATTGCCGAACACATGGTGATGTCGAGACGCACATCGGCCCATGTCACGACCGTATACGAGATCGACATGACGCGCATCGCGAAAATACGCGATCAGCATAAAGATTCATTCACTGAGCGAACCGGCACCAAGCTCACATTTATGCCTTTCATTTTTCAGGCGATAAACAATGCGCTGCGTGAATTCCCGATATTCAACGCTCAGGTCAGTGGAGACCAGATTATTTACAAACGCGATATCAACCTGGGTATGGCAGTCGCACTTGACTGGGGTTTGATCGTTCCCGTGATCAAACACGCAGACGATCTTTCCATCTCCGGGCTGGCACGCGCGGCAAACGATCTGGCCGATCGCGCGCGAACGAAACAGTTGAAGCCGGATGAGGTAACGGGCGGTACGTTTACGATTACCAATCCAGGTGTGTTTGGTGGTCTGTTTGGTACTCCCATCATCAATCAACCCCAGTTGGCAATTCTGGGAGTCGGCAAGATTGAAAAGCGCGCGAAAGTGATGACCACATCTGAGGGTGAAGACTACATAGCAATTCGCTGGATGGCTTATTTTGCTCTCAGCTTCGATCATCGAGTGATCGATGGAGCCGCTGCTGAGCGATTCCTGGCATTCGTAAAAGAGCAGCTGGAATCAGGAGAATTCGCCGTCTAAAAAGTTCTCAAACCCCGAAACATTGCTGTTTCATCTAAGTCGCGATGACAACCCAAAAATCAGGCTGTCATCGCGAAATTGTTACGCGGGGACTTTTCTTATTGCGATCGAGTGGTGATTAGATGAAGAATGCCAGCATGGACCGTAAAGGTCTTGACTTACTATCGTGTAGAGGCTAAGAAGTGGCAACCCCAAAATGAGCGGACAACAATGAGCGAGGTTTGCTCGTCAGAGTCTTACACAATTCCGGCTCGCTACGCATTGGGTGAGCTTCCACTTTCAAGAGAAGGAGAGTATCAATCTATGGCAATCCCGAAGTTCCGAATGTTTTCCTCCCTCATCCTGGCGGTTTCGCTGTTAGCCCTTTCAGCTGTCGCCGTCGTTGCTCAAGACACAACTAACCCGGCTGGCTCCCGCAGTGTGGTGAGCGGCCAAAAGATGAAAATCAAGGGCGTCGTAACCCGGCGCGACTCCGACACATTCACCATTCGTGACATGAATGGGGTGGACACTGTGATCCGCCTCGATGACAGAACGAGCGTAAAGACCAAAGGTGGTTTCCTGCGCAGTGGCACGAATTACGGTCAAACACAAATCCTCCGTGGTCTCAACCTCGAAGTTGAAGGTCGCGGTGGTTCCTCCGGCGAACTGCTTGCCGAGAAGATCAGGTTTAATGAATCAGACTTGAGAGTGGCGCGCGCAGTCGAATCGCGTGCAGCTCCGCTCGAAGAACGTGCCGACAACACTGAAACCAAGCTGTCTCAGGTAGAACAAAACGCGCAGCGTCTCTCCGGACAATTGGACGAACTTGCCGCGGTGGCCAATACGGCCAAGGGCGGCGCCAAAGCGGCACAGGAAACGGCTGATGCAGCGGTGGCAGGTGTGAACCTGACAAACGAGCGTATCTCATCATTAGACGACTACGAACCGCAGGCAGTTTTGGCGGTTAACTTCAGGACAGGCAGTGCGGTCCTGTCGGCGGATTCAAAAACAAAACTTGATGAGGTGGCGACCAAAGCGCTGAACTCCAAAGGCTATGTGCTGGAAGTCTCAGGCTTCACCGATTCTACCGGGAGCATCAACCGCAACCGCATGTTGAGCCAGCGCCGGGCAGATGCGGTGATTCGTTATCTGGTAGAGAACCACCGGATACCGCTGCGGCGGATCATTACACCTTATGGTTTTGGCGAGACCAATCCGGTCGCGGAAAATGACTCCCGCGACGGTCGTGCGCAAAACCGCAGGGTTGAAGTCAAGTTACTGGTCAACAAGGGCTTGATTCAACAGGCGCCGACAATGACCACCAGTTCAGGCAACTGAACGGAAACCATATTGAAATGCCGGGTAGTGCAACTATCAAAACATCCCCGGCACCTAAGACCATGAATCATGCCGTCGGAAAAGTTGTTAAGATAGGCTAGGCCAGCAGCCGGCGGCATGAGGAGTGGTTGAATGAACTACAAAGATTGGGGAAAACACTTTCGGCCAGCACTGCTTCTCGCAGTGCTGGCAATTTTTTCTGCAGCCAGCCAGGTTGCGGCTCAGACGATTAGAGATCTGCCGCCACCACCGCCGGCGCCAACGCCAAAACCAACTCCTACTCCTACGCCCGACGACGAAAACGTTGACGTCATTAAGGTCGACTCAAACCTTGTGATGGTGCCCGTGTCGGTGGTTGATTCAAAAGGACAACCAAGTCTTGGTTTGCAAATCAGCGATTTCAAGCTTAACGAAGAGGGGCAGCCGCAGGAGATTGTCGAGATGGGGAACCCGGAACAAGTGCCTCTGGACATCGCTATTTTGTTTGACGTGTCGAGCAGCGTCAGCCAGAAAGGTTTTTTTGCGTTTCAGCAACAGGCGGCAGCCAGCTTTCTAAAGCAAGTCATGAAGGCAACTGACCGGTCGGCGATTTTTGCGATTGGACAGGAGCCTCTCCTGGTGCAGCCACTGGCCTCATCCGAGATTTCGGCCGCGAAAATAGCGAGTATTCCAGCTGCTACTACCCCGATTCCGACTGCGTTTTACGACACCGTCGTGGCGGCAGCGAAATATCTCATCGGGAATTCGGCCGACCGACATCGCAAAGTCATCGTGGTGATCTCCGACGGCGACGACAACTTTAGCAGTCTCATTAAGGACCTTACCGTCGCCGAAGTACGAGCAAGTCAACGGGGAGAGACTACTCCTGCGGCGGCGCGCAAAAACCTGTCAGACCGGCGCCAGCGCGCAGTACTCGAAGTGCAGCGAACAGTGCAGCAAGCCGATGCAGCCTTTTACTCGATTAACCCTGGCGGGTCTTCTGTTCACCTGAATCAAATCAGCATGCGCTCGCAGACCAACATGGCCGCAATTGCCGAATCAACTGGCGGCACTGCTTTCGTGCCCGATTCAGAAAGGGACCTGGAGAGAGTGTTTTCTGAGGTTGCCGCGGAACTACGTGGTCAATACCTGTTGCTGTATTACTCAAATTCACAAGCAGCGGGCGTGCAGTTTCGCCGCATCGCCGTCACCTTGCCAACTCGTTCAGACCTGCGCGTGCGCGCTCGGCAGGGTTACTACTCCAAGACAAAGTAGGACAGGCATTCCTGCCTGTCCATTTGATTGAACACCTCTTCTAACCCACCGAAGACAGACAAGAATGCCTGTCCTACCGCATCTCTAACAACACATCCGTAAGGCGATTGACTACGTCGAGCAGCGTTCGACCCGCTCTGTCAAACTGATTTGCAGCAGCCAGTTCTTCTGCTTTGGCCGCCCCTGATGCAACCCCGGCAAGTCTGATGTAGTAGCGCTGCAACTCCGGGGTGCCGCGAAAATCGATCTCCAACTTGTCCATCGCTTCGCGGACCTTTTGAATACTTGTCCGGACTGTCGCCTTGTTGCTCTTGGCTTGTTCCAGAATTGCCGGCGTCGCCTCATTGCGACGAACAGCGTCGTCTACGCCTTCCAGTCCTTTGGCCACGCCGCCAAGCAGATATATGAACCGTGTCAGAGTTTTGACCTGCTCGGCAACACGCCCCGCTCCCTGAGTCCGAACGAGCGCAATTCTCGCAGTGTCACTGCTGGTAGTGCTTGGTCTTGAGGCGCTGCGCCTTCTTGTTTGCGTAAAGCCAGTGATGGGAAAGAGGATAACTGTAGCCATTAGAGCAGCCAGGATTCTTTGCACTTGAATTCTCCTATCGATTTGGATTGTCACTCAAGCTATTCCCGCCGGTCCTTGCCGTCAAGTGCCGCGCCACGGGTCCCTGTTAGCCGTCGTGCATTCCCACTGCTAGAATGACGCAACAATAATCGCTACGGGTTGCATGCTTGAACAAAAAGTCGCAAAAACACCTCTTGATCAAACGTCTTGGCCGCATCGATTATGGCGAGGCTCTGTCACTGCAAAAGGAAACCGAACGCGCGGTGAAGGAGGGTAAGCAGCCGGACACCCTGCTCCTGCTGGAACACCCGCACACGTTGACCGTCGGCCGCCGCGGGGATAGCTCTGGAATTCTGCTGCCGGAGGAACTGCTGAAAGCGCGCGGAGTTGATGTCTTCGAGACGAATCGCGGCGGCAAAATTACTTATCACGGGCTCGGCCAGCTTGTTGGATATCCCATAATTAATTTGAGTCCAGACCGCGAAGACGTTCACGCCTACGTCCGCGATCTCGAAGAGGCTCTGATCCGAACACTTGCGGACTTTGAGATTCAAGCCTTTCGTATTGAAGGATTCACCGGGGTCCACACCACTCGCGGAAAAGTGGCGGCGATTGGAGTGCATATTGCGCGCTGGATCACCACTCACGGGTTTGCGCTGAACGTTAATACCGATCTCAGCTACTTCAATTTGATAATCGCCTGCGATGGCGAGCAGGTAACTTCGATGCAGGACTTGCTGGGTCATGAGGTCGACATGAATGAGGTTGAAGATCGCGTCGCGTCGCATTTCGGTGAGGTTTTTAATATGTCGATCGTCGAGTTTTCCCACGCAGTAGTCTAACCGCACAAATCGCAAAATATTGCAGAGGCGCAAAGAGTTGACTCATCCCAAACAGGCTGGTTCACCTGCCGCCAAATCTTCTATGCTAAATCTTCATCTCATTAAAGAAGCGGCTTCGCGAATCAGGGGCCGGATTCATCGCACGCCAGTCATCACGTCGCGTTCCTTTAACGAAAGAGCCGGCTGTGAAGTCTTTTTCAAGTGCGAGAATCTGCAGCGGGCCGGGGCGTTCAAGATTCGCGGCGCGTCCAACAAGATTCTTTCCCTTACAGATGAAGAGAAGCGCCGCGGCGTAGCAGCGTTTTCGTCGGGGAACCATGCGCAGGCGGTAGCGCTGGCATCGAGAGAAGCAGGTGTCAGCGCGGTAATCGCGATGCCCGACGATGCCCCAAAAGCGAAGGTAGCGGCCACACGTAGTTACGGCGCCGAAATAATCTTTTACGACCGGCAAAGCCAGGATCGCGAAGCCGTGGCCATCGAAATTGCTCAGCGCGAGGGCAGGGTCCTGGTACCTCCTTACGACGATTACTCGATCCTGGCTGGTCAGGCAACGTGCGGACTGGAATTACTGGAGGAGGTTCCGGATCTGGACTGCGTCCTGACTCCTTGCAGCGGCGGCGGGCTCTTCGCCGGTGTCAGCACGGCGGCGAAAGCCCTTAGTCCGCAGGTTCGGTGTTTCGCGGTTGAGCCTGACACTGCCGACGACACCCGGCAGTCTTTTAGAAAGGGTGAACGCATCACGATTCCACCGCCTCCAACGATCGCTGACGGGTTGCGCGTGCAATCGCCCGGCGCGCTGACGTTTCCGATATTGCAACAGACTGCTGAAGATATTTTGACGGTTACGGACCAGGAGATTTTGGCGACGATCAGGTTTTTTCTCTTCCGAATGAAGTTGCTGGTGGAGCCATCCGGCGCGGCAGCCGCAGCGGCGGTGCTGATGCGAAAGCTGCCGGGAATTGATCAGTCGAAACGCGTTGGGGTGGTCCTTTCCGGAGGCAACATTGATGCAGAACTATTGTCACAGGTCTTAAACGAGCGCGAGGAGAGCGAATGAACCACCTCTTACTGCTGGATGTCAGGGCTGATCCAATAACGCCGGTTCCCTGGGGAGCTTTAATTCTGTTTCTGGTGGTAGTGACATTGCTTTCGGTGGCGTTCCTTGCCGCCCTCGTATTCGTTCTGATTCGATTTAAGCGGCGCAAAGAAAACGAACGCGAAGCCTTGACTGCAACGGCGCCCGCCAGGTTTACCCATCCATCATCCCAGTAGCCCGAACCATTGCCAGTGATTCATGACTTCGCCGAGGCCGAACGATGCCACGTTGGCAAGGATGATTGCGGCAAAGTCGCGCCGCAAGCCAGACCCGCCGAGATGTTCCTTTTCACCAAAGGCCAGCCAGAACAAGATGCATTCAGCAACAGGCGCGAAGGTCTCAGCCACGATCAGGTAGAACGTGCGTGATTGCGATGACAAGAGCAGCGGCAAAACGAGCGTCACAATAGGATAAGTGCACGCGGTCAGCCATACGCCGGCGAGAAGTTTTCTTTTGAGCGAATGCCTGCGCGAGAGACCTGGAACCAGGATCGGCGTTTCAATCAGAATCGTGAGCAGATAACCGAGCGGCAGGAAACGCCAGAGTTCGTCGGAGGACATAGGTACCAGTCGGCAGTCAGCAGGATTGCTTTTCTAGTTGAGATCGAGAGTCCGGCCGCCTGCTCCTGCCGACTGCCTCCTGATTCTCATATCATGCGCAGTAGAAATGGCGCTTCAGCCAGCACATGCGCGATAGCCACGGTGAAATAAATGTCGCGCGTCGTCGAATAGTCCATCGAGAATCCAAACCAGAGCCCTACGACCACAAACAATCCGATGAGCAAAGCCAGACCCACGAGCTTGGGAAAGCCGTGCGGGTGGCGCGCCAGTGGCACGCTCTTCACGTCCCAAACTATGCGGCGCCCGCGGTTATCAGAATGGATAATCGCCGGGGCAATTAGTGGCAGAGCTACCAGCCACACGCCGTAGTGCAACATCTCCAGAAAGACATGGACCGAAACCAGGAGGTGGCTTGAAACGCCCGGCAACAACTCTGCGCCTGCGTGCTGGGTGATGCGCCAGAAGAGTCCGTTATCGTCCGGCAGCGCCGGCGTTTGCGCCAACTTCCACATCATTGCTCCGAGCAGTAGTGGCAACAGCAACAGGCAGCGATGATATATCGAGAGCCACTCGGGACGCGTGCGACGCAGGTGCCGGTCAAGGAACCAGAGCGCAATCAACGGGTGCAGAAAGACAATGGCAAGACTGAACAATTCCGGCCGCAACCAGTTAACTGAGCTCAATCCCAGCGCGACGGGAATCGCCCAGGACCAATCGCGCCGGAGTTTTTGTTTACCGCGCATCCAGACGAGCGTGCCCAGCCACAACAGCAAGAGCGTGTTCCAGACTGCCAGCACGGTTGACCAGTTTGTTTGATAGTTAAGTCCATAAAACACGGGCAGCGCCACATAGGTCGCTGTGAGAAACGCGATTCCGGCGAACGCGGTAAGGAAAAAGTTTCGCGACCTGCCGAAACGGACCGGAAGGCGCATCAGAAAGTAACGCAGTTCAAACCAGTTGTGAGGACCGGCAAAGAGAAACACCGTGACCACGGAAAAGCCGAGCGGCAACCAACTCGCCAGCACGGCCGACAAGCAGGCGCACGCCACCAGCGCGCTCGCAAAAACTCTTGCCTGCGTTCTCCCGGCGCCGGTGATTCTCTTTGATCGCCAGGCGGCGAAGTTTATGTCAGCCGTTCGTTCCATAGCCTGATTTCTTAGTCGGAAGTGTTGGAGCGTTTAAGCGGAACGATCAGCTTCATGCCGGTTCCATCAGGCACAATTTCAACCTCAACGCTGCCACTGGTAGGTTTGCCGGCGTTCAGATTTTTCGGCAGGTTCCGCCAGCTAAGACTTGGCGGTGGCCCAACGTTAGCGCGCGTAATCACTACTGCGCTTCCCAACATGGCGCAGCCGATCAGCACTGCGGCCGCGATCTTTGTGCCGCGCGTGTTCTGCGCGCGCGACGAGCGCATCAGCCACACGCCGGCGAAAGAAATCGACATGAACATAAACACGCCGGCGATGATCGTATTAGTTGAGTTCCGGGCAGCGCGCTGGGTGAACGATTGACTGGTCGTGCCGGCGCTCATCGCCTCGCGCATTTCGTTCAAGGCCTGCTGAGAAATCTGCAGCCTGGCGCGGAAACCATCCTCGGCCACAACTTCGAGGCCGGTGTACAGGACGACCTTGCCTCCCGCGGCAGGTGATGGCTGCGGTCGCGGTCGCGCAATGTCACCGTAAGCACTGACAGCCAGGCAAAGGAGCAGACAAAGAGCGAAGAAACTTGGGATTCGTTGCATTGGGTACCTCCATCGGATTGCAAGCGAGCGCGGCTTGCGAGTGTGATCGGAATGTGCGCGAAGTATAGCGCAAAACTTGAAGGTGGAAGACGAAGTTTAGAAGTCAGGCTTCCAGTGGATGGTTGTCTCGCAAGTCAGCCAAGTGCCGAATTGCGGCCGCGATGCTAAAATCAAGAGGAACGATAAACCCGAGGAAAAAGCCTTTGTCTCGCGAACTCCGAGTAATTAGTAACGACCCCAGGCCACGCCAGCCGAAACCAGAGTGGCTGAAGATCCGTCTGGGCGACCCGACGAATCAGAACCATGTCCTGAAGCTAATTGAGGGGCTCAACCTGCACACAGTTTGCCAGGAAGCGCGCTGCCCAAACATCTTCGAATGCTGGTCTGACCAGACTGCGACTTTCATGCTTGGCGGCGACATCTGCACGCGGCACTGCGGGTTTTGCGCAGTCGGAAAGGGTGTCCCGGGGATGCTTGACAGCCAGGAGCCGCGGCATGTGGCGGAGGCTGTCCGGCATTTGGGATTGGCCCATACGGTTATTACTTCAGTCAATCGGGATGACCTTCCCGACGGCGGCGCAGCGCACTGGGCTGAAACGGTCAGGCAGGTCCGCGCAATGAATCCGGAATGCCGGGTTGAAGTGTTGATTCCAGACTTCAACGGCGATGAGGCAGCACTCAATGCAGTGCTTGATGCGGATCCCGACGTCCTCAACCACAATACCGAAACGATCGCGCGCCTCTACCGGCGGGTCAGGCCTGACGCCGACTACCAGCAATCGCTCACTCTGCTTCAACGAGCGGCAAAACGCCGCGACCTTGAGGCCAGGGGAATGCTCACGAAGAGCGGGATCATGGTTGGGCTGGGTGAAACCTTCGATGAGGTCGTCGAGCTGATGAGAGACCTCCGGACGGTTTCCTGCGACATCATGACGATCGGTCAATATCTTCAGCCACACGCCCGTCGACTTCCAGTCGAACGCTATGTAACACCCGCTGAGTTTGAACGCTGGCGCGAACTCGGCATGGAAATGGGTTTCAAACACGTCGAGTCCAGCCCGCTAACGCGCTCTTCATACCATGCCCGGCAGCAAGCCGACGCTCCCAGCAAGCCCGAGGCGCTGGAGGCGTAAACTATCAATAGACTCGCAAACAGGTTTGCAAATCCTTGGTCAATCCCGGAACTTTCAGTCTCGTTTCAGTGTCGAAGTAACAGGATCCATCTCCTTGTTCCAGGAGGCTCCGTAATGACCATCAATCAAACCAGGCCCATTGCGCTTTTGTTGGGTCTTTCACTTCTTCCATTCCTTACGTTTGCCGGTTTTGGTGTCTTCGCATCCGGGACCGAAGCCGATATCCCCCCGATTGGAGCCACCTTTGAAGACGATCAGACGCTCAGGTTTCTCCAACCATACCGAACCTGGACCAGGTTGAACGAGCAACCTCTCGTTTTGCGCTTCGAGGAGGCTGCCTTAGGTGGTTGAGGGCCCTTGAGGGCCATCGGCGATGGCCCACGAATAGATTCAGAAACAGAGCGGGAGCACCGCCACAATCTCTTTGGCGCAGTCTACGCGAACGAACTGGCGCGAATCGCCTTGCTGGCCGGGCAGGACTCCACATTCCCCACGGGTTCGACGATCGTAAGAGAGAGACTATTAACCGAAGACGGCATCACTCCTGAAGCGTTAACGGTAATGGTCAAACGTGAGCGAGGATTCAATCCGGATGCGGGTGATTGGGAGTTTCTAATGGTTGATGGTGCCGTTGGCAAGGTTGAAAAGCGAGAGAAGCGGGGCGATTGTCTGGGCTGCCATGTGTCAAAGAAGAGTCAGGACTTCACGTTTCGTACCTACGAATAAACCCTAAGAGTCAACTTAATTACTGGGACCGCGGACGTCTCGCCCGCGATCCCAGTATGAGCGAGTCGCTCTGCATCCAGCGTCCTTAAAGACGGGCGCCCACCCAAACTAACAGTTTGCTTTTCCAGGGGCACCCACCCAAAGCACGGGCGATTTTCCTTTGCGCTCTGTGTGTTTATGTTTTAGTTTGAGGCGCAATGAAAGCAGTCATCTTCAACCAACATGGCGGCCCGGAAGTTTTGCAGCACACAGAAGTGGCAGTGCCGGCTCCACGGGTAAATGAAGTCCTGGTCGAAGTGAAAGCCTGTGCCTTGAATCACCTCGACGTTTGGGTGCGCGGCGGTTTGCCGGGAATTGAGATTCCATTGCCCCACATACTCGGCAATGACATTGCCGGGGTCGTTCGCGAGGTTGGCTCTTTGGTTTCATGGGTTCAGCCAGGCGCGGAGGTGATGCTTCATCCGGGCGTTTCATGCGGACACTGTGTCGAATGCCTTTCCGGGCGCGACAATCTTTGTCCCGATTACGACATCCTCGGCTATCGACGCGATGGGGGTTATGCAGAATTTCTTACTGCTCCCGCCACAAACGTCATTCCGAAACCAGAGAACATCAGTTGGGAGGACGCCGCCGCAATACCACTCGTCACGGTCACAGCCTGGCATATGCTGGTCACGCGGGCGGCGGTGAAGCCGGATGAAGATGTGCTGATCCACGCCGCGGGAAGCGGTGTCGGTTCAATGGGAATTCAGATTGCCAAACTTCTGGGGGCGCGCGTCATCGCCACTGCCGGTTCGGATAAGAAACTTCAGCAGGCTAGAGAACTCGGCGCCGATGAGTTGGTTAACTACACAAATGAGGATTGGCCAAAAGTGGTCAGAAAACTGACCGGTAGGAAGGGAGTCGATGTTGTCTTTGAACACACAGGGGCAGCCACCTGGCCCGGCTCGATTGCTTCGCTCAAACCCAACGGCCGGTTAGTGACCTGCGGGGCGACCAGTGGATTCGCGGCTCAGACTGACCTTCGCCAGGTATTTTACCGGCACCTGACGATTCTCGGGTCCTTCATGGGTTCAAAGTCTGAACTATTGGAGGCAATGAAATTCATCAAGAGTGGAAGGATTCGCGCTGTCATCGATCAGGTTCTTCCATTAGCTGAAGCCCGGCGCGCGCATGAGCTGATGGAAGATCGGGCACAGTTTGGGAAGTTGGTTCTTGTGCCTTAGGGGAAGTAGTTGTTAGTTGTGATTGGTGCGATTAGTTATGAGAGTAAGAAGACAAGATTTGACATTTCTCATTTGACATTTGGAAACCCAAGACCTTTGGCTCACCATCAATGAATAGCTCAACCTTTAATAGGTTGAACATAGATTGCGGTTACTCACAATCCTGGAATCAAGATATCAAACACCAAATGTCAAATTGGTGGATTCAAGTTTGAAGCGCAACAGATCGTTGTTTGACACCGCGGACTTCAAAATCTGGGGTGCAACGAAACCTGGTGTAGTCCCTCATTAGAATTTCTGACTTGAACTGCCTTACCGCGAAGCGGTTACGTCTTACAGCCCAGGGTTGCCGCTTCGGCTACCCTGGGTTACAGAATTGAATAGACGATTCAACCGCAACGCGGTTGCGTCTGAGTCGCGGGACCTTCTGAGTTACAGAATTGATCTTGACTCCCGGGGGTTAAAAGGAAGCACCCTCACTCCGCGCGGCTGCCCGGGAATGCGCCGGCGGGCGCAACCGCGTTGCGGTTGAATCACCAATAAACTCTGTGACCCAGGGTAGCCGAAGCGGCAACCCTGGGCTGTAAGACGTAACCGCTTCGCGGTAAAAACAGTTCGATGCGCAAGACTAACTAAATATTTTCAGACACGTTGGTGTTGCACTTCCAACTTGAATCCACCAATGTCAAATGATAAATGGAAAATCTTGTCTACCTTCCCGTGTAGTCTTCAACCACAAATCTCTTCTTAAGCAACCCAAGATTTCCCTGTTCAAGGTCGAAGTTTGTTCCGGCGATAACGCGTTTGCCGCCGTCAGTAGTCACCCAGTCCACAACCTGGTGTGCGTTTTTTCTCAAGAAGGCGCTGTCGTCTTTGTCGAGGAGTTTTCCATCTTTCCGCGAAAAGACCCAGATGTAGCTGTACATCCCTTTGCGAACGTAATCCAAATCGGCTTCAAACCCAGTTTTGGCCGGTGTTGGTGTCGCTTGCACAGTCTGATTTTTGGGTGGGGTTGAGCTTGTACCTCCGTTGCATGAAGTGATGAGAACAGCGGCGGCAAGAACCATCAACGGTTTGAAACTGCGAATCAAGAGTCTGTCGCGCATAAGTCAAGATACCAGTGAAAAATCAAGGCTGGTTGTCAGCGGGTGGGAACGGCCCCGTTTCGTCGCCACCCTCTTCGAGCTCCTCGGGTTCCGGCTCAAGTCGTTCGTCACGAATGTGCATGATGGTGCAGTCGCGGTCTTCATAGATTATGTCAAACCATCCGCTCGCCCGGGCATTGTCGAAAAAGTCGTCATGTATATTGTCGCTAAACACATAGCGGGCGCCAAAGCGATCACGAATCAGCGGACCTGGATTTTCTTCCTCGCCTTTCGTGATGCGATCGTAGAGTCGAGACAGCGTCGGGTTCTGGTCATAAAGATAATTTGGATCGAGTCCGGATACGAACACATGAGTGGGGTCGTAATAAAACAGCCGGGGGAAATCGTCCCAGTCAGTGTTGAAAATAAGTTGCCCGGACGGAATGTTGGTGCGCATCCATTCGGCCCCGGCCCGGTAGTGATCGTGGGGTTTACTATCGTGAATGTCCTTTACCGTTACGCGGATATTGAAAAATAAGACTATGCCGAGCAATACGGCCACAAACGCCGCGCCCAACACCCTAACGGTTTCCCGCCAATCATCTTCCTGCGCCGGAGTTACCGGCTCACTGCGGTCGAGGAACGGCTGCAACTCATCGAGCATATCCGTCGGCAAGCGAGTGAGCGCGGAACGCGCACCCTGCAACCACGGCTGCAGAGCGAAAGCCGCAAACATCACGGCAAACGGCGGCCAATACTCCGTGATTCGCTTCCAACGCGCGGTCATGATCATTAACAGGGTTGCAAAAATCAGAAAGAACAACGGCTGATCGGCGCGTTTTCGGTCCGCCGGATCGAAAGTAATGTAACCCACCAACATTGCGACGCATGCGACCAGCGAATTGAAGATAAACTCCCAGGAGTTGTAGGGGTACCACTCCTGCCCGACCTTCGTATCAAAATCCCCGGCAGTGATCTTTATTCGCAAATGCTCATACAAAAGACTAAGGTTTTGTGGGAAGTAAGGATTGACAATCAGCCCTGCCGCGATGCCTGCCGAAACGTAAACCAGCGGGCGCCACTCAAAACGTCGTTCTGTCCACGCGATCACGCTCGTCCAGATAATCGCAGCCGGGACCAGCAGCACAAACATGTCGTAGGTCCAGGTAAAAATAAAGCTGAGCACGACCAGCGGCCAGTATGTTCGCTTGAACAAGAGATAGATCGCGATCACCAGATAAATGATCGCAAAGGGTGGTGCTTTGGCCATGTTGAGCCGGTACACAAATGGCGCTGAGCAGGCAAGCAAGGCTACTAGCCAGACCAGCGAGTAGCGAATTCGGTAATGGACCAGCAGCCAGTAACAGGACAACACGGCCAAGCTCGCGAATATTGCGGAACCGATTTTTACGCCCAGGCGGCTATCACTAAACCAGGTAAAGGGAATCTGGAAGATATGAAACAGCAGATGATGGTCAACGTAGTCTTTCGGATTGAGCGTAGTCAGAGGCAGCCAGATAAAAGAAGGAAAAACCCGGTGACGTATTCCTTCCCACAACGTGCGTGCCCATCTGGCGTGATAATAGCCGTCAAAGTCGCCACAGCAGATTGAGTCTGTCGCAAACTGCAACCGCCAGAAGATCAGACCGATGGCAATCGCAGCGACGGAAAGCTGCACGGCGCGCGTTGCGGTTTCGGAATGAAATAGGGCTTGAAGTTTTGAAGGAGTTTTCATTTATCGGCCAACTGCTTTGCGCCGGGCCCGGTCCCCCTGGGCTGCGTTTGGCTTCATCTCACAGTTGTTCGATAAGGTCGAGGAAAGCCCTTGGATCGATAGGCTTGGTCAAATGCTCATTAAACCCGGCAGTCAGCGAACGATTCCGATCGTCAAACATTGAATAGCCAGTTACCGCCACCATCGGAACTGTCTCATAACCATGAATCTGTCTCAGCGCTTCGGCAAGTTGGTAGCCATTCATTTCCGGCATCCCGATATCGGAGACAACAATATCAAAGTGCCGGGTGCGAGCCAGGGCGATCGCGTCTTTTGCCGAGCCGGCCACAGACACCTCATAGCCTGCATGCGTTAACAGTACCGAGAGCATATCAGTCACATCTGAGACGTCATCTACCACCAGCACAGTACACGTTTGCTCAGAAGTTCTGGTCAACGAAGGCTTGCTCGTTCTGGACGAATCGATTGGAACATTCTGTGCCGGCGAAAACTGGCTGGAAAAGGGGATCTGCTGCCAGGAAGGAAGAACCGTCGTGTTGGTTGACGCTATCATTGGAAACCAATGTCAGGGCTAGTGCGCATCACCCGCGAAGACTTAAATTTAGCTGAAACGGGAATTTCTGTCTAGGAAATCTGCTTGCGTTTCGCGACCCAAAGATCCTCGACGGTCGCAACCAGTTCCGCAGGATCAATTGGCTTGGGAAGATGCATGTCGAAACCAGCTGCCAGGGCCGAACTGGCATCTGTTGCCGAGGCATATCCGGTCAGAGCGATCGCCGCGATCCGCTCAAACCCTTTCATCTTTCGCAGGGCACTAATGAGCTGAAGACCGTCCATCCCGGGCATCGCAATGTCGGAAATCAGAATGTCAAATCTGCAACCTTCTGAGAGTTGCAAAGCCTCGTCCGCCGAGTCGCAGGTAGTTGTCGCGTATCCACGCGAACGAAAAGTTGCCGCCAACATTTCTAATGTGTCAGGCTCATCGTCAACCACCAGAACCCGCCGGCTATTTTCATTTTCGATCCTATCCGGTTTCGGTTCCTGGCTCCTGGTGTTTTCAAGGCGTGCGTCCTGACGGGGAAGCCTAACGATGAAAAGACTTCCCTTGCTGTTCCCCCCACTGCGTGCTTCGACCGTTCCTCCATGTGCTTCCACGAAACTCTTAACCAGGGCCAGCCCAAGACCAAGCCCGCCGTAAGCCCGTGTCCTTGAGGCGTCTGCTTGTCGAAAACGCTCAAACACGTGTGGCAAGAAGTCTGGGCTTATGCCTTCGCCCTGATCGTGAACGCCAACGGTGGCCTCGGAGTCGGCAGCTTCACAGGTGATTCGAACGTGCCCGCCAGCCGGAGAGAATTTGACGGCGTTATGTATCAGGTTACAAAAAGCCTGGTTAAGCCGGTTGCGATCGCCGGTAACCTTCAGAGCGGCGGCCTCCGGCGAAACCTCGAGTGCCAGCATGACATTGGCATCGCGTGCATTGTCCGCCATCGTGTCGACAGCGTCACTGAGGACGTCAGACAGCGTTAGCACCTCTGCCTCAATATTCATCTTGCCGCTCAGGATTGCCGACATATCGAGCAAGTCATTGATGAGTCGCTTCAGCGTCGAAGCGTTTCGATTGACGATCGACAATGCATTGTCAAACTCGGTATCCGGCAACATGCCGTCCTGCATCATGTGGACCCAGCCGATAATGGGTGTTAGTGGCGTACGCAGTTCGTGTGAAAGGATTGTCAGGAAGTCGTCTTTGGCTCGGCTGGCGCTTTCAGCTTCCGCTCGAGCGGTTCTTTCCACCTGGTAGAGACGCGCGTTTTCAATCAGCAGCGCAATGCGATCAGCTGTCAGTTGAAGCAGCCGGACGTCCTCGGAAGAAAAAGTATGGCGATGAAGAGTGCCAACATGGACCACACCCGTGGTGCGCCCTTCAACGAACAAAGGAACGCCGAGCAGCGATTTAATCCCTTTCTCCCGAAACAGTGGATTGTAAACGTCCTCATGATCCACGTCTGGAACAATCACGGGTTGACGCTCGGAGACGACCTTTCCGGCGAAGCCCTTGCCCACGGGAACCCGAACGCCTTCTTCAACCTCTCGTTCCAGGCCCTGCGCCGCCCAGGCGATGAGTTCTTCGCCTTTGGTCTCAAGCAGGAGAATCGCAACGGTATCAACGCCCAATACGTCTCGAATGCGATCCAGGGATTCCGCGATTACTTCTTCAACCGAAAGATAGGACAGCGCCGCGTCGGTCACCCGCTGCAGCGACGCCAGCTGGCGCGCCATTGCCTCTGCCTCGAGACGTTCAGATTGGGCGCGTTGGAGGACTTGTTCTCTTTCACGCTCTGCATTCTTTCTTTCGATAAACTGGCCGATCTGACTTCCAATCGCTCTCAGAGTGTCGAGGGTGGGCCCGTCAGCGTCGCCGGCATCCTCGGCGAACAACTCGATAACTCCGAGTACCTCCTCACGCACAATAATCGGGAATGAGAAAGCGGAATGGAGATTTTCTCTGGAGGCGATCGGAGACCGGGGGAAATCTTCACTCGCAAATGCCGGCACCCACAAAGGCTTTTTGGTTTCCCAAACTTTTCCGGGAAGTCCTTCGCCACGGCCAAAACGAAGCACCCGGCTTGCTTTTTCAGACTCAGCTTCCAGCCGAGGACTTCGCCAATTTGCGACGTAGTGCAATTCGTCCACTTCCGGGAGGACTAACCAGAGAGATGCGACTTGCCAGCCCAGGTTCCGGCAAATTGATTCGAGCAGTCTTGGACTAGCCTCATCCAGGGTTTTGGCCTCTGCCAGAATTGCAGTGACCGAGTGTTGGACGTTCAACCGGCGTTCATCCCGTTTTCGCCTGGTAATGTCTCGCGCAATGCCGGTGAAAAATCGTGCGCCGTCTTTTTGAAACTCGCCAAAGGAAAGCTCGAGCGAGATTTCTCGCCCGCTCTTGTGGAGTCCGGGAAGTTCAACGGCTTCCCAGGAAATGTGACGCTCCCCGGTCTCGATATAGCTTTTAAAGCCGGAGCGATGAAGATGCCGAAGATATTCGGGCATCAACATGGTGAGCTGGGCGCCCATCATTTCTTTGATTGAATAACCAAAAATATTCACGGCGGCACGATTGACAAACATGATCGTGCTGTCTTCGTTAATCGTGATTACTGCATCGGAGGCGGTTTCGGCGATGATGCCGGAGTTGTCGACAAAATCGTGCGAGGCGGCGGCAGAAGTTCCGGCACGTTTGCTCGCTGAGTTTTTATCTGTCATCAGTAGCTACGTCCTGGTCCGCGTGACGATTCGGGCTGCCGGGACAATCGCAGGACTTGAGACTTGTCGATTGGTCGAAGAAAGCTAATCTTTCGCGGTGTTGAAGTCAAACTTCTGTTAGATTATGCCATCGACCTGGGATCCCGACTTCAAAAATTGTGATAGCTGCAAATGTATCCGGCGGGTAATCTTTTCATTCCGGTAGCGCACGGTCGACTTGAGGCAATCCTCAAAGAGCCTCGCCATGCCTCGGTGCGCGGCCTGGCGCTGGTGCTGCATCCGCATCCTCTGGGCGGCGGCACGATGCACAACAAAGTGACATTCCGGGCCGCCAGCGCCTTGAACGATGCCGGGTTGATTACTTTAAGAATCAATTTTCGCGGCGTTGGGCAAAGCACGGGCGAACACGACGAGGGTCGAGGTGAACGCGATGACGTTCGCGCCGGGCTCAATTATCTGACCGAACACTATCCTGAAAAGCCAATTACGATGTGCGGTTTTTCATTCGGCGCGCGGGTTGGTTTGGAAGTGGGATTGAACGAGGCGCGGGTAGTCAATTTGATCGGCATCGGCGTGCCAGTCGAAAAATACGATTTCAGTTTCCTCGAGGCATGCCGGAAGCCCCTCCTCCTCGTCCATGGTGACCGTGATGAGTTTGGGAATGTGGATCGGCTCGGAACACTAGTGGAGACTCTTCAGCAACACACGGAGGTTGAGTTTAGAGTTATCGCCGGCGCCGGCCACTTCTTTGAAGGTCATCTCGATGAATTGAAGCAGGCGATTACCGACTGGGCAAGAAGACAATTGAGAGTCACGACGGACGGCGAAGCACCTGGATGAAAACGAGCATCGTGATTATACGTGTGATGTGCAGATACTAGTCTTTTCGACTTGGTCCCGCATCATCTTTCCCGGTAAATTGACTGATAGAGATAAAGCTTGGCGGTGAAGGGTTCTTGCTCTGAAATTTCATTCTCAGAAGCGTGAAGCCTATTGCCACGGCGATGGCCACCACCACCCCGCCTAACAGAAGTTTACCCAGATCGTTAAAGTCGGTGGCGTCAGCTTCCTGAAGAAAGAGCATCGAAAGCAATCCAAGCCGATAAAGAAGGACTACAAGTATCGTAAACATTGCACTTTGGCCTTTCAGAATTCCGGCAGGGCCTCCAGTTTAGAAACGGCCCCTTTTGGAAACATTGAGAAATGAGATTCTGTGATCCTGGGGTTGAGATCTCAGCACGCAGCCAGCTACGAATTTAGACCCACCGGTAGCTCCTTTGTTCCCTGAATTTTCCTGACGCAATTCGGTGTTTACTATTCACGGTCCACTATTTAGGATAGCGCCATGAGCTCAAATCGCGATCCAGCCATTCGCATCACGCTGTTGCCACGCGATACAAATTCGCAAGGTACCGTGTTTGGCGGAATCATTCTTAGTTACATCGATATGGCCGGGGCAATTGAGGCCCACCGGCACACGCGCATGGAACGGTTTGTGACCGTGGCGATGCGCGAAGTCATCTTTCACAAGCCTGTGTTTGTCGGCGATCTGGTGAGCTTCTACGCGGAGACCATCCGGGTGGGCAACACATCAGTCACGATTCGGGTGATTGTCGAAGCTGAACGAATGGGCGCCCCTACGGAACAGGTGCGAGTCACGGAGGCGGAGGTGGTGTACGTTGCAGTGGATAGCCAGCGCAACAAGATCAGGATTAGAGCGAATGATCCGGCGAAACCGTAGGGGCGTCCCTCCGTGGGCGCCCCAGTTTGGGGTGTCGAAAAAAGCAGGCGCGCCCACGGAGGAACGCCCCCACAGAACCGCGCTCTCTAATAAAAGAGTTCGGTCCACTCCCGGCCGCTCATTGTTTATGGAGCCAGCAGCCGCAGGTTATAAACACCAAAGAGCTTGTTTAGATCGGATCGCACCAGTGCCCACTCGCTTTTGACCGGTCCACCCCGGCGCCACCGTCCGCGGCGCATGATGGCATTGACCTCGTCCGATTCGTCCAGCACTCGTTGCACTTGCTCCCGAGTTTCCTGCCACGTATTTGCGCGATCAAAATCCTTGCGTAACTTGTCGATCGCATTCTCGAGTTCTTTAACCTGCTGGTTAATGTTGTCCTCGCGATTGGTTCCATTGAGCGCGCTCTTGTCGAGTGAACGGTCGATCACTTTCCGGAAAGCATCGCTTCGCTTTTCGACCCGCTCGATAAGCGCTTCTACCTCAGGCTTGGTGTAATAACGGCCACCCGGCCCCGTGCCCTGGGCCGCGACGAACGAAGGTAACCATAGTGGTGTCACAACAGCCAAAAGCAAAACCATCAGTCCTGCCGGGACCGCAAACTTTGGTTTATGCATAGAACTCCTCCTCACGTTTCATTTCCAGAGCTTTTCGGTTCGGCATGATACGCGGATTGCCAAAAATTCGATAGCCCGAGCTTCCAGGTCTAAACTTTCGATATCACAAGGGAGTCTTGAGGTGCAGGCCGGCAGTAGAGTTCGGAAAGTGTTCAACTCCTCCGCCCTCAACTCACCGGGACTTCGTCAGTTTTCTGCGCTGCTAGTTCAGCAACGCCTGCATGCGGTGGAGGCCAGTGGCGGCTTCCGTAAATCCGGGTTGTTGCTCGAGGGCTTTCCCATAGTGTCTGGCCGCTTCGAGGTATTTGCGCCGCGTTTCGTAGACCCGTCCGAGATTGAAGTGTGGAAATGCGTAGGACTCATAACGCGGAGCATACAACGCACGTTTGAACCAACGCACGCTGCTGTACGCGTCCCCCTTGGCTAAAAGATAACTGCCGATGTCGTTGTAAGGGTTCCCGAGCGTCTCGTCGACCCGAATTGCCTCCAGACACTCTTCAATTGCTTCATCGTAACGGTTCTGGAAGCTATAAACCCAGCCCAGGAAAGTGTGTGCTTCGGCCGTTGGATAAGTCTCGATCGAACGCTTGTAGAGCTCGATAGCTTCTTCGAAGTTCTGGGCGAGCTGCGCCTGATACGCCTCCTGAAAGAGCTGTTTCGCTTCATACTTCGCCGCTGCTGAAGTTTCGTCTTCTTTTGCTTCGTCGTCGATCATTCGTAAAGGATTGAGCTGTTTAGACAGCCAACATGAGTTGGTATTCCAGCTTAACAAAACTTCCGCGCAAGTCTCCCATGCCGTTAATTCTGTAACTCTTAATCTGCGTAATCTGCGGATAGCTCCAAACTAGTCGCAATCCACTTGTTGCTTCGGTTTGTCCAGACGCTTAAGACGTCCGTCCGTCTTTGGTGAAATCACTCTTCGGGCAACAATCGCCGACCGCAAAATGTCGGAATCGAATTGTGCCTGCTCGCGCCCGATCACCAGTCGCGTGCCCTTGAATACTGAATAGCCGTCACCGCCGTCAATGCCCATATAATCTGTCGTGGCCAGAGTATATTTTCTCGTTTCATCCAGCGGCTTGCCGTTGACCGTCAAACTTAGAATCCGCGAGCCAGGCGGCCGGCTGGCGTCAAATGCAAACCTGATTCCGGAAACTTGCGGAAAACGCCCAGGTTCCTTGTCTTCGGCACTACGCGCCACCCCGTGCTCCAAAGCCTCGCGCAACGCGGCTCCGGTCAATTCCAATTTTACTACTTTGTTCTTGAAGGGAAGAATTGAAAGAACATCTCGCTGAGTTAAAGGGCCTGGACGAATCTTCTGATCCGCACGAATCGCGCCCCCGTTGACCAATCCGACGTCGGCTTTGGTGGAAATCCGAAATGCGTCGGCAATGAAATTCCCGATATTGGTTTCCTGCGTTCGGTTCGTGGCACTGCCGGCTTCCAGTTCGACGGCGGTGCGGCCGACGACCCGCGACAGCTCTTTTAGAATCGCGCCATACTTGCGATTGATCGAAGCAAACCCGGGATCTTCTCTTGTTTCCGTCGTGACCGGTACTACCCGCCAATCGATACTTTCCACTGCGCCGGTATTCTTGTCGATGTTGAGATCAATCTGGCCCAACTCACGCGCGTCAGCGGTCATTTTGAAGATCGGAGCGCCTCCGGAGACCGATTCCAGCAGAGTGTGTTCGTGACCGCCGATGATTGCGTCCACGCCGGCACAGCGGGCTACTTCCTTGTCCTCGCTCATTGAGAGGTGAGTCAAGGCCACAATCGTCTTGACGCCTTGCGAGTGAAGTTCCGCAACCATCATTTTGGCGGTTTCACAAGGGTTAAGAAACTCGACGTCGGGGCCCGGCCGAGACGTGGTTTTTGTTTCTTCCAGAGTGAGTCCAAAGATTCCTACTTTCACGCCATCAAACTCGCGGACGACGTATCTGGGCGCTTCGCCGAATGGCTTGCCGGTCTTCTTGTCGATAACGTTGGACACAATCCACTTAAAACGCGACTCCTTCATTCTCAGGCGCAGCACGTCCGGACCAAAATCGAATTCATGATTGCCAAAGGTTGCATAGTCGAGGCCGATCGCATTCCAGGCATCAATCATCTGCGCGCCTTTGTAAGTAATCGATTCCACTGAGGGCGAGATAGTATCGCCCGCCAGCATGAAGATAGTATGGGGCGACTCCTTCTCAATCTCTTTCTTTAACGTCATGAGACGTCCCAGTCCGCCGCGGGTTCCCAGATCAACGGGAGCGAACTGATAGACATCGTTAATCTGTAAAAGCGTTACCTTGACGGTGCAGGCTGGCTTCTGCTGTGCCGCCAGCGAAAAAATTGCCAGTAGAACAAACAACGGCGCCCAAAGTAGTTTGCGCGTCAGGGTTTTCTTGAGTGTCATTTTTGTTACTCCAGATGGCGGAGAGAGGAATGATGTCATTGAAGAATGTAAAGCAAACTTTTAGTTTGCGGCCGTAGCGTCAAAGTAAGGCAAGATATTAGCGTCGCCCTCAGTGTTTCGTATCAGCAAACTAACAGTTTGCTTTACAAAAGCTATGTCAAATCGCGAACTGTTCGTTTCAGTTGCGCGCCAAACTTGAATTCGCGAATGACAAATGGAAAATTTTCAGACCTTCGCTTTGCCCAGTTTCCCAACCTTACGCTGAATGGCACAACGCGCACTTTTTCATCGATTGTCTCGACTTGGGCGACGTGAATTATACTCGCCGGGTAAAACCATGCGAAGTTTGGCTGCTGAAACAATTTTCATGACCGGCTTTCCTGGGTTCATTGCGAGCCGGCTGCTGGAACGACTGGCCCCGGAGGCCGGCCGTTTCTTGCTTTTGACGCATCCGTCATTTGCAGAGCGGGCCCGGGCAGAAGTGGCCGGCATTGCGGCCGCAGCCGGACGGCCAGTCTCGGATTTTGCGCTCCTCACCGGTGATATTACGCAGCCTGATCTTGGACTCTCTGTCGAAGATCTGGCGACAGCCCGTTCGCAGACGAGCGTATTGTTTCATCTGGCCGCAATCTATGACCTCGCAGTGGAACGCGAGCTCGCCAAGCGAGTAAACCTGCAAGGAACGGTCAACGTTAACAAGTTTGCGCGCTCACTGCCCAGCCTTCAGCATTTCCATCATGTTTCGACATGTTATGTGGCCGGAAAACGCCAGGGCACGATCTATGAAACCGAGTTGGAACATGCGGCCGGCTTCCGCAATCACTACGAAGAGACCAAGTACCTGGCTGAAAGGGAAGTGGACCTCCTGAAGACGGAGTTGCCGGTGACGATTCATCGGCCTTCGGTGGTTTGCGGCGACTCCAGGACGGGTGAAACTCTCAAGTATGATGGAATTTACTACCTGATCCGTTACCTGCTGAAATGGCCTTCGTTGCTTTCGAAGTTCAATATCGGAAACAGCGAGGTGACTTTGAATCTCGTGCCCGTTGATTTCGTGGTGGAGGCGATGGCTGCGCTCGCGCGCGATGAGCGAGCTGTTGGACAAACGATTCAACATGCCGACCCGAATCCTTTAACCACCCGGGAACTCTTCGACACGATATCGCAGGCAATCAATGGCAAGAGTTCAAAACTAACGCTGCCTGCCGGTCTGGTAGAGTTTTCCTTGATGATACCGCACGCCCCGAGACTCACTGATCTTCCCCACTCTGCCGTTCCATACTTCTTTCTCAAGCAGCATTACGACACGACGAACTCACAGGCATTGCTGCAGCCTCTCGGCATTTCCTGCCCGCCATTCGAAAGCTACGTGAAAACCATCGTTGATTACACCACTCTCCACCCGGTGTTAAACCCGGCTTAGGACGCCGCCACCTTCGCCTCCTGTACCTTTTCTTCTCGCGGCTTGCAGCCTTCCGTACGGAAACCTTCAGGCTTTCCGCCTGCTGCCCAGGTGTTTTGAGGCTCCTCTGCCTCGGAGGCTCAGGTTCCGAAGGATCTTGGAAAAGAACTCACGGTAAGGCAGAGCCTTATCGCACGGAAGGCGGCAAGCCGCTGGCAGGCAGTGGTCACTTGACAATTCGCAGATTTAGAATTAGTCTAAATCTTGAAATGGTGAGGGACTCTCGAAAACTCAAGAGCGAAGAGAAGTTGACGCGTCAGCGGGAAGCTGTGCTGCAGGTTATTCGCTCCAGCGACGACCACCCGACCGCGAATGAAATCTTTCAGGCGGCCCGGTTGCATTTGCCGACCATCAGTTATGCCACCGTTTACAACTCGCTCCGGTTCCTGAAGGAAGCCGGGCTGGTGCATGAGATTAAATTTGGCGACGGCGCCAGCCGTTACGACCGGGAAACTGACCGCCACGACCATGCAGTCTGCAGCGAATGTGGAAGACTGGTCGACTTCGATCTGCCGCAAGCGGCTGAATTACTTAACGCGGCCGCGCGGAAATCGCACTTCAAACCACAGTCGGTCCACCTGACGCTTCGCGGCGTCTGCCCCGATTGCGACAAAACCAGAAAGTTAAACAAGAGCACTTAGCTAGAAACCACAACCTTAGATTCTATTTGGAGGATTCATGACAGCAGCGACAGGTACAGGAATGGAACGGGCAATGGTTGGCCAGCCAGCGCCTGAATTTGATATGGCCTCAACAAAAAATCTTGCGAAGTTAAACGAAGGCGTCAAGCTCTCCGACTACAAGGGGAGGTGGCTGGTCCTTCTGTTTTATCCACTGGACTTCACCTTTGTTTGTCCGACGGAGTTAACCGCATTTAGCGATCGCTACGAGGATTTCCAGGGCATTGGCGCCGATATCATTGGCGTTTCCACCGACTCGGTGTTTTCGCATCGCGCCTGGATCAACACCCCACGCGACAAGGGTGGTGTCGAGGGATTGAAGTATCCGCTCGCCGCCGATGCGACCAAGACCGTGGCCCGCGACTACGGAGTGTTGATCGAGGACCGCGGCATCGCGCTGCGCGGGCTCTTCGTGATCGATCCTGAAGGCACCCTGCGTTACAAGGTGGTCCACGATCTGAACATCGGGCGCTCAGCCGAAGAAACGCTGAGAGTGATTCAGGCATTGCAAACTGGTGGGCTTTGCCAGGCCGAATGGAAACCTGGCCAGAAGACGCTCAACGCATAATCATAAACTGAAAACTGTGAACCAGAATCGAGGGCTGACGATTCATTGTTGGCCCCCGGTTCCGGGTCGACGAGAAAAACCATGGGAATGAGAATTGGAACGGAGATGCCTTCACTCGACGGAGGCACCGAGTGGTTGGTTGGAACACAGGCTCACGCCGAAGCGGAAGCCAGAGGTCGGCCAACCTTGGTTCACTTTTGGTCGATGAGTTGCGGAGTCTGTAAAGACAACATGCCGCGCATTGCCGAGTGGCGTGACACCTTGAAAGAACAAGGTCTGCGCGTGATCGCGATCCACATGCCACGTTATGAGGCAGACACTGATGTTGAAAGCGTCCGCGAGGTGCTTGCCAATTTGGAAATAAGCGAGCCGTGCGCAATTGATAATGAGCACAAGTTGAAGGACGCATTTCAAAACGATCAGGGCTACGTGCCGGCGTATTACCTTTTCGACGCGGCAGGCAAACTTCGAAGCTTTGCGGCCGGGGAGCGCGGCTTGGATTTACTGAAGTCGAGTCTCGATCGAGTGTTGGCTTCGGCGCAGCAACCGGCGGGGGCATGACGGAAAAGGGGAACAGGGGAAAAGTGAAAAGGGGAAAATGGTAAATGGTCAGAGTTTATTTCCCTTCCCTTACCCTTTTCCCCTCTTCCCCAAAAAGGTCTACTGCGTAACGGTGGTAATCAGAAGCCAAAGCAGGTAGACGCTAAGAACTGCGGACCCGATCGCCAGACCAGCCAGCAAAACAATAATCAAGCCAACAAACAGCCAGTCGCTGATCTTTCCCTGGCGCGCATCCTCTTCTGAAACCGTGGCGCGCTTCCGCAACAAGTCGACGTTGCGCTGATTTGATTTCCACCAGGCGTCAAACAGGTCTCCCACAAACGGCAAAGATCCAACCAGATAGTCGATTCCCAGGTTCATCCCCATGCGCAGCAGGGTCACTTTCGGGACCCGGTAGCGAACGGCGGCCGCCAGGATATAGAACGAGACGAGCGAGGTCGCCGTGTCGCCGAAGCCCGGGATCAGACCGACCAGCGGGTCCAGACCAATTCGCCAGCCAATCACCGGCAAGCGAATCATATCGTCCATCAACCAACCCAGGCGTTCGAGACTCTCTTCGATCTCGATGGCGCGCGCGTCGCCTGCCCGAGGCGTGGCAAGAGACGTTGGTTGTTTCTTCAATGCTTGCATCGTCAAGTAGGACAGGCATTCCTGACTGTCCTCATTCCTCATCTCAACAACTCGGACAGGCAAGAATGCCTGTCCTACTTACAAGAATGTGTGTCCTACCGGATCCTGGTCATCTGTTGCCAGAAAAATTTTCCCACGCGTGCGAAAGCACTCAGCGGACTGCGATCTCCGTTCTTTTGCGGCGCCTGTCTGGTTGGCAACCCAAGCGACGCCGCCAACTCCTGATCTGGCCTGGCGATGTCTTCGTCACCCCGCCTGCTCGCTAACCAGCGACTAAAGGTACGTGCAATCGCCCTCCTTTGTTCGATTGGAGCTTCCGCGATCAGCGCGCCGCGCAGGTCATCCAGCTCGGCAATCTCAAGCAGATTGGCCTGGTAATAACTGCGCAGGGCTGCCAGCAACTTTTCCTCGCTTAGCTGACGTTCCAGCTCAACGAACATTAGCGCGCCCTTGGTGGTAACGACGGCGGCATACTGAAAACTATTTCGATAGTCGCGAGAGGGACGGTCTGCATTCATATCCTCGCCGCCAAATGTGCGATAGAGCCGGTAGACGCCTTGCAGCTGATCTTCGAGAATGGACTTGGTCTTTTCCTCCCCGTAACGTTCTCTGAAATAGAGTAACGCCGACCAGCTGGCCAGGGCTTCGTCGAGGACCGGCTCGCGCGCGGGATCGTTGCCGACGGCGGAACCCCACCACTGGTGCGCCATCAGGTGGGCGACACTCCATTCAAGACTCTCTTCAACTGACGGGCGTTGTTCGCGAATGAGTTCAGGAAGATTCCGCACTGCCGGCGAATCAAAATCAACGTAATAGGCGCTGGCGATGACTTCCAGACCGGAAAACTCCGTGCTGCCCAGGCCCGCGACCAGAGGAGCTTCCGCCACGGTAATTGTCCTGATCGGCAGTGGTCCAAACTTGGACGTGAAGATTCTCAGCGACTCTGCGGCCATGGCCAGAACCCGCTTGCCGACGCGTTCGTGGTCGGCAACGAAAATGGAGCGCAGCGTGCTTTCGCCGACCTGGGTTTGTTCGGAACGCAGGTTTCGTCCGGCGATAATCGCGAGATCACGAAGCGCCGTACCCGAAACGACCGAAGTCTTGTCGCTGGTCGAATCCTTAAGCGGTTCGCCGGCGGATGTGAAAACAGCGACCCCAGGAGCGATCTCAGTCTCCACTTCGTAATCGGCAACCTCGTTGAAAATCATGTCGCCAACACTCGACTCGAGTCTGCGCATCCATTCGTCGCCATTGTGCACTGCCAGCACCGGGTGAGGGGTTCCCAGCATCATCACCCCGCGGCTACGAAAGTTTATTTCTCGAGGCCGTCGTACTTCCCGGTCACCCCGTAACGCCGCACTGACTTGTTTGACGATGTGGGTAGTCAGATTAGTTTCATCAGGGTCGATTTCGGGGACCCGGCCTTTGAACGCCACGAACACTTCCGCAGTTTTTCCGGGCGCCACCGACTCGCGCAGGTTTACGCGCAAGGTCGTGCCCTGATCCTCAAAGGAAAAGCTCAAGGGCGTATCGTCTTCGGCCGAGCGAACTTCAATCACATCGAGGCGCGGTTCTTCGGCTTCCAAAACCGGCGGGATAGAGGTTTGAATAGGCCGGTGGTTGGAATAGAGATGGAAGTAGAGAACGGAATTCGGGCGATCCGACTTGTTGACCCAGCGCACGCGTTCGGAGCCAGCATAAGTTAGCGCGTCAAAATCGATTTTGAGCTTGATTTGATAACGATTTCGAGGTTTTTCTTTAGCGAGCTGGCTACCGGAATCGACAGTCTGCGAATTCGCGATCGTCGAGCAGACGATCACAAACAGGCAGATTATGATTGAAGGTTTTAAAAGCTCTTTACGCATCTATTATTTGCGAAGCTCTCATGGCTCCGCCACTTGATGTACCGAAGGTCTTTGACCTTGCGCAACGGCTAATATTCCTAAGGGCTACGCCCTGGGGCAGAGCCCCTTCCCTTCGCTGTTGCGGGGCGTGGACTCTCGTTAATCACAATCGACCGAATTACGTCACCGCGAACGATTGCATCAACAGTGTCCATACCGGAAACGACGTTACCAAAAACCGTGTACCCTCCATCGAGGTGTGGCTGACGCGAATGGGTAACAAACCACTGGGACCCGCCCGTGTCTTTTCCGGAAAGCGCCATCCCGACCGCGCCGGGCTCATAAGGCGCCAGGTTAATTTCGCAGCGAATTGAATATCCGGGCCCGCCGTTGCCGTCCCCGCGCGGATCGCCGTCCTGGATTACAAAGTTGGGAACTACGCGATGGACTGCGATGCCGTTGAAATACTTGCGCTTGGCGAGCTGGACGAAGTTGTCGACATTCAACGGTGCGTCCTCGGGCAACAGGTTTATCGTAAACGAGCCTCTGGTTGTATTAACGACAGCAGTAACCCGGTTGCCAATGCGCGCAAGAGCGCGTTCATAGCCGGCCGTCGTGTTTCGTGTTCCCACCGTGCCGATTCGAGAGGAGAAATCGCCCGCGTTATTTGTTTTCAGAAGGGCCACGGCACGCCGGCGCACCAGGTGATCCGGCGAATCAAGCGCTGTTTTGATCGCTTCGTTGGCTCTCGTATCCTTTTGCTTAGCCAGCGCGTCGAGAATTGATAACACCGCGTCATTGTCCTTGTCGCGGAACGCCATCGCCAGAGCTTCAACCAGTGCCCGAGTGTTGGTCTCTTCCGGCGGAAGATCTCCCAAGACGTCGGCTGCGGTTCCACGAACAATGACGTCGGCTTCCTTCAGATGCTTTCGCATTACCTCGTCCCGATCCTTTGGCTTGAAAGCCGCAAATGCGCGCAGCACGTCGGGAATCGCATACTCGGAATGAACGGCAACCAGGGTGTTGATTGTGAGTCCGGAGTTACGGTAGTCGAGCATGGCACGGAGTATCTCTTCGGCCTTACCCGCCAATCGTTTTTTGTCCTTATGAGTATCCGGCAAAGCAGCAATCTCGCTCAGCGCTTGGGCCAGTGCCGATCCTGACCGCCAATTCAACAATAGGGTCTTCTGGGCCTCTTGTTCCAGGGTCTTGCCATCGCCCAGGGGTAGAGAGGTGCCCGGAGAAATACGCACGAGTGCAATCTCAATTTCCGGGGCCGAGTTGCTGAAACGCTCGCGCGCTTTGTGTAGCCATTTGAGCGCGGCCTCGTCTTCTGTGTCCTGGAGTATTCGTCCAAGAGCAGTGGCGATCTCCAGGGTTTCGTTAGCGTCCCAGTCGGTTACATCGACGCCATCGAGCCATTGCCGGGCGGCGCGCGGATCCTTCAGTGCGGCCAGTGCGCGAATTGCGCTGACTCTGACACGCGAATCCTTGTCCTTTCTCGCCCGATCCAGCAAACCGTCAAAAGCAGCCTTGTCCTCGGTTGCTCCAAGCACGCGTGCGGCATTTGCGCGCACAATAGGATCGGGATCACTCAACAAGAGTTTGCACAGTTCACCGTTTCCGTCTTTGAGTTTGAGCCGGGCCAGAGTGTTGGCTGCGTCTGCGCGAACGCGCAGGTCGGAATAGCCCAGAAACCTGGCAACCAGAGGCCCGGCATTCGCCGGTTTGGCCCGGAGCGTGGCCGTCAGTCCAAACAGAATAGTCAGTGTATCCGGAGTCGAGGGACGACCCGCTTCGAAGGTTAACGCCTCTACAATCGCGTCACCCAATTCGCGCGACTGCGCCTCCTGTTCTCTTGGCAAAGCGGCTGCGATTTTACCCAGAGCTTCAACCGCCCGGGCTCGCACGGAAGCTTCCGCTTTGGTGTCCTTCAAAATCTCAATTAGCGCTTTTGCCCCTGAAGCGGCCTCAATCTCACCCAGCGCAAATGCGGCCATGGCGCGCACGTCCGTCTCGTCATCCCTGAGCAGGGTAATGAGATCGCCGACCGCATCCGCGTTGCCGATTCGTCCTGCGGCGAGTGCGGCTCGCGAGCGAACAGCAGCGTTGCGGGCGGAAAACAACCCGCGCAAGTCACTGTCCCAACGACGTTCGTCTTCTGCCCGCACGATCTGCAGTAACAAGATCCTGGTTACCGGGTCTCCCGAAGTTGGATTGTGCAGAACCGGCTGGCGACGTTGCGCCGCCGCATTCGCGGCTGAACCCAGCAGCAGAACGCAGACGGTTAGTACGAGAACAGCCGCCCGCGAAGGTGAGCTATCACTCATCAAATTCGGATTCATGTGTGTTTTCGACACAAGCCGTGGGAGGACGGAAATTCACAGCAATATTAGAAACCTAAAAGTTGGGGAGTTTGCTCTTCTATGTATCAGGGAGACGACGCAGTTATGTCAAGGCGTCGGGTGAGACGGGGTGGGTCAGTCTGAAATTCAGCCGCGGATTAGCGCGAATCTGCAGAACACCCCCCTAACAAAAAGGCGCCTCACCCGTTTGGGCAAGGCGCCAACCAAACCTTAAGTTATCACCAGCTTCAGCTTGCAACGCCGGCGATCTTCGCAGGTGGCCCCTGGGGCGTGTCCGTTTTAATCGACTTCATCCCGGTTGTATCAAGCGGTTGCTCATCGCGGCCGTTGCTCTTGTCCTTGCCGGTGGTGGCGCTGGTGCTGGTGGCCGCATTCATCTTGATCATCTTGCAGCTGCCTTCGAAGAGGGCGCCAGGCTCAATCACCAGTGACGCGGTCTGGATGTTTCCGTTCAGCTTCGCCGCGCGGCCAAGTTCCAGGCGCTGGGTCGCAATGATGTCGCCATTGACTGTGCCATGAATCATTGCCACCGCCACTTCAATATTGGCGTCGACCTTACCGTTTGCGCCCACGATCAAGGTACCGCTGGTCGAGCTAATCCGGCCCGACAGCTGTCCATCGACTCGCATCAACGCCTTAAAATTCGCTTCGCCAGTGACGACCGTGCCACCGCCCACAAAGCCACTCAAATTGCCTTCCTTGATTTCGCGGGCGAGCGATTCACTCTCGGTCAGCGCGCGAGAAGAAGACGAGTTATAATCAGCCTGTTTGGTTTCAGTGGTTGGACTTGGCGGTGTAGAGTACGTCCTGGGCGTGTTGTACGCGGACACTTCCTGTTTTTCTGTCGAGACTTCGGCTTCACCCGAATCTTTCTTTCCTATCCTAAGCATTATAACCTCCGTTTGTTGGGGGCCGCGGGATTAAGTCACGGGTGCCATCGGGACGGTAGCAGTAACAAAAAAGTCGCGCGTGCCTTGTGTTAGTGGAATCTCCAGCCGTCACGGCCAGTGTGGTCAACCGCCCAGAAAGCGGGGCATTCATAATAGACAATCAACCCTTCGGTGTCTACCCCTGCAATGAAATTGTAACCGGGCTTGGGCGAAGGTGTTTGGTTATGCCCGTTTGTCTGTATTCAGCCTTCGCTTCACCCGATTACACTGCTACTAGAACGCGATCGAGCTCCTCCGCTTGATGCTCATTCTCGCTTAGTTCTTCTTCAAACAATGGTGCGTGCGCCGGTGGTGTAAACAAGCAATCGCCAACGAAGACCGCCCCGGGTTTCACAGACAACAAACGCGTTTGGATCTGGCCGGTAACGCGTGCGTCATCGCCGAGGAAAACCCTCTCGTTCGCGGTGATGTTTCCCTTGACCGAACCATAGATCAAGGCGGTGCCAACCTCGATATCAGCGTCAACCACGCCGCGCTTCGTCACCACCAGGGTGCCGTCGGGAGAGAGGATGTTTCCCATTGAATGACCGTCGAAGTGCAAAACTCCCTCAAAAATGAGCTCTCCGTTTGAGCCGGGCAATGATTTGAAGAAAAACTCTGAAACCTCTTGATCACTGGGCTCGTGGCTATTCAGGCGCAGTCGGGCAGCCTCGAGGTCCTTAGTCCATTGATCGAAGTAAGGGCGGGGATCGAAGTTTGAGTCGGTAGGTGGTTCCGCCGAACCAGCCGCAGGTGTTGTGGCAATTACATCCAGCACGTTACCCATTGATCTCCTTCCGCACGAAAGGGGGGACCAAGAGTCAAATTACGCCGCCGGCGAGTTTTGTTCTCTTGAAACTTCCGAGATCATATTACAAACGCCGTCAAAAATCGCGCCATCCTTGATTGCCAGAGATCGCGTCCAAATGTTTCCATATATTCTGGCAGTAGCTCCAACTTCGACTCGTTGCTGGGCGACGACATCGCCGTAGACAGTGCCGTTGATAATTGCAGTGCCTACTTCAATATTGGCATCTACCCTCGCGGACGCATCAATGATCAGCGTCCCGACCTTTGAGTAGACCGTGCCGGCGATATGCCCGTTAACGCGGAGCATGTCGCGGAAGCTGATTTCACCAGATAATTCGGGCTGGGCCTTGTAGGTCGTCGTGGACTTTTGCCTGATTGCGAGACTCCCGCCGCCATTGCCTCCGGGTTGTCCCGTGACCACGCCATCAATCGGGAGGACTCCCTTGTAGTGGGCTTCGCCCGTAATCACGGGCACTCTGGTCTGGGAGCTTCTACTCTCCGGCGGCGCCGGCACGAGGGATGGAAGCGTTTCAATCCGGCTGGTTAATGGACCAACAGACCCAATAATCACCGGATCTGTCTCCGTTTCGAGATTTTGGTGATAGCCGTCTCTCGTTGCCGTTGCCGTCGCGGTTACACCCCTGGTGCTCTGGCTCTCATTGGGTTTTCTCTTGACCTCGAGCAAACGACAAATCTCCGGATGTAGACACTTGATCACAGCGGACGACGCTGGCCGGAATGATCAAAGCTACGATTGTAAGCTGAGAATGCAGGGACGAAAAACCGCTTGAAGTGTGGCGCACGGTAACATACTCAGTCGACTACTACAAGCGCTTTTTGCGCCTGAAAGGCCACTGGATGCTTGAGAGGCGAATTCGCCGGTTGGCCGGGTTGGACCACCGGGTCCAGCCGCGCAAACCGGCCTGGAAAAGAACTCCAGGATTGCCTTGGCCCCAGACTTCGGCCGGTCATTTGTAATAGGCAAATCAGACATGGCATCCTGAGATCCTGGGAACCGACCGGATCTTGGGGCGGACGATGAGCATGGATAACAAATCAAAGACGAAACTCCTGCGCCGAATGGGCGAGGCCATCGCCGATTTCGGCATGATCGAGCATGGCGACCGCCTCATGGTTTGCCTCTCCGGAGGCAAAGACAGCTACACGATGCTGGAGCTTTTGCTTGACGTACAGCATCGCGCCCCGGTCACGTTTGATTTGCTCGCGGTCAATCTCGATCAGAAGCAGCCGGGGTTTCCCGCGGATGTGCTTCCAAACTACCTCTCGAATCGCGGCGTTCAATTTCGCATCATCGAACGCGATACTTACTCGATCGTAAAGCGGCTGGTTCCGGAGGGTAAGACTTACTGTTCGGTGTGTTCACGTCTGCGACGCGGGATTCTGTACAACCTGGCGGTCGAAGAGGGCTGTAACAAGATTGCGTTAGGTCATCATGCCGACGATATCATCACCACCTTCCTGCTGAATCTTTTCTTCGTCGGCACGCTCAAGGCAATGCCTCCTGTTTTGCGTTCAACCGATGGACGCAATACCGTGATCAGGCCGCTGGCTTATTGTCGTGAATCAGACATCGCGGCCTTTGCTGAGGCCGCTCAGTTTCCTATCATCCCGTGCGATCTGTGCGGCTCGCAACCGAACCTGCAACGAGCGCGAATCAAAAAACTGATCAGCGATCTGGAATCTGAGATTCCAAACATTCGCAGCTCGATGCTGACAGCACTCGGCAATGCGAAACCGTCTCACTTGCTGGATCACAACTTATTCGATTTCCGTAAACTGAAATCGGGCACCGGCGATCTGGAGGCTGAACTCGACCTGGCCGTCGGTCACGTTCATGAGGATTTGCAACCGGCTTTAGTGTCGATCGTGTAGGTAAAGTAAACTGTTAGTTTGCTGCGTTCGCCTGCACGGATCATTCGGTTCGGCACCAATCACCGCTTCCGGTCTGCAAACTAACATTTTGCTTTACATAGCTGGAGGCAGATCGACTCAAGACATGCCAAAGACTGTCAAACGTCGCGAACTGGATTTCAGTGAATTCCCGCCCGGCTCAGTCACAGAGTATTCAACGCTCGTTTGCCTTGCCTGCACTTTCGACATCTTCACCGCTCAACTAAACCTCGCGCCTCGTAAAGCGTATTCGGAAATCAGGAACTACGCGCCGACCGTTGCTGAGTTGACCGCGCCAAAAGCAATGCGTCCTTTCTTTGATTCGGAGGAGACGCGCCCGCATTGCCCCTACTGCAACGCGGCAAAACGATGGCATGCGCGTTTTGATACGTATCGGATCGAAGGCGGCAAGTCTACCGACGCGGCACGCCGAAAACTGGTCAAATCCTTGCCGCAAAAGGAGAACCAGTTTCAGGTTATCGAAGCGAAATCTGACAAACGAACAGTCTTTTTCGACTGGCTCGACACGCTGGAACATAACCTCGACCTGGATGACGACGCCTGGCTGCTTCAAACTACGCGCGCCTTCCTCGCCCGGGCGGAACCCAAAACTGACTGGACCAAAGTCTTTGAAGGTTTGCGCGGCGTCCGCCGATCGCAGCGGCTGGCTGAAGGCTGGGAAAGGGACGGCACCCGACTGTTTCTAGCTCAGTTGATCTACAGCGAGGTGTTAATCGTTCAGTATTTGGTTAGCCGGTCACACGCTCATGGCGGCCGCACGTTGGAGGGTCGGTTGACATTGCAAGATCTGACTCGCCGGCTGAGGTATGGAGGCTACTTTGACGCCAGAAAAATCGCCAGCGGGGATCAATTTGAGATTCTCGAGCAGCTGATCGAACAGCTATCCGGTGGCTCCGGGAGCATCAAGCTCTATCACATCCTCGACCGCAGAGATTTTTTGGAAAAGGTGAAATCGGTCTACGCACGCTACGCGGCTTAGTAGGACAGGCATTCCTGTCTGTCCGGACCATCGCTGAGACAATTTGAAGAGAAATTCTCTGTGCTCGCCTCGGAGGTTTCACCGAGAAGAACGTCTGCGGTCCCTCCTGAGTAGTCCCCCAGAGTCAGACAGGCAGGAATGCCGGTCCTATTCAGCACCCTGGGGCCGGCACACGACGATAGCGATGCGTTACCGGCCGCCGGCGTCCAACCCCAATCGCGTTGCGTGAGATGATCAAGGTTGGCGGCAACTGCCTGCGCTTGAATTCATTGGCCGGAGCTTCCACTCGATTCAGGATGTCATAGACCGTCGCCGGGTCATGTCCGGCGGCGATGATCTCGTCTGGTGTCGCCTTTTGCTCAAAATACTTTTGCAGGATTGGATCCAAAGTGGGGTAAGGCGGCAACGACTGATCGTCAAACTGCCCGGGCGCCAGCTCAGCCGATGGTCGCTTCTCAATAATTGACTGTGGAATGATCTCACGCTCGCGGTTGAGGCGACTCGCCAGCGCATAAACCTCAGTTTTCAGAACGTCTCCAATCACGGCCAACCCGCCATTCGTGTCCCCGTAAAGTGTGCAATAACCCATCGCCAATTCCGACTTGTTGCCGGTTGAAAGCAGCAGGCGATTCTCCGAGTTGGAGATGGTCATCAGAATGTTTCCGCGCAAACGGGACTGGAGGTTTTCGGCTGCATGTGAACTGCCCTGCGCAGTGGGCTCCGGAAGCTGCAATTCTTTCAACAAGACCTTGTAAGCCTCGATGATTGGTCGCTCGATCAGCTTCATTCCCAGCCGCCGGCCGAGTTCAACCGAGTCGTCGATGCTCGCTCGCGAAGAATAAGGCGAGGGCATCATTACCGACAGGATGTTCTCAGCGCCCATAGCCTCACAGGCCAGGGCTGCCACCAGCGCTGAATCGATTCCGCCCGACAACCCGATTACGGCTTTCGTAAATCCGCTTTTCTGCGCATAGTCCCGGATCCCAAGTACCAGGGCGCTGCGAACGGTTTCAATATCGTCGCCGGGTAGACAGCGTTTGTCAGAAACGCCACATTCAAGCTCAACAGTGCCCACAAACTCTTCAAAAGGCGGCGCCTGTAGCACGATCTTTCCTTCACCGTCGGCAACAATGCTGGCGCCGTCGAAGATGATCCCGTCGTTTCCGCCAACCAGATTCACAAACACGATCGGGATCTTTGCCGCTCGGGCGCGATGCGAGACCATTGCACAACGCACGCCCATCTTTCCTTTGTTAAAAGGAGACGCATTAATCGAAATGAGCATCTTGGCGCCCATATCGATTAGCTCGTCAGACGGATCGTGCGCGTAGAGCCGTTCCTTCCAGAACGTCTTGTCGTTCCAGAAGTCTTCGCAAACTGCGACCCCGAGCTTGCAGTCGTTGACATTGAACAAGTGACGTTCGCGGGCGGGCTCGAAGTAGCGCGGATCGTCGAAGACGTCGTATTCGGGTAGCAGCGTCTTGTCGGCAAAGCCGAGCAGTTGTTGGTTGCTGATTACGGCGGCGGAGTTATGAAGTTTGCGGCCGGTGGGCAAATCGCTTGGCCTGACCGTGCCGACGATTGCGGTGATGCCTTCAGTTGCCGCAATGATTCGCTCCAGAGGTTGGAGCACGCAGCGGACGACGTCTCGATCGAGGAACCAATCGAAAGACGTATAGCCCTGGACACAGGTTTCCGGAAAGACTATGACATCAGAGGCGTCCTGCCGCGCGCGCTGGATCGCCTGGATGATGCGGGCAGTGTTGCCTGCAAAGTCGCCGTTGGTGGTATTTATCTGACCTACGCTGACGCGCATTTACTCTTCAATAAACGAAGTTTGGAT